>JBNKNO010000004.1:24989-121847 GCA_050293885.1 Rhodocyclaceae bacterium | reverse complement strand
TGGCAACTGTCGCAAGACTGGCTGGTCGGAATGTGGCTGGATGACTTGCCGGTGGCCGTACTGCCATTGTGGCAGGTGGCGCAGGTGCCGGCGGCGACGCCGGTGTGGCTGAACGTCGCCGGGGTCCAGGCGTTGGTGCGGTGGCAGCTGTCGCAGGACTGGCTGGTCGGCAGATGGCTCGAGGGTTTGCCGGCGGCACTGCTGCCGTTGTGGCAGGTGGCGCAGGTGCCCGGTGCGACGCCGGTATGGCTGAAGGTCGCTGGGGTCCAGCCGCTCGTCCGGTGGCAACTGTCGCAAGACTGGCTGGTCGGAATGTGGCTGGATGACTTGCCGGTGGCCGTACTGCCATTGTGGCAGGTCGCACAGGTGCCGGCGGCCACACCGCTGTGGCTGAACGTCGCCGGGGTCCATGCGTTGGTGCGATGGCAACTGTCGCAGGACTGGCTGGTCGGCAGGTGCCCTGAGGACTTGCCGGTGGCCGTACTGCCGTTGTGGCAGGTGGCGCAGGTGCCGGCGCCAATGCCGCTGTGGTTGAAATTGGCCGGTGTCCAACCGCTGGTGCCATGGCACGTATCGCAAGACTGGCTTGTCGGGATGTGACCGGCGGATTTTCCGGTGGCGGTATTGCCGTTGTGACAGGTGGTGCAGGTGCCGGCAGCGATTCCGCTGTGTGAGAAGGTGGCGGGCGTCCACGCGTTGGTGCGGTGACAGCTGTCGCAGGACTGGCTGGTCGGCAGGTGCCCGGAAGACTTGCCCGTTGCCGTGCTGCCGTTGTGGCAGCTGGTACAGGTGCCGGCCGCCACGCTGCTGTGGCTGAAGTTGGCCGGCGTCCAGCCACTGGTGCCATGGCACGTATCGCAAGACTGGCTGGTGGGGATATGGCCGGCGGACTTGCCGGCGGCGGTATTGCCGTTGTGGCAGGTGGTGCAGGTGCCGGCGGCTACGCCACTGTGGCTGAAGGTGGCCGGTGTCCAGCCGCTGGTGCGGTGACAGCTGTCGCACGACTGGCTGGTCGGAATGTGGCTGGCCGTCTTGCCGATGGCGTTGCGGCCGTTGTGGCAGGTGGCGCAGGTGCCCGCCGCCACGCCGCTGTGGCTGAAGGTGGCAGGCGTCCATCCGCCGATGCGGTGACAGCTGTCGCAGGACTGACTGGTCGGGATGTGACTGGCCGTCTTGCCGGCGGCGGTGCGGCCGTTGTGACAACTGCTACAGCTGCCGGCGGACACGTTGCCGTGGTCGAAACGGGCGCCGGCGAAGCTGGCGGTCGATTGGTGACAGCTCTCGCACGCTGCCGAGGTGGGGATGTGGCTGGCGCTCTTGCCGATCGCCCGGCTGCCGTTGTGGCAGCTGGCGCAGTTGTTGGTGATGCCGGTGTGATCAAAACGCGCGGCACGGAACGAGGCCGTCGACTGGTGACAGCTCTCGCACGGTGCACTGGTCTGGATATGGCCGGCGTGCTTGCCCGGCGCCATGCTGCCGTTGTGGCAGCTGGCACAGTTGTTGGTGATGCCGGTATGGACGAAGCGCGCACCGCTCCATGCTTTTGACGAGTGGCAGGTGCTGCAGGCTTCGTTCGTGGGGACATGCGACGCCGGTTTGGCCGTGCTGGTAATGGCGCTGCCATTGCTGTGGCAGCCCTCGCAAGTGCGCGGCGTGCCCTTGAACACCCCTTTGACGTGGCAGCTTTCGCAGCGTGCGTCGGCATGCGCACCCTGTAGTGGAAAACCGGTCGTGGTGTGGTCCGCCACCGTCGAGATCTGGGCGTTGGCCAGCGCGCACCAGAAAAGCATCGCCAGCCACAGGCAGAGCCTCAGGGGCCAAGCGCTTGGGGTGAGGCTTGGCGCGCGAGCTGAGCGGTTCGGATCGGCCGGAATGTGGACCATGGGACGGATTCCGTGTGGTTGCGGATGTCATCATGGGAAAAATTCCCATATTGGCCGCGAGTGTATGTGTGGAAATTTCCCACGTCAACGGAATAACGCCCTTCATGGCGTAACAAGCTGTGCGCCGGCGTCTGTGTGGCGGATGCGCGCGCGGCAAATTCGGGGCAACGCGCACCGGAACGGCGTCACGGTGGTGACGGTCAGCGTCGCTTCAGCGGATCGACTTCGGTAAAACTGCTGCTCACGTGGCAGCGTTCGCACTGCTTGCCAAAGGCGCCTTCATGCACATCGTCGTTGGCATGGCAGGCGGGGCAGGTGGTCGACAGCTCGATCTGCCCGGTGATCGCCTGGCGATGACAGCTGGTGCACGCGATCTTGTCGTGACCGCCGTCGAGCTTGAAGTCGGTCTTGTCATGGTCGAAGTCCCACAGCCGCCAGTCGCGCGCGTTGTGGCAGCTCTCGCATTTGGGGCCGAGCGTGGCCTTGTGGACGTCGTCTTCCTTATGACAGGCCACGCAGGTGGTCTCGGCATCGCGGTAGGTGGCAGCTTTGTGGCAGTCGTCGCACTTCACCACCTGATGGCGGCCGAGCAGCGGGAAGCGCGAGCGGCCGTGGTCGAAACCGGTGCGTTTCCAGTCATCCTCGGCGTGGCACTGGTCGCATTTGGGGCCGAGCTGGTTCTTGTGGACGTCGTCTTCCCTGTGGCAGGCCACGCACGTCTGTTCGAGCTTCACCTCGTACAGGAAGCCGGTGTGGCAACTGTCGCACTTCACGTCGACGTGTTTGCCGCGCAGCGGGTACTTGGTGTCGTGCGCGTGATCGAAGCGAATCTTCTTCCAGTCGTCAGCGCCGTGGCAGCGCTCGCACTTCTCGCCGAAGCGCTTCTTGTGCTTGTCGTCTTCGAGGTGGCAGGCGACGCATTTCGTCGGCGCATCCTTGTAGCGATCAGTCTTGTGGCAAGACTCGCATTGGGTGTTGAGGTGTTTGCCCAGCAGCGGGAATTTGGTTTTTGCGTGATCGAAACGGGTCTTGGTCCATGACCACTCGGTGTGACAGTTCTGGCACTGCTGGCCGAGTTCGCCCTTGTGCGGATCGTCGCCGCGATGGCACGAGACGCATTGCGTGGCGAGTTTGTCGCGGTAGAGGAAACCGGTGTGGCAGGTGTCGCACTTGACCTGCACGTGTTTGCCGATGAGGTGGTAGCGGGTGTCGCGGTCGTGATCGAAGCTCAGCCGCTTCCAGTCGGCGTCCACGTGGCAACTCTCGCACTTGTCGCCATAGCGGCGCTTGTGCGGGTCGTCGTCACGGTGGCAGGCCACGCATCGGGTCGGCGTTTCCTTGAACCGGTTCTTGAGGTGGCAGTCGGTGCACGCCGGCTTCTGGTGGCCGCCGCGTAGCTTGAAGTCGGTCTTGTCGTGGTCGAAGCGGGTCTTCTTCCAATCGCGTTCGTCGTGGCAGTCAGCACACTTCGGCCCCAGGCCGCCCTTGTGGGTGTCGTCCTTCTTGTGGCAATCCACGCATTGGCCCGGCGCCTCGCGATGCTTCTTCCCGGGCAGGTGGCACGAGGTGCACTTGAGCTCGACGTGCTTGCCCTTGAGGCGGTAGTCGCTCTTGTTGTGATCGAATTTCTTCTCGTCGAGGATGACGATGCGCGCGCCGCGACCTTCGTGATCGGTGTGGCAGTTGCTGCACGCCTGGGGTTTGAGGCGGCCGTGATAGCCGCGTTTGGCGGCGATGTCGGCACGTACCGGCTTGTGGCAATCGCGGCACAGCCGGCTCTGCTCCTTCTTCTTGAAGCGCACGTGGCAGTTCTGGCAGTCGGACTCGAGCTTGGCATGCCCGGCAATCAGCTTGCCCGGCATGATGATCGATTCGATGCTTTGGCCCGACGCAGCGCTCGCCCAGGCGAGCAGGCACAGCAGGGCAACGAGAATTCGCATGCGAGTGCTCAGTACATATGGACCGCGACCACATGCACGATGGCGCTGACGAGCAGCAGGTAGAGCAAGGGGACGTGGACGACGTGCCAGAGGGAAAACAGCCGCTCGAAGGCGTGAAATTGCGCGACCCGCAGGATGGCGCGCAGATAGCGCAACATCAGCTGGCGCGACTTGCGGATGCGGCGCCGGGTCTTGTCGCGATCCCACTGGCGCGCCTCGGCCCGTATCTTCAATGCCTTGCGGATTGTCGGCAGGGCGCGCCAGTACAACAGCCGTGCGCGTGGGCCCAATAGCAGAAAGTGCAGCAGGCGGGCGGGGCCGCTGTGTGTGGGCGCTAGGGCGTCGCGTTCGAATGCGAGAAGCGACTGCTCGACGTCGGGCGCGAAGAACAGTTGAGAGCGTACGTCCTGGTTCGCCAGCCCCGAAAGTGTCTGCAATTGTTGCAAGGTGGCGCGCTGGCCATACAAACCGTGGTGGATGCGCACGTAGATGAAGCGGCCGACCAAGCCGCTCAAGGCGACCGCCGCCATCGAAATCAGCGCGACGCCGGCGTTGAGTGAGTCGATGCGGTAGGTCGAGTGCAGCAGCACCAGGATCGGCCCGCCAATGCCGAACACCATGTGGTAACGAAACCAGTGGCGCATCGGGCCGAATGTGCGTAGCGCGCGGATCCGCTTGCGCAGCGGGTAGATCAGCAGCGTCGCCATCAGCAGTCCGCCCACCAGACCCAGGTAATAGCCCACATCGTCGCCCGGTTCGTAGAAACCGGCACGTCCGATGGCCGCGGTCACGCCGATCAGCGCGAGCACGGCCAGCAACAGCGGCCAGGTGCGTTCGCGCGGCGCGGTCGGGGTCTCGGGGCGGGGCGGGGTGGCTGCGGGTGTGGCAGCGTGGGCAGACATGGTGGTTCAGGCGCTCTCAAGTCGAAGGTGTATCAGCCGTTTTCAACATGTGGGAATATTTCACATGGACGCCGGCAGTGTATGCCAAAATGCTGGCGGGCCCAAGTCCGTGGAAAAATTTCCGGAGACCAATCCTGCCGCTTGTCGGCGCATCGTATCGAGGTAATCGTTCGTCCCATGTCATCGAATGATCTGGTCATCGTGCTGGTCTATGTCTTGCCGGCGATTGCGTTTCTCGTCTTTCATCTCCATCGACGAAAGCACCGGGAGGTCGTCGGTCGCGCCGCCTTGGCCGAGGCCATGGAAGCCGGGCTGAACGAGCCGGCCAGCCTGCACCCGAGTGTCGATCCGGTGCGCTGCATCGGTTCCGGTTCGTGCGCACGTGCTTGTCCCGAGCAGGCGCTTGCGCTCATCGACGGCAAGGCGAAACTGATCAATGCCTCGGCCTGCATCGGGCACGGCGCCTGTCAGGCGGCGTGTCCGTTCGATGCCATCACGCTGGTATTCGGCACCGCCCGACGCGGCATGGATATCCCCAAGGTGAATCCGGACTTCCAGACCAATGTGCCGGGCATCTTCATTGCCGGCGAGTTGGGCGGCATGGGGCTGGTGCGCAAGGCGGTCGAGCAGGGCAGCCAGGCCATGGCCTCGATCATTGCGCGAAATCAGAAGAATCCGACACCGGCCGGCATGCACGACGTGGTGATCGTCGGCGCGGGTCCGGCCGGGCTCTCCGCCGCGCTGGCCGCCAAGGAGGCGGGGCTCGACTATGTGCTGATCGACCAGGAGGACTCGCTCGGCGGCACCATCTACCACTACCCGCGCAACAAGATCGTGATGACAGCGCCCATGCATCTGCCCATCGTCGGCACCGTGCGCATGAGCGAGATCAGCAAGGAGGCACTGCTCGAGATGTGGCAGCGGGTGGTCGGGCAGGCGGGGATCGAGATCCGCTTTTCGGAGCGCATGGAGCGGGTGGCGAGCGCCGATGGCGGATTCTCGGTCACCACCTCGAAAGTCGAGTTGCGTGCCGGCAGCGTACTGCTGGCGGTGGGGCGTCGCGGCACGCCGCGCAAACTCGGGGTGCCCGGCGAAGAGCAATCCAAGGTTGTTTATCGACTCGTCGATGCCGAGCAGTACCGCGGTCAGCGTGTGCTGGTGGTCGGCGGCGGCGATAGCGCGCTCGAGGCGGCGCTGGCGCTGGCGGACGAAGCGGACACCACAGTCACACTTTCTTACCGCGGCGAGGCCTTCGGACGCGTAAAAGCAAAGAATCGGGCAGCCGTCGAAAGCGCGCAAGCGACGGGGAAACTGAATGTCGCGCTCAAATCGACGGTGGCCTCGATTGCCTCGGACCACGTGACGCTGAAGACCGACGAAGGCGAAGTGATGTTGCCGAACGACTACGTCATCGTGTGTGCCGGTGGGGTGCTGCCGATCAGCACACTCAAGGAGGCCGGTGTTGCCGTTGAAACCAAGTACGGAACAGCATGAAGGATCGGATGCACGATGGTATTTTTTCCCACGCGTGGTTACACTGAGCCGTCACGTCTACGCCTCAAGCCCGAGTTTTGTCCATGCCCCCAGCCGGTCCGTCTTCCGCACTCGTTCAGGCCTTGCGTCGCGTCATGCGACCCTTGGTGCGGCTGATGTTGTCGCAGGGCATCACCTTCCCCTTCGTGGCGGAGCTGCTCAAGGGGGTCTTTGTCGAGGTGGCCGAAGGCGAATTCCGCCTCGAAGGCCGGGTCCAGTCCGACAGCCGCATCAGCTTGCTCACTGGCGTTCACCGCAAGGACGTCAAACGCCTGCGGCAGGAAGAGGGCGACGCGGCGCTCGGGTTGCCGGCAAAAGTCTCGTTCGGCGCGCAATTGATTTCGGTGTGGACCAGCGTGGCGCCATTTTGCGATGAGGCGGGTGTGCCGTTGCCGTTGCCGCGTCTGGTCAGCCAGGGGGGCGCGCAATCCTTCGAATCGCTGGTGGCCCACCAGAGCACCGACATCCGCGCGCGGGTGGTGCTCGACGAGTGGCTGCGTCTCGGCCTGGTCAAGATCAACGACGACGATGAAGTGGTGCTGCAGTCGCAGGCATTTGTGCCCGCTGACGGCGGCGACGAACAACTGGCCTACTTCGGACTCAACCTGCACGATCACCTCGCGGCCGGCGTGCACAACGTCACCCGCGCCGGCGCGCCGTTCTTCGAACGCAGCGTGCATTACGACAGCCTGTCGCCCAAGAGCATCGAGCGCATCTCGCGCCAACTCAAGGATGACGGCATGAGTTTCCTGCGCGCCTACAACGCCTTGGCGATGGCCTGCGAGAAAGAAGACGTCGAGCGCAGCGACAACGACCAGCGCATGACGGTGGGGCTGTATTTCTACAGTGAATCGAGGCGGGCCGGCCAGGAGGCCGGGCGTGATGATTAAGCATCGGCTCGCCGCAGTACTGACGCTGTGCCTGGCGCTGCTTGGCGTGGCGGGCTCGCCGGCGCTCATGGCGGCGCCGGCCTGTGTCGAGCCCGGCGGCATCGGCGGGACGGGGGCGCCGATGCGTGAAGGGGGTGTCGGTGGCACTGGTGCGCCAGCTGGTGGCGTCGGCGGAACCGGCGCCGCTGCGCGTGCCGGCGGTGTGGGCGGAACCGGGGCCCCCGCCGGTGGTGTGGGCGGAACGGGTGCGACGGCACAGGCTGGCGGTGTGGGCGGTACCGGCGCGCCGGCCAGCAATGGTGGACTGGGTGGAACCGGCACGCCGGTGGCCGAAGAAGGCGGCACGGGTGGGACCGGCATTGTCGGCACCATCACGGGTTTCGCCTCGATCTGCGTCAATGGCCTCGAAGTGTTCTACGACGAAAACACGCCGACCCGCGCCAATGGACAGCCGTCCGGGCCCGAGGGGCTGGCCATCGGTCAAGTCGTGGCGATCGATGCGCGTCCGTCCAAACGCGGGCTGGAAGCCAACCGCATCGAAGTGCTGCATGTGCTCGATGGGCCGGTCACGGCGATCGATGCCGCGCGCGGCAAGATTCGCGTGATGGGGCAATCGGTTCAGATCGGCCCGGCAACGATCCAGGGCGGCCAGGTGAAGATCGGCCAGCCGGTTCGGGTCAGCGGCATGCGCGACGCCCAGGGACAAGTGCTGGCATCGCGCATCGATGCCGGCGCGCCGGGTGCACCGGTCAGTGCCATCGGCACCCTTGTCGGGGCCGGCGACTTGCAGGGACTGACGCTGACTGGAGATGGCCGTAGTGCGCTGCCAAGCGGCGGCGAGGTGCTGGTGAGCGGCGCATGGACGGGCAATGCGATCGCGGTCCAGCAGGTCGAGATCGATCCCAGCCTGCCGTTCAAGGGGCATGCCGACCGGGCCGTGGTCGAAGGGCTGGTGCAAGGGGGTGCCGACGGTCGGATGCAGGTGAGCGGCTTCTCGGTTCAGCTGCCAGCGCGTGCCGTGGTGCCGGCCGAGGATGTACGCGTGCGGGTTTCCGGTCGACTGGTCGATGATCGCCGCATCGTTGCCGAGCGCGTCGATATCGTTCGGGTGACGCGACCGGAAACGGTGGGGGTGCCCGGCGAACAAAGCGGGGATCGGCATGAAATGAATGACTCGCCGGGCGCACAAGAGGCGGGTGACAATGAGACGCCGCACGGCTCGGCATCCCATGAACGCGAGCAAGGCGAGGACCGCGTAGAGAGACAGGAAACCGCCGAGAAGGCCGAAGCACCGGAGAAGGCCGAAGCACCGGAGAAGGCCGAAGCACCGGAGAAGGCCGAAGCGCCGGAGAAAGTCGAGGCGCCGGAGAAGGTCGAAGCGCCGGAGAAGGTCGAAGCACCGGAGAAGATCGAAGCACCCGAGAAGATCGAAGCGCCTGAGCGCATCGAGTATGAAGAATATGAAGCACCGGAGCGGCCTGAGCGGGAAGATGATTGAGCGTTGTGGATTGAAATGGGTAGTGGCTGGCTTGCTGGTCGCCGGCGTGTCGGGTGTGAGTGACGCTGCGAATGGGCAGTTCAGAATCTCGACGGGGCTCGACTATTCCTCAGGAAAGTACGGCGGCGAGATGACGACCGAGACCTGGTATGTGCCGGTGATCTTGAAGTACGTGAGGGATCGCACCACGGTCAAGGTGACGTTGCCCTATATCCGTACATCAGGCCCGGGGGATGTCATCGGCGTTGGCCCGGATCGCATTCCGCTGGCAAGTGATGCCACGGTCCGTCGTACGGTGGAGGGAGTGGGCGATACCGTGGTCGGCGTGGGGTACGCCCTGCTCGATGGGCAGGACTCGAGCGGTTTGCTCGTGGACGTGGTGGGCAAGGTCAAACTGCCGACCGCCGACAAGGACAAGGGCCTGGGGACGGGCGAGACCGACTACTCGATTCAATTCGATGTCGCCCAGATCGTCGGCGCCGCGGCGATCTTCGGGACCGTCCGCTGGAAGAAATATGGCGATCCGTCGGGCCGGGACTTTCGCGATCCGCTGTATCTGAGTCTGGGGGCGGGCTACCGGATTGCGCGCGGCGTCACGCTGGGCGCGGTCTATGACTGGCGCGAAAAAGTCAGCGCCTCCGGCAGCGAGATGAGCGAGGTGTCAGCCTTCGTCAGTGTCAAGCTCGACGCGCAGTGGAAGCTGCAGGGCTACGCCGTCCACGGCTTTTCGGACGCCAGCGCCGATTGGGGCGGTGGCGTGCTGGTGCACCGGACCTTCGAGTGAAATCGTTCGCTGCCCGAGGCGCCACGACGTCCGGCGGGGGCAGCGCCTAGCGTGAGCGGCGCAGCTTGCGGCGCATGATGCGCAACACCACGATGGAGCCGGCCAGCAGGGCGGCGCCCATCAGCCATTCAACCAGATGAATGCTTTGGTCGGCATGGCCCGGATGGGCATGCGCGAGGCCGGTGGTGGCCGCCAACAGCGCGGCAGTGAGTGCGGATTGCTTGAGCATGATGATTCTCCTAATCGGGGTCACGCGGCTGCCGGCGCGTGCAACAGACCTTCAGTCTCGATGAAGCCGATGATCTCGTCCAGCCCCTGGCCGGACTTGAGATTGCTGAACAGAAACGGGCGCTGACCGCGCATCTTGCGCGAATCGCGCTCCATGACGCCGAGGTCGGCTCCCACCAAGGGGGCGAGGTCGGTCTTGTTGATGACCAGCAGATCGCTCTTGGTGATGCCCGGCCCGCCCTTGCGCGGAATCTTGTCGCCGGCCGACACATCGATCACGTAGATCGTCAGGTCCGACAATTCGGGCGAGAAAGTTGCCGCCAGATTGTCGCCACCGGATTCCACGAACACGATTTCCAGACCGGGAAAACGCTGATTGAGCCGCTCGACCGCCTCGAGATTGATCGAGGCGTCCTCGCGGATGGCGGTGTGCGGGCAGCCACCGGTTTCGACACCGATGATGCGTTCGGGCGCGAGCGCCTCGTTGCGGACAAGAAACTGCGCGTCCTCGGCAGTGTAGATGTCGTTGGTGACCACCGCGATGTTGTAGCGATCGCGCAGCGCCGAACACAGCGCGAGCGTCAGCGCCGTCTTGCCCGAACCGACCGGGCCGCCGATGCCGACGCGCAGGGGGGAGTTGATGCTTGTGCTCATGGGGTGTCTCTCTCTTTTTTCGGTTATGAGCGGAACAGTCGCGAGTACTGTGTTTCGTGTTGGCAACTGGCCATTGCCAGGCCGGGGGTGAAGTTGCTCCAATCGTCTTCGGGCAGGTCGGTGGCTCGCGTCGCGAGCGCTGGAATCTTGGCGCCGAGTGTCGCCAGCAGGCGCTGCCCGGCGGACTGCCCGAGCGGCACGACCTTGATCGCCGCCGTCACCTGATTCTCCAGCCAGGCCCACAGGTAGGCGGGCAGGGCGTCGGCCAGCGGAATCCGCCAGGTGTGGGCGGCGGCCGTCCACGCGGTCGGGAAGGCCGGGGTGTCGATGTCCGTCAGCGTCTCGGTGGCGCCGTCGACAGTGGTGAACGCGTCCAGATCGCGCAGCAGGCGGACCAGCGAATAGCCCATCTGCACCGTTTCGGCGCGCAGTTCGCGGGTCTCGCGGCTGGCAAGGAAGTCGTCGTTGAGTCGGGCGATGTCGGCCACATGGCCTTGCTGCCAGGCGCGGTACAGCGCGGCGACAAGCGGAAGCTCGAAGTTTGCCAGACTGAGCGTCATCACATCGTCGATCCATTCGCCGGTACTCGTTTCGTCATGCACGCGGCCGCTGTCCACCGCCCATTCCAGCCCTTGCGAATAGGTATAGGCGCCCACCGGCAGTGCCGGCGTGGTCAGTTGCAGGAGGCGGACCAGCGGCAAGCTCATGCGCTTTGCCGGTATTCGTGAATGCGCGGGCCGCGCCGCTCGGACGGCTCGCCGTGGTGATGATGGTTGTGCCCGCCCGAGTAGGCGCCCGCTTCGGGCTCGAAGGGGGCGTCGATGGCCTCGACCCGGCAGCCCAGGCCTTCGAGCATTTCTTCGAGGACATGGTCGGCCGCGATGCGTAGCCAACCGCCACGTGTGTCGCTGCCCACTTGCACCGCCACGTGGCGATTGCCCAGGTGGTAGGCGGCGCGGGTGAGGTCGAGCAGATTCTCGCAACGCGCCTCGACCAGCGCTTCGATGGCGGAGAACACTTCCACCACGCCGCCGTCGTCGGCCAGCAGACGCTGGCCGCC
Source organism: Rhodocyclaceae bacterium (assembly GCA_050293885.1). GTDB lineage: Bacteria > Pseudomonadota > Gammaproteobacteria > Burkholderiales > Rhodocyclaceae > Nitrogeniibacter. The sequence continues at coordinate 110,475 of JBNKNO010000004.1, read as the reverse complement.
ACGCAGGATGGTGCCGCGCGGCAGGAACAGGCCGACCTCTTCGCCACTGTCCAGCCGGGTGCGCAGGCGGCTCTTGGTGCGCTGGTCGAAGCTCAAGGTCAGCGATTTGGTGGTGGCATCCGGTCCGTCATACATGTGCTCGATCAACAGCATGATGTTTCTCTCAGAACAGGAAGTAACGCTGCGCCATCGGCAGCACGTCGGCGGGTGCGCAGGTGAGCAATTGCCCGTCGGCGCGCACTTCGTAGGTTTCGGGGTCCACCTCCAGCTTGGGCAGCCAGCCGTTGTGGATCATGTCGGTCTTGCGCACCTGGCGGATGTCGCGCACCGCTTCGAGCGGTCGGTTCAGGCCGAGGCCATCGAGCGCGCCCGTCGCCAGCGCCGCCTGCGAGGTAAAGGTGACGGAGGTCTTCAAGGCGCCACCGAAGCTGCCGAACATGGGTCGGTAATGCACCGGCTGGGGTGTCGGGATCGAGGCATTGGGATCGCCCATGGCCGCTGCCGCGATCATGCCGCCTTTCAGGATCAGGCTCGGCTTGACGCCGAAGAAGGCCGGCTTCCATACCACCAGATCGGCCAGCTTGCCGACCTCGACCGAGCCCACCAGATGGCTGATGCCGTGGCTGATGGCCGGGTTGATGGTGTATTTGGCGATGTAGCGTTTGACGCGGAAGTTGTCGTTGCGTCCCGTGTCTTCGGGCAGGGCGCCGCGCTGCACCTTCATCTTGTGCGCGGTCTGCCAGCTGCGGATGATCACTTCGCCGACGCGGCCCATGGCCTGGCTGTCGGAGCTCATCATCGAGAAGCAGCCCAGGTCGTGCAGGATGTCTTCGGCGGCGATGGTCTCGCGGCGGATGCGCGACTCGGCAAAGGCCACATCCTCGGCGATGCTCGGGTCGAGGTGATGGCACACCATCAGCATGTCGAGGTGCTCGTCGATGGTGTTGACCGTGAACGGTCGCGTCGGGTTGGTGGAGCTGGGCAGCACGTTCGCCATACCCGCCAGCTTGATGATGTCCGGCGCATGGCCGCCGCCCGCGCCCTCGGTGTGAAAGGTGTGGATGCAGCGGTCCTTGAAGGCGGCGGCGGTGTGTTCGACGAAGCCCGATTCGTTGAGCGTGTCGGTGTGAATCGCCACCTGTACATCCATCTGCTCGGCTACCGCCAGGCAGTTGTCGATGGCCGCTGGCGTGGTGCCCCAGTCTTCATGCAGCTTGAGACCGATGGCGCCGGCCTCCACCTGCTCGACCAGCGCCCCCGGCAGGCTGGCATTGCCCTTGCCGAGAAAACCCAGGTTCATCGGAAAGGCGTCGGCCGCCTGCATCATTTTCTGGATGTGCCAGGGCCCCGGCGTGCACGTGGTGGCGTAGGTGCCGGTGGCAGGTCCCGTGCCGCCGCCGAGCATGGTGGTGATGCCGCTCATGAGCGCCTCTTCGATCTGCTGCGGGCAGATGAAGTGGATGTGCGCGTCGATGCCGCCGGCGGTGATGATGTTGCCCTCACCGGCGATGACCTCGGTGCCTGGGCCGACGGGAATGGTCACCCCCGGCTGGATGTCCGGATTGCCGGCCTTGCCGATGGCGCTGATGCGCCCGTCCTTGATGCCGATATCGGCCTTGACGATGCCCCAGTGATCGACGATGAGCGCGTTGGTGATCACCGTGTCGGCCACCTGCGCCGACAGCAGCTGGCTCTGACCCATGCCGTCGCGGATCACCTTGCCGCCGCCGAATTTCACCTCTTCGCCGTAGATCGTGTAGTCGCGCTCGACCTCGATCCACAACTCGGTGTCGGCCAGCCGTACGCGGTCGCCGACGGTGGGGCCGAACATTTCCGCATAGGCGCGGCGGGAAATTTTTGCGGTCATCTCAGGTCTCCTGCCGGGCCGCCCCAAAGGAGGCCTGCGCCCCCTCGGGGGGCAGCGAATGGGGGTTTATGAGCGTGGGGGTGGTTCATCTCAGAGTGCTCCCATCACTTTGGCGTTGAAACCGTACACTTTGCGATCGCCGTCGAGGGCCACCAATGCCACCGTGCGCACCTGACCGGGTTCGAAGCGCACCGCCGTGCCGGCCGCGATGTCGAGGCGAAAGCCGCGTGCCGCCTCGCGGTCGAAATCGAGCGCCGGGTTGGTTTCGTAGAAGTGATAGTGCGAGCCCACCTGCACCGGGCGGTCGCCGGTATTGGTCACTTCCAGCGTGATCGTGGCGCGGCCGACATTGAGTTCGATGTCGCCGTCCTGCGTGATCATTTCTCCGGGGATCATGGGCCAGCCTCCTTACACGATGGGGTTGTGCACGGTCACGAGCTTCGTGCCGTCGGGGAAGGTGGCTTCCACCTGGATCTCGGGAATCATTTCTGCCACGCCCTCCATCACCTGCTCGCGGGTGAGCAGGGTGGTGCCGTGGCTCATGAGCTCGGCCACCGTTCTGCCGTCGCGGGCGCCTTCGAGGATGCCGGCCGACAGGAAGGCCACCGCTTCCGGGTAGTTGAGCTTGAGGCCACGGCCCATGCGGCGCTCGGCCAGCAAGGCGGCGGTGAAGATGAGCAGCTTGTCCTTCTCGCGTGGGGTCAGTTCCATGGTCTTCTCAGGTCTTCCAGATGCGGGGGATTTGGGCGTCGTGGCCGGTGAGCGCAGGGCGCAACACCTGCCACAGCGCCGCGAACCAGTCGCGGCCGGCTTCGCAGCGTGGGCCCAGATAGCGGGCGATGAACAGATCGGGCAACAGGGTGATGCCGCCGTCGCCGTGGGTGATGGGAATCTCGCGGCAGCGCTCGACCAGCGCGTCGTCCAGCCCGGCGCCGATGGCGATGAGCGTGCCGGTGACGGGTTGGCCGGCCAGCCCGCTGGGCGCCTGCATGAGGCGGTCGCCGCCGGCCATGCGGCCTTGCTCGCGCCAGATCGTGCGGCCGTTGCGGCGGATGCGCATCGACTGCGCGAACGCGCCGGCAGTGAAGCGCTGCGCCTCGCCATGGCGGCCGAAGGCGGTCATGTCCATGGCGATGAAGGTCGCGTCGGCTGCCAGTTCGACCGTCGTGAGCATGCGCGCATTGGCCTGGCGGAAGACGATGTTCTCCTGTGGCAGCCACTCGAGCACGCCGCCGTCGGCGACACGCAGATGCTGTTCGAGCACGCCCTCGGCGCCGCTGCTGCGGTACCACTTGCCGGCGCCCGGCGTGGTGATGAGCGCGTGGGCTCGGGGGCCGACGTCGACGCTCACATGCAGGATGTCGCCCCCGGCAATGCCGGCCGGTGGATGCAGGATGATGCCGTGGCACACCGCATCGCCTTCCGGGTACAGCGCCTTTTGCAGGCGTAGCGGCCCTTCATGGCGTCTGTCGGTCAGCACCGTGCGCTGCGCGCGCGCCTCGAAACCCAGTGTCAGCCGCGCGTGCCAAGGCGTGGCTGGCGCAAGCGCGGGGGCAAGATGGGCGGCGAGGGGCGCGTTCATACGGATCGGGTTTGCAACAACCGGGCCAGAAGCCGCGACAAGAAGTAACGGCGTGATTGACAGTGAATTGGCGCAAACACGAGGGCGCCAAGCCTTGAATTGTTCATGCTGCCGGGATTTTTGCGCACTGGCGTGGTGAAAAAGGCTCGTTTTTCACCATTATGGTGCAAAGCCGCCGCCTGCTCACCGGGGTTACGCCATTGTGCGTAGCGATTCAGCTCAGCGGCTTGCGACACAAGAAATGGAGCGTGTCACCGGTCACTGATCAACACATACGCGACCTATGAGAGTGACTCGACTTGTTGCCAAACGTCATGATCGATTTCGGTGTCTTCTAATACCCACGACATGAGTTCACGCAGTTCTGGGTGTGAATCAACGTCGCGAGTGATTGTGGAAATAAGTTGTGGATGCTCGCGCAGCAACCGGCTCACCGTCATACCGAGAAACGACAATGCATCCTCGGTCGGTTGTTTGCTCGCTGCCAGGGAAACTATCGACCAACAGCGATGGGGGTTGGTACAGACGAGATCCAAGACCGTAGCGATTACGTCGCTGTCTCCCCCGCGGCGGAGAACGCTATCGGCATCCATCACCAAGCGGTGATAGGCAACTAACTGCTCCGCGACGCGATCGTCGGAATTTTCACTCATGACATCGAACTCAGTCTTTCCCGCTGCGCAAGATCGAGATGAGAACCACCAGCGCGCCGATCAGGGCGAGTACGAAACCGGTGACGCCGAGGCGTGGGAAGCCGGCCAGCAAGGGTGCCTTCTCGACGCTGACGACGATCGACGAGCCGACGATGAGGGCGGCGGTGAGAATGGCCAGCGCCAGGCGGTTGCCGGCCTTGTCCATGCGCTCGCTGAAGCGGTCGAGCGGGGGGACGTCCACCTGCACCTGAAGGCGGCCGCGCTGGGCGGCACGTAGCAGGGCGCGCAGATCGCGCGGCAGGCTGGCGAGCAGATCGGCGGCGTTGGCGACGGCGCGCCAGCCGCGTTTGGCGAGCGCGGTGGGGGCGTTGTGGTCGAGCATGACGCGGCGCAGATAGGGGGCCGCTTCGCTGGCCATGTCGAAGGCTGGGTCGAGCTGGCGACCGAGCCCTTCGAGGGTGACGAAGGCCTTGATGAGCAGCGCCAGATCGGGCGGCAGGGCGAGGCCGTGTTCGCGCAGGATGGCGATCACGTCGGCGAGCATGGCGGTGATGTCCAGCCGCTGCAACGGCACGCCACGGTATTGGTCGACGAAGGCGTCAATCTCGTCGCGCAAGGCATCGACGTTGGTGTCGGTGTCGCTACTCCAGTCGAGCAGCACGTCGGTAACGGTTTCCGAATCGTGCGACACCAGCCCGTTGAGCACTTGCGCCACCTGATAGCGTCGCGTCTCGGACAGGCGCCCGACCATGCCGAAGTCGATGAAGGCGATGCGGTTGCCCGGCAGGTAGAACACGTTGCCGGGGTGCGGGTCGGCATGAAAGAAGCCGTTGTCGAGGATCATCTGCAACACCGCCGTGGCGCCGCGGCGGGCCAGCACCGGGGCGTTCAGGCCGGCGGCGGGTAACAGGCGCAAGTCGCGTCCGGCGATGCCGTCGACGCAGTCCTGCACATTGAGCCGTTCGCTCGTCCACTGCCAGTGGATGCGTGGCACGACGATATCGTCGCGCTCGGCCAGGTGGGCGGCCACGCGTTCGGCGTTGCGCGCTTCGGCGGCGAAATCCAGTTCGCGGCGCAGCGAGAGCACGAACTGACGCACTACCTCGCGCGGTCGATAGCGCTTCAGGTCCGGCGCATCGGTTTCAATGATCTCGGCCAGCCGTTCGAGCAGGCGCAGGTCAGCCTCGACCACCGGCCGGATGCCCGGTCGGCGCACCTTGAGGACGACGGCGGTGCCATCGGGCAGTTGCGCCCGATGCACCTGCGCCAGCGAGGCGGCCGCCAGCGGCGTGGTGTCGAGCACGGGGAAGATGTTTTCGGGTGGCTCGCCGAGGTCTTCGATCAGTTGAGTGCGCAGGGTTTCGAAGGGCAGGGGCGGCGCCTCGTCCTGCAGTTTGCTCAGCTCGTCGATCCACTCGGGCGCGAACAGGTCGACCCGGGTGGCGAGAATCTGCCCTAGCTTGACGAAGCTCGGCCCAAGTTCTTCGAGCGTGCGGCGTACTCGCGCGGGCGGGTCGAGTCGGGCCAGCTCCTCCGGTTCGCGCCAGTGCAGTACGCGGCCGGTTTTCTCCAGCGCGCCCGACAGCCCGATGCGACGGACCAGATCGCCAAAGCCGTAGCGGATCAGCACCGAGGCGATGTCGTGCAGCCGCCCCAGATCGCGGACGGCGCCGATGGCGTCCCACAGCATCAGGCGTCCTTGTCTTTTTGCGCGGCGTCCGTCAGCCGGTCGGCAATGCCGCGCAGAAAGCCGGCCGTCAGCCCAGCCATCAGGCGCCCGCCCGCCTGCAGGGTGTGGGCGCTTTCGCTGGCGGTCTCCTTGGTGACTTCGGCCAGCGTCTGGGCCAACCGGGTTTGCACGTTGAACAACTCGCGCCCGGCGGCGGTACCGTGAATGCGGGCGTGTTCGGCCAGCTCGGTGAAGGTGGTGCGTGCCGCGCCGGTGGCTTGTTTTGCGCCCTTGGTCAGCGTGTCCGCCATCAGCGTTTCGAGTGCTTTCACGTCTTCCAGAAAGCTGCTGAACTCCTGCGCGGAGTATTCCTTGCGCCGCCCGCGGGCTTCTTCCACCGCCAGCGACGAGGCCTCGGCAAAGCTGCGCATGGCCTCATCCATGCCGTGCATCGCTTCCTTCATGGCGTCTTCCACGCGCGCGCTGCGTTTTGCCGCGCCGTCGCGCACCCCCTCGGCCACCCGCGCAAAGGTGTCGCGCATGCCGGCGGTGTCGAGGGGGCGCCCGGAGAGCGCATCGAGCGTGAGTTTGCGCACGCGCTCGGCGATCTCCTCGGGGGACATTTGCAGCGCATCGCTGACGTTTTGTTCGAGCTGTTCCGCTTCCATGATGCCGCCTCCTGAAAAATCGTCACATCACAGGACAGCGCATGCCGCCCTGATGTCATGGCATCACTCTCGGCGGGCTGCGTCAAGTGCGCGCCGCGCTTTGGTCAGGGGCTGACGTCGTCGAGCTTGCCGTGGGCCAGCGTGACGACTTTCTGCTCGATGAGCGCGGCCAGTCGGGCACGTGGGTCGGCGGTGACGGCCTGGCCGTCGTGATAGAGGATGGCGACATCGAACACGCCGTCGCCAGTGGCTTCCTGCGCAATGTTGTCGGGGCTGACGACGACGCGGCCGAGCTTGCGCTCGGTGGGCCAATGCACCTGGCCGTAGGCGTGATAGACCAGTTCGGAGCAGACGATGCGGTCGGCGCTTTGCGCGTCGAAGTTGAAGTCGTAGGCCTTGCCCACCTGCCTCAGCGCTTGAAGAATCACTTCGCGGCGCGCCGCTTGGTCGAGCGTCGGCTGACGAAGTACCGCCAGATCGTCGACGTTCAGAAAGTGCTTGAGCGAGTTCATTTCCACACCCGAGCGCAGTGCCTCGACCACCCCGCGTCCTCGCTGGATCGCCTTGTGGTGTGCGGCCACCACCGGGTGGTTCCACAGCCCGAGTGCGCGCAGTTCCGCCTCGCTGCCGATCCACACGGCGGCGTGGCCCCAATGGCCGGGAATGAACGAGTCGGTGAGCCGGAAAGGGGTCTTTTCAAGCAGTACGTCGCCGGCCTGCAAGCGGCTGCCCACCTCGGTCAATACCTCGGCGCGGCCATCGAGCTTGCCGCGACGCGATTCGACCAGCCCCACCACGTTGCCGAACACCATGCTCGACAGGTTCACCCCTTCCGTTTGCAGGGTGCGCACGGTGTCGGTCGACACCGTGCTGGCCAGCCCGAGGATGTTGCTGGCGTAGTCCAGCGGGCGCACCTTGCGCACCGTGGCGTAGGACGGACTCTGTTCCACCAGCGCGGCCAGGTAGCGTTCATCCGGGTAGTCGGAATCGGCCAGCGTGCGCCCGTGGGCTTCGTACCATTCGATGCCGCGGCGCACGCGCACCCGATTGGCGGCCGAGGCAAACGAGGCGGCAATGCGTCGCAGCTCGCCTTCGGGCACGCCGTAGCCGGCGTCGCCCTTGTTGATGTGGGTGCGCAGGAAGGAATCGTCGCGATACAGGGCGACGGCGGCCACGTAGTTGTCGTACATGGTGAGCGCGGCCGACAGCGACATCGCCACGCCCATGGCCTGCACCCGTGCCTGATGCGGGTCACGCGGTATCGGTGCGTCCAGCCAGCATTCGTGAGCCGTGGCCACCTGCCACAGCCGTTTGCGCTGCGAAACCAACTCGGCCGCACCGGCACTCAGCACGCGGATGTCCTCGCCCAGCAACGGCTCGTTGAACAGCTCCTTTTCTTCCAGCCGCTTGAGGTAGGTGATGGCACGCGAGCGCAGACTGAGCGCTTCCTCGGTCAGCACCTGATAGGCCTGCACCTTGCGGCGCATGGTTTCGGCCGAATAGCGCACTGCGTCCGGGCCATCGCAGACCGGCACGGCAAGGGCGTCGCTGTCTGCCCGGGTCGGCAGCGCCAGCAAGCACAGGGCGAGGGGAAGCAGGTATCGGGCGAGGCGCATCGGCAGCTTCTTGTGGTGAGGTGTGTTCATCATCGGTGTCGGCACGGGAGGCTTTGAATGAGTGCGAGTATCGCGCGGATTGCGGCTGATCTGGATGACATGTGTCACCAACTGCTGCTCGAACCGCCACCGCCGGAGCTGCCACCGCCCCAACTGCCGCCCGAGCCGCCGCTGCTCGACGACGAACTGCTGCGCCGCAGCCGGCCGATGGCGTAGCTGATGACCTCGCGATGACCGCAGTGTTTGCACACATGCGTGCGCTCGCCGCTGCCCCCGTGCGTGTAGGTCGGCTCGACGAGCGTTTCGTCGCGTTCCTGCCAGTAGGTCAGATGCTTGCAGGCGGGGCACTTGTCGAAGTCGTCGTCATCGCTGCCCGCAAAGCTGCGCACGGTGCTGTCGCCGCAGGCATCGCACAGCCACACGTCGTGATCCTTGGCGTGGATCTGCTCCTCCACTTGATGGCCGGACGACAGGTATTGATCCTCGATCTCTTCCGCAAGCCGTCGCATCGGCTGCTTGCATTTGGTGCACTGGCGGGGATGGTTGCGGTAGAAGGCGATGCGGCGGGCGAGCAGCAAGGGATAGATCGCCCAGGGGAACGGAAACAGCACCGCCATCCACCGCCAGAAGCCGCGTTGGCGCCGCAGAAAACGGGTGATCGCCGTGTAGTTGTGGCGCGTGTAGAGCTTTGCCGCATGGTGCCGCTGGCGCCTTAGCTGCACGAAGGGCAACAGCAAAAAGTAGCCGTAGAGCACGCCCAGAAAGGTGAGCACGGGCCAGCGTAGCGGCAGGAGTTCACATAGCAGCAGGATCAGCGCCGGCCCGCCGAGCGCCATCGACCACCATTGCCCGCGTGTGTAGCGCATCGCCGGTGGCGTCGCCTTGAGGCGGCGCGAGCCGGAGTAGTAGCCGTACGCCGACTTCACGCCAAATGCGATCAGGCTGACAAAAACGAGGATGCCGAGCGCGATGAAGCGGAAGACAGTCCATGCGCCCCTGACGGCGTCGTCGGGGGCGTGAACGAACTGCGCCGCGTAGTCCGGTTGCGTGAGGATGTGTTCAACCTGCCGGACACCGGCGATCAGGCCCGCGTCGTAGTCCCCACGCTTGAACTGGGGGACCATGAAGTCTTCCTGAATACGCTTGCACACGGCATCGGGCAGGCTGCCTTCGAGTCCGTAGCCGGTGTGCAGACGCACCGTGCGCTGATCCGTCACCAGCAGTATCAGCAAGCCGTCGTCCCGTGACTTATCGCCGATGCCCCAGTGCTCGAACAGCGCCTGGGCGAAGCTGAAGATGTCGGCAGGATCGGTGTTGCCGATGGCCACCACTGCCACCTGCGCGCCGGTTTCGCGTTCCAGCGCAGCGAGCATGGCATCGAGCTTGGCGACCGTCGCCGCGCTGACGATGCCGTCCGGATTCGAGACGTAGCCGTTGCCCGTGGCCTTGGGGTTGGGTACGTGGGCGGGCGAGTAGGTGTCGGCCCACGCCGGAGACGCGACCAGCAGGCCGGCCAGCAGGGCGAGCAAAGGCGCGATCAGGTGTACGCGCTGGCGCAAACGCATGCAAACATCAGCGACAAAACGGGGCGCATCTGGTGGCGCAACGCCCATGGCGTGCTTGGCCGTGGCGTCGCGCGCGCGCAAAGTGAATCGATTCAGCCCTGGGCCTTTACGATGCTCAGAACCTGCCCGCCAAACTCGACCACATCGCCGCTCACGATCTGCCGCCGCTTGCGGGTTTCCACCGCGCCATTGACGCGGACCTGACCGTCGGCGACGGCGCTCTTGGCATCGCCGCCACTGGCGACCAGTCCTTCGAACTTGAGGATCTTGTACAGCTCGACGGGTTCTCGGGTGATTTCGACGGTTTTCATGAGGAGTCATTGCCAAATGGAATGGCCATGCTACCGCGTTCGCTCACAGTCGTGAAATGACTCTCACCACCGCTTCCGAGTAGTCGCGGAATCCTACACGCTGATACAGCTTGTGGGCGGTGGTGGCGCTGCTCATGACATGCAGAAACGGCGTCTCGCGGCGCGCGAGCTGGCGGCGCACCAAGGCCTGGATCAGCGTGCGTGCCAGCCCGCGACCCTGATAGTCGGGATGCGTGCACACCCCGCTGATTTCGCGATAGTGCCCGGCTTGCAGGCGTTCGCCCGCCATGGCGATCAGTCGGCCGCCCTCGAATACACCAAGGTAGTCGCCCAGTTCGAGCGTTCGTGGCCCGAACGGTCCGGTTGCCATCCGGGTGGCCAGCGCCATTGCCTCGTCGGCATGGTGCCGCGAGAGCGGCATGACGTGCCTGAGCTCGGGTATCTGCGGCGCCACGCCCGCCCACACCATGCGGAACATGTTCGCTTCATCCTGGAGCACCCATCCAGCCGGGACGATGCCCTGCCAGCCCGCGGTGTAGAAGTGTTCGCCCGAGGTGCAATGCGGGAGCAGTGCCGCCAGGTCAGGATGTTCGTTGTCGGCAAAGCCGAGAATCGGCGAGAAACCCCGCGCGTAGCGTCGCGCGGTGTCGGTGCCTGCGGAGAAGCGGGCGTGGGCACCACTCAGCGTATGCCACGTTGGGTTGTCAAGTAGATGGTTCATTGGCGCGTGCATCTCTTGTGTGCCATTCAGCATAGACGATGACAATAGCATTGTCGTCGTGGTCTGTGTTCGTGCGCGGTGAACGACGCGCGATGTCAGCGCGATGGGTCGTGACGGCCGATGAGTGAGAGGCCCAGCGCGAGGACGGCGATGCCATTGCCCAGCAGCAGCAACCAGACGAGCGCGTTGTAGGCCACCGAGCCCAGCATCGCCGGATCGTGGCTGACAAACTGAACCCAGGCGTGCACACCGGCACTCAGCGCGGTGAGCGAAATGAGCAACAGCACCGCCGCCCACGCCCAGCGCGATCGAAAGTGGCGTGCCAGCAGCCACCAGCCGGCAATGAGCGGGAGGCTCGGGACGAGGCGGGTTGCAAAGCCGAGCAGATCGCCGTTCAGACTGCCGCTCAGCGCGACGCCGACACTCGCCAGCACAACGCACGTGGCCGCGATGAAGCGCCCCCACATGCCGCTGCGGCCGGCGATGCGGTAGGGGTCGAGCGAGGTGCCGGGACGCACCTTGGCAAGCACCGCGCGCAACTGGCTGCCGATGGCGTCGGCAACGCGGCCGTGTTCGGTGAACACCCAGCGTTTGCGCGGGGCGTTGGGCGCCATCACCGGCTGGCCGTCGGCGTCGAAGCCAATCAGATAGGTCGATTCGGCGAACGGCGGCAGGGTGAGTTCGAAGTGTTTTTCGACCAGCGGGGCGAACTGTTCATAGATCGCCTTTTCCTTCTTCTGTCGGCCCTTTCTTGTGAAGGCGTTGGCGGGGCGCGGTGGCAGGTAGAGCAGCAACGATTGCGGTCCGACGCGCTGGCGTACCTGTTCGATCTCCCATTCGATGCCGGGCGAATCGCCGATGGCGAGCACCACCAGGCCGGCCCGGTCGAGCAGCGTCTGCACGCGTGCCTGCCAGTCGCCCTCGCCGACGAAATCGCGGTAGGCCCCATGCGGGTGCAGTCCCCAGCGCGCCCATCGGTCCGGTTCGGCAATGGACACCAGCGGCCCGATGGCGTTGAGCGCGAGCAGGAAGTCTTCCGCCTTGGCGGTGATCGCGGTGGTGCTCTCGCCGGTGCTGATGACATCGTAGGTGAGTTCGGCGTCTTCGCCGAAGGGGCGCAGATAGACCACCGGCGCTCGGGAGTCGTGTTCGAGCACCTCGGTCGCGCTGGGCACGAAGCACTGCTCGGCCACTACCAGCAGAACGACGGCGACGACCAGCAGCACGACGGCCCCCACGGCGCCTGCGATCACTGGCGCCAATCCCTTGGGCAGCCCCCCGCCGAACAACGCGAAGGCGGCGGCCACGGTGAGCACCGCGAACAGGCAGCCGAGCACATAACTCGATACCCCCAGCACGCGGCGTCGAACGCGGCGCGCCGGGTCGGCGGGAATCGGTGGCGGCACGCTCTGCATGGCGGACTTCCGTTGACCTGGTGAGCTCAGCGTAGCAGCCAAGGCGGATGTCATGAAACGGTTTCAACGCATCATGGCCGTGCAAGCATGGTCGGCCGCGCTGGAAACACAGTGTGTGAAACCGACGTGCGCCGTGTCGACAGAACCATGCGCGGCGGCACCTACCGAATCGGCGATCTCAAGGGTCGCCGGGTGCCACGGCGGGGTGTTTCCTGGTCGAAGGTTGAGGCGGTGGGCGCGGTGCGCTACACCGACAACGCCGCCTTCACCCCGTGCGCCGGCATCTCGTCGCCGCGTCCGCGCATGATGATTTCGCCGCGTTCCATGAGCAGGTAGTGGTCTGCCAGCGATTCGGCGAAGTCGTAATACTGCTCGACCAGCAGGATGGCCATTTCGCCGGTTTCAGCCAGGGTGCGGATGGCGCGTTCGATGTCCTTGATGATCGAGGGCTGGATGCCCTCGGTGGGCTCGTCGAGGATCAGCAGCTTCGGCCCCATGGCCAGCGCGCGGCCGATGGCGAGCTGTTGTTGCTGGCCGCCGGAGAGGTCGCCGCCGCGTCGGCGCATCATCTTAAGCAGCACCGGGAACATCTCGAAGATGCGATCCGGCAAGGGCGTGCTGGCGGGGCAGCTGGCCAGACCCATTTGCAGGTTTTCCTCCACCGTCAGGCGCGGAAAGATCTCGCGCCCCTGCGGCACGTAACCGATGCCGGCCTTGACGCGGGCGTAGGAGGGCGCGCGGGTGATGTCCTTTTCGCCGGCATCGGTTCCGAAGGCGATGTGGCCGGTCTTGCTCGGCACCAGCCCCATGAGCGTCTTGAGCAGCGTGGTCTTGCCCACGCCATTGCGCCCGAGCAAGGTGGTGACCTTGCCCATCGGCACCTCGAAGCTGAGGTTGCGCAGGATGTGGCTGCCGCCGTAGTACTGGTTGAGATTGTCGACTTTCAGCATGGGGACACCTGCCCGATCGGGTTCGTGGGGCGGAAAACGACGCCGGCCGCGGCCGGCTGAAGTTTCGGCGCAGCCAAAAGCGAAGCGCCTTCCGCCGTATGTCTCATCTTGAAGGCGCAAGCGCCTTGTTGCTCACGACCGGCGGAAGGCGTCTTCGGCTTTTCCGCCCTACGGTTCGTTGTGTTAGCGACCAAGGTACACCTCGATCACGCGCGGGTCGTTCTGCACCTCGGCCAGATCGCCTTCGGCGAGCACCGAGCCTTCGTGCAGCACGGTGGTCTTGCCGCCGAGTGCTTCCACGAAGGCCATGTCGTGTTCGACCACCACTAGCGAGTGTTTGCCGGCGAGGCTGACGAACAGCTCGGCGGTGCGTTCGGTTTCCTCGTCGGTCATGCCGGCGACCGGTTCGTCGAGCAGCAGCAGTTTGGGCTCCTGCATCAGCAGCATGCCGATCTCCAGCCACTGTTTCTGCCCGTGTGACAGCAGGCCGGCCTGGCGGTCGGCTTCGGCGGTGAGGCGGATGCGTTTCAACACCTCGGCGACGCGGTCGCGCTCGTTGTCGGCGAGCTGGAAGAACAGGCTCTTCCACACGCTTTTGTCCATCTTCATGGCCAGTTCGAGGTTCTCGAACACGCTGTGGTTTTCGAAGATGGTGGGCTTCTGGAACTTGCGGCCGATGCCGGCATGGGCGATCTCCGGCTCGTTGAGGCGCGTGAGGTCGAGCGTCTGGCCGAAGAAAGCCTTGCCCTCGTCGGGCCGCGTCTTGCCGGTGATGACGTCCATCATGGTGGTCTTGCCGGCGCCGTTGGGGCCGATGATGCTGCGCAGCTCGCCCGCGTCGATGGCCAGCGACAGGTTGTTGAGCGCCTTGAAGCCATCGAAGCTGACGGAGATGTTCTCCAGATAGAGGATGACCTTGTGCGAGAGATCGAGCTCGCCGGTGACCAGGTGGCCGCCACCGGTGCTGCCGGATACCGCGCTGTAGTCTTCGGTCAGGGTGCTCATGCGGTGGCTCCTTTGGCGGCGGTGACGGGGGGCTCGGCAAGGTTCGCGTCATCGGCGGCATCGGGAGCTGCGGCGGCAACGAGGTCGTCCTCGGTTTGCGGCACCGCCTTGTCGCGCTGCGTCAGCTGACGCCACAGCCCGATCACGCCATGGGGCAGGAACAGGGTGACTGCGATGAACAGAAAGCCGAGGAAGAACAGCCAGTAGTCCGGAAAGCTCACGGTGAAGAAGCTCTTGGCCAGATTGACGATGAAGGCGCCGATGACCGCGCCGATGAGCGTGCCGCGCCCACCCACGGCCACCCACACCGCAATCTCGATGGAGTTGGCCGGGCTCATTTCGCTGGGGTTGATGATGCCCACCTGCGGCACGTACAGCGCCCCGGCCAGCGCGCACAGCACGGCCGACAGCGTCCAGATCGCCAGCTTGTATTGCGTCGGCTGGTAGCCGATGAAGCGCACCCGCGATTCGGCATCGCGGATCGCCGCCAGCACGCGGCCGAACTTGGAGGTGACCAGATAGCGGCCGAGAATCAGCACCGCCATCAGCAGCGCTGCCGACAGCCCGAACAACACCAGCCGCATCTGCGGCGAGGTGATGTCGTAGCCGAGGATGCGCTTGAAATCGGTAAAGCCGTTGTTGCCGCCAAAGCCGGTTTCGTTGCGGAAGAACAGCAGCATGGTGGCGTAGGTGAGCGCCTGGGTGATGATCGAGAAATACACGCCCTTGATGCGCGAGCGGAAGGCGAACCAGCCGAAGATGTAGGCCAGCAGGCCGGGCACGGCCACCACCAGAATCATCGCCCAGAGGAAACTGTCCGAGCCGATCCAGAACCAGGGCAGCTCCTTCCAGTCGAGAAAGACCATGAAGTCCGGCAGATTGACGCCGTAGCTGCCGTCGGTGCCGATGCCGCGCATCAGATACATGCCGAAGGCGTAGCCGCCGAGCGCGAAGAACACGCCATGGCCGAGCGAGAGGATGCCGGCATAGCCCCAGATGAGGTCCATGGCCACGGCCACCACCGCGTAGCACAGGATCTTGCCGAGCAGGGTGACGGTGTAGGCGGACACATGCAGCGCGCTCGATTCGGGCAGCAGCAGGTGGGCGGCCGGAATGGCCACCCAGGCCACCAGCGCGAACACCGCGAGGGCGACCCAGCCGGTGCGCGGCAGGCTGCGGAAAATGCGGACGGTGAGCGGCGTTCTCATGGGGCGATTCCGTGATGATTCGTAGGTTGGGTTGAGCAAAGCGAAGCCCAACGATCGGCCTCCCGCGGCCGGTTGGCGTTTTTCGCGTCTGTCGGGGCGCATGGGTGTCGGGCTTCACTGCGCTCAACCCGACCTACGGGAACGGAAACGGCGGGTATCGTCATCGATCAATCCTCCACGAACCGGCCCTTGAGGGCGAACAGCCCCTGCGGGCGTTTCTGGATGAAGATGATGATGAATACCAGCACCAGAATCTTCGCAACCACCGCCCCGGCCCAGCCTTCGAGCACCTTGGTCATCAACCCCAGGCCGAGCGCGGCGGTGACCGCGCCGGCGAGCTGACCGACGCCGCCGAGCACCACCACCATGAAGGAATCGACGATGTAGCCCTGGCCCATGGCCGGGCCGACGTTGGCCACCTGCGACAGCGCGCAGCCGCCCAGCCCGGCGATGCCGGCGCCGATGCCGAAGGCCAGGGTGTCGATGCGCGAAGTGGGCACGCCCACGCAGCCGGCCATGGCGCGGTTCTGCGTCACCGCGCGCACGAACATGCCCAGCCGCGTCTTCTGCATCATCAGCCACACCAGCAGCAACACCAGCGCGGCGAAGGCGATGATGACCACCCGGTTCCACGGCAGCACCACGTTGGCCAGCACTTCCACGCCGCCGCTCATCCAGCTCGGGTTGGCCACTTCCAGGTTTTGCGGGCCGAAGATGACGCGCGCGCCCTGGATGAGCACCAGCGACAGGCCCCAGGTGGCCAGCAGGGTTTCGAGCGTGCGCCCGTACAGCCAGCGGATGACGGTGCGCTCCATGATCATGCCGACGATGGCGGCGGTGAAGAAGGCCACCGGCACGGCGGCGAGCACGTATTGATCGACGTACTCGGGCAGATAGCTGCGGAACAGCCCCTGCACCACAAAGGTCGAATAGGCGCCCAGCATCAGCAGCTCGCCATGCGCCATGTTGATGACGCCCATCACGCCGTAGGTGATCGCCAGCCCGAGGGCGGCGAGCAGCAGGATGGAACCGAGCGAGATGCCGGTGAATACGGTGTTGACCGCGTCGGCCAGCGCCAGCCGGCGGTCGATGCTGGCGATGGAGTCCTGCGCGGCGGTGCGTACCGCCTCGTCCTTTTCAACGAAGTTGCCGTGCTCGTCCTTGGCGAGAAAGGCCTGCAGCATGACCTTCACCGAGGCGTCGGCCGAATCGCCCAGCCGCTCGGCGGCGCTGCGGCGACGGCCGCTGTCGGCGCTGTCGATGTTCACCCGCGCCAGCGCCAGCGTGAGCACGCCGCGGATTTCCTTGTCCTGCTCCTTGTCGAGTGCGCTTTCGAGCAGCGGCGCCATGGCTTCGTCGGCGTCGTCGCGCAACTGGTTGGCGGCGGCGAGGCGTACGTCGCGCTCCGGCGACTTGATGCGCGTGGCCGCCAGCGCGCTTTGCAGCGTGCGGCGGATGCGGTTGTTCAGGTAGATCGCTTCGGCATCTTCGGGATAGGGATCGACGACTTCACCGTTCGCCGCGTCGAGCGCGTCGGTGTCGGTGAGGATGAGCAAGCGTCCTTCGCCGGTGAGCGCGAGCGCGTCGTTGGCGAGCGCATTGAGCACGCGCACGCTCGCTTCGTCGCCATCGGCGCCGAGGGCGAGAATGGCCTCGATGCGGCTGTCGGAGTCGTCCTCCGCCAGCTTGGCGAGCACGTCGGCCGAGGGCGCGGCATGGGCGAGAGCTGCGCACAGGGCCAGAGCGAAGGCAATGAGCAAGCGCGTCATGGTGTCGATTCCGGTGATGTCTGGGTATTGCGTGAAACCTGGGCATCAAAAAGCCGGGCCGGCCGACGACCGACCCGGCAGTTCATGCAGAAACAGCAGTGATTACAGGCCTTGCTTGGACTCGTTACCCGCAATGAACGGGCTCCACGGCTGGGCGCGGATCGGCTCCTTGGTCTTCCACACGGTGGAGAACTGACCATTGGCGCGCACTTCGCCGATCAACACCGGCTTGTGCAGGTGGTGGTTGGTTTTGTCCATCGTCAGCGTGAAGCCGCTGGGCGCCTTGAAGCTCTGGCCGCCCATGGCCTTGATCACCGCATCCACGTCGGTGGTCTTGGCCTGCTCGACCGCCTGCTTCCACATGTGGATGCCCACGTAGGTCGCTTCCATCGGGTCGTTGGTCACCACCGTGTCGGCGTTGGGCACCTTGTTGGCCACGGCCCACGCCTTGTACTTCTTGATGAAGGCGGCGTTGGTCGGGTTCTTCACGCTCATGAAGTAGTTCCACGCCGCCAGATGGCCCGCCAGCGGCTTGGCATCCACGCCGCGCAACTCCTCTTCACCCACCGAGAACGCCACCACCGGCACATCGGTGGCCTTCAGGCCGGCGTTGCCCAGTTCCTTGTAGAACGGCACGTTGGAGTCGCCGTTGATGGTCGAAATCACCGCTGTCTTCTTGCCGGCAGAGGCGAACTTCTTGATGTTGGCAATGATGGTCTGGTAGTCGGAGTGCCCGAACGGCGTGTACTCCTCCATGATGTCCGCATCCTTCACGCCCTTGGAGTGCAGGAAGGCGCGCAGGATCTTGTTGGTGGTGCGCGGATACACATAGTCGGTGCCCAGCAGCACCCAGCGCTTGGCCTCGCCACCATCCTTGCTCATCAGGTACTCCACCGCCGGAATCGCCTGCTGGTTGGGCGCCGCGCCGGTGTAGAACACGTTCTTCTCCAGCTCCTCACCCTCGTACTGCACGGGATAGAACAGCAAGCCGTTGAGCTCCTTGAACACCGGATTCACCGACTTGCGCGACACCGACGTCCAGCAACCGAACACCACCGCCACCTTGTCCTGGCTGATCAGCTGGCGGGCCTTCTCGGCAAACAGCGGCCAGTTCGACGCCGGGTCCACCACGACCGGCTCCAGCATCTTGCCCATCACGCCACCGTTGGCATTGATCTCCTCGATGGTCATCAGCGCCACGTTCTTCAGCGCCGTCTCGGAAATCGCCATCGTCCCCGACAGCGAATGCAGGATGCCCACCTTGATGGTGTCGGCCGCCTGCGCGAAGGTGGAAATCGAACCCATGGCCGCCAGCGAAGCGGACAGCGTCAAGGCCTTGATGAAGGAACGGCGGGTTTTCATTGATGAATCTCCCAGTGGGCTGAAGTCGGTTCCCGGCCGTTGTCGACCGGGCTTGGGCAATGCATGACTGGCAGCTTAGGGAGCGGTGCACCATGGCGGAATACGCAATGTGGCGTAGTCGCGACCGGGGCGGGCGAGTGGCGAGGAAGCGTGTGATCTGCGGTGGCAACACCAAGCCACGCGAAAACGTCACGCGTTTGGAAGACCTGCCTGCGGACTTTGGCCAGCGCGGCGCATCACGCAAGGGTATTGCGCCAGCCCGGGTTCGTGGTTACCTTTTGTCATATTGCCGGGCGCAATTTGATGGCGGCAATCTCGTCGCGGCGGCGCGGATGTGGTTCGTTGGCGGTACAGGCAGGGCGGAACGCAGTGCCGCTATCGCGCCTGAGTGTGCGTAAAGTGATATCCGACAAATTTTGGATGACATCAAGAGAGGGGGCAGCAATGACCCGCGTTCTAGAACAGGCGATGGTGTTATCCACCTGTCGTATATCCTGTTTACTCTCCCATTTGGTGTCTACTTCACGTTGGGCGTTGTGAAATGCCGTGGTTCGTGTTTGTCTGTATTTTCTTCTTTGTGCTTTCATTCAACATTTGGGTAACCATAATGTTGCTGCGTAGTGAATCGGTGTCAGTTGATCAACGGCGCACCCAGCTACTTTTGGTTTGGCTTGTTCCGGTTGTTGGCGCACTTGTCATCGCGAGTATCAACCGAGCACTTGACGCACCAAGATCACAGGGTGGTGCTGCACAGCACAGCCCAATGACTGACGGAGAGGCCATTGATTTAGCTGCAGCGGCACGGCATGACGCCTCGCACTCAGCGGGTAATGGCGGGGGTGACTGATGCAAACGCCCAACCCGGCGCTCCAGCCGACCGTCAAAAAGCTGCGCATTTTGCCGTCGGCTGAGCTAATTCGTTAGGTGTCGCAATGGGCCCATTCACAGAAGGTTGGACAGAAAAGGATGTCGAGGCAGTTGTCGCAAAGGGAGACCCTAGCGAATTGCTCTACGTTCCTATCGTGGTTGGCATGAATGCTCCAGACTGTGAACGCGAATGGGCTGAAGAAATATGTTTCAACTTAGCCAACCATCCAAATTTCAATGTCCGAGGTAATGCGATCTTGGGCCTTGGCCATATCGCACGCACCTGCCGTGCGCTCAATTTGGAGCGAGCTATCCCTGTTATTTCACGCGCCTTAGTCGACCAAGACCCATATGTTCGGGGTCATGCTGACGACGTTGCGAGTGATCTAAAAATCTTTCTTGGTGTTTCAGTGCCCGGCCATGAAAGCAACACCTAACATCGCGCTCAACCCCGCTCCCTTCGGTCGCTGGACGCTGCGCGATAAAGCCGCGCAGCGCCGGTTAGCTATACGTTGGGCACCTTCAGCAGCGATATGAGTCCGGCCAATCCGATCGTTACAGTTCCGGAACCGTTGAGAACCATTCTTCGAGATTATCTCCACGTCGAATGGTTTGAACTGAATGAACTACAACAAGACGTAAAGGACCCCGAGTGGAATAGGCGTCTGGGTGCCTTTAAGGAGCAACTTCGCCAAGCGCTCACGTTAAGAGCCATCCCACTCGCCGAAGTTCAAGCGCTAACCGGTCAAGAGTTCGCCGACCAGCATCAACTACACGAGTGGCTTACCCACATATGGTCTTCGCTATTTGATGAAGCAATTTGAATCCAAACCCTTGCGCTATTTTGGACCACTTGGCGCCCAACCCGGCGGTCAACTGGACGCCCTGCCGGCTACGCCGTCAGGTCCCCTCCGGCCTGCGGCCTCCGGTCGCCGGTTACCTCTACGTTGGGCATAAATCAACCGATGGCGAATATTTTGCTCGCTCTTGCCTTGCTGTTAAGTGTCGTATATCTCGTCCTTTCTTTCCTAGCGGTGCCGTACTTGAAAGCTGAAGCACGGGAAGGGCAGGCACAAAAGTTTTTGGCAGTGTCACTGTGGTGGCCGTTCTACAGCCGCATTTACGAGCGGTCGGTGCGTGCTGAACGTCTTCGAATTTCGGGAGGTATTGTGCTAGTCACTGCTGTTATTGCCTACGTAGGGGCGTTCCAATGTTGGCAGTAGAAACAACCGTGCAATTTGTGCCCAACAAGGCGCTTCATCCGACCTGCAAAACGCTGCGCATTTTGCCGTCGGCTGAGCTTGGTCGTTGGGCGCTAACAAAATGACATCTCATACGGTATTGATCGGGTGTTGTTCAGCCATTGCGGGGTCGGTCGTTGGCTTTGTTGTTGCAGTGGAGCTCTTCGCCATCGACGTCGATCTGCTTGCGGTCCCGTATGCGAACAAACCAGTCACCACCACTGAGCCGTTTACCGCCTCCAATGGTTCTCTTTCTGTGGTGGTTCCCGCTGGGGCTACCCTCGTTCATCGGTTTTCACCGAAAGGGGTTCCGGTGTACGCAGTTGAACTTGTTGGCACCCTTGCAGGGCGGCCCCACACTGTTCCGGCCAACGAAGTAGGTTATTTTTATGTTCAGCCAAACTAGCCGCGCGCCCAACAATACGTTCGTGTGGGACCGTCCAAAATGCTGCGCATTTTTCCCGGCCCCACAACTCATTCGTTAGGCGAACGCATGCTCACGCTGTCTGAGGTCCTTTCCGATGTGGCCGCTTCACCAGCCTTTGCGGGTCGCTCCGAAGACATTGGTATCGGTTCGCGCGGGAGTGGTGGTGAAACGCCGTTGCACTGGATGGCGACGCTTGGGGATGAAAAGGCGATTCAACTTCTTGTGGGCGCTGGTGCCGACGTAAACGCCTCAGACTCTGAAGGCAATACTCCATTACATGAGGCTGTGGTTTCACGGCAAGCTCACCTTATTGGGCTATTGCTTGCGTCAGGTGCAAACCTTACTGCTAGAAACCAAGAGGGTCTTACTCCTTTGGCCCTTGCTCAGGCAGATGGTTACTTGCCCATCTTAAGCTTGCTGCAGGAGGCCGAGTGAAAACATCGCCTAACCCTTCGTTCGTGTGTGACCGTCAAAAATGCTGCGCATTTTTCCCGGCCCCACAACTCCAACGTTATGTGATCGGATTCGTTCCGGTGTGTTCAAAGATGATATTTTAGAAATTCAATTGGAACTCTTACATATTTATGAAAGAAGAAATCATCAAATATCTAAGTGAATGCAATCTCGTAGAGCTTAACCACATAGTTAGCTCAGCGCTAAATTGCAGGAGTGACTGCTCCGTCCAAGAATTAGGTGGTGAGTATGGCTACCAGTCTAAAACAGTCCTATGTAATGTTGAGCGAGAAAAATTTACGGGCGACTCTATCTGGCAACCTTGGGAATACAATTTGATTGCTTCCGAAGATAAGACGCAATACGACAAATCATGGAAAGTTGGTAATGGTGAGCCTTTTCTCCAGCTAGGGGAGTGCAACAAATGCCAAATCAAACTTGCAAGTCATGTTAAACAAGCAATTTGCCCAATTTGTGGTAAAAACGTTTGTCTCACATAACAAACGCATGCAGTGGAGCAACCTACGTTCCGCCATTTTTGTGGTGCGTCGCTTCGCTCCTTTTTACCACAAAAGTGGCTCCACTACGGCTGCCCACTGATGCGGGCGTTGGGCACCATGAGTTTTGACGACGTTCGTCCCATCATTAGTGGCCTAATTGGCGGGGCTCTTGCGGTAGCGCTGAGTGCTGCGCTCTCGGGCTGGATTCCTAAGGTATTCCGGGGAAAGTCTGCGAACACGCTACTTCGAGAGTTTCGAACCCCGATCAAAGTCACGAACTGGCTGTCTTTTTTGGGGTTGCTAAGCGCAATTGTTCTTTACCGATGGGCCGAATTTTCTAGTCATGACTGGCGCCCTTTGGGCCTCGGTTTCGGTCTTATGCTTTCTACGCCGCTTTTTGTATTGCCTTTGTCAGCTCTCATTTCAAAGCGGGAGCCTAGCGAAGCCGTTGTCGCATACTGCCTCTCTCAGAAGCTGCCAGTTGGGTTGATGCTTGTGCTCTTGGTCTCAGGCGTTCCCTTGCTCATTTTCTCGGCGTGGAGCTTGCTAACGTGAGAGCGCGTTCCACGTGGTGCCCAACCCATCATTCCACCGGACCTGCGCAAAAAGCCGCGCAGTCCGGTGAATTCAAACGTTAGACCGCATGAATTTGCTTCGCCATCCGCACCGCAATGCTGTCTTTCTTGGCCTGCTGCAGGGCGTGCCGCAAGGACTAAGTTTCGCCGACTACAGGGCGTTCGTAGGCGCAGGCTTTGATGCTTCGAATCTCATGCTGCTGATTTGCTTTGGTCTATTTGCTCCTCCGCTCTTAATGCTGCTCAACCACTTCGCTAACAGGAGTGAGTCCGATTGGTGGGTGAGAATTCAGAAATACGTAAATTTTTCTGAAATGATTTTTTGGGGTGGCGTTTCGTTAGGTCTCATTGGTTTTCTGTCGCTAAAACGCGCCAATGCGCAAGAGGGCTATTCATTATGTGCGTTCTTCATTGCAGCGGGCATCGGTTTCCTCCTGGCGGGGCTACTGGAAGGGCGCCTCAGCGGGCGGGAACGAAATGCGGTCTAACCCTGCGCTGCATCCGACCTGCAAAACGCTGCGCATTTTGCCGTCGGCTGAGCTTTCACGTTGGGCGTCATGACTTCCATACGGCGCCATTTTCTTGTTGGAGCCGTTTTTTGCTCGGGTATCGCCGTGGGGGCGCTATTGGTATTTGTGCTGGGCCAACGCTTCGTGGAGCATGTTGCGGTAAGTGAGCTCGGTGCAGATATCGCGGTCAGCTTAGAAGCTCTTAAGTCCATACGCGACGGATCGAACGAACGCGCAGCAGAGCTTCTTGAGTCGACCCTCGACGGAAATTTGGTTCTTGTCGGTTCGTACGCGGGCGCTTCCGATAGGCAAGAAATCCAGCGTGTTCTTAGCGCGGTGCGCGACTACCGGTTAGCGTTTCCCCGTAAAGACGGCGACCCTGCTGTTAGTGCTGAGGTTTCGAGGGTACTAGCAAAATGAATCAACGGTTTTCGCCCAACAATGCGCTCCATCCGACCGTTAAAACGCTGCGCATTTTTCCGTCGGCTGAGCTAATTCGTTAGCCATCATGAAACTCTGGCTTCCTGGCAATCCGAACGGCACGATTAAATCTCAATGGCGTACGTTATCGAGTAGCGCATTTATTGGGCTGCTCAATAATCTTGCAGCCAGAGAACGCAAAGCTTTAATTGGTTCATGTAGGGCACGTTGGCGGAACCGCAGGCTTGCTGCAGTCTCGCTATATCGTCAGATGTATGGTGAGGCTGAAATTCTTGAGAAATTTTCCAAACGCCATGCGGTGCCCCGCAATCCACCGTGGTTCCCGTTGCGAAAATCGCTCAGGAGCCGCCATGGCTAACAAACGCTTCGAGCCGACCGCCCAAAAGCTGCGCTTTTGGTTTCCCTCCGCGCTGCGCGCTCCGGCGTCGGCTCAAGCTGCACGTTAGGTTTTAGGAAAGTTATGGATACACTGCGCGCGATCTGGCCATTTGTCCCTGGGCAGCAGGAGCTGATCTTCCAAATCACGGGGGTTGCCGTGGTTGGACTATTGGCACTAAATATCTACATCGCACTGTCTCAGCGCCTTTCACTCCGAACCATTGCCTCTTCGCTCTATACGCAGGTGGGACGGCCAACGAAGGTGCAAAGCGTGCTCAGAATTTTCTTCTTATGCTGGCTGGCGCTCGGATTTTTCGTCTTAGTTATTGACGTCGTGGTGAACGGAAATCAAATTGTCGTTAATCAAACCTAACCTGGCGTATATGGACTCCCCCACAAATCAAGTCTGATCGACAGTCTGGTCCAGACGGATAAATCACTTGCAGTCGTATATCCGGCATCTTGAGTGGGCTCGCTTTGGCCCGTGCCGTCATGGAATCTGCCGGGAATGCGCCACACGCTCCAAGCGGCAGGCACGCTGCCGGCAAAGTTATCGGCGTCGGTTCCCGTCGGTGTGATCCGGTTGGCCATGATGGGCGATCAGTCTTGTGGCAAGTGGTGGTGGGTGAAACGGTTCAGTGTGCGGTGACGAAGGTGGCGCGGTTCATTTTTCGTTGCTCGCTGATGGTGTTCGATTCATACGGCACCCCATCCCTGAGCACGGCATAGCAGATGCGTGCCATCTTGTTGGCCAGGGCGCAGGCGGCCTTGTTGTGACAGGCTCGTTGCTGAACCTGCAAGCCCCACTGTCTGAGCGCATCGATTTGTCTGCCGGCCTGCAGCGCGACGGTGGCAGCTCTGAGGCTGGCTCGGGCGCCGTGAGTGAGCAGCATGCGCAGGTATTTGTCCCCACGCTTCGAGATGCGCCCCAAGCGCCGGGACGAGCCGGAGGAATACTCCTTGGGTGTGAGCCCGAACCAGCTGGCGAAGTGTCGCGCGTCCTTGAAGTGGCTCACATGCCCGCCAGTGGCGGCCACCATGGCGGTGGCCGTCAGCAGTCCAATCCCCGGCACGGACAGCAACGCCTGACATGCAGCGCTTTGGCGTGCGCATTGGCTCAGTTGTTGTTCGATCTGGGCGATACGGGCTTCGAGCAGACGGATCTCTTCGAGTAACTGTCGAATGGGTTCCCGAATCAGTTCGGGCAAGGCGCTGGCCGGATCGGCCACGGCGCGGCTGATCGCTTCGATACCGGTGCGCGCTCCTTGTGGAATGCTCAAGCCAAACTCCCGGCAGAACCCACGCAAGGCATTGATGCGCGAGGTGCGCGTGCCCATCGACTGAATCGGTCCTGCTTGTCGGCCAGGCCTGCCAGGAGGGTTCTTGCTCCCATTATCAGAAGTGATCTGAGGTATGCGGCTTGGGCTTTGGTGATGCGCCTCTGCCGCGACTTGGCAGGCGTTGCTGCGCGGGGGATACGGTCAGGCGCGGGGGGTGGTGGATTCGAGCTGGCGCAGGGCGTGTGCGGTGACGGTTGCTTCGAGGCCGGGTTGCAGGCAGTCGATGAGGGTGAGGTCGGGCCAGGCGTCGAGAAACTTGCGTTGCCAGGTGATCTGCCGTTTGGCCAGTTGCCGCGTGGCGGCGATGCTCTTGTCGCGGAAGGTGGGGGTGTCGGTGAGGCCGTCGAGGTGTTCCCAGGCCTGACGGTAGCCGACGCAGCGCATGCTGGGCAGGCTGAGGTCCAGGGTGTAGTGGCGCCGCAGTGCGTGCACTTCGTCGATGAAGCCGGCGGCGAGCATGGCGTCGAAGCGCTGGGCGATGCGGGTGTGGAGCACGCTGCGGTCGGCGGCGTCGAGGGCGATGCCGATGAAGCGATAGGGCGGGGCGCTCATTTCGCGGCGGGCGTAGCTTTCGGCGAGTGGTCGGCCGGTGAGGCGGACGATTTCGAGCGCGCGCTGGATGCGCTGGGCGTCGTTGGGTTTGAGTGCGGCGGCGGCGTCGGGGTCGAGGCGGGCGAGTTCGGCGTGTTGGGCGGGCCAGCCGTGGCGTTGCGCGGCGGCGTCTATTTCGGCGCGCAGGGCGGCGTCGGCCTGGGGCAAGTCGGAGAGGCCTTCTCGCAGCGCCTTGTAGTAGAGCATGGTGCCGCCGGCGAGCACCGGCACGCGGCCGCGGGCGGTGATGTCGGCCATCTGTTGCAGGGCGTCGTGGCGAAATCTGGCGGCCGAATAGGCCTCTTCCGGGCTGATGATGTCGATGAGGTGATGCGGGCAGCGGGCCTGCTCGTCGGCGCTCGGTTTGGCGGTGCCGATGTCCATGTCGCGAAACACCAGGGCGGAATCGACACTGATGATTTCGATGGGCAAGGCGGTGGCCAGCGCGAGGGCGCAGGCGGTTTTGCCGGTGGCCGTGGGGCCCATGAGCAAGATGGCGGGGGGCGAAGAGGGACACATGCGCGCATTGTAGGGCGAGGCGTCTGCCGACGTCGCCCGCGTGCCGGCACGCATGCACTCGCCAGATTGTTATTTTGGGTGAATCGAGCGATTGATATTGGCGCCAAACCCCGTCTTGAAGGGATTTGCGGCACACAATGGAAATATCCATTTCGGCCACAAAAGGGGGCGATGGCATGGTGGCAGACGTTCGTGCGAACGTTTCGAGGTGCTGGCGCGGCGGGTGTGGGCTGGGGGTGTTGCTTGTCTGGATGTCGGGCGTGTTTGCGGCGCCGGCGCTGTGGGAGGTGAGCGACGCGCGTGGGCAGGTGCGTGGGCATCTCTTCGGTACGGTGCACTTGTGCAGCGCCGAGTGCTATCCCTTGCCCAGCGCCGTCCGCAAGGCGTTCGAGCAGGACGAGCGACTGGCGCTGGAGCTCGACACCACGGATCCGGCGGTGGTGGCGACGGTGGCTTCGGCGGGGTTGTTGCCGGATGGGCAGCGACTGTGGTCGCGTTTGCCGGCCGAGCTCGTGCGCGACCTGAACGACGCGGCCAAACGCCTGGGCATGCCGGTCGAAACATTTGACTTCATGCGGCCTTGGTTTGCGGCCACCCTCATGCTGGCAACGGCGGCACAACAGACGGGTTATTCGATGGACGAGGGTGTCGACCTGGTGTTGCAGGCGCGGGCGCGCGCCTCGGGCAAGCCCATTGTGGCGCTGGAGACGGCCGAGCGGCAGGTGATGGCGTTGTCGGCGGGGGGCGATGCGGCGCAATTGGCGGCCTTGCGGCAGACAGTCGACATGATCAACGAGGGGCGTATCGGCGACTACTTCGGCCGCATGCTGGTTGTGTGGCGCGCGGGTGACGACGCCGGTTTGTTGGCCTTGATGGCTGAAGGGCTGGATACGCAGTTGGCCGCGCCGCTCATGGCGGAGTTGGTCGTTGCGCGCAACCGCGAGATGGCCCAGCGCATTCATGCCTTGCTTGGGGCGTCTGGCCGGTTGTTCGTCGCGGTCGGCGGCGGGCATCTGATTGGCGAGCAGAATATTCCCGATCAGCTCGTGGCGCTCGGCTGGCGGGTGCGACGGGTGCCGCAGTGATGTCGGGTGTGTCGGCGTAGACCGCCGATTGACAGGGCGCTGACGTTGTCGCGTTGCCTTGTCGTAGCTTGACTGGCTGCGCTGGTGCGCCTCGTCAGAACCTGGGTTACTGGCCGCGCAGGAAGAAGCGGTCCAACTCGGCCATCGAAAACTGCGTCCAGGTCGGCCGGCCGTGGTTGCACTGGTCGGCGCGCTCGGTGGCTTCCATCTGCCGTAGCAGGGCGTTCATTTCCGGCACCGTGAGCGTGCGGTTGGCGCGCACCGCGCCGTGGCAGGCCATGGTGGCGAGCAGTTCGTTGCGCCGGGCGGTGACCACATCCGAGGCCGGCATGTCCTCCAGATCGGCCAACACGGCGCGGACGAGTTCCGGTACGTCGGCCGAGGCCAGCAGGTTGGGCACGCTGCGCACGCTGAGGTTCTGCGGGCCGGCGGGCGAGACGTCGAAACCCATGTCGGCGAGCACCTGCTGGCAGGCTTCGGCAGTGGCCATCTCGCGCGTCGATAGCGACAGCACGGCGGGAATCAGCAGGCGCTGCACCGAGGGCTGGCCGTCGAGCACGGTCTTGAGGCGCTCGTAGAGAATGCGCTCGTGGGCGGCGTGCATATCCACCAGCACCAGGCCCTGCGCGTTCTGCGCGAGGATATACACCCCATGCAGTTGCGCCAGCGCAAAGCCCAGCGGCGGGGCGTCGCCGGGGGCGTGCGCCGGCATGGGGTAGGCATTGGCGCCCGATTCGGCCGATCGGTCGGCGGGCGTGGCCGGCCGGGCGCTGCCGGCAAAGTCGTAGTAGCTGCGCGCGGCCGATTCCATTGCCAGCGTGTTCTGCACCGGTGCGGGCGATTGCGGGTAGGCGGGAAACGGGCGCAGCGCGGGCGCCGGCTCGGCCGGGGCAAAGCCGCCGGCGTCGTTCGCCTCGCCGGCGCCGGACTGCCCGAGCGTGCGTTCGAGCGCGTGATAGACGAATTGATGCACCGCGCGGCTTTCGCGGAAACGCACTTCGATCTTGGCCGGATGCACATTCACATCCACGGTGTGCGGGTCGATGTCGAGGAACAGCACGTAGGCCGGATGGCGGCTGCCGTGCAGGATGTCGCGATAGGCTTCGCGAATGGCGTGGGTGATGAGCTTGTCGCGCACGAAGCGGCCATTCACAAAGAAGTACTGCGCATCGCGGCTGGCGCGCGAGTAGGCGGGCAGGGAGGCGAAGCCGGTGAGCCGCAACGGCCCGGCGGCGGCCTCGACCGTGCGCGCCTGGGCGAGAAAGTCGTCGCCCAGCAGCGCGCCGGTGCGGCGGCTCATGTCGCCGGCCGCCAGGCGCTGGCTGACGCGGCCGTTGTGCGACAACTGCATGGCGATGTCGGGCCGCGCGAGCGCCACGCGGCGGAAGGCGTCGTCGCAATGGGCGAACTCGGTGCCTTCGGTCTTGAGGAATTTTCGCCGTGCCGGGGTGTTGTAGTAGAGCTCCTGCACATCCACCACCGTGCCTTGGTTGAGTGCGGCGGGCACCGGCGCCTTGCCGGGGCCGTCCACCCGCCAGGCGTGGCTGGCGTCGCGCGCGCGGCTGGTGATGGTGGTGCGCGCCACCGACGAGATGGCGGCCAGCGCTTCGCCGCGAAAGCCCATGGTGCCGACCGCTTCGAGATCGTCGAGCGAGGCGATCTTGCTGGTGGCGTGGCGTTCGAGTGCCAGCGCGAGATCGTCCTTGTCGATGCCGCAGCCGTCGTCGCTGATGCGGATGCGTTTCACGCCGCCGGCGTCGAGCGCCACTTCGATGACCTGAGCGCCGGCGTCGACCGCGTTCTCGAGCACTTCCTTGAGCACCGAGGCCGGCCGTTCGACGACTTCGCCGGCGGCGATCTGGTTGATGAGCGGGTCGGACAGGCGGTGGATGCTGGGCATGTGGGGGCGCGTTTGGCTAGGCAATTTCGGGATTATACGGAGCCGCTCACGACGGTGTCGGCCGGCCGGCGATTGAGCGCGGTGTCGTCAAAAAGTGACGCTTTGTGACGCATGCGCTGAGCGTCCCGATTTGGGTGCAAGATGTGAAAAAAATCACTAAGCGGGCGCCGCGCCCCGTGCGCGCCCGACAGGTCAGGAAGGTGACGATGATTCTCAATCCCGAGTTTCGTTCGGTACGCCGAGCACCGCGCGCCGGTTGGCGCGCGCTTGCGCCGGGCATCGCGGCGCTGACGATGTTGCTGGTGCTGGGCGGCCTGCGCATGCAGCAGTGGCAGTCGGCACCCGGCGAGGCAACGATGCCGGTGTCGGCAATCGAGCGGGCCGACAGGCTTGCGCCCGCGCCGGTCGAGCCCATTGCCGCGGTGGCCGAGGTGAGCCGCGGTTCCATTGAAAGCCGTCAGGCGACGATCGACGCGATGTTGTCGATGCATCCCTTGCTGTTCGATAGCCGCGCCGTGCGCCTGAGCCCGGACGACCGGGCGTGGGTGGCGGAACTGGCCGAGCGACTCGCGGGCAGCGATGACCGAATCCATGTGCGCGGCCATTCGGACCGTGTGGGCACGCCGGCGCGCAGGGAGCGGGTGAGTCTTGAGCGTGCGCGGATGGTGAGCGAGGCGCTGGTTGCCAGTGGGGTGGCGCCGTCGCGCATCGTAGTGGAGGCTTGGGGCGCACATCTGCCGGTGGATTCGGAGGCAAGCGAGGCTGGGCGGGCGCGTAATCGACGTGTCGATCTGGTGTTGAGCAAGGGAGGTGAGCAATGATCTGGCTGGAATTCACGTGCTGGATGTTGGCGGCGGCCGCAGTGGGATTCTGGAGCGCATGGCGCCTGCGCGGCGAAGCGCTGGCGCGACAGACGCGGGAGCTCAAATATCTGAAGTCGCTGTGGGCGCGCATGGGTGAAGGTGCGGCTGCCGAGCGCGCCGGCTCGGTGGCGTCGTTGCCGCTGTCCAATGCGCAGCATCGGGCGCCGACGGTGGCGCGTGCGGTGAATCACTGACGCACCGGGAAAGCACGGCGGGTGGTCCGTCGCGTCCGCTCGAAGCGGCCGCATTGCACAGGCGGTGACACACGGACTTCGGTATGATGCCGGCACACCATTTTTTGCGCCGCCGCATGGAACTGATCACCACTTTTCTCGACATCGTCCTGCATCTGGACAAGCATCTCGCCGCGTTACTGGCGCAGTACGGCACCTGGGTGTACGCGATTCTGTTCGCGATCATCTTCTGTGAAACCGGCTTGGTCGTGTTTCCCTTCTTGCCGGGTGATTCGCTGCTCTTCGTGGCGGGCGCTGCGGCCGCCGCCGGCGGCCTGGATATCGGCATTCTGTGTGCGCTGCTGTTTTCTGCCGCGGTGCTGGGCGACAACGTCAATTACTGGATCGGGCACCACATCGGCCCCCGCGTGTTCCGCTGGGAGCAGTCGCGGTTCTTCAATCGCGCGGCCTTCGACAAGACGCACGCGTTCTTTGAGCGCCACGGTGGCAAGACAATCATCATTGCCCGCTTTTTGCCCATCGTGCGCACCTTCGCGCCGTTCGTGGCCGGTGTGGCGAGCATGACCTACCGCCGCTTTTTGCCGCTGGACATCGCGGGCGGCGCGATCTGGATCCTGTCGATCACGCTGGGCGGCTACCTGTTCGGCAATATTCCGCTGGTCAAGAACAACCTCAGCGTGGTGATTCTCGGCATCATCGCGCTCTCGTTGCTGCCCTTGTTCATCGGCTGGGTGCGCCATCGGCGCGGTGCGGTCGCTTGATACGATCGGCGGCGCTGCTGCTCGCGCTGCTGTTGGCGGCCTGTGCGTCGCCGGGAAGTGGGCCGGCATCGGGCAAGGAAGCCGGGTTTTCGGTCGATGGTCTGATGAAAACGGATATCGACCGGGTGGCCGAGATCCATCACCGCGCGATCTTCAATTCCCTGCACCGCTTGGCGCTCAAGCTCTACCTGCGCAATCCGGCGCAATGGCGCCAGCGTGGCTTGGCCAGTGCCGAGGCGGCGGTCGCGGACCTTTTCGATCGTGATCACCGCTGGCGGCTCGAGGCGCTCAACTACCGGCGCGGTGCCGAGGCGGTGCAGATTGCACTCAACCCCGACTACCCGGGCGACCGGGTGCAGGCCTTCATGGTCGGCTTGGCCGGCATGGTACAAAAGGCCATCGGCGATCGAT
The DNA here is from genome assembly GCA_050293885.1 of Rhodocyclaceae bacterium. Taxonomy (GTDB): domain Bacteria; phylum Pseudomonadota; class Gammaproteobacteria; order Burkholderiales; family Rhodocyclaceae; genus Nitrogeniibacter. Next base: position 79,059 of record JBNKNO010000004.1, on the reverse strand, counting down.
CGGGCTTCTATCTGCTCGACGACCTGGATCCGCAACGGCTGTACAATGCGGCTCGCAATTTCGAGGTGGCGGCCTGGAAACTGGCCCATGCGCGCAATGGCAACGGCGAGTTGCTGTTGCTGTCCAACGAGGCCGGCCCGGTGCCGAATTTGAGCTTCGAGCGCGAGTTCGGTCGCATGATCGGACAGCTCGATGTGCTTGCCGAGATATTGGCCGAGCGTGAAGGGCGCACCATCACGCGTGTCATCCAGAACGCGGCCACCGCCGTTTTTCTACCTTTGTAAGAGGTTCGTCCTCGCTCCGAGTCCCAGCATGAAGTCGATTGTGATCCTCATTTCCGGCCGCGGCAGCAACATGGAAGCCATCGTGCGCGCCCGCATTCCGGGTGCCCGCATCGCCGCCGTGATCAGCAACCGGCCGCAGGCCGGCGGGCTGACGTTCGCCGCCGAGCACGGCATTGCCACCGAGGTGGTCGATCACACCGGCTTTGCCGATCGCGACAGTTTCGATGCCGCGCTGGCGCAGGCCATCGACCGGCACGACCCCGACGTGGTGGTGATGGCCGGTTTCATGCGGGTGCTGACCGAAGGCTTCGTGCGTCGCTATGAGGGGCGCATGATCAATATTCATCCCTCTTTGTTGCCGGCGTTTCCCGGGCTGCATACGCATCGCCGAGCCCTTGAAACCGGCGTGCGCCTGCATGGCACCACGGTGCATTTCGTGACCGCGGAGCTCGATAGCGGCCCGATCGTCATTCAGGCGGCGGTGCCGGTGCTTCCCGACGATACCGAGGAAGAACTGGCAGAACGGGTGTTGGTGCAGGAGCACCGGATATTTCCGCAAGCCGTGCGCTGGATCGTCGAGGAGCGGGTGCGCATCGAGGGCAATCGCGCCATCGTGCTCGCGGCACCGGCGGCGAACGGCGTCGTCAGTCCGCTACTGGAGTCCGCATGATGCGCTTGTCTCGCCTTCGCGTCGGCCTGATGCTGGCGGCGTGGCTGGCGTGTGTGATGCCGGCATCGGTGCTGGGCGCAACGGCAGCGGGCACGCACGCGATGCCCTGGCCGCACAGTGGTCGCATCGTGTTTCGCGTCTATCACGGCGATGGTGGCTTGCAACTGGGGCGCACCACGCATGAGTGGTCGCACGACGCGAACCGCTATCAGATGAGCTCGCTGGTGCAGACGACGGGTCTGGCGGCGCTGTTCAAGACCTTTCGCCTGCAACAGAAAAGTGAAGGCAAGGTGACGCCGGCGGGGCTCAAGCCGGCGCAGTTTACCGCCGACCAGAAGGGCAAGTCGCTGCAGTCGGCGCGTTTCGACTGGTCCGCCGGGCGGGTCTTCATCGACCGCGGCGACAGCAAGCGCGAAGCCGATATCCGCGCGGGCGATCAGGATGTGCTCAGTCTGTGGCACCAGTTGGCGCGCATGCCGCTGGCGGGCATCGATCGCACGCTGACCGTGGTCAACAACAAAGCGGCCTCGGTGTCGCGGATTCGCGATCTGGGCGCCGAGAAGCTCAAGTTGCCGCTGGGCGAAATCGATACCCGCCACCTGTCGGTGAAGTCCGAAGACGGGGGTGTTTTGCTCGATCTGTGGCTGGCCACCGGGCAACATCTGTTGCCGGTGCGCATCCGCATGGTCAATCGCAAGGGCGAGGTGCTCGACCAGCAGGCCGAGCGCATCGAACTGGGCGCGGGGAAACCGGCGTCGTGAGCGAGATGATTCCCAACGCGATTCCGAACGCGCTGCGCGAGCATGCCGGCGTGCTGTTGGCGCAGGTGATGCGTTTCGACCTGCCGGCCGACACGGTGGTGCAGCAATACGTCAAACGCGAGCGTCGCCTCGGCGCACGTGACCGTGCCCGGCTGGCCGACATCGTTTTCGGCTGTCTGCGTCACCTGAGCCGGGTGCAGGCCGCCGCCAGTGATGCCGGCGATGCGGACGCGCTCGTCGATGCGTGGCTCGACGACGCCTGGCAACGACTCGATACCGCCACGCTCGACGCCGGCACGGCAACCGACATGCCCGCCTGGCTGCTGGCCGCGTGGCCTTGGCAGGAGGCGGCCGACGCCGCGGCCATGGCCGAGGCCTTCAACACCGCGGCGCCGCTCGACCTGCGCGTGAATGTGACCAAAGCGAAGCGTGACGCGGTGCAGGCGGCGCTCGCCAAGGACGGAATCGAGACCGAGTTCGGGCGCTGGTCGCCCCATGCGCTGCGCGTACGTGGCAAGCCGGCCCTGCAACGTCATCCGATGATGAACGACGGCACGCTGGAGGTGCAGGACGAAGGCAGTCAGCTGCTCGGTTTCCTGCTCGCCCCGCGCCGTGGCGAACTGGTGGTCGACTTCTGTGCGGGGGCCGGCGGCAAGGCGCTGCAGATGGGCGCGATGATGCGCAACAGCGGTCGTATCCACGCCTTTGACGTGTCCGCCGGCCGCCTCTCCGAGTTGTCTTTGCGTGCCCGTCGCGCGGGCTTGAGCAACGTCTATCCGATGGCCATTCGTGACGAACACGATGCGCGCCTGGGGCGGTTGGCCGGCAAGGCGGATCGCGTGTTGGTGGATGCGCCCTGTTCGGGCCTGGGCACCTTGCGTCGTGCGCCGGATCTCAAATGGCGCCAGGGGCCGGAGGAGGTCACCGCGCGTGCCACGGCGCAGCGTTCCATCCTGGCCGCCGCGGCCACGTTGGTGAAACCCGGTGGGCTGCTGGTGTATGCCACCTGCAGCCCGCTGGCCGAAGAGAACGAGGCCGTGGTGGATGCTTTCCTGGCCGAACATGGCGACTTTCACATCGAGCCTGCGGCGCCCGTGCTCGCCAAGCAGGGCATTGATCTGCCCGCCGATGCGCGAGCGGCGCTTCACCTGGACCCACTGCACCACGACACCGACGGCTTTTTCGGCGTGCGCCTGGCGCGCGGCGCATGATGCGCGTCGTTGTGCTGGCGTTGCTGTGGATGGCCGCGCCGGCCTTTGGCGGGGTGGGGCCGATGCCGGCACAGGGGCAGATCGAGGTGCTGTTTTCGCCGCACGATCCGGTCGAAAGCCGATTGCTTGCGCTGATCGCCCAGGCGCGCAAGAGCATTCATGTGCAGATGTACGCCTTCACCCGCAAGTCGATCGCGCGTGCGTTGGTCGCGGCCCAGGGGCGCGGCGTGACGGTGCAGGTGTTGGCCGACGCGCGACTGAACCAGCGTGGCAAGAACGCGCTGCCGATCCTTCTGGCCGCCAAAGTGCCGGTAGCGCTCGAAACCGATTACCGCGCCGCGCACAACAAGATCATGCTGATCGATGCCGCACTGCGGGACAACGTGGTGATCACCGGCTCGTACAACTACAGTTGGTCGGCCGGCACCAAGAACGCGGAAAACGTGTTGATCCTGTACGCCAACCGACCGCTCGTCGACGCTTATCTCGCCAACTGGCAACGCCATTTCGCCGCGGCCACCCGCATCAGGGCGCTGCCGCAACAGCTCGTCGACTAGCACCGCGGCCATGCCGGCCGGGCATGGCGTGGGCATGGTGCGTTGCAGATTCTGGGGTGACCCCTGCCTCACGTATAATCCAGTTACTTTTTCCTAAGGAATGCACTCGCGCATGCTGTCTGGTCTGATCGATCTGCCCTGGTGGGGCTATGTCCTGGTGACACTGGGCATGACCCACGTCACCATCGCCGCCGTCACGATTTTCCTGCACCGCCATCAGGCGCATCGCGCGCTGGATTTGCACCCCATCCCGAGTCACTTCTTCCGTTTCTGGCTGTGGCTGACCACGGGCATGGTGACCAAGGAATGGGCGGCCATTCACCGCAAGCACCACGCCAAGTGCGAGACGGTCGAAGATCCGCACAGCCCGCAGACGCGCGGCCTGCGCAAGGTGCTGCTCGAAGGCGCCGAGTTGTATCGTACCGAAGCCAAGGTGCAGGAAACGCTCGATCGCTATGGCCATGGCACCCCGGCGGATTGGCTCGAACGCAATGTGTATGAGCGCAACACGGTCGGCATCAGCCTCATGCTCATCATCAACGTGATCCTGTTCGGCGCCCTCGGTCTGACGATCTGGGCCGTGCAGATGATGTGGATTCCGATCTTCGCGGCGGGCGTCATCAATGGCCTGGGGCACTTCTGGGGTTACCGCAACTTCAACTGTGCCGATGCCTCCACCAACCTGGTGCCGTGGGGCATCCTCATCGGTGGCGAGGAGCTGCACAACAACCATCACGCGTTTGCGACCTCGGCCAAGTTGTCGGCCAAGTGGTACGAGTTCGATATCGGCTGGATGTACATTCGCATCCTGCAGTTGTTCGGGCTCGCCAAGCCCAGGAAAGTCATCCCGACGCCCAAATTCGGCTCGGCGCGTACCGAGCTCGACAGCGACATGCTGCAGGCCATCATCACCCATCGCTACGATGTGATGACGCGCTATATGCGTACCCTACGCACTACTTACCAGGAAGAAATCGAGAAGCTGCGCAGCAAGCATGCCGGCACCTTCACGCTCAAGGCGGGTGAGTTGCGGCGCCTGATCCAGTCGGACGATCTGGGCGAGGAGGCTGCGGCCCAGCGCAAAGCGGCATTGGCGCAAAGCGAGCGACTGGCCTTGCTGGAAACCATGCGCACCGAGCTCAACGCGCTGTGGGCACGTTCCACCGCCTCGCGCGATCAGTTGTTGGCGCAATTGCACGACTGGGTTGAGCGGGCCGAGCGCAGTGGTATCGCGCAGTTGCAGGAATTCGCACAGCGTTTGCGCTGCTACGCTGCCTGACCGATTCAGGTCGGCGGCGTTCAGGGGCCACTGACCCCGGGCGGCGCTCATCTCATGTCCCGCCTTCTGCTTTTCAACAAACCCTTCAATGTCTTGTGCCAGTTCTCGCCCGAGGGCGGGCGCGAGACCTTGAAGGATTTCATCGATGTGCCCGGCGTGTATCCGGCGGGACGGCTCGATGCGGACAGCGAAGGCCTGCTGCTGCTCACCGACGATGGCCGTTTGCAGGCCCGGATCGCCGACCCGAAGCACAAGGCGCCGAAGACCTATCTCGCGCAGGTCGAAGGCATCCCCGACGCGGCGGCCTTGCAAACCTTGCGCGAAGGTGTCGATCTGGGCGATTTTTCCACCCGACCGGCGCAGGCGCGTTTGGTCGACGAGCCAACGTGGCTGTGGCCGCGCACTCCGCCCATTCGCGAGCGCAAGACCATCCCCACGGCCTGGATCGAACTGGTGATTGCCGAGGGCAAGAATCGGCAGGTGCGGCGCATGACGGCGCGGGTGGGCCATCCGACCTTGCGCCTGGTGCGCACGGCGATCGGTCAGTGGTCGCTGGGGGCGCTGGCGCCGGGTCAGTGGGCTGACGGGGCGCTGCCGACGGGCTGGCGATCCGTGACCGGCGAACGTGACCAGCGCAGGCGCCGTCAACGTCGCTGAGCGCATTTCCGGTTATGGTATGCGGGCACCGTGCGTGCCCGGACAAGGGATTTCTTCGTGAGCGAACACACCATCGTATTGTTGGCAGGGATTGCCGTGCTGGGCGGCGCTTGCCAGTGGCTGGCCTGGCGGATGCGCCTGCCGGCCATTCTCTTCCTGCTGCTTGGCGGCATTATGGTCGGCCCGGTGTCGGGCTGGCTGGACCCGGATGCGCTGCTCGGCGATCTGCTGTTTCCCTTCGTGTCGCTGGCGGTTTCGGTGATCCTCTTCGAGGGCAGCCTGTCGCTCAAGTTTGCCGAGATTGCCGGGCTCGAGCGGGTGGTGCGGCGGTTCGTGACCACCGGCATGCTGATCACCTGGTTGATCACCACGCTGACGACACGCTGGCTCGCTGACTTCTCTTGGGGCGTGTCGACGCTGTTCGGCGCCATCATGGTGGTCACCGGGCCCACCGTGATCCAGCCGATGTTGCGCACCGTTCGGCCCACCGCGAAAGTAGCCAGCATTTTGCGTTGGGAAGGCATCATCATCGATCCCATCGGCGCCTTGCTCGCGGTGCTGGTGTACGAATTCCTGGTCTCCAGCAGCGCGGGCGGGGCGTGGGTCGAAACCTTCATGACCTTCTTCACGCTGATCGGCTCGGGGCTGCTGGTGGGGGTCGGCGTCGGCTATTTCCTCGGTGAGTCGCTGCGACGCGACTGGCTGCCGCACTATCTGTTCAACGTCGCCACGCTGGCTGGCGTGATGGGCGCGTTTGCGTTGTCGAACGCGCTGGAGATGGAGTCTGGTCTGTTGGCGGTGACGGTGATGGGGATCTATCTGGCCAATCGCAAAGGGGTGCCGATCGAGGAGATTCTTGCCTTCAAGGAGAGCCTCAGTCTGTTGCTCATTACGGCACTCTTCATTTTGCTCGCCGCGCGGCTCGATCTGGCGATGCTCGAACAGCTCGGCTGGGTGGCGGTGCAGATATTCCTGGTCATGCAGTTCATTGCCCGGCCGGTGAAGGTGTATTTCGCCACGCGCGGCTCGAGTCTGAGTTGGCGCGAGCGCGCCTTGCTCGGCTGGATCGCCCCGCGCGGCATCGTGGCGGCGGCGGTGGTGGCGCTGTTTTCCATCAAGCTCGACCAGCAAGGATTCGAAGATGCGGCAATGCTGGTGCCGCTGACCTTTGTGGTCATCATCGGCACGGTGGTATTGCAGAGCCTGACGGCCGGGCCGCTGGCGCGCATGCTCAAGGTCGCCCAGCCGGGTTCCGGCGGCTTCCTCATCATCGGCGCCAATCCGCTGGCGCGCGCCATTGCCCAGGCGCTGGCGCAGCAGGACGTGTCGGTGCGCCTGACCGACACCTTGTGGGACAACGTCAGCCGCGCGCGCATGGCGGGGCTCAAGACCTACTACGGCAATCCGCTGTCGGAGCACGCCGAAATCTATCTGGACACCTCTGGCCTGGGCCGTGTGCTGGCGCTCACGGCAGACGAGCATCTGAACGAATTGGCATGCACGCGCTTCAAGGCCTATTTCGGGCCCAAACGGACGTTCGCCCTGCGCGTCAGCCCGATGGAGAAAGGGCGCAAGAGTGTCTCGGGCGGCGGCCACTGGGGGTTCGGCGAGCGGGCCAACTTTGTGGAATTGTCTCGCCGCGTCGTGCGTGGCGCCGAGATTCGTCAGACGAGTCTGTCGGAGAGCTTCGGTTTCGAGCAGTTCTGCGAAAACTACGGCGAGCGCGCCACGCCCTTGTTTGCCATCGACCCGAAAGGGCGCGTCGAAATATTCACCGACGAGAACAACTTCGTGCCCAAGGCTGGGTGGGTGGTGCTGGCGTTGATCGATCCCGATCCGGAAGAGGTGCCGAAGCGCCAACCCAAGTCGGCACAGGCAAAGGCAGAAGGTGTTGCGTCGGCGGTGCCGGCCGGGCAGGCGAGCGGGGCGGAGGCGCCCAAGCAGCCGTGAATTCGCTCGGGGGCGCGGCAGGTGTTCAGCCGTTCAGTTGTCGGGCCCGGCTCTGCCGCGGCAGATGCTGCAGCAGGAAGTCCATCTGGTCGGCAAGGATGTTGCGGTTCGACAGGATCAGGAACTCGGCCTTGTTCGGCACATACGGTGCGTAAAGCAGCGCCATGCCGGCCTGTTCGGGGCGTCGGTTGTCTTTCTTCTGGTTGCAGTGGCGGCAGGCGGTGACCACGTTCATCCACACGTCCTTGCCGCCGCGCGAAACCGGCTCGATGTGGTCCCGGGTAAGCAGCGCGCCAGACAGGGTGGTGCCGCAGTAGGCACAGGTTTGGCGATCCCGCCGGAACAACTCGCGATTGCTCAGTGGCGGCGTTTGCCGAAAACTGGCCGGGCGAAGTGCCCGGCCCTTGATGGCGATGATGCTCTGGCTGCTGATGGATGAGCGTTCGCCGGTAACGCGGCAGGTGCCGCCGAAGATGTGGAATGCCTGTTCGCCGGTCGACCAGGCCACCATGTTGCGCGCATGGTAGGTGCAAGCGGCCTGCCAACTGACCCAGCGATGCGGCCGGCCATTGACGTCGAGCGTGAGAATCCACGGCCGTCGGCGCATGGGGGGGAGGGGGCTCGCCTTCGAAACTCCTGCCGCTTGCATGATGTGCGCTTCCTCTCGCTATCGTGGCCGACGATGTCGACGATTACCAATTAGAGACCTGAATGCTTGATCTGGTTCCTTGATTCACATGTGTGCCGGGGCGTATTCGAGGTCGTCTGCGTGAAAGCCGAACGCCTGGCGACGGCGGTCGGCGAAATAGTGTTCGAGTGCGAGGGCGACGGAGCGGAATGCGAGGGTGTCCCACGGGATGTCGGCTTCGCTGAAAAGCCCGACTTCCAGCGATTCATCGCCCGGGGCATAACTTGGCTCAAGCAATCTGGCGCGAAAGAACAGGTGTACCTGGCTGATGTGCGCGATGCTGACCATGGCGAAGGGCTCGCCGACTTCAATGTGCGCGCAGGCTTCTTCGAGCGTTTCGCGTGCGGCCGCCTGGGCGGTGGTTTCCTTGTTCTCCATGAAACCGGCGGGCAGCGTCCATAGACCGTGCCGGGGTTCGATGGCGCGTCGGCACAGGAGGATTTGGTCGTTCCATTCGGCGATGGCGCCGACCACCATCTTGGGGTTGATGTAGTGGATTTCACCGCAACTGTCGCAGACATGGCGCGGCAGGGTATCCCCATCCGGGATACGAATGCTGACCGATGCTCCACACGCTGAACAGAAATTCATGAACGTCTCCGGCTGTGGGCATTCTAGCAGGCGTTTTTTGTCGATAGTCGATATTCGCGAGACGTGTCGAGACAGTGCAATGGCATGAGGGGATGACAGCCTGCTTGGCCTCAAGTTGCGGGCACTTGCGCCCGTTATGCATCCTCATTGCCTTCCGGCATGGGAGGCGCGGCAGGACTCACCGGCACGACTCTCGCATATGTTGCCCCCCATCGATATCAGTCAGTTCGAGCAGCTCAAGGCATCTGGCGACCTGCCCTCCCCAAAGGGGGCGGCGCTGGCGATCATTCGCCTGACACGCAAGGAAAACCTCTCGCTGGCCGAGTTGGCACGCGTGATCAAGACCGATCCTGCCTTTGTCGGCCGCCTGGTCAAGGCCGCCAACAGCGCCGCCATGTCGCCCGTGCGTCCGGTGGCATCGGTTCAGGAAGCATTGATGCTCATCGGGCTGCCGGCGGTGCGGAACATGGCCTTGGGGTTTTCGCTGCTGTCGAGCTATCGGGGCGGTGGCTGCGAGCACTTCGACTACGACCGCTACTGGTCTGGCGCGTTGGTGATGGCGATTGCCTGTCAGCAATTGGCGCCTCGGCTGCAGTGCGCCCCACCCGACGAGATGTTCTGCGCCGGCTTGCTCGCACGCATTGGCGAGTTGGCGTTGGCGACACTGTTTCCGAGGGACTACAGCGAAGTGCTGGTGTGCTCGCGCGCGAGCGACGCCGATGGTTTGATCGCGCTGGAGTATGAGTCGTTTGCCATGACACACCGGGAACTGACGGCGTCAATGCTGGCGGATTGGGGGATCCCGAGACTGTTCCAGGAACCGGCGTTCCACTTCGAATCACCCGCGGGTGCGCCGTTCGCGGAAGACAGCCGTGAACTGCAGGTGATGCGTGCGCTTTGCCTGGCGCGGGGGCTGGCGCGTGTGTGCCTGGCGGATTCGGCCGCGAGACCTGCGCTGATCGATGCGCTCGACGAGCTGGGCAGGTGCATGAACCTTGACGCCGGGGCCATCGACGAACTGATGGATTCGGTGGTGACCGAGTGGAAGGAGTGGGGCCGATTGCTGCAGGTTGCGACCCAGGATGTTCCGCCGCTGGTTCGCGCGGGCAAGGCGCCAGTGCCCGGCGCGCTCGCGTCGCCGGTGCGTGCCGCGTCGGAAAAACCCAAGGATGCGACGTCTTGCGTGCCTTCACGTGCGGTGCCGATGCGCGTGGTGGTGATCGAGCGCGATGCCGCGGTCCGCGACACCTTGCGCGGCGTACTCGAACGGGCCGGACATACGGTGTTCGAATCCGACGACGGCCGCCAGGGGATGGAGCTGGTGCTCGAAGTGCAGCCGCAAATGATGCTCGTCGATGCGCACATGCCCGAGATGGGGGGCGTCGAGCTGACACGCGCCTTGCGTCTGACACGTATCGGCCGGTCAATCTACATTTTGCTGCTCACCACCGAGGAAGACGACGAGCGCTTGATCGAGGCGTTCGAAAACGGCGTGGACGACTACGTCACCAAGCCGATTCGCAGCCGTGTGCTGGCGGCGCGATTGCGCGCCGGGCATCGGGTCATTCGCCTGCAGCAAGAGGTGGAGCACGATCGGGAAGAAATCCGGCGTTTTGCTGCCGAGCTGGCGGTGAGCAATCGTCGTCTTCAGGAAGTGGCGCTCACCGACCCGCTGACGGGTTTCCGCAATCGTCGCTACGTGATCGATCGCATTGCCCAGGAGTGGGCGTCGGCCACCCGTTCGCGCCGGCCGTTGTCGTGCATGGTGATCGACGTCGATGAATTCAAGCAGATCAACGACACTCACGGCCACGATGCCGGCGACGCGGTGCTGAGACAGGTGTCGAACGCCGTCAAACTTGGCCTGCGCTCGCAGGACGTGATTGCGCGGACCGGCGGGGATGAGTTTCTGGTGCTGTGCCCGGACACCGATCTGAATGCGGCAATGAGCTGCGGCGAGCGTTTGCGTCAAGCCGTTCAGGGTGTGCAGGTGCTCGTCAATGAGCTCAGGCTCGGGGTGACGATCAGTGTCGGGGTGGCGCAGCGGGAGCCCGCCATGACCGACGCCGATGCCATGGTCAAACGTGCTGACCAGGGGGCTTACGTGGCCAAGGCCCAGGGCAGAAACCAGGTGGCGACGGTGCAGCATGCCAAGGCGGGCGAGGTGCGTTTCGACGGCTCGGAGGCGCCGACGGACGGTGGCTCGCTGGCTCAAGTTCCACCGGTTCATGCCGCTAATGCCAAGTAGTTAGACCGCTTGCTTCAACGAGTTGCATTCATGACTTTGAGCGCTGCCCCTCCCCGACCTGACGCGCCCATCCATGCACTGGTGGTGGACGATTCGGAAGATGACGCTTTCCTGCTTCAGGCAGAGTTGGCGCAGCGGGGCGTGACGCTCGACTATCGGCGGGTCGACAGCGAAATCGACATGGCGGCCGCGCTGGCGACCGAGTCGTGGGATCTGGTGATCTCCGACCACAACATGCCGGGCTTCGATGCCCTTGCCGCCCTCGAAGTGCTCAAGCGCAGCGGGCGCGACATCCCCTTCATCCTGCACTCCGGGCACATCAGCGATCAGCTGGCCGTGTCTGCCATGTACGACGGCGTGCACGACTTCATTCCCAAGGGACAGTACGAGCGCATGGTGCCCGTCATCGAGCGCGAGCTGCGCGGTGCCGAAGCGCGCCGGGCGGTGCGTCAGGCCGACGACCGCATCCAGCAACTGGCCTATTTCGACAAACTCAGTACCCTGCCCAACCAGAACCTGTTCTGCGCCAAGGTGGCCGACTGGCTGACCGATGCGTTGCAACGCGGCCGCACCGTACGCGGTGCGCTGTTCGTGATCGACATCGACCGCTTCCTGCGGGTCAATGCCAGCTTCGGGTACGAGGCCGGCAACGAAGTCATCCGGCAGGTGAGTGCGAGATTGTCGGAGGTGCTGCAATCGGACGTGTTTCTTGCGCGGCTGGGGGGCGACGAGTTCGGCGTCTTCGTGCCGGGCATCGGTGAGCGCGCCAGCGCCGAAGTCTTTGCCCGCTGGATCGGGAAAGTCTTCGACGCGCCGTTCATGAAGGACGGCATCGAGCTGTTCCTCACGCCGAGCATCGGCATATCGCTGGTGCCCACCGACGGTACCGAAGTGTACGACCTGCTGATGAATGCCGAGACCGCCAGTGCGCAGGTCAAGCGCAATGGCGGCAACCATTTCCGTTTTTACGATCGCACCATGAACGCGGCCTCCGCCGAGCGTGTCGCGCTCGAGGCCGACCTGCGTCATGCGGTCGAGCGCAAGGAGTTGTTTCTCGAATTCCAGCCCGTGCTGGAGGCGCGCAGCGGCCGCATTGTCAGTGCCGAGGCGCTGGTGCGCTGGAACCACCCGCGCCTGGGACGGGTTGCGCCGGATCGCTTCATCGCCATCGCCGACGAAACCGGGCTGATTGTCGACATCGGTGACTGGGTGCTGAACGAATCGGCACGCTGTTGTCGCTCATGGCATCAGGCGGGCTTTACCGACATGCACGTCTCGGTCAACGTATCGGCCATGCAGTTCGGTCAGCCCCGCTTGCTCGAATCGGTGCGCGACGCGCTGGAACGCACCACCTTGCGCCCCGAGGCGCTGATGCTCGAAATCACCGAGTCCTCTCTGATGCAGGACGCCGAATCGACGGCGGGCATGCTGCGCGCCTTGCGCAACATGGGCGTGCGTATCTCGGTGGACGATTTCGGCACCGGCTATTCGTCGCTGTCCTACCTCAAGCGTTTTCCGCTCGACGTCATCAAGATCGACAAATCCTTTGTCCGCGACCTGTGCGTGGACGAAGAAGACGCGGCGATCGTCCGCGCCATCATTGCCCTGGCGCACAGCATGCGCCGCTCGACCATTGCCGAAGGTGTCGAGACCCTGGAGCAGGTCGAACTGCTCAAGCGCGAGAAGTGTGAGTTCTTCCAGGGCTACTACTACGGCCGTCCGATGGAGTTCTCGCTGCTGCTCGATCGGCTTGAACAGCAGGATGCGCCTGACGTTTCGCACTGAGCGCGCTCGCCGCTCGCCTGTTTGCTATCGATTCAGCATGGTTTGAAAGCCCTGCGTGTAGGAATTTTTCCTACACGCCAAGGTAAGAGGCTTGTTACAGCAACTTACAAACCGCGCCGATAGCGGCAATTTCTGCCTCCGAGCAAAATGACCCCCACGATGCAGACAAGCGCGACACAGCGCGACGAAGGAGGTCCGGATGAAAAGCGCAGACATGCAGGAAGAAATCAGGGAACTGAATCTTGCCTATCTGATGCTCGCCCAGCAAATGGTGCGGGAAGATCGCGAAGCTGCCATGTTCCGCCTGGGAATTGCCGGCGACGTGGCGGAAATGCTCGAAAGTCTGAGCACCGCGCAGATCGCTCGCATGGCGGGTACGCAGATGGTGCTTTGCCGCTTCCGTTTTGACGATAGCGCACTGGTCGGCATGCTGACCGGCAAAGGGCGCGACGCGGCAACCTCGTCGTTACATGCTGCAATCATTACGGCCGGTCGGCCGGTTGAAACGCTCGCCTGAGCGACCGGAGCGAACGTCATGCGCAACAAAACCGTACTTGCCGAAGCCGAAGACATCCAGCGCGCGGTCGACATGATCCGCCTTGGCGCGCGCATGCAGATGCTCGAATCGGAAACCAAACTCTCCCGCGAACGCCTGCTCAAGCTGTACAAGGAAGTTCGTGGTGTCTCGCCCCCGAAGGGGATGCTGCCGTTCTCGACCGACTGGTTCATGACCTGGCAGCCGAATGTACATTCCTCGTTGTTCATGTCCTTCTTCCGGTTCATGAAGACCGAAGCCGGGCTGAATGATCTCGACGCCATCCTGAAGGCCTTCCGCCTGTATCAGGATCACATCGAGGCCGAGGATCTCGACGAAGTGCTCAGTCTCACGCGTGCGTGGACGCTGGTGCGCTTCTTCGATGCCGACTTGCTGCAACAGGCCACCTGCACTTGCTGCGGTGGACACTACGTCGCGCATGCGTATGACCCGACGCATGAATACGTATGTGGTCTTTGCAACATGCCTTCGCGGGCCGGAAAGGGTCGCCGCTCCCGCAAAGGTGTTTCTGATCGTAGCACTGCCATGGTCTGACCTCCTCCTTGCTCAGCAAGGGGTTCCAAGCCGCCGGTTTATCCGGCGGTTTTTTTTTGCCCGGTCCGCGCGGCGCGGCTTTGAGCGCCGCAGGCGCTCAAGTTTCGCTTGGCAAGGTCGATAGCAGGAGTGTGGAACGGCCATCAATTCGCGCCGCCGCCGGCGGGCAGATCGAACCCCGCCAGATCGACCTAAAAAAACAAGGGTAGTTGCGATGTTTCTCATCATCGGATACGTCATCGTGCTCGCCGCATCCGTCGGCACCTACGCCATCCACGGCTCGCTGGCGGCGCTGTGGGTGCCGACCGAATACATCGCCATCGTGGGGCTGACCATCGGCGGATTCGTCGCCAGCAATGGCGCCAAGGCCGTCAAGTCCACGGTGGGTGCGCTGCCCTCGGTACTCAAGGGTTCGAGCTACAACAAGGCGTTCTACATGGACGTGCTTGCGCTCATGTACGAGCTGCTCACCAAAGTGCGCAAGGAAGGGCTGATGTCGATCGAAGGCGACATCGAGAACGCCGAATCGAGCCCGATCTTTTCCAAGTATCCGAATTTCACCGCCGATCACCACGCACTGGAATTCCTCACCGACTACCTGCGCATGATGGTGGGCGGCAACCTCAATGCCTTCGAAATCGAAAACCTGATGGACATGGAGATCGAAACCCATCACCAGGAGTCACATGGCCCGGCGCACGTGATGTCCAAGGTGGCCGACTCGGTGCCGGCTTTCGGTATCGTGGTGGCGGTGATGGGGGTGGTGAACGTGATGGGCTCGGTGGGCCAGCCGCCCGCCGTGCTCGGCAAGATGATCGGCGGCGCGCTGGTCGGCACCTTCCTCGGTATTCTCGTTTCCTACGGTTTTGTCGCACCGATTGCCGGTCAGCTCGAGCAGAAGGTCGAGGAGGGCGGCAAGATCTACGAGTGCATGAAGGTCGTGCTGCTCGCCAGCATGAACGGTTACGCGCCGCAGGTGGCCATCGAATTCGGCCGCAAGGTGCTGTTCTCCACCGATCGGCCCACCTTTATCGAGCTTGAAGAAGACGTCAAGAGTCGCAAGGGCTGAGGGGTCGCGGCTGAACAGCAATGAGTGACGATACCCAACAACCGATAGTCGTCAAGAAGATCAAGAAGGGCGGCGCCGGCGCCCATGGCGGTGCGTGGAAGATCGCCTACGCTGACTTCGTGACCGCGATGATGGCCTTCTTTCTGCTCATGTGGCTGCTCGGTTCGACCGCGCAAGGTGACATGGAAGGCATCGCCGAATTCTTCCAGAACCCGCTCAAGGTCGGCCTGCAAGGCGGTAGTGGCTCGGGAGACAGCTCCAGCATTCTCAAGGGCGGCGGGCAGGATCTGACGCGCTCGGTCGGGCAGGTCAAGCGGGGCGATGTCAAAGCCAAGAAAACGGTGAATCTCGACGCGGCGAAGGATCCTTCGGAGATCACCCGCGGTGAAGATGCCTACAAGTTCGAGCAGCAAGAGCGCGCCCAGTTGGTGGATCTGAAAGGCCAGATCGAGGCGCTGATCGAGGCCAGCTCGACCCTGCGGGCAATGAAGAACCAGCTGATCATGGATATCACCTCCGAGGGGCTGCGCATCCAGATCGTCGATGAGAAGAACCGGCCGATGTTCGCTCAGTCCAGCGATCGCTTGCAGCCTTACACGCAGGAGTTGTTGCGGGCGATCGGCAGCGCACTCAACAGCGTCCAGAATCGGATCAGCCTCTCCGGGCACACCGATGCCACCGGGTACGCGGGCGGCAATCGCGGGTTCTCGAACTGGGAGCTGTCGGCCAATCGCGCCAACGCGTCGCGTCGCGAATTGCTGGCGGGCGGGCTGGAAGACGGCAAGGTGATTCGTGTGGTGGGGCTGGCGGACATCATCGCGCTCAAACCGGACGATCCGTACGATCCGACCAATCGGCGCATCAGCATCATCGTGATGAACAAGAAAACCGAAGAGGCGGTATTGGGGGGCGTCCGGCGTCTGGATGTCGAGCAGAGTGCGCCGCTCGACGAATCTCGACTGCAAGGGGGTGTGGACGCTTTGAATGGTCGGCCGGACCTGGCCGGCGCACCGGCATCGCCCGCTGCGCGCATGGCGCAGCCCGCAACCCCGCCGCCTGCCCGCCCGCGGCCCCGTATCACGCTACCCTCGCAACGATGAGCGCTCACCCTAAGGGAATGACGATGTGGTGTATTGCAAGGCTAAAGTCGCCTTGGCGGCTGACGTTATATAGCGCAATGCAAGCCAACTTGAATGAGCGTTCCTGATTATGCTTAGTACATCAACCCGTAAAGTCATTGCAGGCGTTCTCTGGACGGCCGTGGTGGCGGGCGTGTTTCAGGTGACGACGGTGTTGTCGGGTTTGTCGTGGCTTGCGCCGATCGTGACGGCGACGGGCTGGGCTGCGTTGATCTGGTTCGGCCCGTTGCCGGTACCCGCATTGAATGCGCATGCCGATGAACCGCGCGGGGTCTCGCCGGACGCCGAGTTCGACCAGGCATTCTCCGGCTGCGTACGCGAGTTCAACATCCAGTTCGAGTACATCGAACGCGAGTTTGAACGAGTGCTGCATGTGCTGTCCGACGCCATCGAGCAGTTGACCGGCAGTTTCCAGGGCATGCACCAGACCACCAGCCAGCAGCGCGAGATCGCCCTGTCGATCATGGCCATGGATGCGCAGGACGATGAGGACTCGGAGCGCATCAACTTCGACGAATTTGTCACCACCACGTCGGCGACCATGCAGCGCATTGTCGACAGCGTGATCTCCAACAGCAAGCTGGGCATGGAGTTGGTCGAACTGACCGACGATATCGCGCAGCGGGCGCGTCAGGTCGACGGCATCCTCGCCGAAATCGGCAGTATCGCCAAACAGACGAACCTGCTGGCCTTGAATGCGGCCATCGAGGCGGCGCGTGCCGGCGAGGCGGGACGGGGTTTTGCGGTCGTGGCCGACGAGGTGCGCGATCTGTCGGGACGCACGACGCAGTTCAGCGAACAGATTTCCTCAACCATGGGCACCATGCTCGAGGCGGTCAAACATACCGAATCGGCGATCGAGCGCATGGCCTCGCAGGATATGAACTTCGCGCTTCAGTCCAAAGTGCAGGTCGAGAAAGTGCTCGGCGGGATCCACAGAATCAACGCCAAGCGTACCGTGGCCATGGAGCGCCTGTCGTCGCATACCGGGGTGATGGAACGCGAAGTCGGGCAGGCCGTGACCGCGCTGCAGTTCCAGGACATGGTGTCCCAGTTGCTGGGCCATGTTGCCGAGCGACTGTCGCGCATGCGTGTCGCCGTCAACGGCGTCGGCGAGGTTGCGCGCGAGGTCTCGCATCCGCACGACGACTACACGCTGGACGTGTTGTCGACGAAATTGACGGGCATTGCACATTCGCTGGACGAACTGGCCGAGTTCGCCGAAACCAACCCAGTCAAACAAGCCGATAGCGTCGATAGCGGCGATATCGAATTGTTCTGAGCCGAACGAATCAACTCACAGGAAGACCGATATGGGCAAGACCGTACTCGCAGTCGATGACTCCGCCTCCATCCGACAGATGGTGTCCTTCACCCTCAAGAGCGCTGGCTACGACGTGGTCGAAGCGGCTGACGGTATGGACGGCCTAGACAAGGCGAAGGGTCGTCCTTTCAACCTCGTGCTTACCGACCAGAACATGCCACGCATGGACGGGCTGACGCTCATCAAGTCCCTGCGCGGTCTGCCGGCCTACCAGAGTGTGCCGATTCTCATGCTGACCACCGAGTCCTCGGACACCATGAAGTCGCAGGGGCGTTCCGCCGGCGCCACCGGCTGGCTGGTCAAACCCTTTGATCCGAACAAGTTGATCGAAGTGGTCAAGAAAGTCATCGGCTGATCCGGACGCACAAGCGACCCTCAATGAACACGGTTCGGGAGTAGGCCATGGCCATCGACATGAGTCAGTTCTATCAGGTCTTCTTCGACGAGGCCGACGAACACCTCGCCGCTATGGAGTCCCTGCTCGTTGCGATCGACGTCAACGCGCCGGACGGAGAAGATCTGAACGCGATTTTCCGTGCGGCGCACTCGATCAAAGGCTCGAGCGGTACCTTCGGTTTCGACGACATGATGGAAGTGACCCATGTCATGGAGACCCTGCTCGACCGCGTGCGCAAGGGCGAGGCCGCGTTGACCACGGATATGGTCGATGCCTGCCTGGTGGCCGGCGACGTGTTGCGCAACCTGCTCGACGCGCACAAGGGCGAGGGCGCCGCCGATACGGCCGCGGCCAAGGACGTGTGCGAACGGCTCGACGCGCTGTGCAAGGCGATTGATTCGGGCACCACCAGTGAATCGTCCGCCGCCGACGCACCGAGCGATGGCGGCGATGCGGTGCGCACACTGGATGTGCGTTTCGTGCCGGAGGCGAATGTCGCCGGGCAACGCGATCTGCTGGACAACATGCTCGAAGAGCTTGGCCGTGTGGGGACGGTCGAAGTGGTCGAGAAACCACCGCTCGAAGCACCACATGGCACATGGCATTTGCGCGTGCGTACCGAACTGTCGGTCGACGCCTTGCAGGGCACCATCGATTTCGTTGCCGAGCCGGACTCGGTGCGCGTCGAGTCCGTGGATGACGGCGGTGCAGTCGCATCCGCATCGGACGACGCCTTTGGCTTGTTCGAGGAAGACTCGGCGGCTGCGGCTGAATCCGACGAGAGTTTTGGCCTGTTCGAGGCGGACGAGCCAGATACACCGGTGGCAGACGCCGTGCACGAACCGGAGAATAGCGCCGACGACGGCGCCTTCGGTTTGTTTGACACGCCCGCCGCCGCTGCGCCGTCGCAAGACGCCGCGCAGGACGAAGGCTTCGGTCTGTTTGATGCGCCGTCCGATGCGGCTGAAAAGTCGCCGCCGGCGTCCACTCAGAAAGCCACGGTGAGCACCCCCGCGAAAACGCAAGCGGAGCCGGCCAATCGGGCCAAGGCCAAGCCGGCCAATGTCGACACCTCCATTCGTGTGAGCGTCGAAAAAGTCGATCAGATGATCAATCTGGTGGGTGAGCTGGTGATTACCCAGGCCATGCTGCAGCAATCGGCCAGCGAGCTGGACCCGGTGGTTTTCGAACGCATGATGACGGGCCTGGGGCAACTCGAACGCAACACCCGCGATCTGCAGGAATCGGTGATGTCGATTCGCATGATGCCGATTTCGACCGTATTCACGCGCTTTCCGCGTGTGGTGCGTGACTTGTCGCGCAAGCTGAACAAGAAGGTCGAGCTCAAGACCAGCGGTGAAGGGACGGAGCTGGACAAAGGCTTGATCGAGCGTATCACCGACCCGCTCACCCACCTGGTGCGCAACAGCCTCGACCACGGCATCGAAATGCCCGACGCGCGACGCGCCGCCGGCAAACCCGAGACGGGCACGATTACGCTCAAGGCCTCCCACCAAGGAGGCAACATCGTCATCGAAGTGGGTGACGACGGCGCGGGGCTCGATCGCGACAGAATTCTCGCCAAGGCGCGCGAGCGTGGCCTGCCAGCGCCGGACAGCCTGACCGATGGCGAAGTGTGGCAGCTGATCTTCGAGCCGGGTTTCTCGACGGCGGCCACGGTGACGGAAGTGTCCGGCCGCGGTGTCGGCATGGACGTGGTCAAGCGCAACATCGGTGCCATGGGCGGGCGCGTCGAAATCGAATCGATGACCGGCATCGGCACCCGCATGACCGTGCGCTTGCCGCTGACGCTGGCCATTCTCGATGGCATGTCGGTCAGGGTGGGGGATGAAACCTACATCATTCCGCTCAGTTATGTGGTCGAGTCGCTGCAGGCGACCAACGAGATGGTGCGATCGGTCTCCGGCGTGGATCGCCTGATCCAGGTGCGCGGCGAATATCTGACCGTCGTGCCCCTGCATGAGCAGTTCGGTATTGCCGGCGGCCAGACCAACTGGACCGAAGGCATCATGGTCGTGCTCGAAGCGGATGGCATGAAGGCCGCGGTGTTTGTCGACGAGTTGGTCGGCCAGCACCAGGTGGTCATCAAGTCGCTCGAAGCGAACTTCCGCCGCGTTGCCGGTTTGTCGGGCGCAACCATCATGGGAGATGGTCGCGTGGCGATGATTCTGGACGCACCCGGGCTCGTGGACGGCGCGCGGCGACGCCTCGCGGTGGCGGCCTGATTTACGTTTCTTACGGTTGTCTCCTTGCTTGCAAGTTCAACGGCCCTGATCGGGCCGTTTTTTTTGAATTTTCACCGATTCGCACCCTTCAGGCGCCGAAAGCACTGCCGTTGAAGGGTAAGAGAAGTTTCTCGGAGAGGGATGATGCAAGCCACTAACGACGCGGTTCAGGACTCGGTTCAGGGCGCGGCTCAGGGAACACCGGAAGATGAGGACAGCGGTGTTGTCCAGGAATTTCTGACATTCAAATTGGGTGACGAGGAATATGCCATCGATATTTTGAAGGTTCAGGAGATTCGTGGATACGACGCGGTGACGGCGATTGCCAACGCGCCCAAATTCATCAAGGGCGTGATCAACCTGCGCGGCACCATCGTTCCGATTGTCGACCTGCGCATCAAGTTCGGTGTCGGCGTCGTCGAATACACGCCATTCACGGTGGTGATCATTCTCAATCTGGGTGAGCGGGTGGTCGGGATCGTTGTTGACAGTGTTTCCGATGTCATTGCGCTCAACAACGAAACCATTCGCCCGGCACCGAATTTTTCCAGTCAGGTCGGGGCGGATTTCATTCTCGGTCTGGGAACGCTCGATACACGAATGTTGATCGTGGTCGAGATTGAAAGACTCATGCTGTCCGAAGAGATGGCGCTGATGGACGAGGCGGCCTGAACCGGCTGTACGAGTGATCCGGACGCAGTGGCAGGCCGCATGTCGGCGCCATTCGAAGCCGGTGATTGAAAGATGCTCGACCCACGCACGCTCAGGCGTCAGCAGTGTGGTCAGGCGCTCAACGATGAGGAAGTGACACCATGAAGATCAACATGCCCGTGACAGACCACGAGGTGGTACTGACAGACGATCATTCCATCGTCTCGATGACCGATCTGAAAGGTCAGATCACCTATATCAACCGCGATTTCGTTGAAATCAGCGGTTTCTCGGAAGCCGAGTTGATCGGCCAGTCGCACAACATCGTGCGGCATCCGGATATGCCGCCGGAGGCTTTCGAGGATCTGTGGCGCACGCTCAAGGAGGGGCGCCCGTGGACCGGGTATGTGAAGAACCGCTGCAAGAACGGTGACTTCTATTGGGTGAAAGCCAACGCCACGCCGGTGCGCGAGCGCGGCCAGGTGGTGGGCTACATGTCGGTACGCTCGAAGCCCGATCGTCAGACGGTTGACGAAGTGGGCCGCGCCTACCAGATGTTCCGCGACGGCAAGGCGAAGGGCCTGAAGATTCAGGACGGCGCCGTGGTCAAGAGCGGTTTTTCGGTCGCGGGCATGCTGGCCGGCTGGAGTATCCGCAAGAAGATTTACGGGCTGATCGGTTCGCTCGTGGCGCTCATGGTATTGATCAGCATGGTCGGCCTGATCAGCATGGAGAGCCAGGACGGCGCGATCCAGAACATATATGAACAGCGCCTCGTGCCACTCAAGGACCTGAAGGTGGCGGTCGACATGTACGCGGTCAATATCGTCGACACGACGCACCAGACGCGTAATGGCAATTTCAGCTACGCCGAAGGTCTGCGCAATATCGAGACCGCGGAAAAGCGCATTGCCGAGTCCTGGGCGAAATTCTCCAAGGTATCGCATAGCGAGGAGGAGGCCGCGTTGGTTGCCGAGGTCGAGCGCCTGATGAGCAAGGCCGATCTCTCGGTTGCGCAGATCAAGGATTTGATGCGCCGTCAGGACGGCCCGGCGCTGGCGAAATACACCATCGACTCGCTGTATCCGGCAATTGACCCGGTTTCCGGCAAGGTCAGCGAGCTGATCGATTTGCAGATCGCGTCTGCCGGCAATGACATCGAATCGGCCATGGCGAATGGTGACCTCTTGTTCGGCATCATGCTGGCGATCTGCGTGGTGGGCATACTGATGGCGGCGGCTACCGTGATCATGCTGCTGCGCATCGTGCTCAAGCCGGTCGAAACCGTGCATCAGGCCTTGCTCGAAATGAGCTCCGGTCAGCTCGATACGCCGATCGATGGCTCGCGCAAGGATGAAATGGGGCTGATTCTCGGCGCCGCCAAGTCCATGCAGATCAAGGTCGGCTTCGACATGAGCGAGGCGCGTCGCTCCGCCGAAGAGACGTTGCGGATCAAGATCGGTCTGGACAACGTGGCCACCAACGTGATGATCGCCGACCGTGATCTGAACATCATCTACATGAACCGTTCCATCGGCGAGATGTTCCGGGTTGCCGAGAACGACATTCGCCGCGATTTGCCGGAGTTTTCCGCCGCGAATCTGATGGGGACGAATATCGACGTGTTCCACAAGGATCCGTCTCACCAGCGCGCCATGCTGGCCAAGCTGACGCAGACCCATCGTGCGACCATCAAGATGGGTGGCCGTACCTTCGCGCTGACGGTGACGCCGGTGCTGGACGAGAAGGGCACACGTCTGGGGACGGCGGTCGAGTGGGTGGATCGCACGGCCGAAGTGGCGGTCGAGGAAGAAGTGGCCAGCCTGGTCGAAGCGGCCGGTCAGGGTGACTTCGAGCAGCGTATTCCGGAAGAAGGCAAGAGCGGCTTCTTCCTCAAACTCTCCAACGGCCTGAACGGCTTGATGGGCATCATCTCGTCGGGTCTGACCGACGTGGCGGCGGTGCTCAACAGCGTGGCGCGAGGTGATCTGACCTCGACCATCACGGCCGACTACGCGGGCACCTTCGCGCAGTTGAAGGAAGACACCAACACCACGGTCGAGCGGTTGCGTGAAGTGGTCGGACGGATCAAGGAGTCGACCGACGCGATCAACACCGCCTCGGGTGAAATCTCCGCCGGTAACGCTGATCTGTCCCGCCGCACCGAAGAGCAGGCCTCTTCGCTCGAGGAGACGGCCAGCTCGATGGAAGAGCTCAACGCGACGGTGCGCCAGAACGCCGACAGTGCCCGCGAGGCCAACTCGCTGGCGCAGAAGTCGAACCAGGTGGCCGAGGCCGGCGGCGACAAGATGGTCGAAGTGGTCGACACCATGAACGCCATCCGCGAGTCGTCCAAGAAGATTGCGGACATCATCGTGGTGATCGACTCGATCGCCTTCCAGACCAACATTCTCGCGCTCAACGCCGCGGTCGAAGCGGCACGCGCCGGCGAGCAGGGGCGTGGCTTCGCGGTGGTGGCCTCCGAAGTGCGGGGGCTGGCGCAGCGTAGCGCCCAGGCCGCCAAGGAGATCAAGACGCTGATCGCGGATTCTTCCGACAAGGTCGAGAGCGGCGTGACCCTGGTGGACGACGCCGGTCAGACCATGCAAGAGGTGGTCGAAAACTTCAAACGCCTGACCGCGCTGGTCACCGATATCTCGGATGCCTCTCAGGAGCAGAGCGAGGGTATCGGACAGGTTACCCACGCGGTGTCGCAGATGGACGAAGTGACGCAGCAGAACGCGGCACTCGTCGAACAGGCGGCCGCAGCAGCGGAGAGTCTCGAAGATCAGGCGCAGTCGCTGGTTCAGGCGGTTGCCATCTTCCGCCTGTCCGAAGCCGAAGAAGCCGAACTGGCCGCCTCGTCGACGGAAAGTGCGCCGCGTGAGGCGGCCAGCGCCAAGGTGTCGAATTTCCCGGTTCGCCAGGCGGCTCGCCCGAAGCACGACCAGTCGGCACCGCTGCCCAAGGTCAAACGGGCGAGCGGAATGGATGCCGATGACGAGTGGGAGGAGTTCTGACCGTGGAAAATCGCGTGCGTCCGCCCAAGCACCCCGACGCTGGTGAAGCGCGGCGTGCCATGTCAGAGGCACTAACCAGCCTCAAATCGCGCAACGCGTCCGAGTCTGCCGCCAATGCGGCTGGGCGCGAGTTCCACTTCACGACGGCGGACTTCCAGAAGATTCGCAAGCTGATCTACGATCATGCCGGCATTTCGCTCTCTGAACTGAAGCAGGACATGGTCTATAGCCGGCTGGCGCGGCGCCTGCGCGTGTGCGGAGACAAGACCTTTTCCGACTATCTCGCGCGGCTGGAGCGCGACGAAACGGAGTGGGAGACATTCACCAATTCGCTGACGACGAACCTCACGTCCTTCTTCCGCGAAGAGCACCATTTCGACATCTTCGCCGCACGACTGCGCCAGATGTCCGAGCAGCGGCCGATCAAGATCTGGTGCGCGGCGGCCTCGACCGGCGAGGAACCCTATTCGATTGCCATTGCGGCCTGCGAGGCCTTCGACACGCTGAACCCGCCGGTGCAGATTCTCGCCAGCGATATCGATACCAACGTGCTCAAGCAGGCACAGGACGGTGTGTTCAAGACCGACCGTATCGATCGCCTGTCGCATGAGCGCAAACAGCGCTTCTTCCTGCGGGGCAAGGGCACCCAGGAGGGGTTTGCGCGCATACGCCCGGAACTGCAGCAGATGATTCAATTCCGGCGGATCAATCTGCTCGATGCGAGCTACCCGGTCGAAGGGCCGGTGGACTTCATCTTCTGCCGAAACGTGATGATCTATTTCGACAAGGAAACGCAGCGCAAGATACTGCAGCGCTTTGTGCCCTTGCTGCGGCGCGATGGCCTGATGTTCGCGGGCCATTCGGAAAGCTTCCTGCATTGCGCGGAGTTGTTCCGCTCTCGCGGTCGGACGGTATATGAGCGTAGTGATGCCGGCGAGTGAAGACCGTACTTTCACCGAGCACTTGGCGACGAATCGGTACTACGACCGTATCTTTGGCTCCGATGCCGTCAAGGTGTTGCCCGGCGAGTACTTTGTGACCACCTCCGACATGGTGCTTGTGACGGTGTTGGGGTCGTGCGTGTCGGCCTGCATCCGGGACCGGACCAAGGGCCTGGGGGGGATGAATCACTTCATGCTGCCGAGCGGGCGAGACGACGAAACCTATTCGCCGTCGGCGCGCTACGGTGCCTACGCAATGGAAGTGCTCATCAACCACTTGCTCAAGCTCGGCGCCCGGCGCGAGGATCTGGAAGCGAAGATATTCGGCGGCGGGCGCGTGCTCGCTTCCCTCGCGGGCAGCGAGGTGGGAACGCGCAATGTGAGTTTTGTGCGCGACTATCTCGCCAATGAGCGCATTCCGGTGGCGGCCGAAGATCTGCTCGACGTGTATCCGCGCAAGGTGTATTACTTCCCGGCCTCGGGTCGGGTGATGCTCAAGAAAATGATGCGCATGCGCAACGACACCGTGATCGAGCGTGAGCGCGAATACGCCGAACGGCTCAGTGGCGAGCCGATTTCGGGTGATGTGGAGCTGTTTGGATGAGTGCGGAACGATGACGATCAAGGTTCTCATCTGCGACGATTCGGCCCTGATTCGGGCGCTGCTTCAGAAGGTCATCGGCGACCAGCCGGACATGACCGTGGTCGGGTGTGCGCCCGACCCGCTGGTGGCGCGAGAACTGATCAAGTCGACGCTGCCCGATGTGCTGACACTCGATATCGAGATGCCGCGCATGGGGGGGCTGGAGTTTCTCGAGAAGGTCATGCGTCTGCGCCCCATGCCGGTGGTGATGATTTCCAGTCTGACCGCGGCCGGTTCGGAGTCGACCATCAAGGCGCTGGAGCTCGGTGCCGTCGAAGTGGTGGCCAAGCCGCGTGCCAATGATTCGGTCGCGTTGGCGGCCTCGGCGGACGAAATATGCGACAAGATTCGTACGGCCTACAAGGCGCGAGTGGCGCGCTTTCGAGATGTGCAGCCGACCAGCCGTCCTGTACTGCCGCCCTTGCCCGCGCAAGCGGTGAGTGAGCGCTTCGTGTGTATCGGCGCTTCGACCGGCGGGACGGAAGCGATTCGCGAAGTGCTGGCGCGCTTTCCGGCGCAGAGCCCGCCAATATTGATCGTGCAACACATGCCGGAGATGTTTACCCGCTCCTTTGCGCAGCGGCTCGACAGTCTGTGCGCCGTGCGCGTCAAGGAGGCCGAGCATGGTGAAATCATCGAACCGGGCTGCGCCTATCTGGCCCCCGGGCATTCGCACCTGATGCTGGGCAAACAAGGCGCAAGATATCGTTGCGAGCTCACCAAGGCGGAACCGGTCAACCGGCATCGGCCGTCGGTCGACGTGCTGTTCGAGAGCGCCGCGCAGCAGGTCGGGCGTGCCGCCGTGGGCGTGTTGCTCACCGGCATGGGCAAGGACGGTGCAAAAGGATTGCTCGCCATGCGGCAAGCCGGGTCGTGGACGATTGCCCAGGACGAGGCTTCGTGTGTGGTGTACGGGATGCCACGCGAGGCGGCACTGCTTGGTGCGGCTGTCGATGTGGCGCCGCTTGAAGACATCGCTCGATGCGTTCTCGGCCAATTGGCACGGGGTAGCGCGGGCGCGCGGACTTCACTCATGTGAAGTCGAGGAATAATCGGTAGTTAAGGAGGTGGGAACCAATGGACGTGACCGTAAACAAGGGTGATGGATGTGCCGTGCTCAAGCTCGGTGGTCGATTCGATTTCAACGCGCATCGGGAGTTTCGCGATGGTGTCGAGCGGGCGCTGCAGCAGCAGGGTCGCGTGGACGTCGATCTGGGTGACGTCGCCTATCTCGACAGTTCGGCGCTGGGCATGTTGCTGATGCTGCGCGACAAGGCCAAATCGAGCAACCGCGAGGTGCGCCTGGTCAATGCGCGCGGCAGCGTGCGTCAGGTGCTCGATATTGCAAATTTCGGCAAACTGTTCGCCATCAGTTGATGTGCTCCGGGCCCAGGCTTGGGCTCGGCAAAAACGACGATGCAAGGCCGTCCGCCCCGCTACCGGGCGGGCGGCCTTGTTTTTTTCCCGAATCGCCTACGGCCCGTGTGTTCTTTTGCATCTGGCCGACTTCAGCCCTAAAGAAACCTGTCACCTGACCGTAATTCCGCATAACGGCGTGAGGAGCATCCAAAGAGATCGACGCCTTTCTAGCTGAACCGGTGGAGGATTCGAATATGGGTATGGTTCTGGTGTGGGCACTGATCTGTGCCGCGATTGCCGCCTCAGGCGTGGCCGTCGCTGCCATCGGTGGCGCCAGTATTTCGGTCACGCTCGTGATTGGACACGTTGTGGTGGGCGCGATTATTTCGGGCGTGCTGGCGTTTCTTTTCAAGGCGCGTATTTCGGCTCCGCTTGCATTACTCAGTGAAGCCTTCGTACGCATGTACAAACAGGGTGACCTCTCGCACCGTGTCGAGCTCGGGAGCGGGCCGGTGGGTTTGTGCGGCGACCGTTTCAACGATCTGGTGGGCAGCTTTCAGGGCATCATCGGCAAGGTGATCTTCGATGCCAACCGTGTGGCCGAGTCGGCGGACCAGATGTCCTCCCAGGCCGACATGGTGGCGGAAGGCTCCCAGACCCAGCGTGCTGCGTCCGAGAGCATGGCACGCGCCATCGAAGAGATGACCGCGGGTGTCAATGCCGTGGCCGACCACGCGAGTCAGACGGCGCAAAACGCGCAGCAGGCACGTGAGTTGTCGATGGAAGGCGGCCAGATCGTGACTCGTGCATCGGAAGAAATCGAGCGCATTGCGCGATCGGTCGAACAATCGGCGCAGGTTATCGGTGCGCTGGGCGAACGTTCCGAAGCGATCAGCGGCATCGTCAAAGTCATCCGCGAAATTGCCGACCAGACCAATCTGCTGGCACTGAATGCCGCCATCGAGGCGGCGCGTGCCGGTGAGCAGGGCCGCGGATTCGCGGTGGTGGCTGACGAGGTGCGCAAGCTGGCCGAGCGGACCTCGACGGCGACGACCGAAATCAGCACCATGATCGAAGCGATCCAGGAAGAAACCCGCAGCGCCATCGGCTCGATCCGAGCCGGTAGCGATCAGGCGCAATCCGGTGCCGATCTGGCACGTCAGGCTGCCGAGGCGCTGGACAAGATCAATGTGGGCGCGACCGAGACGATGGAGAAGATTGACGCCATCGCCACCTCGATCAACCAGCAAAGCCGTGAAGCGGACGGCGTTGTCGCCAACGTGCGCGAGATCATCAGCATGGTCGAGCGCAATACCGAAGGCGCTTCGAGCACGCAGGCGGAAGCCCGTCGTCTCGAGAGCCTGGCGGCAAACCTGCACGAGATCAGCAACGTGTTCCGACTCGGCTCGGCGGGCGAGGCTGCGATGAGAACGCACGAGCAGGTCCCCGACCTCGCGGTTGCCGGGGCCAAGCGCCTGGGCGAAGCATTGGAGAACGCCATTGCTTCCGGGCGCATCGACCAGTCTGCACTGTTCGACATGCACTACGAGCCGATCCCCAATACCAAACCGCAGAAATACACGACCCGCTTCGACAAGCTGACCGATGAGATCTTCCCGGCGATTCAGGAAGCCATTCTCGGTGACAGCAAAGATGTGGTGTATGCCATCGGCTGCGATACGCGCGGCTATGTGCCGACTCACAACAACGCGTTTAGCCAGCCGCTGACCGGCGACTACGAGAAGGATTTCGTCGGCAACCGATCGAAGCGGATTTTTGACGATCCGGTCGGCAAGCAGTGCGGCGCGCACGAGCTTGCATTCCTGATTCAGACCTACCGCCGCGATACCGGCGAAATCATGCACGACGTCTCATCTCCGGTCTATGTCAATGGTCGGCACTGGGGTGGTCTCCGGATCGGGTATCGCGCCTAAAGGAAGTTTGGAACCCTGCCGTAATTACTATTGATTGCGGCTTAGCGCGTGCCCGTCGTGATGCGAGTCATGCACGCCGTCGGAGAGAAAAAAATGTCGGATTTGCTGAAAAACATCGATGCCCGGACCCGCCTTGCGGGGACAAACAAACTGGAGATTCTGCTGTTCTCGCTCGGCGAGGACTCACGCACGGGTCGCCGGGAGACCTTCGGCATCAACGTGTTCAAGGTGCGTGAAGTGATGCGTACGCCGCAGATCACCGCGGCGCCGGAGATGCCCTCTTCGGTCGAAGGCATGGTCAGCCTGCGCGGCGCGCTCGTGCCGGTCGTCGATCTGGCCAAATACACCGGCATCGGCACCGAGACCAAACGCGAGATCATGATCGTGACCGAGTACAACGGCCACACCCAGGGCTTCCTGGTCGAAGCGGTCGACACCATCCTGCGGCTGGACTGGTCGCAGATGCGGGTGCCGCCCGACATGCTCGTCGCCAAACTCGGCGGGCTGGTCACTGCCGTCACCGAGCTGGCCAACGACGAGTTGGTGATGATGCTCGATGTCGAAAAAGTGCTCTCCGAAACCTCGGGTATCGACGACGAATACCTCTTCAAGGGCATCACCCCGCTCGAGGATCAGGACGTCACCGTGCTGTATGCCGATGACTCCTCCGTGGCCCGCAACCAGATCGAACGCACGCTCTCGGCGCTTGGCGCGCGAGGCATTGCCTGTGTCAATGGACGCATGGCCTGGGAAGAACTGGTCAAGGTTGCCACCGTTGCCGAAAGTACCGGCCGCAAGGTCAAGGATCTGGTTCGCGTGATTCTCACGGACATCGAAATGCCGGAAATGGATGGCTACATCCTGACCAAACGGGTCAAGTCGGATCCGCGTTTCGAAGGCATTCCGGTGCTGATGCATTCCTCGCTGTCGAGCATGTCCAACCAGCAGCTGGGGCTGTCGGTCGGTGTTGATGAATATGTGCCCAAATTCGAGCCCCAACGCCTGTCCTCGACGCTTCGTCGCCTGCTCGCGCAGCTCGATGAAGACGCGGCAGCCGCCTGAACACGGAAGGAAGCGCAACGATGAGTGATCTTGCAACCACCAAAATGAACGCCGCGCTCGAAGCGGCCGAAAAGAACCTTCTGGACGATGTGGATGCCCGCACCAAGCTGGCTGGCTCGAACCGCATGGAGATTCTGCTGTTCTCGCTCGGTACCGGCGAGACCTTCGGGATCAATGTCTTCAAGGTGCGCGAAGTGTCGCGCACACCGTTCATTACCAAGGCGCCCAACATGCCGACGGGCGTTGAGGGGCTGATTTCCCTGCGCGGCAACGTCATCCCCGTGCTCGAGTTGGGCAAGGTGCTTGGCTTGAGCAGTCCATCCGATGGCCAGGGGCAATCGATGATGGTGACCGAATACAGCAAGCGCACACTCGGCTTTCTGGTCGAGGGGGTCGATCGCATCATCCGTGTCGATTGGGACAAGGTGCGCACGCCCGAGAACGTTTCATCCGGCATTCACAGCTACATCACCGCCATTACCGAGCTGGCAGACGGCACCCTGGTGTCGATTCTCGACGTCGAGACCATTCTCGCCAACACCTTCGGCGAAGCCATCATCGGCAATATCGCGCCGCTGGGTGCGCCGCACGACGTGAATATCTTCTTTGTCGACGACTCTGCGGTCGCGCGCAAGAAGATCGCGGAGGTGCTAGACAAGCTGGACGTCAAGCACAAGCATGCGCAGAACGGACTGGAAGCCTGGACCCGCCTGGAAGGCATGGCCAAGCATGCGCAGGCCTGCGAGCGCCCCTTGCGCGAAGAAGTCGACCTGATTCTGGTCGATGCCGAAATGCCGGAGATGGATGGCTATGTGCTGACGCGCAATATCAAGGAAGACGTGCGTTTCGAGGGTATCCCCGTGGTGATGCACTCGTCGCTCTCGTCCGAAGCCAACCGGGCGATGGGCAAGCGCGTGGGTGTCGACGCCTACGTGGCCAAATTCGATGCTGACAATCTGGCGGACACGCTGCGTCCGCTCTTGCTGCGCAATCGCTGAGCGGTATCGGGCGAAAGGAAATAAACCGGAACACCGGAGAAAACTATGGCAGATCCCAACATGAAATTTCTCGTCGTCGATGACTTTTCGACCATGCGACGCATCGTGCGCAACCTGCTCAAGGAGCTGGGCTTCACCAACGTGGATGAGGCTGAAGACGGCGTCGTCGCCTTGCAAAAGCTTGGCTCGGCCAGTTTCGACTTCGTCGTCACCGACTGGAACATGCCCAACATGGACGGACTGACCTTGTTGCAGACGATTCGCAAGACGCCGAATCTCAAGGATTTGCCGGTACTCATGATTACCGCTGAGGCAAAGAAGGAAAACATCATCGCTGCGGCCCAGGCGGGCGCAAGCGGGTACATCGTCAAGCCCTTCACGGCAGCGACCTTGAACGAAAAGCTGGAAAAGATCTTCGAAAAAATGGGGAAACAGGCGGCCGCCTGAACGCCAACAACCGATGGGAGGCCGACCATGACCAAGCGTATGAAGTTCGATGAAGCAGGGGACTCAGACGATCTGCAGGCCCTGTTTGACAGTATCTCCGGTACGCCGGAGGAAAAGCCGAAACTCGAAGTCGTCGAGGCAAAATCCAGCGACGGCGCTGATTCCGACGAGTTGCAGGATCTGTTCGATTCCGTCGCCGGGGAGTTCGAGACGGAAGTCGAGGTAGAAGCCCCGGCCGCGGAAGCGCCTGCGGCCGCGCCGATGGCGAGCAGTGCGTCCGAGGGTGGCGCGGCTGCCGAAGGTGAACAAGGCAGCGAGGCGGTGTATCAGAAGATCGGACAGATGACCCGAAAAGTACACGACGCCCTGAGCGAACTGGGCTTTGACCAGGCGCTGCAGGATGCGGCCGAAGTGATGCCTGATGCACGCCAGCGGCTGACCTACATCGCGCAGATGACGGAGCAGGCCGCGAGCAAGGTGCTCAACGCCACCGATATCGCGAAACCCATGCAGGATCGCATCGAAAGTGGCGCGACCGAGCTGAAAGGGCAGTGGGACAAGCTGTTCGCCAACGAATTGTCGCCCGAAGAGTTCAAGGCACTGGCCGCGAAGACGCGGGACTTTCTTGGCGCCGCCGCCAGCGACAGCCAGAACACCAATGCGCAACTGACCGAAATCATGATGGCGCAGGACTTTCAGGATCTGACTGGCCAGGTCATCAAACGCGTGGTCGACATGGCGCAGATGGTCGAGTCGCAGTTGCTGAACGTGCTCATCGAGACGGCACCGGTCGACAAGAAACCGGCGCGCAAGGCGGACGAAGGGTTGATGAACGGCCCGGTGGTGTCCTCCGACGGGCGTGAAGATGTCGTGACCAGTCAGGAGCAGGTGGACGATCTGCTCGAATCACTGGGTTTCTGAAACTAGATCAAGTCGGTATCGACATGCTGAACAGGTGTCGGTCGAACGTGGAACGGAGCGAGAACAATGAGTGATTTCGCCGGAATGGAAGACCTCCTGCAGGACTTTCTCGTCGAGGCGGGCGACTTGCTGTCCGATGTGGACAACAAGCTGGTCGACCTCGAGCGGGCGCCGGACGATCCGGGCCTGCTGAACGAGATTTTCCGCGGGTTTCACACCATCAAGGGTGGCGCCGGATTTCTGGCGGCAACCCATCTGGTGGAGTTGTGCCACCTGACCGAAAACCTGTTCGACAAGCTACGCAACGGCGAGTTGGTCATTTCGTCGGAGGTGATGGACGTCATCCTGTCGGCGACCGGTGCCGTGCGCAACATGTTTGGCTATCTCGAGCAATCGAGCCAGCCGCCGGCAGCCGGCGAAGAGCTGATCGACAGCTTGCGCCGCGCGCTTGCGGGCGAGCTGACGAGTGATGGCGCGCACGCCGGATCTGACGACGCAGCCGTCTCTGTCGAGGCCGCCCCCGCGGAACCCGTTGCCGAGACGAGCGGTGAAGGTCCGGATTGGGAAAAACTGCAAGAAGCCGTGACCGGCGTACCGGTTGTTGTCGGCACCCAGGAAGCGGCCCCGCAACCGACGCCTGTGGTGGAAGCACCGCCGGCCCAGCCTGCCGAGCCGCCCGAAGAGATCATCAAGGCGGCCATCGGACGCCGCGCGGCCGACAAGCCGGGCTATTCGGGCCCGGTCGGACGCCGCGAGGGCGAAAAGCAACGCGACAACTCGATCCGTGTCGACACGACGCGGCTGGATCAGGTTCTCAACCTCTCGGGTGAGATCGGCCTGACCAAGAACCGGCTCAACGCACTGCGCAGTCAGATTCTCAACGGCGACACCGACAACGACACCCTGCACGCGCTCGACGTCGCGGTGAGCCAGCTCGATCTGCTGGTTTCCGACCTGCAGAACGCGGTCATGAAGACCCGCATGCAGCCCATCGGCCGCCTGTTCCAGAAATACCCGCGCATTGCCCGCGACCTGGCCCGCAACCTGGGCAAGGATGTGGAGCTGGTACTGGCGGGCGAAGAGACCGAAATCGACAAGACCATGATCGAGGATCTGTCAGATCCGATCATCCACCTGATCCGCAACGCGGTGGATCACGGCGTCGAGGGCAAGGACGAACGCAAGGCCAACGGCAAGTCGACCAAGTCGGTGCTGCGCCTCGAAGCGCGCCAGGAGGGTGACCACATCATCATCCTGGTGGCGGACGACGGCCGTGGCATGAACGCCGAGCGGCTGCGCGCATCTGCGGTGTCCAAGGGGCTCATCACCGACGAAGAGGCCAACACCATGGACGAGCGCCAGAGCTACAATCTGGTGTTCCTGCCTGGCTTCTCCACGGCCGGGCAAGTGTCCGACGTATCGGGGCGCGGCGTGGGCATGGACGTGGTGCGTACCAACATCCAGAAGCTCAACGGCGCCATCGACATCAAATCGACCGCTGGCGAAGGCACCAGCTTCATCATCAGCCTGCCACTGACGCTCGCGATTCTGCCGGTTCTGCTGGTCCGCCTCGGCGAGCAGCCGCTGGCGGTGCCGCTGTCGATGGTGCGCGAGATTCTGCCGATCGAAGCCGAGGAAGTTCAGGAAGTGGGCGGTCGGGCCACCATGGTGGTGCGCGGCGAAGTGTTGCCGATCCTGCCGCTGGCGAACCTGCTGGGCTGGCCGCAGAACGAGCAGCCCGAGTATGGCGTGCTGATGCAAACCGCCGAGCAAAGCTTCATTCTCGCGATCGACAGCTTTGCCGGTCGCGAAGATGCGGTCATCAAGTCGCTCGACGACTTCCGCCCGAACGGGGTGGCCGGCGTCACGACGCTGTCCAACGGCCAGATCGTGTTGATTCTCGACATGAAGGAGTTGCTGGGTGGGCCGGGCGAACGCCACGGTGTTCCGCGCGCCCAACTGATCAAGACGCCGCTGCTAGCTGCTTGATTTAAAAAATATTTCTGTTGTTTGAGCGCCCCGGCGGCCAGTTTGGCCCGACCGGGGCGTTGCGCTTATGTGTGACATTCTGGCCTTGTTCGATCGAACGACTCTCCGTAGGATCGGTCTCAACTGGAGCTAATTTGGAACATGAGCGCATGTCAGATTTCGACTTCGATGCTTGGGCCAACCTCGCTCGGCGCAGTCCGAGTGCCTATTTTCGTGCGCGTGAGCAGTACATCAATCGCGTGATCGCCAGTTTTCCGCCGCGCGAAGCCGAGCGCATGCGGGAATTTCAGGAGCAGATCGACAGCATTCGTGCCAACGCCGGCTCGCCGATGCGTGCCACACGCGAGATGATGACGATGATGAGTGACCGGCTCGATGCCATGACTGCACGGTTCATCGCGCTGCGCAAGGCGGCGCGTGAAATGGAGCATTTGCAGGCTCATCTGGTGAATCTCGGTGCCGGTGGCAATGCCGAGCCGGATGACGGCGCCTGACGCCTGCGCCGACAACACACCAAAACGCCACCCGAGGGTGGCGTTTTTCATGTCAGCGGCGGGGCGCAGGTCAGGCGGTGACCGCCAGCAGCTTGGCGAAGGCGGTTTCGAATTGTTCGACGCCCGCCGTCTGCAGCATTTCGCCCACCGCGGTCATGTCGATCATGAAGCCGGCCAGCGCCTCGTACTGAGCGACCGCGGCATCGAGGTCTTCGTCCAGCCGCGCGGCGACCCGGCCGTGGTCAATCAGGGCGGCCAGCGTTGCGTCCGGCAAGGTGTTGACCGTGTCGGGACCGATCAGCGGCTCGACGTAGAGCAGATCGCTGTAGTCCGGGTTCTTGGTGCCGGTGCTGGCCCACAGCATGTATTGCGGGCGAGCGCCCTGTTCGCGCAGGGCGGCGAAAGTGGGGTCTTCGTCGTAGCGCTCGCAGTACATCTGGTAAGCGCGTTTGGCCATGGCCACGGCGCTTTGGCCGCGCAAGGCCCGTGCCTCCGCGTGGCCGTTGTCGTCGAGCCAGCCGTCGACCAGTGTGTCGACGCGTGACAGGAACAGGCTGGCCACGGAAAACACACCACCCAGCGCGTGGCCCGCGTCGGCGCGCTTTTGCAGGCCGCGCACGTACGCCGACGCCACGGCCTCGACGTGTGCGAGCGAAAACAGTAGCGTCACGTTCACGCTGATGCCGTCGGCAATCAGCCGTTCGACGGCGCGAATGCCGGCCGGCGTGGCGGGTACCTTGATGAGCAGGTTGTCGCGTGCCACGGCGGCATGCAGCCGATGGGCCGCCGCGACCGTGGCTTCTTCGTCGTGCGCGAGCGCCGGCGACACTTCCAGGCTCACGTAGCCGGCATCGCCAGCCGATTCGGTCCAGGTGTCGTGCAGCACATCGCAAGCCGCTTGAACGTCGGGGATGACCAGCGCTTCGTAGCGCGCTTCCGCGCTCATGTCCTGCTGCTTGAGCCGGGCCAGGTCTTCCTCGTAATACTTGCCGCTGCTGATGGCCTTTTCAAAGATGGCGGGATTGGTGGTGACGCCGGCGACGCCGTCGTCGTGCACCATGCGCGCCAGATGCCCTTCCTTGATGAGGCTACGGGAAAGATTGTCGAGCCAGATTTGCTGACCCTGTTTGCGGACTTCTAGCAGACGATTCATGGCGACCGGTGAGGCGGATTGGAAACTCCCATTTTGCCTGCTTTTGGTGACAAAACGGTAGTTCAGCGGCCAAAACGGGCCATGAAGCGGCGATCGATCCGGTCCTTCCAGCGCCACACCCAGTCTCCCCACCAGGCCAGCGGCCCCCAGGAGGCGAGTGCGTGATGGTTGCCGGTGCTGATGAGATAGAGCGCGCGGCGCTGCGGCGCCCACGGCACCGGGACTTCACCGGCGAGCACCCGGCGCAGATTGGCCGCCAGCGGCGGACCGGCGCGCACGGCAAAGACACCCGATTTGGGGCGCGGCTGGTGATAGCTGGCGATGTCGCCGGCCGCAAACACGAACGGATGGGAGGTCGAGCGCAGCGTGGCATCGACACGAATGAAGCCGGCCGGGTCGACCGCCAGTCCCGACTCGCCAGGCCAGCGTGGTGCCGCCGCGCCCGTAACTTGCAGCACGTGGGTGGCCGGCAGGTGCTCACCGTTGTCGAGCAGGACGCCGCTCGCATCCACCGACCGGGCGCGCACCTTGGCGCGCCAGCCGATGCGGCGTGATTCGAGCAGGTGCCGGGCGCGCCATTGAAGCAGGCGTGGCAAGCCGTCGAGCGGGGCCGCGCTGCTGCCGATCAGAGCGATGTCGGTCTCGGGGCAACGATGGCGCAAGGCGAAGGCGAGCTCGACGCCGGCCGCCCCGGCGCCGACGATGGCGACGGCGTGTTGCGGTTTGGCCTCGAGCAGCGGCAGCATGTGCGCGATGCCGCCGATGAAATCTTCGATGGGGCGCACCGCCAGCGCATGGGCGTGCGCGCCATCAATGCCAAGCGCGGCTGTGGTCGGGCCGGTATCGATGGAGAGCCAGTCGAAGGGTTCTCGTGTGCCATCTGCGCAGACCACCACACGTGCCGCCAGATCGAGCGCAACCGCGTGGCTCTGGTGAAAGGTGCATCCGCCGCGTGCGGCCATGGGGGCGAGCTGGATGGCACATTCGTCGAGCGCGTAGTGACCGGCGATCCACCCGGGCAACATGCCCGAGTAGATTTGCCGCGGGTAGGGCGATATCAGCGTGACCGCGACATCCTCGATCGGCTCGCAGGCGAGCGCTTCGAGGACGTGCACGTGGGCATGCCCGCCGCCCAGCAGCACCAGTCGTTTCATCGGGTGGGCTGCTCGAAGCGGATGTCGGCAAAGCGGGCTTCGACGCGGGCGCCGGTGTTGTCGGTATCGGCGCCCAGTGCGATGCCGGTGACCGCCGGTGCCGCTTCGCCGAAGGCGGCCTTGAAGTCCGCCGCCAGATCGCGGTTTTCGCTCACCCATTGTCCGCTGCGCGCATCGCCTTGCTGCAGCACGATCATGCGCACGCGGTCGGTGTAGGGGTTGGGGCCGATGCTGCCGACGGCGTCATGCGTCCCCCACACGTAGCACAGCGCCGCGGTGGGCAGGTCGGCGCCCCACACGACACGCGCCAGATCGATCTTGATCCGGTCGCCGAGCGACAGCTTGGCCTTGTCGTAGTCGAAGAACACATACACCCGCGCCGCGTAGTCGTCGGTGGCCTTGTTGCGCATCGCGGACTCAGGCACGGCGTTGGATACCTTCCAGCGCCATTGCAGATGCGCGTCGGCCGGCACGGGTGTGGCCAGTGTGTGGATCAGACTGGAGGCGCCGGCCTCGGAGCGGGCCTCGATCACGCCTCTGCCGTCTTCGCGCACGATGGAAAAGTCCGTTGCCTTGGTGTCGTCGTTGATCTGCTTGTGCACCCAGCCGGTCGGGGGTGGGCCAGCGGGTGCATCAGCCACGGCGGGCGGTTGTGTGAGGGTGGCCCAGGCTGGTGTGCTGAGGGCGAGCAGGAGGGCGAAGCGCAGGTGCGGGCGAGTCATGTGCGGTGTTGTGTCCATGTGGCGGAGAGGGTATCGAGACGGGGCAGATCCTCGGGTCGGTCGACGTCCCACAAGGTGTCGAGTTCCCGCCAGGCAAGGCCGGTCGCGTCCAGCTGCCGGCGCGTTTGCGCCATCACCTCGGCGCCGCCCCAGGCGACATTTTCGAACAGGCGTCTTTCAGGTCGATGAAGGCCGACGAGCACGTAACCGCCGTCTTCCGCCGGCGAAAACACGGCATCGACGCCGTCGCGCAAGGCCTCGGCGGCGTGGCGTAGATGGGCGGGCGTCAGCGCCGGGCAGTCGGTGCCGATGAGCAATAGTGGCCCGCGTGGGCAATGGCGTTCGAACGCGTGGTGCATGCGTTCGCCGAGATGGCGGCCGACTTGCGCGGTGCGCTCGAGCCCGTGGCGTCGGGTCAGCGCGCGAAAGAAGCGGTGACGCGTATCGGGCGCGCACCACAGCGTCACCGGGCCGAGTTGCGCCCGATGCGCGGTGAGCACGGTGTGTTGCACCAGTCGACGGTGAAGTCGGGCGGCGCCTGCCGGCCCGAGGGCGGGAATGAGGCGCGTCTTGGCCGCGCCGGCGACCGGCGCCTTGGCAAAGATGGCGATGGCGACGAGTTCAGCCTTCATGCGCGGTGTATCCGTATTGACGCGCCAATTCGGCGGGATGGGCGCCGAGCGCGTAGGCGGCGCGCAGACGCCACATGAGCACGATGGTGCGCCACACGCCATGCGTCTCCCACCGCCGGCCGGCGGTGGTGACGCGGCTGCGCAGGCAGGCTGGCGGGGCCAGATGCTTGAGCGCGGCGCTGAGCGCGATGTCTTCCATCAGCGGCTGATCGGGAAACCCGCCGACGGACGCGAAGGCCTCGCGGGTGACGAACATGGCCTGGTCGCCGGTGGCGATGCCGGTGAGGCGGGAGCGTGCGTTCATCATGCGGGCGACGATGGCGAGCATGGGGTGGCGACCGTCGATGCGCACGTCGAATCGCCCCCACTGGGCGCCGTCGGTCAGCGCAACGCGGATGGCGCTGAGCCCATCGGTCGGCAGGCGGGTGTCGGCATGCAGGAACAGCAAGATGTCGCCGGTGGCGGCGCGTGCGCCGGCGTTCATTTGCCGGGCGCGGCCGCGCGGCGCGTCGATGAGCGCATCGCAATGGCCGTCGGCCTGGGCGCGCGTGTCGTCGGCGCTGCCGCCGTCGACCACGATCAATTCAAGTCCGTCGGCGCGCCAGGGCTGAAGCGCCGCCAGCGCACCGGCGATGCCGCTGGCTTCGTCCAGCACCGGCATGATGATCGAAATCGAGGGGGTCGAATCGGCGTTGAACATGAACTCAGGAGGCGCAATCGGGCAGGGCGACGGCTTGCAGCACTTCGCCGGAGCGGGTGTCTTCGACGAAGGCCGCGACACCGCCTGCCTGCTCGCCGGGTTCGAACTGCAATTGTGCCTTGAGCGGGTGCGCTTGCGGCAGCGGGAACGCGGCCCATTCGCGCACGACGAAGTCGTGACGCAGCGTGGCGCCGCGGTTTTCGCCCGCCTGCACCTGCGATTCATGCCCGTTTTCGTAGCGGGCGAGCACCAGCCGCGTGTTGGCCGTGCCGGGTGCGCTTGCGGTGGCGGTGACACTGGTGCCGGTCGCGGTGCCGGTCGCACTCAGGTGGATTTGTGCTCGCGCGGGCGCGCCCTTGGCCACGCCACCAAGCGGATCGCTGCCACGCCAGGCCCGCGTGTCGCGTCCATTAACGAGTATCTGCGGGGTATAGACCGTGCGGGCGCCGGTGACGCGCGCCCAATCGCGCTGGCGCTGACTGTTGCGCGGCTGGGCGAAGCGATCCTTCCAGCCGATGTAGTCCCAGTAATCCACATGAAAGGCGAGCGCCACTGCGTCTTTCGATTGGGTGAATTGGCTCAGCCAGCGGTCCGCCGGT
Organism: Rhodocyclaceae bacterium; assembly: GCA_050293885.1. Classification (GTDB taxonomy): domain Bacteria; phylum Pseudomonadota; class Gammaproteobacteria; order Burkholderiales; family Rhodocyclaceae; genus Nitrogeniibacter. Next base: position 39,694 of record JBNKNO010000004.1, on the reverse strand, counting down.
GGGCACGAGCTGCAGCCCTCCGAGGTGTACAGCTCGACCAAGGGCGTATGGGTGGGCGCACTCGCAATCTCGCAACTGCCCGCGAAAGCGGCGCCCGTGGCGCAGATCAGCGTGAGTGCGGTGAGTGTCTTGGCGTGGTGCATCGCAGGGCCTCCTGTATTCATTGTGCCGCCTCGGCGTGTCGACGCCAGGCGTGAAAGCGCGCGACCCATTCGAGCAGTTTCTGCGGCGCATGGGCGCGCTTCCATTCGCCCGCCACGTACTTGTTGGCTTCGGCGAGCGTGGGGTAGATGTGGATGGTGCCGAGAATCTTGTTGAGCCCGATGCCTTGCTTCATCGCCAGCACGTATTCGGCAATCAGATCGCCGGCGTGCTCGCCAACGATGGTGACACCGAGGATGCGGTCCTTACCGGGCACCGTGAGCACCTTGATGAAGCCGTGGGCCTCCGAATCGGCAATGGCACGGTCGAGATCGTCGATACCGAAGCGGGTGAGCTCGTAGGCGACGCCCTGCGCCTTGGCATCGGCCTCGTTGAGCCCGACGCGCGCCACCTCCGGCTCGACGAAAGTCGCCCACGGGATGACGGAGTAGTCGGCCTTGAAGGTCTTGAACGGATCGAACAGCGCATTGACGGCGGCGTACCAGGCTTGGTGCGCGGCGGTGTGGGTGAACTGGAAGGGGCCGGCGACATCGCCCGCGGCGTAGATGTTGGGGTAGATCGTCTGCAGGAAGTCGTTGGTGTCGACCGTCTTGCCAGTGGGAATGCCGAGTTCCTCGAGCCCGAAACCGGTGAGATTCGCGGCCCGCCCGACGGCCACCAGCACCGCGTCGAAGGGGATGCGCACGTCCTTGCCGTCGCATTCGCCGATGAGCACTTTCTCGCCGTCCTCGATCACGAACCGTTTGGCTTTGGTGCCGACGCGCACGTCGATGCCTTCGGCAATGAAGCGCGCCATCACGGCTTCGGAGACGTCCTCATCTTCGCGCGCCATGATGCGCGGGAGCATCTCGACTTGCGTGACCTGGCTGCCCAGACGCGCGAAGGCCTGCGTCAGTTCGCAGCCAATGGGGCCGCCGCCGAGCACCAGCAGGCGCCTGGGTTGTTCACGCAATGCCCACAGGTTGTCGGAGGTCAGATAGCCGACGTCTTCGATACCCGGAATCGGCGGCACGAAGGGGCGGGCGCCGGTGGCGATGACGATGGCGCGGGTGGTGAGCACCCGGATTTCGCCATCGGGCGACGTGATCTGTACCGCCCATGGCGACACGATCTTGGCCGAGCCTTCGACCACATCCACGCCGAGCGCGGTGTAGCGCTCCGCCGAGTCGTGCGGCTCGATGGTTTTGACCACCGACTGCACCCGGTCCATCACCTTGGCGAAATCCACCTTGGCTTCCGCCGCATCGATGCCGAACTCCGGCGCGCGCTTCACATGAGAGAGAAACTTGGCCGAGCGGATGAGGGCCTTGGACGGCACGCAGCCGGTGTTCAGGCAGTCGCCGCCAAGTTTGTGGCGCTCGATGAGCGTGACCTTGGATTTGACCGCGGCCGCGATGTAGGCCGTCACCAAGCCGGCGGAGCCACCGCCGATGACGATCAGATTGCGGTCGAACTGTGTCGGCTTCTTGTCGGCCCAAGCGGCAAAGACCTTGCGTGATTTCACCGCCGCGACAATGCGCTTGGCAATGAGGGGGAAGATGCCCAACAGCACGAAAGAACCGAGCAGGCCCGGCGAGAGAATGCCGCTGAGCGACTCGAGCTGGCCGATCTGGGTGCCCGCATTCACATACACGATGGTGCCGGCGAGCATGCCGATCTGGCTCACCCAGTAGAAGGTGCGCGTGGGAATGGGCGTCAGGCCCATCACCAGGTTGATGACGAAGAACGGGAAGGCCGGCACCAGTCGCAAGGTGAACAGGTAGAACCCGCCTTCTTTTTTGACGCCCTCGTTGATGGCCTTGAGGCGGTCGCCAAAGCGTTTCTGCACCCAGTCGCGCAGCAGGAAGCGCGAGGCGAGGAAGGCCAGCGTGGCGCCGATGCTCGAGGCGAAGGAGACGATGAGCAAACCGGTGAGCAGCCCGAACACCGCACCGGCCACCAGTGTGAGGACCGCCGCGCCGGGGAAGGAGAGGGCGGTGACGACCACGTAGATGGCGAAGAAGATGCCGGCGGCCGTCCACGGATGGGCGACGCGATAGGCTTCGATCGCGGCCTGTTGGCCCTTGAAATAGTCGAGACTGAAAAAGCGCCCCAGATCGAAGACGAAGTAGCTGGCGATCAATGCGAGCAATATGATGGCGAGCCCCAGTTTTTTCTTGTTCATGGACGCTTGATGCTCCGTACGGGAATGCGGTGGAAAGAAGCTTGGCCAGGTCGGCCGTGTTGCTTCAATAGACTGGGCGAGCGTGCAAAACCTGACATGCACGCCGCAGTTTACCGAGTGCCGGCTTTGTGCTGCGCACAAAAATCCTGTAGAATGAAAAGCTTATCAATGTCGCTTTGGTGTGGCGCTCGTATCTTGCGGGGCATGGCCGAAAGCGTCCCGCGCCTCAGGCGCCATCCATCTCGCCGGGTTTTCGGGCCATCTGTCCGGTGCGGCGTGGTCATTCGTCGGGTTCAACCCGTCAGCAAGACCTGGGCAATGCCCGGTCTGTCCGCCGGTCGGTTGCGACAGTGCGATCGCCACCAGCGCAACGATTTGTCAGCGCCCCGTCCATTTGCGGTGCGTACTTCGCCCGAACACGCCTTGTGGCGCCAGCGGGCTGACACAAGAATGGTTTTAGGAGAGCAAATACATGGCAAAAGAAGATCTGGTTCAGTTCGAAGGCGTAGTTCAGGAAGTTCAGCGCGATGCCCGTTTTCTGGTGAAGCTCGATAACGGCATGGATGTGGCAGCCTATGCCTCCGGCAAGATGCGCAAGTTCCGCATCCGTATTCTGGCCGGCGATCGCGTGACCCTGGAAATGTCGCCCTACGATCTGACCAAGGCGCGCATCTGCTTCCGTCACAAGGAAGTGCGCCGCCCCGCTTCAGCCCACTGAGCGACAGCGTCGAATGAAAACGCCCGGTTTATACCGGGCGTTTTTTTGTTCACCCGCCCGCGCGACGGGTAGCTTGCCTACTGCTGTCGCCGTCGGCGATGCAGCGATTTTCGAGCTTCGGCCAACAGCGCGTCGACGGTGTTGTGTCGGCTGATGTCGAATTCGATCACCAGCCACGAGAAGCCGATACGCGCTTCGTTGTCGAGCGTCTCGTTCTCTTTTTCGATGCGCGCCAGAAAACGTTGTGCGCAGCGCTCGGCGCCGGCGGCATCCGTGTGCGTCAGCAGCAGTGCGAATTCGTCCTGTTCGATGCGGGCGAATACATCGGATTCGCGAAAACAGCTCTTCATGACTTCGGCAAAGGTGCTGACCGACAGATCGGTCTCGGGCACATCATCGTGGCCGTTGTCGTGAGGCGACTTGTCGAGCATGAACAGCACCAGCGAGGCGGCGAAGCCATGGCGGATGCACGGACTGAGGCAGCGCTGTGCCATCGAGAGGAAGCCCCGCCGATTGGTGATGCCGGTGAGGTCGTCCAGTGTGTTGGGGTGCATGACGAGCAGTTCGCGCTCGACCATGGCGGCCAGATCGCGCAGCGCTTCGCGCTCATCCGCATCGAGCCCGCGGGGGGCGTGGTCGATGATGGCGAGTGTGCCCAGCCGGCATCCGTTGGGGGCCTTGATCGGCTGGCAGGCGTAGAAACGCAGGTGCGGCTCGCCGGTAACCAGCGGATTGTCGACGAAGCGCTCGTCGGCGAGGGCATCTTCGACCACCATGATCTTGTCCGACAGGATGGCGTGCGCACACAAGGAATGCGCGCGTGGCGTCTCCCGCGCCGCCAGTCCCATGCACGACTTGAACCACTGGCGGTGCGTGTCGACCAGACTGATGGCCGCGATCGGCACGCGAAACATGCGTCGCGCCATGCGCGTCAGGCGGTCGAAGCGCTCCTCGCGGGGCGTATCGAGCACGTTGAGCGCATGCAGCGTCGCGATGCGTTTGTCTTCGTCGGCAGGCAGATCTGCGGCTTCCAAGCGGGCTTCTCGCAGTCAGGGGTGTCGACGGGTTAACGGCGGCGGGTGTGGGTGCTTGAGCCGGGCGATCAGGTGCTCGGCTCGACGAATTCGGCGAGAAAGGGGGCGTGGTCCGATTCCGGGTATTTGGTGTCGGAAGTAAAGGGCAGGCTTTCGTCGTGCAGGTTTTCGTTGTGAATGTGTACGTCGCGCAGATAGGGCAGCATGGCTTGTGAAATGAGCATGTGGTCGAGCAGGTTGCCTTGCCCTTCGTGCAGATGGCTGAAGCGGATGGATTCGGCCACCGAGCGGCTGCACGGTACCAGCACGCGATCACGTAGCGCCGCGTTGCCGGTGTTCTCGACGCGGCCGCAGATGGCTTCCACCGGTACCTGGCCGGGTTCTGAATTGAAATCACCACACACCAGAATGCGCGCCGCAGGCTCGAGATCGAACAGGTGGTCGATCAGCATGCGCGTCTCCAGCGCCTGGCCGACGCGCTTCATCGACGACAGAAAATAGCCTTCGGCCCAGCCGGCCGCGCTGTGCCAGCGATAGCCCTCGCGCTGGCCGGCGATGTGGGTCGACAAGCGCGACTTCAGATGCAGGTTGATGACGTGCAGCAGGCCGAAATGCGGGTGATCGATCTGCACATGCAGGATCGGCCGTTCCCAATCCACATCACGCGCCTGCGTTTCCGCGGGAATGGCGGTGATCTTTCGATATTGCAGCGAATCGATGAAATCGTTGCGATATTGCGCCACCGACACGATGGGAAAGCGCGACAGCACCACCAGGTTGCGTTCGTTGTAGGGCACGCCGGAGGTAACCGTGTTGGCGCGATGAAAGGCGGCGGCGGGCGTGCCGTTCAGCACGGTGTCGAGCGCGCTCAGCGTGCGGCTCGGGTGGCTGCCGGTGTGATCCGGCAGCTCTTGCCCGTGCACTTCCTGCAGGCACAGGATGTCGGCATCGAGCCGCAGAAACGCCCCGCGCAGTACCGGCAGGCGCTCGGCCAGTGTGGGGTGTTGGTCGGGTTTGTCGTCGAGATTTTCGACATTGAAGCTGGCGACCCGCATGGGTATCTCCTCTGTGACAGCGCTCGGGAACATGCCATTTGACTGTGTTCCGCCTTATTGCGTTGTAGCAGATAACGCGTGGCGGCGTCGCGGTGCGCTAATCGGGGCGCGCGTGTTCGACGCGGGTGTCGGGCCCGTGACAGATACGCGCGAAGTAGGAGGTGTGTGCCGGCGAGCCAGGCGGCCAGTTGGCGCCGAAGGCGTCGAGCCAGGCGGCGTGATCGTAGTCGAGCCTGAGTGCGTCGACGTGAACGCCGCGTGCGTGCACGCCATGGAGCGGTGCGTGGGGCGAGGGCGCGATGCCGATGCGGGTGATGACGCCAAAATGGGTATCGGCGAAATTGGGCATGCCGGCCGCGCCGTTGTTGATGACAACGTGACCGCTGCCGATGAATTGACGGCACACCGGCAGGCAGGTGTGGCTGCTGGCGAACAGGTCGACCCGGGCGGCGTCGAAGCGGTTTTCGAGCGCATCACGGTGCCGGCGGTCGTCGAGTCGGCTGAGGTCGAAATCCCAACCCGCCAAGGCGTCGGCATCGCCATGCACAACGCCGACGCGCAACTCACCGACGCGATAGCGGGCGAACATGGGTAACTCGGCCAGGCGGGCGAGCAGGTCGGGATGGCGTGCCGCCGCGATTTTGAGCTGCGCGTGAATGCGGTTGGAGCGCTCGACCACGCCGGCATCGACGGTGTCCGGATAGGCGCAACCGCAGCCGGCATCGTCGGCGTCGGGCTGCAATTCGGCTTCCACATTGCCGAGCATCGCATCGTGCGCGAGCACCGCTTCGTTGATGGTGCGAAAGCCGGCGTCGTCGACGTTGAACCAGTTGAAATCGCCGTTGAAACACACGCGTACCGGCCCGGGTTCGCGCGCCACCATGGCGAGCAGCGCGTCGAGCGCGGCGGTGTTGCCGTACAGGCCGCCGACGACGTAGAGCGTGTCGGCAGGCATCTCCGGCGCGGTGGCAATGGCCGCTGCGCCGTAGCGATAGCGCAGCGGACACATCCGCCCGGCGTCGCTCATGTCGCGTCGGTGGCCGGGCGTCGTTGTGCGATCGCGAGCGGTGCCAGGAAGCCCGCGGTGCACATCATCAAGCCGTACAGATTGGTGCCCAGCAGCAGGCCGTACTTGCCGGTGCCGATGGCCCAGCTGGGGGGAATCGCGCCGATGGCGAGCAGCACGCCGAGCGTCATGCCGGTCCAGAACGACAGGTGGAACGACAGCGGCGAGTAGGCGACCCAGCGCGACAGCAGGAACACCGGTGCCAGGCCGATCACCATGGTGCCCGACAGGGTGGTGGCCTTGAGGATGTCGGTGCCGGCCATCATTGGCAGGTTGCCGAGCACGGCGAACAGCGACATGGTGATCACGCCATTGCGGATGGCGCGCTCGCCCGGCGTACGACCAGCGAGCAGGGGCAACTCGTGCGCGATCGACTTCGACAACGAGGTGAAGGTGGAGTCGAGCGTCGATGCCGCCGAGGAGATCATCACGGCCGCCATGGCGAAGAAGCCGGTGATGCCCAACACGCGCGCCACTTGCGCCGGGGCGTTGCCATGGGCGGCGATCCCTTCGAGGCGGGCATGCACGCCGACCAGGCTGAAGGCGAGAATGGCGAAGAAGCCGAGCACCCCGGCGACCACGAAGGCGCGCAGCATGGTTTTCTCGTTGGTGATGAAGCCGCGATCGGTGAGCACCGGGTCGTGGAAGGGGTAGGAGAGCACCTGCAACAAGGCGACGAGCAGCAGATCGGCGCCGGCGTCGAGGGCGAAATGGCCTTCCGTGAGCAGTTGCGCTGCGCCATGCGTCGGCACGATCCACGCCAGCACCAGACCGAGAAAGAGCACAAACACCACGGCCTGGATCACGTCGGTGAAAATGGAACTGCGCAGCCCGCCCTTGAGGCTGTAGAGCAGCACGGCGGCGGTGAACAACAGCGCCGAGGCGATGAACGGGAAAGAGCCCGATTCGCCGTAGTAGCCACCGACCACGGCAGTGTTGCTCCACACCTCGTTGTACAAGCGCACGAGGATGGCGGCCGAGAAGGCCAGCGCCGCCCAACGGCCGTACTTGCCCACCAGAAAACTCACCAGTCCGGTGGCGCCCTCGCGGGTGCGCAGGCGGTAGATGACCCAGCCGGCGAAGGGTATCGACAGCCAGTAGGTGGCGTAGGCCAGACCGCCGACGATGCCGTAGGCGGCACCGAGGTTGGCGGCGTTGGTGACCGATTTGGCAAAGATCCAGCTGATGAAGATGCTCATCATCAGTGCCCAGGGCGAGGCGGAGCGACCGTTGGCGTCGGTGCCGCGGAAGAAGCCGCCTTCGTCCTTCACTCTCGGCGAGATGGCGTACATCACGACGCCGAAGACGATCAGAAAGCCCCAGAAGAACAGGCCTTGAAAATCAGTGGGAGAGCTCATGTCGGGTGTCCGTGCTTATTGTTGTGGGTCAGTTCAGGGCGCCGCCGCAGCTCGAGCCCTGGCCGGCGGTGCAGCCGTAACAATGGCCGGCCACGACAATCGGGCCGCCTTCGAGCGCCCCCGCCGTGACGTCGCGCATGTGCAGCGCCCGCGCCTGTTGGTCGGTCACCGGCAGGTCGAGCATCTGGTTGAAATCGCAGTCGTAGAGCTGGCCGCGCCAGTCCACGCTGATCTGGCTGCGACACATCACGCCAGGCAGATTGGCGTCCTGGTGGGCAGACTGCAGCAGGGTCATGTACTGGTTGAACTGTCCCTTGGAGAGCAGTGTCGAGCCAAAGCGCTGGATGGGCATGTTGGCGAGGGTGAACAGCTCGTTGAACACCACGCCGAATTCGTCGCCCAGGTGCTGTTTGTAGGCGGCTTGCAGGTGTTCCTGTGGCGGTGGCAGGTTGGGGCCTTGCGGGTTGTAGACCAGGTTGAGCCGCAGACCGGCGTCCGGCGCGCCGTAGCCGAGCGCGTTGAGTTGTCTGAGCCCGGCGATGCTGGCCTCGAACACGCCGTTGCCACGCTGGGCATTGACGTTGTCCTCGAGATAGCAAGGCAGGGAGGCGACTACCTCGACACCGTGTTCGGCCAGAAAAGCGGCTAACGTCTCCTGGCCCGGTTCGCTCAGGATGGTGAGGTTGCAGCGGTCGATAACCTTGCAGTCACGGGCGCGGGCCGCTACCACCAGCCGCCGAAAGTGCGGATTGAGTTCCGGTGCGCCGCCGGTGAGGTCGAGCGTGCGCACGCCCGGGTTGTTCTCGAGAAAGCGGATGAGGAGATCGATCGTCGGCGCATCCATCTCTTCGGTGCGGTTGGGGCCGGCATTCACATGGCAGTGCAGACAGGTCTGGTTGCATCGATAGCCGAGGTTGACCTGCAGGGTTTCGATCCGACCGCGGGTCAGCGAGGGGAACGAGGTTTTGCGCAGCAGAGGCAAGGTGGCGAGCATGCCGTCTCCTTGAAAATGGGGCCGCAGTACGGCAGAAAATGGAAAGCGTCTGATAGGCAGACTGAGTAGTCGCAGACTTTCTTACAGGTGGCCGCGTATGTGCAATTGAGCACTGGCCGCGGGGCCGCGCGATGTCGATGAAGACGGACTATCGCGCTGTCACCAAACGGTAACCTGTGCACTGTTGCAGCGCGGTAAAGTAGCGTCGAACCTTGAGACAAAGGCAACGGAGACAGTGCTCTGCCAACATTGTCGGATCCTGTATTAGGAGTATCAGATGTTTAATCTCCACCAAGTCAGAGAACAACTCAAGCACGCTGAAAACCCCGCTGCTGACAGCGTATTTCGTGACCTGATTGCGGCGCTCGAGCAAGGCAGTCCGTTTGACCTTTCCCGCTTGGACAGTCTTTCCTACGCCGATTTTGAAATGGCCGTGGAGAGCATTCGGGAATGGCGCTCGCTACGCTACATTCAGGCTGACGACCCGGTGTATTCCTTCCCGCTGCACGAGTGATTCAACACGGTCGACCAGCCGAGACGCTCGATCACGGCCATGAAGTCGGCGGACGGCGGCGCGTCGATGGCGATGCGGCGGCCGTCCTGCGGGTGCGTGATGACCAGTTGGGTGCACGCCAGCAACAGGCGGCTACAGCCCAGTTCCTGCGCAAACATTCGGTTGTGCCGGCCCTTGCCGTACGTGGCGTCGCCGATGATGGGGTGCGCGATGTGCTTGAGGTGACGGCGGATCTGGTGCTGACGCCCGGTTTGCGGGGTGAGCTCGAGTAGCGCGTAGCGGCTGCTCGGATAGCGGTCGACTGCAATCGGCAATTCGACGCTTGCGAGACGCCGGTAGGTCGTGCGCGCAGGTTGCGGCTCGGTCGCGGTGGCGCGCGGATCGCGCCAGGCTTTTGCGTCGCGCTTGCGGCTCAACGGATGATCGATCAGCCCGGCCTCGGGCGGGTGTCCGCGTACGATAGCCAGATAGCGTTTGTCGACGTGTTGGGCTTCGAATTGGCGACCGAGTTGTGCCGCGGTGTCGCGATCGAGCGCGAACAGCAGCACGCCGGAGGTGCCACGATCGAGGCGGTGGGCGGGCCACACGTGCTGGCCGATCTGGTCGCGCAGCATCTGCACGGCAAAACGCGTCTCGTGGCGGTCGATCTCGGAACGATGCACCAGCAGCCCAGCCGGCTTGTGGACGGCGATCAGGCCGGCGTCCCGATAGAGGATGCCCAGTGCGTCAGCGGCCTCCGCCACGCTTAGTCGTCGTCGCTCGATGGCGGGCGGTTCAGGTAGCCGCGGCAGGCCCGGCGAATGAAATCCATCTGATCGCGAAAGTTCGAGCACCCCTTGCACATCACCAGATGCATCCGCAGTCCGAGCTTTTCACCAAGGCTCAATTCGCGCTCCTGCGCCTCGGAGAGCAGGTGGGTCACTTCCTTGCAACTCAGCATGTCGTGCACGCCTCTCCGTCGGAAAACCAGTTGCCTTCGAGACATCGGCGCAAGGCGTTGCGGGCCCGATGCAGGATGACGTGGCAGTTGCTCATGCTGATCGACAGCGTGTCGCAGATTTCCTGACTGCTCAGTTCGAGTACTTCGCGCATCATGAATACGCGCGCGGTGTTGTCCGGCAGATGCTCCATGCAGGCATCGAATACCGCCCAGAACTGCTGCTCCTGCATGGCCGCGTCCGGGCGACCCCAGTCCGTCGGCCGGCTCGCCGGGCTCCAGTGCGCGTTTTCCTTGAAGAGGTGATCGAAAGCGGCGTCGAGGTTCTCGCCTTCGGCGGCATAGTCCGACGCGTTGACGGTGCGCGAGCGCTTCTTGATGGCGTCGATGATGTTGTTACGCAAGATGGTGAACACCCAGGTTTTGACCGAGGACCGCCCGGCGAATTGCTCGGCTTTCGAGAGCGCGGTGATCATGGTGTCCTGCACCATGTCTTCGGCCAGATGCGGGTCGCGAAGTTGCAAGGTGGCGAAGCGCAGCATGTCGACACGTAATGCTTCGAGGGCTTCGGGGGTGACGCTCGGCGGTGTTTCGGCAAGGCTCACGTGCGGATTTCCTCGGAAGGGTGCGGCGCGTTGATGCCCGCGGGGAGTGGCTTGGAGTTTAGCAAAACCTCGGGTGCGGATCGCCCGCGCACAACAAAAAAGCCGTGGCGACCGGCCACGGCTTTTTCATGCGAGAGGCGACGCGATCAGGCGAAGTTCTGCGCGGCGAAGTCCCAGTTGGCAAGACTCGAGAGGAAGGTTGCCACGAAGTCGGGGCGACGGTTGCGGTAGTCGATGTAGTAGGCGTGTTCCCACACGTCGATACAGAGCAGCGCCGTGTCGTCGGTGGTCAGCGGCGTGCCGGCTGCGGTGGTGTTGACGATGTCAACCGAACCGTCGGCCTTCTTCACCAGCCAGGTCCAGCCCGAACCGAAATTGCCCACGGCCGAAGCGGTAAAGGCCTTCTTGAAGTCTTCGAAGGAACCCCACTTGGCCTTGATGGCATCGGCCAGCGCACCGGCGGGCTCACCGCCGCCGTCGGGCGACATGCTGTTCCAGAAGAAGGTGTGGTTCCACACCTGGGCGGAATTGTTGAACACGCCACCGGCGGGGGCCTTCTTGATGATGGCTTCAAGGTCCAGGCTTTCGTACTCGGTGCCCTTGATCAGGTTGTTCAGATTGGTCACATAGGCGTTGTGGTGCTTGCCATAGTGGAACTCGAGGGTTTCGGCGGAAATGTGCGGCGCCAGGGCGTCTTTGGCGTACGGCAGTTGGGGCAAAACATGTTCCATGCGTCTCTCCTTGTTTGCATTTGGACGTGAAGCTTTAACCCGACAATTCTAGTCGGGAATGCGGCAGGCTGACAACCGCGCGGCGCGGCTCAATCCGGTTTTTGCACTGCCGCGCGACTTTCCGTGACAGTGGCATCAACTTCGCCACGATGCAACTGGACCGTGATCACGGCGCCTGGGTCGAGCGCTGATGCATCGCGCAAAATCTGCCCGCTGGCATCGCGTGTGACGCTGTAGCCGCGAGCCAGCACGGCGTCCGGGCTGAGGTGCTCGAGATGCGCCGCGAGTGTGACGAGCTTGTGATGGCGCGTATCGAGCTGCTGTGCCAGCCCGGTGTTCAGTTGGCTGCCCAGCCGGTCGAGTTGCGCGCGCTTGAGACCGAGGTCGGGGCGCCGGTGCGACAACTGCTGCGCGAGCGCGCCCACCTGCTGGATGGCCTCGCGCCGGCGGTTCTGCATGGCATGGCGCAATCGTGTCTGCAGGCCGTCCACATCCTTGCGGTTGCGCGCCAGGCGCTCGCGCGGATGGACAAGTCGCAAGGCTTGCCGGTCCATGCGCTGGCGGGCCGTATCGAGGTGTCGGTGCATCGCCCGTTGCATCACGATGGCCAGATGCGCCAGACGGCCGGCTGCGTCGGCAAAGCCGGCGCTGGCCAGCTCGGCGGCCGCGGTGGGGGTGGCGGCACGTTGGTCGGCGGCAAAGTCGGCAATGGTGAAATCGGTTTCATGGCCGACGCCGACGATGACCGGTACCGGGCAGGCGCGAATGGCACGCGCGACGACTTCTTCATTGAAGGCCCACAGATCTTCGAGGCTGCCGCCGCCGCGCACCAGCAGCACGAGCTCGGGCCGCACGCCTTCGCGCATGCCCATGATCTTGCCGATGGCGGCTGCGATGTGCGTGCCCGCGCCGTCGCCCTGGACCGGGGTGGGCAGCAGTTCGACTGGAACATGAGGCGCTCGGCGCGCCAGTGCCGCCATGACGTCGCGCAGCGCGGCGGCCTGCGGGCTGGTGATCACTGCAATGGCGGCGGGGTAGCGCGGGATCGGGCGTTTGATCTCGGCAGCAAACACGCCTTCGCCCTCGAGTTTCGCCTTGAGCCGCAAGAAGGCTTCATGCAGGTTGCCGCGGCCGGCCTCGCGAAGCGTTTCGACGTTGAGCTGGTAGTCGCCACGTGGTTCGTACAGGCTGACGGTGACCCGCGCTTCGACCCGCATGCCACTGGCCGGTTCGATGTCGAGGCGCGACACGCGGCTGCGCCACAAGGTGCAGCGCACCTGTGCACCGGCGTCCTTGAGTGTGAAGTACATGTGACCGGAGGGCGCCCGGGTGAAATTGGAGATCTCGCCACGCACCCACAAGGGCGGGAAGCGCGATTCGAGCGCTTCGCGCGCCATGCGATTCAATTCTGTCACCGACAGGGGGGCTGACGGCGTGTCGAACGGGGTTTCCATGGCGTCGGATTGTAGCGGGAATCCACACCGAAAAACGTTTGTCAATACTTGGTGCGATGCACCATCGCAATTCTTTTCAGATTTCTTGCGATCTTTTTAACTCGTTGATTTTATTGGTGTTAAATATTTGCTTAATTTTTGATCGATGTAGGAAAAATCCTTACACAAGGCGGGTTTAGCGCTTGGCGATGGAGTTCATCCACAAACTTATCCACAGTTTTTGTGGATGGATAGCGCAAGTCCTTGTGGCGCAGGGGTTTAGCCCGTCATCGGACTGAAATATTGCGCTGAACTGGACGAAGTCGACCCTCCGGGGCTACAGTTTCAGCTTCAAAAAATTTCGGAGGAGAGTGCGCGCGTGTTCGAGATCATCAAAGCGGCCGGTTGGCCCATCTGGCCGCTGCTGTTTGCATCTGTCATCGCCGTCGCGCTCATCATCGAGCGATCCATCACGCTACGCCGCAGCAAGATCGTTCCGGCCGGCTTGTTGGAGAAAATCGTCTCCGACCTGAGGCGTCATGGGGTGAGTGGCGAGATGATCCAGCGGGTATCCGCCCATTCGCCACTCGGTCAGGTGCTCGCCGCCGGCCTGCGCAACGTCAAGAGCCCGCGCGATGTCATGAAAGAGTCGATCGAGGAAGCCGGCCGCGGTGTCGTGCATGACCTCGAACGTTTCTTGACCACGTTGGGCACCATCGCCTCGATCAGTCCGCTCATGGGTTTGTTCGGCACCATTGTGGGCATGATCGAAATCTTCGGTTCGCAAACGCCGGGCGGGGCCAATCCCCAGCAACTGGCGCACGGCATCTCCGTGGCGCTCTACAACACCGGATTTGGTCTCATCATCGCCATTCCCGCGATGATTTTCTGGCGCCACTTCCGTGCCTTGGTCAATAGTTTCGTGGTCGACATGGAACAGCAGGCGATCAAGCTGGTGGAAGTGGTCCACGGCGAACGCCGCAGCTAAGGTAGCCGGTACCTCATGCGCTTTCAGACAAACCGCCGCCAGGAGGAGCCCGAGATCAACCTGATTCCGTTGATCGACGTGTTTCTCGTGATCATCATCTTCCTGATGCTCACCACCACCTATGCGCGTTTCTCCGGCATGGAGCTCACCTTGCCGACCGCCGCCTCGGAAGAGGTCGAAGGTCAGCCCGATGAGCTCAACATCGCCGTTACCGCCGAAGGCGATGTGCTCGTCAATCGCGTGCCCATTGTCGGTCGCGACGTCGATGCCATCGCGACCGCGCTGGGTCGTGCCGCGCCGGCCGGCAAGGAGCCGCCGCTGGTCATCATCAATGCCGATGCCAAGGCGACCCACCAGCGGGTAATCGATGTCATGCAGGCGGCCCAGCGTGTCGGGCTGGCCCGGATTACCTTCGCCACCCGCAACAACGAGTAGGGCGTCGCCCGCCGTGGCCGTCGCGCCCACCTTCTGGCAACACCGGGGCTGGCGGGCTGTGCTGCTGCTGCCTGCCGCGCTACTTTTCTCTGCACTTTCCGCAGTTCGTCGGCTCGCCTATCGTCGAGGCTGGATGTCTTCGCCGCCGTTGCCCGTGCCGGTGATCGTGGTCGGCAACATTGCGGTGGGCGGCAGCGGCAAGACGCCCGTCGTTGCCTGGCTGGTCGAGCGCTTGCAGGCACGGGGATATCGCCCCGGTGTGGTGAGCCGCGGCTATGGCCGGCACGAGGCCGAAACGCGTGTGGTGACCGTGAATGACAGTGCCGACAAGGTCGGTGACGAGCCGTTGCTGCTTGCGCGATTGACCGGGTGCCCGGTGGCCGTCGGGCAGGACCGGCCAGCGGCCGTGGCGCAGTTGATCGCCTCGCATCCGGAAGTCGACGTGGTGATCAGCGACGACGGCTTGCAACATCTTGCCTTGCGGCGCGATGTGGAAGTGGTGGTGGTCGAT
>JBNKNO010000004.1:15857-24885 GCA_050293885.1 Rhodocyclaceae bacterium | reverse complement strand
GACGCGACTCGAACGCGCGTTGACCGCGGTGCCGACGGCGCCGATGGGCCTGACCGGCGAGCGCTTCGAATCGATTGCGGATCGCGATGTTTGCCGCTCGGCAGCGGATTTTTCGGGGCAGCGTGTGCATGCGGTCGCCGGTATCGGCCGGCCCGCGCGCTTCTTCGAGCAGCTGCGCGCCATGGGGCTCGACGTGGTGCCGCACCCCTTTGCCGATCACCATGCGTTCACGCCGGCGGATATCGCCTTTGCGGCGGGCGAGCCGATCCTGCTGACCGAGAAGGATGCGGTAAAATGCGCCGCGTTTGCACCGCCCGATACTTGGGTGTTTCCCGTGCGTGCCGATATTCCCGAGGCTGCCTTGCAGCCCGTTCTGGAGAAACTGAAACCTCATGGACGCCAAGCTGCTTGAAATCCTCGTCTGCCCGCTGTGCAAGGGGCCACTGGAGTACCGCAAGGCCGAACAGGAGCTGATATGCAATCCGTGCCGCCTGGCGTATCCGGTGCGTGACGGCATTCCGGTGATGCTCGAAGACGAAGCGCGCGAACTGTCGGCAACGGAAGGCAAGGACGCGTGAGCGCATTTCGGCTCGTCATCCCGGCGCGCTACGCATCCAGCCGTCTGCCGGGCAAGCCGCTGGCCGACATCGCCGGCAAGCCGATGATCGTGCGGGTGCTCGAGCGTGTGGCGGCGGCCGGCGCGAGCGAAGCCTGGGTGGCAACGGATCATGCGGAGGTGGCGCAGGCGGTGCGTGCGGCCGGTGGCCAGGTGGTGATGACGCGCGAAGACCACCCGACCGGCACCGACCGGCTCGCCGAAGTGGTCACGCAACTCGATTGGAGCGACGAGACCCTCGTCGTCAACGTGCAGGGCGACGAACCACTGATTGATCCCGCGCTGGTTCGCGGCGTGGCCGAGGCGCTGGCGGCCGATCCCGAGGCCGCGATCGCCACTGCGGCCCATCCGATTCATGATGCCGCCGAGTGCTTCAACCCCAACGTCGTCAAGGTGGTGACCGACGCAGCCGGGCGTGCCATGTACTTCTCGCGCGCGCCGATTCCGTGGGCGCGCGATGCCTTTGCCGAGACGCGCGATGCCTTGCCCGCCGGCTTGCCGGTGCTGCGCCACATCGGCATCTACGCGTACCGGGCGGGCTTTCTGCGTCGTTATGCTTCGCTCATGCCGGCGCCCATCGAGCAGTGGGAAGCGCTCGAGCAGTTGCGCGCCATGTGGCATGGCGAACGGATTCACGTGCGTGTGGTGGACCATGCGCCAGCGGCCGGGGTCGATACGCCGGAAGATCTCGCGCGGGTTCGGGCGGCGTTTGACCCGTCGGGGCTTTCCGAGTAACTTCGCCGTTTCCAAAATAAGCGGCTTTTGACCGTACATCACGTAAAACAGCGGAGGGCGTTATGCGTTTGATTCTATTGGGGCCACCGGGGGCGGGGAAAGGGACCCAGGCCAACTTCATCAAGGATAAGTTCGGCATTCCGCAGATTTCGACGGGCGACATGCTGCGCGCCGCCGTCAAGGCCGGTACGCCGCTGGGCGTTGAAGCCAAGAAGGTGATGGATGCCGGCGGCCTGGTGTCGGACGAAATCATCATCGGTCTGGTCAAGGACCGCCTGCAGCAGGACGACTGCAAGTCGGGCTACATGTTCGACGGCTTTCCGCGCACGCTGCCTCAGGCCGACGCACTCAAGGATGCCGGCGTGCAGGTCGACGTGGTGTTGCAGATCGACGTGCCCGACGAGGAAATCATCGAGCGCATGAGCGGGCGCCGCGTGCATCTGGCCTCGGGTCGTACCTACCACGTCAAGTACAACCCGCCGAAAGTCGAGGGCAAGGATGACGAGACCGGCGAGGATCTCATCCAGCGCGATGACGACCAGGAATCGACGGTGCGCAAGCGTCTCGACGTCTACCACTCGCAGACCAAGCCGCTGCTCGACTACTACACCCGTTGGGCCAACACCGGCGAGGCGGTGGCACCGCGGGTTGCGGTCATCTCCGGCTTGGGTTCGGTGGATGAAATCACTGCACGGGTATTCGACGCCTTGAGCTGAACGCGACGCTGCCCCATGATGAACGCGATGGCGACCGGCCCGTGCCGGAGACCCATCGCGTTTTTCTTTGCGGAGACAGGATGAAACGCAGGAACCTGCTTTACGCGCAATCCGGCGGCGTCACCGCGGTGATCAACGCCACGGCGGCCGGTGTCATTGCCGCAGCGCGGGCCCATCCCGAATCGGTGGGGCGTGTGCTGGCCGCCCGCCACGGCATTCTCGGGGTATTGGGTGAGGATCTGGTCGATTGCAGCGTGCTCGACGATGCCGACTGTCTGGCCCTCAAGCAACTGCCCGGCGGTGCGTTCGGCTCCTGCCGATTCGATGTCGATCCCGTGGACAAGAATCCTGCCCAGTACGATCGGATCATCGCCGTGCTGGCCGCGCACGATATCGGCTACTTTCTCTACAACGGCGGCAACGGCTCCATGGACACCGTCATCAAGCTCTCGGCCGCTGCCCGCGCCCGCGGCTATCCGCTCACCTGCGTGGGGGTTCCCAAGACGGTCGACAACGACTTGCTCAATACCGACTGTTCGCCGGGTTTCGGCTCCGCCGCCAAGTATCTGGCTACCTCCATGCGCGAAGCCGGTCTCGATCTGCGCGCCATGTCGAGTCGGCGCGGGCGCATCTTCGTGATGGAGGTCATGGGGCGCAACTGTGGCTGGTTGGCGGCGTCGACGGTCCTGGCCCGGCGAACGCCGGATGATCCGCCACACATTATTCTGTTCCCCGAACGCCCCTTCGATGAAACGGCTTTTCTCAAGCGCGTGGAAGCCTGCGTGGCCCGCATCGGATATTGCGCGATTTCCGCCTCCGAAGGCGTGCGCAGGCCCGACGGTCGTTTGCTGATCGAGCAGGACGAGGATGCCAAGGGCTACGTGCAGCTCGGTGGCATCGGCCAGTTTCTGGCGCGTCTGCTGCACACCACGTTTGGCTACAAGCACCACTGGACGGTGCCCGACTATCTGCAGCGCTCGGCCGGGCATCTGGTGTCGGCCACCGATCGCGCGCAGGCCGAGGCGGTGGGGTGGGCGGCCGTGCAGTACGCCGTGGCCGAGCGCGACTGCGTGATGCCGGCCATCGTCCGGCGCAGTGATGCCCCCTATCGCTGGGTGGTGTCGCCGGTGGGTTTGGCGAATGTCGCCAATGCCGAGCGGCGAGTGCCGCGCGCGTTCATTTCCGACGATGGATTCGATGTCAGCGAGGCCGGCCTGCGTTGGCTCAAACCGTTGGTCGAAGGCGAGGTACCGCCCCCGTTCGCCAATGGCTTGCCGGACTACCGTGCGCCCAACTGTCCGGCAGTGCCGAAAAAGCTGGAGTGCTACCGGTCGTGACCCGATTCGTTCGTTTGCTGATGATGCTGATCGCCGGATTGCCGACGCTCGCCTTGGCAACGCGCGCACAGCCCGAAGCCGCATCGGGCTTTGTTGCCAAACCATCGCTCCACGCCAAGCGCCAGATGGCGGTAACGGCCAATCCGCACGCCACCGCTGCGGCCATGCAGGTGCTGCGCAACGGCGGTTCGGCCACCGACGCGGCCATTGCCGCGGTGCTCGTGCTCAATGTCGTCGAACCGCAGTCCTCAGGCATCGGCGGCGGCGGTTTCATGCTGACCTACGATGCCGCCACCGGGCGGCGTTTTGCCTACGATGGCCGTGAACGGGCGCCCGCCACGGCCGACGCGTCGCTGTTTCTCGACGCCAACGGCCAACCCATGGCGTTTTTCGATGCCGTGGTTGGTGGTCGATCGGTTGGTGTGCCGGGCTTGCTGCGCATGCTCGAACTGGCGCATCGCGCGCACGGGCGGCAGCCTTGGGCAAACCTGTTCGCGCCGGCCGTCCGCCTCGCCGAAGAAGGCTTTGCCGTATCGCCACGGCTGCATGCGCTGCTTGCCGCGGACCGCTTTCTCGCCCGGGATGCGCAAGCGCGGGCGTTGTTCTACCCGGCGAACGGCCAACCGCTGGCGGTCGGCGAGCGCTTGCGCAACCCCGCGCTCGCCCGGGTGTTGCGGCAGGTGGCAGAAAACGGTGCCGACGCGTTCTATGCCGGCCCCTTGGCCGAGCGAATTGTGCGGCGGGTCCGCGCTGTCGACAATCCGGGGCGTTTGAGCCTGGCCGACATGGCCGCGTATCGGGCGCAGAAACGGCGCGCGCTGTGCGGCCCGTATCGGCGCTACACCGTCTGCGGCATGCCGCCACCCAGTTCCGGTGGCGGGACGGTGCTGGCAATACTGGGCGTGCTGCAGCATTTTGCACTGGCGGATGTGGCGCCCGATTCCGTATTCGCCCTGCACTTGTTTGCCGAGGCGGGGCGGCTCGCGTTTGCGGATCGGGATGCCTGGTACGGCGATCCCGAGGCCATGCGCGTGCGGCCCGAAGCGCTGACCGCCCCGGCGTATCTTGCCCGACGCGCGACCTTGATTTCGCTCTCCGGGGCGAGCGCCACGTCAGTCGAGGCGGGGCGCCCCGCGGGCGTGGCGCCGGTGCCGGCGGTCTCTCCCGAGCGGCCATCGACCACGCATTTGTCGATTGTCGATGCGCAGGGCAACGCGGTGGCACTGACGGCATCGATCGAGAATGCCTTTGGCAGTCGAACCATGGTCGACGGCTTTCTGCTCAACAACCAGCTCACCGATTTTGCGTTCTCGCCCAAAGGTGCGCACGGCTTGCATCCCAACCGTCCGGGGCCGCGCAAGCAGCCGCGCAGTTCGATGTCGCCGACGCTGGTGTTCTCGACCGACGGCGCGCTGTACGCCGTGCTCGGTTCGCCGGGCGGCAGCCACATCATCAACTACGTGGCGCAAACCCTGGTGGGGCTGCTCGATTGGCATTTGCCGCCTGATCGCGTGCTGGCCATGCCGCATGTGAGCAACCGCAATCGCGCTACCGAGGTGGAAGACACGCCCGCGGGCCGGGCGCAGGCCGATGCGCTGCAGACCTTGTTCGGGCACGAGGTGGCACTACGGACGCTGACCAGCGGCTTGCACGTGATCGTGCGCCAGGGCGACGGCTGGACGGGCGCCGCCGACCCGCGCCGTGAGGGAACGGTGGGCGCTGACTGACGCGCGCCGCCTCAGGCAGGTACGTCGGGATTGAGACTGTAGGTGACGGTCAGGCTGGCGGACGCGAGAACGTGTCCGTCGAGTGCGTCGCGCACTTGTTGACCGGAAAATCGCCCGTCGATGGGAAGCGAGCTCAGGTTGGTGGCGAAGAGCGTGAACACGTAGTGGTGCTTGATCTCGTCGTTCCAGGGCGGGCAAGGACCATCGTAGCCATAGTAGTCGCCTTCCATGTCCGCATCGCCGGCAAACCACGCGGTGTAGTCGTTGATGCCCTGACGGGTGGCGTGGGGAGCAGAGGGGCCGGCCTTGCCGCGGGGGGTGACTTCGCTGGAAAACTCGCCCTCGCGAATCTCGCCGCGTGTCGGGTCGAGATCGACCAGCACCCAGTGAAAGAAATCCACCCGCGGGAGTGAGGCGGGTACGGTGCGTCCTTCCTGATTGACGTCGTCGCCCCGGCTCGGCACGTCGGGATCATGGCAGATCAGCACCAGTGTGCGTGTGCCTTCGGGGAGATCGGACCACGCCAGGTGCGGGTTGATGTTGTTGCTCAAGGCCACGTGCCCTTCGGCGGCAGGCACACAGAACGCGTACTTGCCGTTGAGCGGTTGGCCGTCGGACATGCTCTGGCTGGTGATTTTCATGGCGCGTCTCCCGCAAGATCGGTGTCTGTGTCAGGCTGATTTTATGCCGCCCGGCGCGAAAAATCTCGCGGGCGGAATCCCAGCGCGAACAGGACGCCGAAATAGCTCAGCGCGCCCGCGACAACGATGCCGCCCAGGTGCGCGACGCGCCATCCGCCCGGGCTGCCAATCCATTGCGCGTCGTCTCCCTTGGTCAGCCACATCGCGAATCCGAGCGCCGCGAGCGCAGCCAGCAGTTTCAGACTGAAGATCCCCCATCCGGGGCGCGGGCGGAAGATGTCGCGGCGACGCAGGCCGCGATAGAGCAGGCCGGCATTGAGGCAGGCCGCCAGCCCGATGGACAGCGCCAGACCGGCGTGCTTGAGCGGGCCGATGAAGGCCAGGTTCATGAGCTGGGTGGCGACGAGTGTGAGCACGGCGATCTTGACCGGGGTGCGAATGTCCTGCCGGGCGTAAAAGCCCGGCGCGAGCACCTTGATGAGAATCAGCCCGGTCAGTCCGAGGCTGTAGGCCATCAGTGCCGGGCGCGTCTGCATGACGTCGATGGCGCCGAACTCGCCATAGTTGAACAAGGTGGCAATCAGCGGAACCGCCAACATCGCCAGCGCCAGCGCGGCGGGCAAGGTGAGCATGAGCGTGAGACGCAGTCCCCAGTCGAGCAGGTCCGAAAAACCTTCCGGGTTCTGGTCAGCGTGATATTTCGACAGGCTGGGCAGCAGGATGGTCCCGAGCGCGACGCCAAGCAGGCCGGCGGGAAACTCCATGAGGCGGTCGGCGTAGTACAGCCAGGAGACGCTGCCGCTGACCAGGAACGACGCGAACACGGTGTTGATGAGCAGCGAAATCTGGCTCACGGACACGCCGATGGTGGCCGGCGCCATGAGCTTGAGCACCCGTCTTACGCCGGGATCCTTCGTGTGCCAGTCGAAGCGAGGCAGCAGGCCGATCTTGGCCAGCGGCCGCAGTTGCAGTGCCAACTGCAGGCATCCGCCGATGAACACCGCCCAGGCCAGTGCCACGACCGGTGGGTCGAACCAGGGCGCGGCGAACAGTGCCATGCCGATGAAGCTGAGGTTGAGCAGAACCGGTGTAAAGGCGGGAATCGCGAACCGGCTCCAGGTATTGAGCACGCCGCCCGCCAGCGCGACGAGCGACATGAACAGAATGTAGGGAAAGGTGATGCGGGTCAGTTCGACCGTGAGGGCGAACTTGTCGGGCTCATCGGCAAAGCCCGGCGCCGAGATGGCGATGACCCACGGCGCCGCGAGTGTGCCGAGAATGGAGATGCCAAGCACCACGGCGCCGAGCAGCGTGCCGACGCGATTGACGAGTTGATGCGCGGCGTCGTCGCCTTGCCGGTTCTTGTATTCGGCAAGGATCGGCACGAAGGCCTGCGAAAACGCGCCTTCCGCAAACATGCGGCGTAGCAGGTTGGGCAGGCGGAAAGCGACGAAGAAGGCGTCGGTCGCCATGCCCGCGCCGAAGCTGTGGGCGATGACGAAATCGCGCACGAAGCCGAGAATGCGGGACAGGAGAGTCATGCCGCTGACGGTGGCCAGGGCGCGAAGCAGGTTCATCGTCGATCGTTTGGGTTCGATGGCGGCAAAGATGCGGAATGATACTGTGTTCGCGATGAACTCGCGGGTTGGGCTGGGGGCTTGCATGCGAGGGGTAGTCGCGTTATCATCGCGGGCTTTCAAGAACCACCAACACGGACGAACATCCTATGGCCAATTCGGCACAAGCCCGCAAGCGTGCGCGCCAGGCAACGGCAGCCCGCGACCACAACGCAAGTCTGCGTTCGCGTCTGCGCACGGCGATCAAAAACGTGCGCAAGGCGGTTGATGCTGGTGATCAGGAAGCGGCTCAGAACCTGTTCCGCTCTTCACAGAAGACCATCGACTCCATCGCTGACAAGAAGATCATTCACAAGAACGCTGCGGCGCGCCACAAGAGCCGTCTGGTTGCTGCGATCAAGGGAATGTCTGCCTGATTGCGCTTTCGCCGGTCAGTAAAAAAGGCGACCGGAGCGGTCGCCTTTTTTGTTGATCTGGCCGATTTGGCGGATCAGACGGATGCCTGGTCCGGTGCAATGGGCTCGACCACCAGATTGTTGTCGCTGGCAAAATTGATCAGAAACTTGTAGGCCAGCGGCTCGATGTCGTAGAGCCGGGCGTCGACCACCACCGATTTGTGTCCTTGCAGCGTGCAACTCGGGCGCACGTAAGGCGAGTACATCATCCGGTTGTCCGAGCCGAAGGCGGACATGATGCCGCAGAGCCGGTCTGCCCAGTCGCTTGGGCGAAATTTCTTGTCTTCCTTCGTCACGCCGACGATGACGAAGCTTTCTATTTTGAGTGTCATGGTTGATACCGCACCTGAAGTCAGGCTGTCCTCTCCCGTGGACACGGCGCGTTGGGCGGGTTGTCACGTGCCTCTGATTGCGCCGTCGTGCAAGTGGCGAATTCTAGCAGAAATCACTATGCGGTCGGGTGCGGCGCGATGAGGCGAATGCTTGATATGGCTCAACTGGCGGGGGTTTTGCGGCCGTCAAGGTTTTACAAGCCCAGGTGTTTCACTTAACATCGACCGCTTACGGTAAACGGCGGCAGCGGCCGCCGTACGCATTTTTCAAGGCTGGAAATTTTCAAGGCAGAAGCGTGATGTCGCATGTCATGAACACCTATGGTCGACTCCCCGTGGCTTTTTCTCACGGCGATGGATCCTACCTGTTCGATACCGACGGAAAGCGATACCTGGATGCGCTCGCAGGCATCGCCGTATCGACGCTCGGCCATAATCATCCCGACTTGGTGAAGGCCATCGCCGATCAGGCCGCGCGCGTGCTGCATACCTCCAACCTGTATCGCATTCCCGCGCAGGAGGCGCTGGCCGATCGCCTGGCAGCACTGTCGGGCATGGACTCGGTGTTCTTGTGCAACTCCGGTTGTGAGGCGAACGAAGCGGCGATCAAGCTGGCTCGCTACTACGGTCATAAACGTGGCGTCGAAAAGCCGGCAATCGTGGTGATGGAACACGCGTTTCATGGCCGTACGCTGGCCACCTTGTCGGCGACGGGCAATCGCAAGGTGCAGGCCGGGTTTGAACCGCTGGTCTCCGGTTTTGTTCGTGTTCCATTCGATGATCTGGACGCCGTCGAGCAGGTTGCACAGGCCAATCAAAACGTTGTGGCGATCATGCTCGAGCCGATTCAGGGCGAGGGTGGCATCAACGTGGCGCACATGGACTATCTGCG
>JBNKNO010000004.1:8585-15794 GCA_050293885.1 Rhodocyclaceae bacterium | reverse complement strand
CATTGGCCGCACCGGCAAATGGTTCGGCCATCAGTGGTCGGGCATTACCCCGGACGTGATGTCACTGGCCAAGGGGCTGGGCTCTGGCGTGCCGGTGGGGGCCTGCCTGACGGCGGGGCGGGCGACGGACGTTTTCGGCCCGGGTAATCATGGTTCGACCTTTGGCGGCAATCCGCTGGCCAGCACCGCAGCCCTCACGACGCTCGATGTGCTGGCACGCGATGCGTTGCTCGACAACGCCAGCGTGCGGGGGCAGCAGATTCGCGAGGGGCTGGCGCAGGCGCTGGACGGCGTGAGCGGTGTCGTGTCGATTCGTGGCGAAGGCTTGATGATCGGCATCGAGCTGGATCGGCCCTGTGGCGAGCTGGTGGGGCAGGCGCTCGACGCCGGCCTGCTGATCAACGTTACGGCCGATCGCGTGGTTCGTCTGCTGCCACCGCTGACTTTTACCGAGGCCGATGCGAAGGCCCTCCTCAATGGATTGGTGCCGCTGATCCGTAAATTCCTCGACGCGTAAACGGAACAAGTTCGGGCTATGGACGCCATCAAACACTATCTTCAGTTCAAGGATTTCACTCAAGACGAGTACGCGTACCTGTTTGCGCGCACCCAGTGGATCAAGGACAAATTCAAGCGTTACGAGCCGCATCATCCGTTGTTCGATCGCACGCTGGTGATGATTTTCGAGAAGGCCAGTACCCGCACGCGCCTGTCGTTCGAGGCGGGCATGCACCAGCTGGGCGGTTCGGCGATCTACCTCAATACGCGTGATTCCCAACTGGGGCGTGGCGAGCCGGTGGAAGATGCCGGTCAGGTCATCTCGCGCATGAGCGACGTGGTCATGATCCGCACCTTCGAGCAGGACGTGATCGAGCGCTTTGCGCAGAACTCCCGGGTGCCGGTCATCAATGGCTTGACCAACGAATACCACCCCTGCCAGATCATGGCGGACATCTTCACGTACATCGAGCATCGCGGCGATATCCGTGGCAAAACGGTGGCGTGGATCGGCGATTCGAACAACATGTGCAATACCTGGCTGCAGGCGGCCGAGCTGCTCGACTTCAACGTGCACGTGTCGACACCGCCGGGCTACGAGGTTGAGCCGGAGTTGGCCGGCCTGCTTGGCGATGGACACTTCGAGCAGTTTGCCGATCCGATGGAAGCCTGCAAGGGCGCTGATCTGGTCACGACCGATGTGTGGACGTCGATGGGTTTCGAAGCAGAAAATGAAGCGCGCAAGACGGCGTTTGCCGACTGGTGTGTCGATGCCGACATGATGAAAGTGGCGGCCAAGGATGCGGTGTTCATGCACTGCCTGCCCGCGCACCGCGGCGAAGAGGTGACTGCCGAGGTGATCGACGGCCCGCAGTCGGTGGTGTGGGACGAGGCCGAAAACCGGCTGCATGTGCAAAAGGCGCTGCTCGAGTATCTGGTGATCGGCCGCCTCGAGAGCTGAACGCAATCAGGAATGGAATACGGGGCGCGCGTTTTGCGGCCCGCTTGAAAATGTCAGGAAAAACGATGAGCGATGTAAAAAAAGCAGTGCTTGCCTATTCGGGCGGGTTGGATACTTCGGTGATCCTCAAGTGGTTGCAGGACACCTACCAGTGCGAGGTGGTGACCTTTACCGCCGATCTGGGGCAGGGCGAGGAACTCGAACCGGCGCGTGGCAAGGCATTGAAGGCGGGCATCAAGCCCGAGAACATCTATATCGACGACCTGCGCGAAGAGTTCGTGCGCGATTTCGTGTTCCCGATGTTCCGGGCGAACACCGTGTATGAAGGCGAGTATCTGCTGGGTACGTCGATCGCCCGCCCGCTGATCTCCAAGCGACAGATCGAAATCGCCCGTGAAACCGGTGCCGATGCCGTCTCTCATGGCGCCACCGGAAAGGGCAACGACCAAGTCCGTTTCGAGCTCGGTTACTACGCGCTCATGCCGAACGTGAAAGTCATTGCGCCGTGGCGCGAATGGGATCTGCTCTCCCGCGAGAAGCTGCTGAACTACGCCGAAAAGGCGGGTATTGCCGTCGACATGAAGCATCGCCAGGGCGGTGCGCCGTATTCGATGGACGCCAATCTGCTGCACATTTCCTACGAAGGCCGACACCTCGAAAATCCGTCGGCGGAAGCCGAAGAGTCGATGTGGCGCTGGACGGTGTCGCCCGAAGCGGCCCCGGATGCCGCCGAATACGTCGATCTGGAATTCGAAAAAGGCGATCTGGTCGCCATCAACGGCGAGCGCATGAAAGCGCATGAGCTGCTTGCCAAGCTCAACGAATTGGGCGGCAAGCATGGCGTCGGCCGTATCGATCTGGTCGAAAACCGTTATGTGGGCATGAAGGCCCGCGGTTGCTACGAGACCCCGGGCGGCACGATTCTGCTCAAGGCGCACCGCGCCATCGAGTCGATCACGCTCGATCGCGAAGTGGCCCATCTCAAGGACGACCTCATGCCGCGCTACGCGAGCATGATCTACAACGGCTACTGGTGGGCGCCGGAGCGTGTCGCGCTGCAGGCGTTGATCGACCAGACTCAGCTGAACGTCAACGGCTGGGTGCGTGTCAAGCTGTACAAGGGCAACGTGATGGTGGTGGGCCGTGATTCGAAGACCGATTCGCTGTTCGATCCGACCATCGCGACCTTCGAAGACGACGAAGGCGCCTACAACCAGGCGGACGCACACGGCTTCATCCGTCTCAATGCGCTGCGCATGCGGATCGCCGAAAACGCGCGCAAGACGCGCGGCTGAGGAGCACACAGGTGGTCGATGGACCTCATCATTTTTGGCCTGACGGTCGCGGAGTTCGAGGACATTTCCCTCAAGGTCTGCTTTACGGGGCTGATTGTGTACATGTTGTTCATCATCGGTAATCTGGCCAAGCAGTCCAAGGCTGGCCGCTACGGCACCGCGTGGATGTTCCTGGCGCTCGGTCTGGGATTTGTGGGCTTTGTCGCAAAAGGTTTGATTTCCCGTTTGATGGGCATTGAGTAGAGAGCAATAACGACAAGTGAAGTGAGGGAGCCATGACGCAGGACGCAATCATCGAGGGAGTGAGCGTGGCGAAGGCCGCGAACGTGTATTTCGGCGGCAAGTGTGTCAGCCACAGTCTTACCTTGCCGGATGGCTCGAAGAAGTCGGTCGGCGTGGTTCTGCCATCGACGCTGACCTTCTCCACCGAGGCGCCGGAGATCATGGAGGTTGTCAGCGGCTCGTGCAGTGTGCGCATGGGGGGCGATGCCGAATGGCGCAGCTTTGAAGCGGGGCAGCAGTTCGAGGTGCCGGGCAAGTCCAGCTTCGACATTCAGGTTGTGGGCGCACCCCTGCACTACGTTTGCCATTTCGGCTGACTCACTCACGACGGCCGCCCGAGCGGCCGTTGTCATGACTTCTGACCGTCAGGAGACGGATATGCCGACATTCGATATCAGTTCCGAAGTAGACATGGTGGCATTGCGCAATGCGCTGGAGGGTGCCAACCGGAAGATTACCAACCGGTACGATTTCAAGGGTACGAACGCCCATATCGAGCAGAACGAAAAGCTGCTCACCCTGCATGCCGACAACGATTTCCAGATTGACCAGATGAAGCAGATCCTGCTGCCCGAGATGACTGCCAAGAAGATCGATGTGCGTTGCCTCGAACATGGCGAACTGCAAAAAGTCGGCGGCAACAAGGTCAAGCAGGAATTGCGCGTGCGCGTCGGCGTCGAGCAGGATCTGGCGAAAAAAATCGTCAAGCACATCAAGGATGCCAAGCTCAAGGCGCAGGCATCGATCCAGGGCGACGTCGTTCGTGTCACCGGCAAGAAGCGTGACGACCTGCAAGACTGTATCGCCCTGGTACGAAAGGAAATCACGGACTACCCTTTACAGTACGGTAACTTCCGGGATTGATTTCGATGGACGTCTCTTCAGCCACATCCGCCTCGACGGCCAACCTGCATACGCAGGTAAACAACGAGGTTCAGCGCCGCGCGCAGGACATTCAGGCACAAAATGCGCAGCAATTGATCAACAGCCTGCCGCAGACGCAGCCGGAGCCCGATCCGACCGCAACGGTTGGCTCCCAGGTGAACATCTTCGCCTGACGATCGCGGTTTGCCGGGCGGTTCGCCCGTCGCGATGCCATCAACCAAGGCCGGTCGTTCTCGACCGGCTTTTTTGTGTGCATCGGCCTCCGGGAGGTGCCAGGGGGTGCCCGCGCCGAAAATGCCGTTTGAATGACTTGATGGGTGGCCCGGTTCGGTTTACCTTGATCCATTGAAGCAGCAATCGAACAAGGAGAAGCAGTGTGCGTGTATTGAAGCGGCTCGGTCAGGCAGTGTGCCTGGGGCTGATCGGCCTGATGACGAACGCGGCGCATGCGACCGACGTGGCCGTGGGCGGTGTTTTCCCGGGCAAGGCATTGTTGGTGATCGACGGTGGACGCCCCACCATCGTTGCGCCGGGCAGAACGGTGGCAGGCGTCAAGGTGTTGTCGGTGAAAGGCGATGTGGTCGAGGTGGAAGTCGACGGCCAGCGCCAGCGTTTGCGCCTGGGCGAGCAAGTGGTGCGCAGCGGTGGGCAGGCGGGCGAGAGCAATGTGGTGAAACTGCGCGCCGACAGCCGTGGCCATTTCGTGACGCTCGGGACCGTCAATGGCTCAACGATGCGCTTTCTTGTCGACACCGGCGCGAGCATGGTGTCGCTTGGTCGTTCCGACGCCGAGCGGGCCAGGATCGATTACCTGAAGAACGGCCGGCTCAGCGCCGCCCGGACGGCCAACGGTGTCGTGCGTACCTGGATCGTCAAATTGAACACGGTGCAGGTTGCCGGTGTCTCACTTCATAACGTCGATGCTGCCGTTCATGATTCCGAGTTGCCGGTCGCCTTGTTGGGCATGAGCTTTCTCAACCGGATGGAGATGCAGCGCGACGGAGATACCCTGACACTGAAGCGCCGCTATTGAATCTCACCAACGAAATCGTGACCGATTTACCCGATGAACCGCATCTGCCGCAGATGACGGCAGATCATGTACGCACCCGTTTTTCGGGCGCGCAACCAGCAAAGTCGATTGTCGAGGACGGCGCAGACGACGCGTTTCGTCCGGCCGCCGTGCTGGTGCCACTGGTCAATCGAGCCGACGGCCTGACGGTGCTGCTCACCCAGCGAACCGATCATCTTCATCATCATCCGGGGCAGATCAGTTTTCCCGGCGGTCGGGTCGAGGCGGGCGACGACGGACCGGCAATGACGGCATTGCGCGAGACGGAAGAAGAGGTCGGCCTGCATCCGCGCCATATCGAACTCCTTGGCCGATTGCCCGAATACCACACGGGCACGGGTTTTCGCGTGACGCCGATGGTCGGGTTGGTGCATCCGCCGTTCGATCTGGTCCTCGACTCCTTTGAAGTGGCCGAAGTGTTCGAAGTGCCCCTGGCGTTTCTGTTGGATCCGGCCAATCACCGGCAAGAAACCCTGTTCTACCGGGGGCGCAATCGCACCTATTTCGCCATGCCCTGGCGGCACTACCATATCTGGGGGGCCACCGCCGGCATGCTCGTCTGCTTGTCGGAATTTCTGCGAGAAGGCTGAGTCAGCATTCGCCTCGCCGGCTGTGCTATCGTCCTCGTGTTCGACCCCACACGCCGGAAATCCGCTTGCCCCTATGAGTTTGTTTGCCATTGTTTTGGCCTTGCTGATCGAGCAGGTGCGACCATTGCCCGTCGAAAGCTGGGTTCGCCGTCCGCTCGCGCGCCTGGCGAGCTGGTTTGAAGAAAAGCTCAACGACGGACGCGTCAATAGCGGGCGCGCAGCGTGGGTGCTGCTGGTTGTCGGCTCAACGGCTTTGACGTGGTTGATTCACGTCGCGCTGTGGTCGCTCCACCCATTGCTTGCCTTTGTCTTTTCGCTGTTTGTGCTCTACCTGACCATGGGGGTGCGGCACGACAGTCATTTCTTTACCGACATTCATGTTGCCCTGCGCCTGGGGGAGCTGGGTCGTGCCCGCACCTTGGTGTCGGATTGGCGCGGCACGGCTTGTGGCGACGCCGATGAGAGCGAGGTTTCCCGCCTCGCCATCGAGCAGGCGCTGATCTGCGCGCACCGCAACGTGTATGCGGCCATCTTCTGGTTTTTGGTATTGCCGGGACCATCCGGCGCGGTCTTCTATCGCTTGGCAAGCCTTCTCGATCACCTCTGGGGTGAGCGGCAGGACGCCGATTTCGGCCGCTTCGGCGAGCCGGCCCGCCAGTTGTTTGCGATGATCGATTGGCTGCCCGTGCGGCTGACCGCGTTCTCGTTTTCGGTCGTCGGCAACTTCGAGGACGCGGTGCTGTGCTGGCGGACGCAGGCCGCTCATTGGCACGAGTCCAGTTCAGGTATATTGTTGTCCAGTGGTGGCGGGGCGCTTGGTGTGCGCTTGGGGCTGCCACGGCATGAATCGGGTCGAATCGTCGATCGGCCCGAGTTGGGATGCGGTGAAGATGCCCGCGTCGAGTTCATGCAGGGTACTGTCGGATTGATCTGGCGTGCGCTGTGTTTGTGTCTACTCATTCTGGTACTGATGGGAATTGCTGGTTGGGTGGCGCAGTAAATTTGAGAGGGAGTGAAATATGGCAAATCGTGATGTTGTCGTTCTGAGCGCGGTCCGTTCGGCGATCGGTGCCTTTGGTGGATCACTGGCGAGCATGGAGCCGGCGGATCTCGCCGGTACCGTAATGAAAGAAGCCGTGACCCGTTCCGGCGTCGACCCCAACCAGATCAACTACGTGACGGTCGGTAACTGCATTCCGACCGAAACACGCTATCCCTACGTCGCCCGCGTGGCGTCGATTCAGGCCGGTCTGCCGATGGATTCGGTGGCCATGGCGGTCAACCGCCTGTGCTCGTCCGGGTTGCAGGGCATTGTCTCCACGTCGCAAGCGATCATGCTCGGCGATTGCGATTTCGGTGTCGGCGGTGGCGTCGAAGTGATGTCTCGCGGCGCTTACCTGTCGCCCAGCATGCGCTCCGGTGCGCGCATGGGCGATACCACCATGATCGATGCCATGGTGTCGGTACTGACCGATCCGTTCGGTGCCGGTCACATGGGTATCACTGCCGAAAACCTGGCGGAAAAATGGGGTCTGACCCGTGAGGATCAGGACGCCCTGGCGCTGGAATCGCAGAACCGCGCCGCCGCAGCCATCGCCGAAGGTCGTTTCAAGTCGCAGATCGTGC
>JBNKNO010000004.1:5055-8548 GCA_050293885.1 Rhodocyclaceae bacterium | reverse complement strand
TGATACCGACGAGCACCCGCGTGCAACGACCATGGAAAAGCTCGGTGCAATGCGCCCGGCCTTCAAGAAAGACGGTACCGTGACCGCCGGCAACGCGTCGGGTGTCAATGACGGCGCCGCCTTCATGGTCGTGGCAGAAGCCAAGGCGGCCGAAGCGGCCGGCTACAAGCCGATCGCTCGTCTGGTCTCGTATGCGCTGGCCGGTGTGCCCAATCACCTGATGGGTGAGGGCCCGATCCCGGCCTCCAAGTTGGCGCTGCAGCGTGCCGGCCTTACGCTCGACCAGATGGACGTGATCGAGTCGAACGAAGCGTTCGCGGCACAGGCACTGGCCGTGGCCAAGGGGCTTGAGCTGGACATGGCCAAGACCAACCCCAATGGCGGCGCGATCGCACTGGGTCACCCGGTGGGTTGTTCGGGCGCGTTCATCGCTACCAAGGCGATTTACGAGCTGGAGCGTATCAGCGGCCGTTACGCGCTGGTCACCATGTGTATCGGTGGTGGTCAGGGTATCGCAGCGGTGTTCGAGCGCCTGTAATCGGCGCCCGATCTTCGTTGTGAGGCGCCGGCTGCGTCGTTCTGAACCCCCGAAAATGGGGGCTCGGCAGCCGGCAGAAAACGCCCCGTTCGGGGCGTTTTTTATGCCTGAACGGATCGCACGCGTCGAGCACCGCACCGCCCACACGACAATCCGGCGTGCGATCTGGCACGATCGGGGGTGTGCCATCACGCCACGCTTCGCCCATGCCCGCCAAATCCGCTTACGCCGCACTCGTCGACGCCCACCTTCATCTCTATCGCTACCAGCATCTGGCGGCGATTGTCGGTTGGGATCGCCACACCATGATGCCGCCGGGCGGTCACGCGGCGCGCGCGGCGGCCGAGGCGCAGTTGCAGGCACACATCCATCAGTTGCGCACCGATCCACGCCTTGCCCAATGGCTCGATGCAGCCGGGCAAGAACCGCTCGATGCAGTGGAACAGGCCGACCTGCGCGAAATTCGGCGCGACTGGATCGACGCCAGCGCCGTTCCCGCCGCGCTCATCGAGGCACGCTCGCTGGCTGCAAGCCGCTGCGAGCACGCCTGGCGCACGCAGCGACCGGCCAACGACTGGCCCGGCTTTCTGGCGAACTTCCGCCCGCTGCTTGAGCAGGTGCGTGAGGAAGCCCGTCTGCTGGCGGCGCAGACCGGCCTGAGCCCCTACGACGCGCTGCTCGATCGCTACGAGCCGGGCATGCGCGCCGCCGACATTGATTGGCGCTTTGGCGAGCTCAAAAAATGGCTGCCCGGCCTGATCGAAGCGGCCAGCGCACGGCAGCAGGGCAGCACGCCGATTCAGCCGGTGGGCCCGTTTCCCGTCGCGGCCCAACGCGCGCTGAGCCACGCGGTGATCGACTTGTTCGGCTTCGACGCATCCGCCGGGCGGCTGGACGAAAGCGCCCATCCGTTCACCGGCGGTGTCAGTGAAGACGTGCGCATGACCACGCGCTATGACGAAGCCGACGCCCTGCAAGCGCTGATGGCGACCATTCACGAATGCGGCCATGCGCGCTACAGCCAGAACCTGCCAGCGGCTTGGGCGGGCCGGCCCGTCGGGCGAGCGCGCTCCTTCGGCATCCACGAAAGCCAGAGCCTGCTCTTCGAGTTGCAGCTGGCCCGCAGCCCGGCCTTCGCCCGGTTGCTCTCGCCGCTGCTGATCGAACACCTCGGCGCCCAGCCCGCCTTCGCGCCGGACAACCTCAATCAACTGCTCACGCGTGTCACTCCGGGCAAGATCCGTGTCGCGGCGGACGAAGTCACCTATCCCGCCCACATCATCCTGCGCTACGAGATCGAACGCGCGCTCATCGAAGGCGATATGGCCGCCGACGACATCCCCGCCGCCTGGGACGAAAAAATGGCCGCACTGCTCGGTGTCGACACCCGCGGCGATTACCGCGACGGCTGCCTGCAAGACGTGCATTGGAGCAAAGGCAACTTCGGCTACTTTCCCTGCTACACCCTCGGCGCCATGTACGCCGCGCAGTGGGCCGCCGCCATGCACCGCGCACTGCCGGACGTCGATGCACACATCGCCACAGGCGATCTGGCGTCGGTGTTCGAGTGGCTGCGCACGCACATCTGGTCCCAAGCCAGCCGCTGGGAAACCGACGAGCTGTCGCGCCGGGCGAGCGGGGCGGCGCTGGATGCGCGTCATTTTCGCAAGCATCTGGAAGCGCGCTATCCGGGCTGAAGGCGTCGAAGAATCCGCCGCGTCTGCCGGTGCTGGCGAGCCGCTCGCGCTACCGTTTGTCGCCTCTTTCGCGCATCGTGGCTTGCAGCCCGATGACGATCGGCCTACAGTGGAATCACTCCATTCACGGGAGGCTTCATGAAACTTCTTTTTTGCAGCGCTGTTCACTGCACTCTTCGCCTTCGGTAGCCTATCGGCTGTCGCTTGCACAGGAGAAAAAGCGAAGGACGACAAGAGTGGCATGAACACGCCGTCGCAGTCGATGAAGTAGGCTCCGTTGGAGCCGAACAACAAGGGCCGGTCTTTCCGGCCCTTTTTTGTGGCTGACGAGGGGCCGTGAACACCATGCCATCGTGTCGCCGGGATAGGTCGTCACGGGCGAGCAGGTAGCTGCCCGCCTCATCGACTTCCACAGGACGGGTCGCAAGCGAACGGCGCTCATCCATGATCTGCGCCTGCCGACGCCCTACGATTCGACCAACAAAAAACGCCCCGATTTCGGGGCGTTCTTGTCGGTTTCCTCAAAGACCCAATCCATCCATGTAAGCCTCCATCGGCACGCCAGCGGGAGGACGCCTGCCTTGCAGGTGGGGGCGTCGGCGATGGGCGCGGCTTGGCGGTAGGGCGCGTGCTTGAGCGGATTTATCGTTCGATGACGATTTCCAGATAGCCGCCGGGTACCACCATGGTGCCGTCCTCGGCGATGTTGAGGTCGGCGATCAGCTGCAGGATGTCGTTGCGCAGCATGGTTCGGCCGGCTTCATCCAGCGCCTGAAAGGCCTTCAGTACCGGGCCGTACCAGGTGGCGAAGATGTCGACGAAATGCTCGGGGGACAGGTAGCGGAAGGCGAAGAAGCGCGGGTTGACCTGCACAGCGCGGCAGTGCGGCGCGAAGTGGGTGTCCAGAAAGGCCTGGGTGCCCCAGGCGGCGGGGGAGTTGAGGCCGGCGGGGGGCGGCACGTGGCGGCCGATGGTCTTGAACAACTGGCCGATAAAGCCTTCGGGCGTCCACGTGGCCAGGCCGATCTTGCCGCCCGGGCGGCACACGCGCATCAGTTCGCGGGCGGCCTGCGCCTGATTGGGCGTGAACATCACGCCAAAAGTGGACACCACGGCATCGAAGCTGGCTTCGGCGAAGGGCAGATCCTCGGCATCCGCCTGACGGTATTCCACCGGCAGGCCTTCGGCATCGGCACGTACTTTCGATTGATCGAGCAACTGTTGCACATAGTCGGTGGACATCACCTGGCAGAAGCGT
>JBNKNO010000004.1:0-4954 GCA_050293885.1 Rhodocyclaceae bacterium | reverse complement strand
CTGCAGGGTGACACCGACGCGGCCGTAGTCGCCGGAGCCCCAGGTGGCCTGCTGCTTGGCCTTGATGGCGGTGTAGTCGGGGGTGAGGGGGGTGGTGATGGTATTCATGTGGACTCTCCTTGGGTGTGTCGGAACATTTGCGTGTCGCGCCTTGGCGCTACGGTTCCCAGACTACGCATCGTCCCCAAGCGCTTCTTGAGGGAAACGTGGGGATTGCATGGGGAGTGTGTGGGGGAAGGGGCGGAGCGACGGGCGCGGCCGGATGAATCCGGCCAACGGTCTTTGAGCGGGAACTCCGAGACTCAGAACTGCGCGAGCTTCAGTCCGCGCCGCAGCTTCTTGCGGACGCCTTCGTCGGAGAAGGGGAAGGCGACAAAGAAGTGCGCCACATCGATTGCCTTGGCGCTGCGACAGGCGCGTTGGCGCCAATAGATCGCCTTGTCCTGCTCGCCGCCCAGGGCGCAGATCGCGGCGGCGATCATGTGGATCAGGTGGTGGGCGCCCGGCGCCCGTGCGCCCTTGTCGGCCCAGTGCACCGCTTCTTCGATCTCGCCCTTGCGCAGATGCGCCAGGCCGCGGGAGGCGTACATGGCGTAGAGCAAGGGGTCGAGCGGACTGAGGTGGTGTGCGATCTTGGTGTGCTGGATGGCGTGATCGGGCGCGCCTTGCACCATTTCGCTGAAGGCGCAGGCGTAGTAGCCCTGGGCGAAATT
Organism: Rhodocyclaceae bacterium; assembly: GCA_050293885.1. Classification (GTDB taxonomy): domain Bacteria; phylum Pseudomonadota; class Gammaproteobacteria; order Burkholderiales; family Rhodocyclaceae; genus Nitrogeniibacter. Next base: position 4,241 of record JBNKNO010000004.1, on the reverse strand, counting down.
GGGGCTCAAATCCACCGAGCGCGTCAGCCAGGGCAGCCCGTCGATCGCATCCCCTTCGAGCCAGAACGAACGGCCCATGGTGTAGTTGACGAACGGGTCGAGTGGATCAAGCTCGATGCCTTTCTCCGCCAGCCGGCGTGCGTCCGCCGTGGCGCCGTCGAAATCGGTGTCGTAGCGCAGGAAAGCGTCCTGAAAGCGGGTGAAGGAGAGCCCCGCATAGGCGCGGGCGAACTGAGGATCTTGCGTCACCGCCCGGTTGAAGTGGTGCGCCGCCTGCGCGTTGTCGGTCGGGTTGAAGCGGAACATGTGGCGCAGGCCCAGGTGGTAGTTGGCCCAGGCATCCAGATGCTCCGAAGCCCCCACGTGGGCATGGCTGGCCTCGTAGAGGGGAATGTGGATTTCCAGCGTCGAGATGATGCACGCCAGAATCTGCTCGCGCATTTCGTGCATCTGGTCCGGCTGGATCTCGAAACGATCGGCCCAGATCACCTCGGCGCTCGCGCAGTTGGACAGCTCCACCGCTACCGAATGCCGCCCGCCAAGTACTTCGATCGCGCCGCACAGGGCGTAGCGCACGTCCAGCCGGCGCCCGATTTCAGCCAGATCCGGGTCGGGTTGGTGAAAGCGGAACGCCGTGCCGCGTGCGATCACCCGCAGCCAGCGCAGGCGCGACAGGGACTGGATCAGATCGTGGGCGATGGCCTCGGCGAACACCAGATCGCCGATCCCGGGACGCGCCTGGAAGGGCAGTACGATGATCGACGGCTTGCCGGTGAACGGCGTGTCGTGCGCGTGTTCTTCCAGCGGTGACGCGGTGTCGGTGGGTGTGAGGATGGTCTCGACTTGCGTGGCGACGGGTTCCTCGGCGACCGTGCCCACAAAGCGGAAGCCGCGCCCCCGCTGGGTGCGGATGACGCGCTGGTGATCGCCGTCGTCGCCCAAGGCCTTGCGCAGCGTCTTGATGCAGGTGGTGATGGCGCTGTCGGAGGTGAAGCGGCCTTGCCACACCTGCTCGACGATCTCGTCCTTGGAGACGAAGCGTTCGCGATGGGCGATCAGCAGCACCAGCAGATCGAAAGCCTTGGGCTCGAGCGCAATTTCGCCGTCGTCACAACTTAGCGACGGGATGTCGGTATCCAGCGTGTAGCCGTCAAACGCGCATTTCATCGGCAAGTCCGGCGAATCGGAACCATGACTTGAATTCAAGCACAAGTTTTTGTTGGCCGGGGGATGGATGCGCTCGAACTGCTTGCCATCCGGTACTTGTCGAGGCCGATCTCACCGCATCAGCGGTAGACGCGTGGTGCGCAGATCCAGGCGCAGGCGACGCAGATACTCGGCCAAGGAGACCGGGTTGAAGACGGCGATGCGCAGCAGCTTTCCGTTGTCCGGATTGATATACAGGGTGATGCCGCGCTCGGGGAACACCTGCTCGGCGCTCTCGATCGGCAGCGGCCCCAGATAGCTCTCGAGGCATTCGGCCGGCGGCCCGAAGTGCTCGAGCAGCGCCTGGGGGCTGACCGGCAGGGTGGGGTAGCGCGCGTCGATCATGAGCACCTTGGAGTCGTCTACCCAGACGCTCAACCCCTCGTCGAATCCCGGGGCACCGGCGGCCAACCAGGCCGTGGGAATCCGCGCACTGCCGAGGCGGGATTCGCCTTGCCAGCTTTCGTCCAGTTCGAACACCGTGCGCACGTCCGCCAGCGTGGTGTCGGCGGGCAGGCCGGTCCAGTCCGACAGGTCGCGGCGGGCCAGCGTCTTGAGGGCGTCGAGCGCGCGATCGGACATGGTTCAGCCCCCGATTTTCTTGATGTCGCCGAGGAAGTAGGCCGCGTAGACGTTGCGTATGCCGACGATGTTGGTCAGCTTCACCGCCTCGGTGTAGGAAGGGTAGCGGCGGCGCGAGGCCGGTTTGACCTTCATCGGTGGCAGCTTGGCGTAGGTGGGGCCCTCGATTTTCTTGCGCAACGCCGGGTCGTTGACGCGCGGTTCGACATTCGACCAGACGGTTTCCGTGAACAGGGAGTCCACCCCCTCGATGAGCGTGTTGTACTGGTTGGAGTTGTCCCCGAAGGTCTCGGCGTAGGCGTCGTAGTCGGCGTGTACCAGGGTGTGCAGGTATTCGTGGACCAGGGTCTGGAACATGTCCCACAGGAAGTCGCGGTCCGCTTCCACGGTTTCGCCCTTGAAAATCTGGATGTTGATGTGGCCGCCGCCTGCCGAGGCATCCCAGCCCCGATCGATTTCATTCAGCCGTTTCACCTGCTTGCCGGTCTTGGCGAATTCCTTGGCCAGTTTGGCGAGGCTTTTGGCCTCGTCGTTGCGTGGGCGGTTGTTGTTGTCGAAGTCGGGCGAGGCGCTGTGTGCCCGGTTGAGGTTGCGCACGAAATCGTCGGACTGGAAGAAGTAGAACAGCAGTTGGCGCGCCATGCGGCGGCGCTGGCCGAAGCTCATGCCCTTGAGATCCTTCTCCGTATCGGCGAACAGGTCGTGGATGTTGCCGCGACGCTTCTTGGTGTCGGCCTTGAGCGCCGGCCCCTTCTTGTACTGTCCGAACACCTTGTCCGTCTCATCCTTGCTGACGTTGCCCAGATCCTCCATTTCCTTGAGGGAATGCACCTTGGTCGAATCGTCATGCTCCGCCTTGCCGCGCCCCTTCACCGTCGAGTCGTAGTATTTCTGGATCATCGTCGGCATGTGCTCGCGCATCTTCTCTTCGTAGGTCTTGGTTTCGCCCGGCAGGGTTTCGACAAAGGTCTTCGGCTTGCCGCCCTTGGCCTTCTTCACGTCGGGCTTGAGCGCCTTGGCGATTTCCGTCTTCTGCGCCGCGTCGGGTTCGGTGGTGTTCGCCTTGAGCGAGGCGGGTGTTTCGGCGATGGCGATGTCCTTGAAGATCGGCTGCAGAATCTGGTCGAGCTTGTTCCGTGCCTCCAGGATGGCGCGAATCTCGGGCTTCATCGCATCCTTTTTGGCGGCGTCCGTTTCCTTTCGATAGTCCTCGTAGCGTTTGTCGAACTCGCGCTGTTTCGCGGTGCGTGCGCGGCCCACGTCGCCCAGCGCCTTGTCGCGCGAGGCGCCGTCCAGCCGCGAGATCGTTTCCACGATTTCCTCGACGGTGTAATCGCCTTCGATCTTCGCCTGCAAGGTCGCCCAGTCGTAGGCGAACACCGGCGCGCCCTTGGCCGCCTTGCCCTTGAGCTCGATGCTGCCCTTCATCACGGCTTCGCGCCCACCCTCGAAGCGCATGGCCACGAAGCTCGCCAGCCGCTTCTTCGACTCGCCTTGCAGATCGGATTCAAGGTCGGCGAGGCGGACACCGTCGCTGCCGAACATGCGGCGCAGGTCGATGTTGTCGCTCAGTTCGAGCAGATCCATGATGTGCTTCTCATCTTCGCCCAGTGTCGGGCCGGAGAGCATTTCCCTGATCAGCAACACCTTCTGCGCCGGCCACAGGTCGAACTTCGCGTCGCCGGCCTTCCAGCGGCGCACGATCGCGCGTGCCTTGTTGTCGCTGTCGTAGCTGTCCTCGATCTTCTTGTCGTCGGTCACCTTCTTCAGATAGGCGCTCAGTTCCTTCTCGGAGAAATCCCCCTCGACGAGACCCAGGAAAACGCCCACCGATTCGAAGAAACCCAGCCGCTGCACGACCGGTGGCGACCCGTGCGCACCCCGCTGCTGAACCACATGCGCCAACTCATGAGCAAGTAGATGCCGGCCCGCCGGGGCGCGGGGCTGATAGCGCCCGCGACCGAACACCACATGGTTGCGGGTGGTGTACGCGGCGGCGCCCACCGCCTGGGCGGAATCCGATGCCTGCGTGTCGGCATGAACGCGCACATCGCCAAAGTCATGCCCGAAGCGCGATTCCATCATCTGCCGGCTGCGCCCATCGAGCGCCTCGCCGGGCGATCGCACGACCGTATCGACGCCGGCCGCCGCGCCTTGCCGTTCGCCATCGGAGTGGGGCGCGCCGTCCGTGGGCAGCGCTGCGGTGCCCGGCGTCATGCCGATGCGCGACAAGGACCACTCGATCCGCCCCGGCCGATCGTCCATTACCGCCTCAGCGGCCCGATGGGCCTCGCCTTCCAACGATGGACTTCGAAGTACCGTGGGGTGTCCCCCCTCGGACTGTGGGCCGCTCCTCGACGCTACCGGAACCTGCTGACGCATCCTGATCTCCTGTGGCTATCGCTTGGGCTGATGCAGTCATTCTAGGCAGGATTCAGGCAGGCGTCATATCG
>JBNKNO010000003.1:128911-131771 GCA_050293885.1 Rhodocyclaceae bacterium | reverse complement strand
CGCGTCTGCGCGGGATCGACCACGCCGTCGTCCCACAGCCGCGCGGTGGCGTAGTAGGGATGGCCCTGGGCTTCGTACTGCTCGCGGATCGGCGCCTTGAAGGCTTCTTCGTCTTCCGCGCTCCACTGCCCGCCCTTGGCTTCGATGCCGTCGCGGCGCACGGTGGACAACACGCTGGCAGCCTGTTCGCCGCCCATCACCGAGATGCGGCTGTTGGGCCACATCCACAAGAAGCGCGGGCTGTAGGCGCGGCCACACATGCCGTAGTTGCCGGCGCCGAAGCTGCCGCCGATGAGCACGGTGATCTTGGGCACCTGGGCGGTGGACACGGCGGTGACCATCTTGGCGCCGTCCTTGGCGATGCCGCCGTTCTCGTATTTGCGCCCGACCATGAAGCCGGTGATGTTCTGCAGGAACAGCAGTGGAATGCCGCGCTGGGCGCACAGCTCGATGAAGTGCGCGCCCTTCTGCGCCGACTCGCCGAACAGGATGCCGTTGTTGGCGACGATGCCCACCGGGTAACCGTAGAGCTTGGCGAAGCCGGTGACCAGGGTGGTGCCGTAGCGGGCCTTGAATTCGTCGAAGCGCGAGCCGTCTACCACGCGGGCGATGATCTCGCGCACGTCGTAGGGTTTGCGGGTGTCGGTGGGAATGATGCCGTAGATCTCGGCCGGGTCGAAAATGGGCTCTTCGACGCTACCGATAGCCAGATCCACCGGCTTGACGCGGTTGAGATTGCCGACGATGCGCCGCGCGATATTGAGCGCATGGGCGTCGTTCTCGGCCAGGTGATCGGCCACGCCCGACAGGCGGGTATGCACGTCGCCACCGCCGAGATCCTCGGCCGTCACCACCTCGCCGGTGGCCGCCTTCACCAGCGGCGGGCCGCCGAGGAAGATGGTGCCCTGGTTCTTGACGATGATGGTCTCATCAGACATGGCCGGCACATAGGCGCCACCGGCGGTGCACGAACCCATCACCACCGCGATCTGCGGGATGCCCTGAGCCGACAGGTTGGCCTGGTTGAAGAAGATGCGGCCGAAGTGGTCGCGGTCGGGGAAGACTTCGTCCTGCAAGGGCAGAAAGGCGCCGCCGGAGTCCACCAGGTAGATGCACGGCAGATGGTTCTGGGCGGCGATCTCCTGCGCGCGCAGGTGCTTCTTGACCGTCATCGGGGTGTAGGTGCCGCCCTTCACCGTGGCATCGTTGGCCACGATCATGCATTCGGTGCCCGACACCCGGCCGATGCCGGCGATCACACCGGCCGCCGGGGTGTCGCCGTCGTACATGCCGAAGGCGGCGAGCTGGCCGACTTCGAGGAAGGGGGTGCCCGGATCGAGCAGGTGGCCGACGCGGTCGCGCGGCAGCAGCTTGCCGCGCGCCAGATGCTTGGCGCGCGCGGACTCGCCGCCGCCGAGCGCCACCTGGGCGGCCTTGTCGCGCAGGTCGGCGACGAGCGCATCCATCGCGGCGGCATTGGCGCGAAATTCCGCCGAGCGGGTGTTGATCTTCGACTGGATGATGCTCATGTCGCCTCTCGCATGGGTGTCTATAGCTGGTCGGTGTTGTCGATGCGCGCATCGGTGTGCGGCGCGACGTAGGCCGTCATCGCCCGCAGCACATCGGCGATCGACGATTCGATCAGCAGCCGCTCGGCGTTCTGCGGCTTCATGAAACCTTCGCTCACGCCGGCGGCCATCATCTGGCGCATGGGCGCGTAGTAGCCGGCCACGTCGAGCAGCGCAATCGGTTTGTGATGGAAGCCCAGCTGCGCCCAGGTAAGGATTTCGAACAGCTCCTCGAATGTACCCAAACCGCCGGGCAAGGCGATGAAGCCGTCCGCCAACTCCGCCATGCGCGCCTTGCGGGTGTGCATGGAGTCGACCACTTCGAGCCGGGTGAGCCCTCGGTGGCCTACTTCCCATTCCAGCAGCGATTGTGGAATGACGCCGGTCACCTGCCCGCCGGCGGCGAGGCAGGCATCGGCCAGCACGCCCATGAGGCCGACGTTGCCGCCGCCATAGACCAGCTCGATGCCCTGCGCCGCCAGCGTGCGCCCGAGTTCGGCGGCGGCCTCGGCATACACCGGCCGGGCGCCGTGGCGCGAGCCGCAGAACACGCACAGGCGTTTGAAGGTCGGCATGCTCACGACTCAGAACCCCCCGTTCGCCAACCAGCACTCGATCTGTTCGAGCCGGTCCACGCCCCAGAAGGGCTCGCCATCGACAATGACGTAGGGCGAACCGAACACGCCCTTGGCCATCGCCGCTTCGGTCTCGGCCTTGAGGCGCAGCTTCACCGGCTCGGTCTGCAACGCCTCGCTCAGCGCGGCACTGTCGACACCCAGCCCGGCGGCCAGCTCGACGACCGCCTCCGGCGATGAGATGTCCTTGCCGTCGCGAAACAGCGCGCGGGAGGCCGCATGGGCAAAGCGACGGGCGAGCGCACAGTCCTGATCATGCAGCCAGTAGTAGGTACGCGCCGCCGCCTGCGTCGGAATCGGAAACCTGGCCGGCTGCTCGAACGGCACCTCGAGAAAACGCGCCGAGCGCGCAAAGTCGCGAATCACGTAGTCGCCCTTGAGCGGCACACCCACCGGCGGCTCGGCGCGCGATGTCTTGAAGATCGTGCCGAGCAGGATGGGATGCCAGCGCACCTTGCGGCCATGGCTGGCCGCCAGCGCGTCGATCACCTCGCTCATCAAATAGCCGTAGGGCGATGTGAAGTCGAAGTAGAAATCGATGGGTTCGCTCATGGGACGTACCTCCTTCTCGATGTTCGGCGTGTGCGCGGCGCTCAGCCCGCCCGGGGCCACAGGATCATCTGCGTGCAGCGAAACACCGCCAGCGTCCGGCCGGTC
>JBNKNO010000003.1:73609-128813 GCA_050293885.1 Rhodocyclaceae bacterium | reverse complement strand
CTCGCCGATCACCTCGGCATCCCACACTTGCGTGGTCTTGCCGGTGTGCACGGCGCGCACTTCACAGCGCAGTTCGCCCTCGGTCTGCGTGCCGAGAAAATTGCTACTCAGATCCACGGTGGTGAAGTTGTCCGCGCCCTCGGGCAGATGCGCGAGCGCGGCAAAGCCGGCGGCCGTGTCGGCGAGCGCAATCACCGACGCGGCATGCAGAAATCCGTTCGGCGCCAGCATCTCGGCGCGGATCGGCATGGTCGCGCTCAAGCGCCCCGGCGCCAACGCCGTCAACACCACGCCACACCAACCGGGCAGGCTGCCGGGCATGCGCGCGTTGAGCGCGTCGAGGGTGGCGTCGGGATGCAGGCGATGGCTCATGGTCGATTCAATCCGGTGGATGCTCACTCGGCCAGCGCGCGGCCGATGACCAGGCGCTGGATGTCGGAGGCGCCTTCGTAGATCTGGCACACGCGCACGTCGCGGTAGATGCGCTCGACCGGAAAGTCGCTCACGTAACCGTAGCCGCCGTGCACCTGGATGGCGTCGGAGCACACCTTCTCGGCCATCTCGGAGGCGAACAGCTTGGCCATCGAGGCTTCCTTCAAACACGGCCGACCGGCGTCCTTGAGGCTGGCGGCATGCCACACCAGCTGGCGCGCGGCTTCGAGCTGCGTGGCCATGTCGGCGAGGCGGAAGTTGACCGCCTGGTGTTCGAAGATGGGCTTGCCGAAGGTCTCGCGCGCGTGGGCGTATTTCACCGCCGCTTCGAGCGCGGCACGCGCCATGCCCAGGCACTGGGCGGCAATGCCGATGCGGCCGGCTTCGAGGTTCGACAGCGCGATCTTGTAGCCCTCGCCCTCGGCCCCGAGCAGCGCATCGGCGCCGACGCGGCAATTCTCGAACAGGATCTGCGCGGTGTCCGAGGCCTTCTGCCCCATCTTTTCCTCGATGCGCGCCACCACGTAGCCGAGCGTGTTCGTCGGCACGAGAAAGGCTGAAATGCCTTTCTTGCCGGCGGTCTTGTCGGTGACCGCGAACACGATGGCGACATCGGCCTCGCGGCCGGTGGTGATGAACTGCTTGACGCCGTTGAGGATCCAGCCGTCGCTCTCCTTCACCGCCGTGGTCTTGATCGCCGAAGCATCGGAGCCGACATGCGGCTCGGTCAGGCAGAAACAGCCGAGCATCTGGCCTTGGGCGAGCGGTCGCAGCCACTGTTCCTTTTGCGCATCTGTGCCATAGCGATGGGTAATGCCGCAGGCCAGCGAGTTCTGCACGCTGACGATGGTGGAAGTGGCGCCGTCGCCGGCGGCAATCTCTTCAAGCGCCAGCACCAGACTGAGATAGTCCATGCCGGCACCGCCCCATTGCTCGGGCACCACCATGCCGAGCGCACCGAGTTCGGCCAGCTCGCGCAGCGCCTCGCGCGGGAAGGTGTGGTCGCGATCCCAGGCGGCGGCGTTGGGCGCCAACCGTTCCTGCGCAAAAGCGCGCAGGGTGTCGCGGATCATTTCGTGTTCATCGCTCAGGATCATGTCCGCCCCCTCAGAGCAGCTCGACGGCCATGGCCGTGGCTTCGCCGCCGCCGATGCACAGGCTGGCGACGCCGCGCTTGAGGCCGCGCGCACGCAGCGCGCCGAGCAGGGTGACGAGAATGCGTGCGCCGGAGGCGCCGATCGGATGGCCCAGCGCGCAGGCGCCGCCGTTCACATTGACCTTGGCGTGATCGAGATTCAGCTCCTTCATCGCCGCCATGGTGACCACCGCGAAGGCTTCGTTGATCTCCCACAGGTCCACATCCGCCACACCCCAATCCACCTTGGCGAGCAGCTTGTGCATGGCACCGACCGGCGCGGTGGTGAACCAGGCCGGCGCCTGCGCATGGGTGGTGTGGCCGAGGATGGTGGCCAGCGGCGTGAGGCCGAGTTTGTCGGCGGTGGCGCGGCGCATCAGCGTGAGTGCGGCGGCACCGTCGGAGATGGAACTGGAATTGGCGGCGGTCACCGTGCCGTCTTTCGCGAACGCCGGCTTGAGCGAGGCGATCTTGTCGAGGCGGGCCTTGAGCGGCTGCTCGTCCTGCGCGATCACCGTCTCGCCGCCGCGGCCGGACACGGTCACCGGCGCCACTTCCCAAGCGAAGGCGCCACCGCTGATGGCCGCCTGCGCGCGGGTGGTGGAGGCGATGGCGAACGCGTCCTGCGCCTCGCGCGTGAAGCCGTAATGCGTGGCGCATTCCTCGGCGAAGGTGCCCATCAGCCGCCCGGCGGTGTCCTTGCCGTAGCGATCTTCGAGCCCGTCGAAGAACATGTGGTCGATCACCTGCCCATGGCCGAGTCGGTAGCCGCCGCGCGCCTTGGGCAGCAGGTAGGGGGCGTTGCTCATGGACTCCATGCCGCCAGCCACCATCACCGCGTTGGTGCCCACCAGCAGCAGATCATGCGCCAGCATGGTGGCCTTCATGCCCGAGCCACAGACCTTGTTGACGGTGGTGCACCCGGCCGACAGCGGCAGCCCGGCGCCCAGCGCCGCCTGGCGCGCCGGCGCCTGACCGATGCCCGCCGGCAGCACGCAGCCCATGATGACTTCCTCGACCTGATCCGCTGGCAGGCCGGCGCGTTGCAGCGCGGCGGCAATGGCGACGCTGCCCAGTTGCGGCGCGTTGTGGCTGGCCAGATCGCCCTGGAAGCCCCCCATGGGGGTGCGGGCGGCGGAGACGATGACGATGGGGTCGGTCATGGGAAGCTCCTGCGAATCCTATCGAAGCGCGCTCATGTCAGCGCCTCGAGCGCCGCGACATAGCGCGGCACGAGATTGTCGGGGCGGCTGACGGTGAGGCCAAGGTCGTTCACCAGCCCGTCCTTGAGGCCATACACCCAGCCATGCACGGTCAATTGCTGACCACGTGCCCAGGCGTCCTGCACCACCAGCGTCTGGCACAGATTCACCACCTGTTCGAGCACGTTGAGCTCGCACAGGCGATCGTGGCGCAGTTCGGGCGGCAACTCGCCCACGCGCGAGACATGCTTGGTATGCACGTCCTGCACGTGGCGCAGCCACATATCGACCAACCCGACGCGCTCGCGGCGCAAGGCGGCGCCGACACCGCCACAGCCATAGTGGCCCACCACCATGATGTGCTTGACCTTGAGCACATCGACCGCGAACTGCACCACCGACTGACAGTTCAGGTCGGTATGCACCACCACGTTGGCCACGTTGCGATGCACGAACACCTCGCCCGGCAACAGACCGACGATCTGGTTGGCCGGCACGCGCGAATCGGAACAACCGATCCACAGGTATTCAGGCGCCTGCAGGTCGGCCAGCTTGGAGAAGAACGACGGATCGACCTGGTTCATCTGCCGTGCCCAGGCACGGTTGTAGTCGAACAGGTGATGGAGGTTCTCGTTGTTGACGGCCTCTTCCGACCAGTTTTCCAGATCGAGCGAGAGGAAGATGGTGCCCTCGATCGGGGTTGGATAATAGGCCGGCGCCTCCTGGAAACCGAGCTCGCGATACAGCTTCACGGCGATGCGCATGGCCGGCAGCGTGTCGATCATGACGCGCTTGTAGCCCAGCTCGATCGCGGCCCGAATGGCGGCCAGCGCCAAGTCTCGGCCAACGCCATGGCCACGGCACGCCGGCGCCACGTACAGGCGCTTCATCTCGCACACGCCCTCGGAGAACTTGCGCACGCCCACACAACCGGCGGGCTTGCCGTCGAGTTCGGCGAAGAACAAGCGGCCGTCCGGCGCGCTATAGGCGCCGGGCAACGACGCCATCTCGGCATCGAAATTCTGGAAACCCAGGTCCACGCCGAGCCAGCCGGCGTAGTTGCGGAAGAACTGGCGCACATGCTCCAGCTCGGGGGTGTCGGATTGATTCAGGACGCGAAGATTGCTCGCCATCGTCACACTCGGTCGTCAGTTGAAACAGCCACGAAGATACCCGAGCCGGCGGTCACTTGCGCTGCACCGCGGTAAAAATCATTCCGTCTCCGAAAACAGTTCGCGCCCGATGAGCATGCGGCGGATTTCGCTGGTGCCGGCACCGATCTCGTAGAGCTTGGCGTCGCGCCACAGTCGGCCGACCGGATACTCGTTGGTATAGCCCACGCCGCCGAGCGCCTGGATCGCTTCGCCGGCCATCCAGGTGGCCTTTTCAGCGGAATACAGAATGGCGCCGGCCGCATCCTTGCGCAGGCTGCGGGCGTGGTCTTGGCGGTCGCAGGCCTGGCCCACCGCATACACATAGGCGCGGGTGGCCATCCAGGTGGTGTACATGTCGGCCAGCTTGCCCTGCATGAGCTGGAATTCCCCGATCGCCTGGCCGAACTGCTTGCGCTCGTGCAGGTAGGGCACCACCACGTCCATGCACGCGGCCATGATGCCCAGCGGCCCGCCGCACAACACCGCGCGCTCGTAATCGAGCCCGCTCATGAGCACGCGGACGCCATTGCCGACGCCACCGAGCACGTTCTCTTCGGGCACTTCGACGTCGTCGAAGAACAGCGGATAGGTGTTCGAGCCGCGCATGCCCAGCTTGTCCAGATGGGTGCCGTGGCTGAAGCCGGCCATGTCCTTGTCGATGAGGAAGGCGGTCATGCCCTGCGCGCCGGCGTCGATGTCGGTCTTGGCATACACCACCAGCACGTCGGCGTCGCCGCCGTTGGTGATCCACATCTTGGCGCCGTTGAGCACGTAGCGATCGCCCTTCTTGTCGGCACGCAGTTTCATGCTGACCACGTCGGAGCCGGCGTTCGGTTCGCTCATCGCCAGCGCGCCGACCAGATCGCCGGCGATCAGGCCGGGCAGATACTTGCGCTTCTGCGCCTCGGTGCCGTTACGGTTGATCTGGTTCACGCACAGGTTGGAGTGCGCGCCGTAGGACAAGCCCACCGACGCCGACGCACGCGAGACTTCCTCGAGCGCAACGATGTGCGCCAGATAGCCCATGGCCGTGCCACCGTATTGCTCGGGCACGGTCATGCCGTGCAGGCCCATGTCGCCCAGCTTTTTCCACAACTCGGACGGAAACTCGTTGTCCGCGTCGATCTGCGCGGCACGCGGCGCGATCTCGTTGCCGGCGAAGTCCCACACCGCGTCGCGCAGCATGTCGACGGTTTCACCCAGATTGAACTGCATGCTCGGGATGGTCATTCCCGTCTCCTCCTCAGCGGCGCCTTCGGCTCATGCCGGGCGCATGGTCATGAGTGTCTGCTGCATTGTGGCACAGTGAATTCGCGTGTCCTTGCGGCACACGAACACTTCCACCCGTGTGACGGTCAGCGTCTTGCCGGCGCGCACCACTTCGCCTTCGGCCACCAACCGCTCACCCGCGGCGGGCGCCATCAGGTTGAGCTTGTATTCCACCGTCAGCACCCCGGCATCGTCCGGCATCAGCGAATAGGCGGCGAAGCCACCGGCGTTGTCCGCCAGCGCGCCGACGATGCCGCCGTGAAAGAAGCCGTTCTGTTGCGACAGTGCCTCGCGGTACGGCAACTCGATGGTGCATGTTCCCGGCGCCACGCTCAGCAGCCGGGCGCCGATGTGGTGCATCAACGGCTGCGCGTCGAAGCTGCGCCACACCTTGTCCACACCGGGCACCGCCGATGCCGCGTCGCTTGTGTTTGCCATGATCCGCCAAACAATGGTTGAATTACGTTTACGTTAACGTAAATTAAATGCAAAAAAAAGGGCGCACCGACACGCCTCACTTTTTGCATGCGTCGAGCAGGTCGGCGCACTGACGCTCCAGCAGGTCGATCTCGCCGAGCACGACTTCGATGTCTTCGAGCTGCTGCGCCAGTGCCACACGACGGGCGGCAAGAATCTTGAGGAAGCGTTCCAGTTGTGGCGCATTGTCGCCACCGCCGTACATCTCGAGGATCTCCTTGATCTCGGCGAGCGCAAGCCCCAGACGCTTGCCGCGCAGCGCCAGTTTGAGGCGCGTGCGGTCGGCACGCGAGTAGATGCGGTTGCGTCCCGACCGGGCCGGGGTCAGCAAACCCTGGTCTTCGTAGAAACGGATGGTGCGCGGCGTGATGTCGAATTCGCGCGCCAGCTCGGAGATGGTGTAGGTTTTATCGACGCTCATGAACACATGCTCCCGGTGCGGATGACAGCACGCCGCGCCGGAACGTGGGTGATTTTCAATGCACTACCTGATGTTTCGGCCGTGGCCAAAGCTGCGGCGAGTTAAGCAGATTTGCCGCACCGAGGCAATGCGCCCCCCCTGGAGAGCCCCGACATGTCTGATCGCCCCGCCGTGTTCTATCCCATCAACGCGTTGCCCGGTGAAGCGCAATGGTTGACGGTGGCACCGGGCGTGCGCTGGCTGCGCATGCCGCTGCCGTTTGCACTCAACCATATCAACCTGTGGCTACTCGACGACGGCGATGCGGTCACCATCGTCGATACCGGTTTCGGCCTGCCGCAGGTGCAAGCGATCTGGGACAAGGTGCTCACCGCGCTCGATCGCCCCATCTCCCGCATCATCGTCACCCACTTCCACCCGGACCACCTCGGCCTCGCCGAATGGCTGTCGCGCAAGACCGGCGCACCGATCTCGATGACGCTGGGCGAGTATCTGGGTGGTTACGCGCTGTGGTCGCAACTGCCGGGCTACGACGTCGACAGCATGATCGAACAGTTCCGCCACCACGGACTCGACGACGCGCGCCTCGACGCGCTGGCCCGACGCGGCAACGCCTACCGCAAGGGCGTACCGACACTGCCGCGCTGCTACGACCGGCTCAGCGACGGCGAGCGACTGACAATCGATGGTCATGCCTGGGAGGTGATCGTGGGCACCGGCCATTCGCCGGAACATGCCGCGCTGTACTGCGCCGAACGCGATGTGCTCATTTCCGGCGACATGTTGCTGCCAAGCATCAGTACGAACATCAGCGTATTTGCTGCAACGCCGCATGACGACGCTTTGGGCCGTTTCCTCAATTCAATCGAGCGTTTCAAGCGCTTGCCCGACCGTACGCTCGTGCTACCATCGCATGGTAGGCCTTTCAAGGGAATTCACGCGCGCGTCGACGCACTGCACGAGCACCACCGCGAACGCTGCGATGCACTATTGGCCGCTTGCGTCACACCGAAGCGCGCAGGCGACCTGCTGGAGACCCTTTTTCCGCGTGAACTGGACACCCACCAGGTGATGTTCGCGATGGGAGAAGCCATTGCTCACCTGAACTACCTCGTGCATGGGAGGGAATTGCGCGAAGTGACGGACGGCGACGATGGGGGCCGCTACATTTCGACTGCTCTACCCTAATGAGGACCACAACGATGGCACCACCGAAGACCGAAGACAGCACGAGAGAACTGCCCGATCCGAGTGAAATCGCCAAGACCTACTCCGAAGTCGCCCAACGCGCATCGACGCTGATCAGCGAGCATGTCCAGCGCCAGATGAAGAAAGGCGTGTCCGCGCCGGCAGACGAACTGGGCATCGCACAGGCCTTCATGGACATGATGGCCAAGCTGCTGGCCAACCCCTACAAGCTGGCCCAGGCGCAGATGAATCTGGTGTGGGACTACTTCTCGCTGTGGCAGCACTCGATGATGCGCTTCGCCGGCATGCACGCCACGCCGATCGCCGCCCCCGCCAAGGACGACAAGCGTTTCCGCGACGACCAGTGGCAAGAACATTTCATGTTCGACTTCATCAAGCAGTCGTATCTGATTACCGCGCGCCACATCCACGACACGGTGTGCTGCGTCGAAGGCCTCGACGACCAGACGCAGAAGAAGGTCAACTTCTACACCCGCCAATATGTGGACGCACTGTCGCCGTCCAACTTCGCGCTGACCAACCCGGAAGTGTTCCGCGAGACGGTCAAGAGCCACGGCCAGAACCTGGTCAAGGGCCTGAACAACCTGTTGCGCGACGTCGAAGACGGCGGCGGCAACCTGCGCGTGAAGATGACCGACACCACGGCCTTCGAGCTGGGCAAGAACGTCGCCACCACGCCGGGCAAGGTGGTGTTCCAGACCGAGATGATGCAGCTCATTCAGTACACGCCGAGCACCACCAAGGTACTGAAGCGCCCGATGCTGATCGTGCCGCCGTGGATCAACAAGTTCTACGTGCTCGATCTGCGCGAGAAGAATTCCTACATCAAGTGGTGTGTGGATCAGGGGCACACGGTATTCGTGATCTCCTGGGTGAACCCGGACGAGAAGCTGGCCGAGCGCAGCTTTGACGCCTACGTGCAGGACGGCGTGCTCGCCGCGCTCGATGCCATCGAGCAACAGACCGGCGAGAAGGAAGTGAATGCCGCCGGCTACTGCCTGGGCGGCACGCTGCTGGCCACCACCTGCGCCTATCTGGCCGCCAAGCGTCGCAAGCGCATCGCCAGCGCCACGTTCTTCACCACCATGACCGACTTCTCCGAGCCGGGCGAGCTGGGCGTGTTCATCGACGAAGGCCAGATCTCCAGCCTCGAGAAGAAGATGTTCGAGCGCGGCTATCTGGAAGGCTCCGAGATGGCCGGCACCTTCAACATGCTGCGCTCCAACGACCTGATCTGGTCGTTCGTGGTGAACAACTACCTGATGGGCAAGGATCCCTTCCCCTTCGATCTGCTGTACTGGAACTCCGACTCCACGCGCATGCCCGCCAAGATGCACAGTTTCTACCTGCGCTGCATGTACATGGAAAACCGGCTGGCCCAGCCCGGCGGCATCGAGATCGACGGCACCAAGATCGATCTGGGCAAGATCAAGATCCCTTGCTACTTCATCTCCGCCATCGAAGACCACATCGCTCCGTGGAAGAGCACCTACACCGGTGCGCGCAACTTCGGCGGCGACGTGCGCTTCGTGCTCGGCGGCTCCGGCCACATCGCCGGCATCGTCAACCCGCCGGTCGCCAACAAGTACGGCTTCTGGGTCAACCCGACCGGCGAAATGCCCGAAAGCGCGGAGGAATGGTTCGAAGCGTCGGAGCAGAACGAAGGCTCCTGGTGGACCGACTGGCAGGCGTGGGTCACAGGTCACAACAAGACCCAGGTGGCGGCGCGCGATCCGGCCAAGGGCAAGCTCAAGGCCCTCGAAGAGGCGCCGGGCAGCTATGTGAAAGCCCGCATCGACGACGCCCCGGCCGGTTGAGGCCATCACCGAATGAAAAGGGGGCCGATCGGCCCCTTTTTCATGCCCGCTCATGACCTCACTCGTCCTCGACACCAACACCGTGATGGCGCTGTGGTTCTTCAACGACCCGGCACTCGCCCCGCTGCGCGCCTGGATCGACGCCGGCACCGCGCGCCTGGTCAGTCGTGACGATGCGCTCGAAGAGCTGCGCTGCGTGCTCGCCTATCGGCAATTCGCCTGCACCGAAGAACGGCAGGCGGCCATCTGGCGCAACTACCGCGACCGGGTCGCGTGCGTTGCGCCGATCGAAGACGGCGACGCCCTGCCCAAATGCCGCGATGCGGACGACCAGAAGTTTCTCGAAATTGCGCGCGATGGTGAGGTCGCCGGGCTGCTCACGCGCGACAAGGCACTGCTACGCTGCGGCCGGCACCGGCTGGTGCGCGAGCGTTTCGTCATCCTCACGCCCGAACGCTGGCAGGCCGAACAACTCCCGAACCTCGCCTGACCGCCCGCCACGCAACGTCAGCCAGCAGCCTTGCGCCGGGCGCGCTGCATCACGATGACCAGCCCCAGCAGGATGAACGCGGGAATGTAGAACACCTCCTTGTCCATGCGCTCGGCGTCCCATTCCACCCGCTCGATCACCACCGGCTTGTCGGCGTAGAAGTCGAACATCTGCAGCTTGGTGAAGTACGGCGTTCCCGCCAGCGGCTCATCTAGCGCGACGGTGCCTGCCGGCGCCGCCGGGTTGTCGGCCAGTTTCAGCCCCTGTGCCTGCAATCGCGCCTTGCCGTCAGCCGGCGCGCCCATGGGGATGACCATGGTCAGCGACGCGGTGTTGTCCGGATTGTCGAAATCCGGCCCCGAAACGAGCACCCGCAACAAGCCGTCCTTGGGCAAAGACGTCGCTTTCTGAACCACTTCGGTGCCCGGATGATGCACGAAGGGCGCCTCCACCTGATCGAGCCAGTACCCCGGCCGGAACAGCGTAAAGGCCACCAGCAACAAGGCAACCGATTCGTACCAGCGATTGTGGGTGAAGAAGAAGCCTTGCGTGGCCGCCGCGAACAGCAGCATCGCGACCACCGCAATGATGAACACGAACACCGCATGCACCGGCGTCACGTTGATCAACAGCAACTCGGTATTGAAGATGAACAGGAAGGGCAGCAACGCGGTGCGGATGTCGTAGCCGAAGCCCTGCAGACCGGTCTTGATCGGATCGCCGCCCGAAATGGCCGCCGCGGCAAAAGCCGCCACCCCGACCGGCGGGGTGTCGTCGGCGAGGATGCCGAAATAGAACACGAACATGTGCACCGCGATGAGCGGCACCACCAGCCCGGTCTGCGCCCCCACCGACACGATCACCGGCGCCATGAGCGAAGACACGACGATATAGTTCGCCGTGGTCGGCAGCCCCATGCCGAGGATCAGGCTCATCACCGCCACCAACAGCAGCATCACCATCACATTGCCGCCCGCCAGCAATTCGACGAACTCGCCCACCACCTGATGGGCACCGGTGAGCGACACGGTGCCGATCACGACACCCGCGACCCCAGTCGCCACACCGATGGGCACCATGTTGCGCGCACCGGAAATCATGCCCTCGACCATTGCCACCACGCCGTCGTGGAACTGGCCCAGATGGGCATGCTCACCCCGGAACAAGGCCTTGAAGAAATCCTGCGTGAGCACCACGAACAGCATCGCAAGCGAGGCCCAGAAGGCCGACAACGCCGGCGACAGGCGCTCGATCAGGATCGACCACAGCAACACCAGAATCGGCAACACGTAATACAAACCGGTCGGCGCCACTTCATCGACACGCGGCAGCACGTCGAAATGCTCGGGATCCTTGATCTCCAGATCGGCGCGTTTGGCGGCGATACGCACGAGCACGAGATACAACACCAGGAAGATGCCCGCACCCGCCCAGGTGGTCATCCCCGGCATCGCCCGCGCGACGGCACCCAGGCCGTAGTAGACGATCATGCCGAGCACCCCGATACCCACGAAGCCCCCGAGGAAGCCCATGAGTTTGTGCATGGCCTTGAAGCGTGCGGTCGGTCGCGGCATGCCCTTGAGATCCATCTTCATGGCTTCGAGATGCACGATGTAGAACAGCGCGATGTAAGAGGCCAGCGCCGGCACCACCGCATGGCGAATCACGTCGGTATAGGCGATGCCGGTGAATTCGGCGATGAGGAAGGCCGCCGCGCCCATCACCGGTGGCGTGAGCTGACCATTGGTGCTCGAAGCCACCTCGACCGCCCCGGCCTTCTCCCGCGTGAAGCCGGTCTTCACCATCAGCGGGATGGTGAAGGTGCCGGTGGTGACCACGTTGGCAATCGAGGAACCGGAGTACAGACCGCTGAGGCCCGAGGCCACCACTGCCGCCTTGGCCGGCCCTCCGCGCAGGTGCCCGAGCAAGGACAGCGCCAACTGGATGAAGTAGTTGCCCGCCCCGGCGCGTTCGAGCAGCGCACCGAAAAGCACGAACAGGAAAATCATGGTGGCCGACACGCCCAGCGCGACACCGAACACGCCTTCGGTCTGCATCCAGAAATGCCACATGGCCTTGCCGAAGGACGCGCCTTTCCACTGCACCACCTCGGGCAGAAACGAGAGATGACCGAAGAACACGTAGCACAGGAACACGGTGGCCACGAGCAACAGCGGCAAGCCCAGCGAGCGGAACACGGCAACGCCGAGCGAGATCAACCCGAGCGCGGAAATCACCAGATCAGCGGCGGTCGGCAGCCCGGCCCGATTGGCGATGTCGCCCTTGAACACCAGAAGATACAGGCAGCAGGAGACGCCCACAACGGCGAGGATCCAGTCGTACCAGGGAATTTTGTCATGCGGCGACCCCTTGAACAGCGGGTAGGCGAGCGCGCACATGGCCATGGCGAAAGCGAGGTGAATCTGCCGCACTTCCTGATTGTTGAACACCAGGTTGAGGCTGAAATTCTCCGACAGCCAGTACGGCACGCCGGAGGCGACATACAACTGGAACAGCGACCACGAAAACGCCACCACACCGATGAACACACCGACCATGCCGGCCGGGTGGCGCGCCCCCGACTCGATCTCGGCCACCATTTCTTCCAGCGCTTCGACTTTGGCTTTGACTTGGTCGTTCATCCGGCCCACTCCTCGCTGCGGCTCCTTGACGGAAAAAGGGGGCGCCGGCGACACGCGCCCACGCCCCCTCTCATGACATTGAAGACACTACTGAATCCAGCCGCGTTCCTTGTAGTACTTGAGTGCGCCCGGATGCAGCGGCGCCGAGAGGCCATCCTTGATCATCTCGGCCTCTTTCAGATTCGCGAAGGCCGGATGCAACTTCTTGAAGTCGGCAAAGTTATCAAACACGGCCTTGACCACGGTGTAAACCACCTTGTCCGACACATCGGCCGAAGTAATGAAGGTCGCCCCCACGCCGAAGGTGGTGGTGTCCTTGTCGTTGCCCGAATACATGCCCCCCGGGATCACCGCCATGCGGTAGAAGGGGTTGTCGGCAATCAGTTTCTCGATCGGCGGGCCATCCACATTGACGAGGTTCAGGTCGCAGGTGGTGGTCGCCTCGGTAATCGCCGCCGCCGGGTGGCCCACGGTATAGACCATCACGTCGATCTTGCCGTCGCACACCGCCTGCGCCATTTCGGAGCCTTTCAGTTCAGCCGCCACCGCGAAGTCGCTCATCTTCAGACCGAAGGCGTTCATCACCACTTCCATGGTCGCGCGCTGGCCGGAGCCCGGGTTGCCGACATTGACCTTCTTGCCTTTGAGATCTTCGAACTTGGCGATGCCGCTATCCTTGCGGGCCAACACCGTGAACGGCTCGGGGTGCACCGAAAACACCGCGCGGAGCTTTTCGAACGGGCCTTGGTCGGCAAATTTGGAGCTGCCGTGATAGGCGTGGTACTGCCAGTCGGACTGGGCGACGCCGAATTCGAGCTCGCCGGCGCGCACCGTATTGATGTTGTAGACCGACCCGCCCGTGGATTCGGCAGAGCAGCGAATACCGTGCTCCTTGCGATCCTTGTTGACCAGACGACAGATTGCGCCGCCGGTGGGGTAATACACCCCGGTGACGCCACCGGTACCGATGGAAACAAACTGCTGGGCGGCACCGACCATGGGGGTGACGGACATCATCGCCGCGGACGCGACGACGGTGGCAAGAAGCTTCTTCATCACTGGCTCTCCTATCGCTGATGGCGATCACCGCTCATCGTGCTTGAGGTGATCTTGCGGAGCCAGTCTAACGCAAGTCATCCAGAGGTGCGCACAAGACCAGGCCGCGGGCATACCTCCGGCATGCGCACCTTGCAGCGTATCGGCGCTCAGACCAGCGACGGGCCTTCAACGATTTCCAGCGCCTCCGCATGGGACACCGGCACACCCGCCACCAGCGCCACATGGTAGGAAAGCCACGCCAGGAGCGTTTTCGCCCCATCGCCATCAAGCTGGAGAATTCTGCAGCCAGCGACACCACTGTCGCGCATGGCCCCACGGGTATAGCTCACCACCTGCGCCTGCCCGGTGATCACACCTCGCTGGCTGTCGTGCTCCAGCCGGAAGCCAAACTCGTGGCGGGCATCCGGCGCCGTCGCCGCCAGCATTGCAAACCCGTCGAGCGATACGTCGCGCACCGATACCGGCTGTCCGTCACACACCAGCCGAAAGCCCGCTTGGCCCGCCTGGTTGACCGTCACGCGCTGTCGCTGCCGACGCTCGTTGATCTGCTGCTCCATCTCCATGGTCTCCTGTGGCGCTATTTGATGCAGTCAACGACCACGGGCGCGTCGACTTGAAGCCCGCCCGACCCGCTACAGCGGCAAGCCGCGCGGCTTGCGCCCGGCACGGGCAAACAGCCGATCGTAGATCGCGTCCGGCAAGCGGCTCATCAACCAGCCGACAATGCCCATCTGCCATGGCACCACCGCCTGACGCCGGCCCTTGGCGATGACCCTGGCCATTCGCCGGGCGGCCGTGGCTGCGTCGAGCAGAAACGGCATGGGATAGGGATTGATGCGCGTCATGGGGGTATCGATATAGCCCGGAGAAATCGTGACCACACGCACACCGGAACCATGCAATTCGACCCGCAGACTTTCCAGATAGCGATGCACGGCCGCCTTCGAGGCGCTGTAGGCGCCCGCGCCCGGCAAGCCACGAATACCCGCGACCGAGGCCATCCCGACCAGGGTTCCCGCACCTGCGCGCCGCATGCCGACAATGAACGGGCGAAAGGTATTGACCACACCCAGCACGTTGATCTGAAAGATGCGCTCGAACACGTCGCCGTCTTCTTCGTACTCGGTCAAGGTGCCGGCGGAAACGCCGGCACTGGCAATGACGATGTCCGGCGGCCCGAAGCGCTCGACGAACTGCTGCGCGGCCTGGCGCATCGCGCGGGCATCGGCGACGTCGGCCACCAACACCAGGGATTCGCCCGGCACACTCGCCGCCAGTGCTTGCAAGGCCGCCTCGCGCCGACCGAGCAATCCGACGCTCGCCCCTTGCGCGGCATAGTGGCGCACCAGCGCCTCGCCGATGCCGCTGGAGGCGCCGGTAATGAAAACGCGCCGTGGCCGGCGGGCGGCGTCACGACGCGTCGAACCGCTCACGGGATTCAGCTTTTGGCTTTCGACTGACGCACCTTGGCGATCAGCTCATCGGCCACGGTCAGTGCCGCTTCATGCGAGCCTGCCATTGAGGCCGACGTGAGGTACTGGCCGTCGATGGCCAGCGTCGGCACGCCACGAATGCGGTACTTGCGGGCGAGTTGATCGGCGCGCTGCACCTTGCCCTGCACGCCGAAAGACTTGTAGGCATCCATCACGCGCTTGGCATCCACGCCCATTGACGCCACCCAGTTCGCCACGCCTTCCTCGGTATCGAGCGGCACCTTCTGGTCCTGAAATGCCTCGAACACCTTCGGGTGGAGCGTTTCGGCCACGCCGGCGACTTCGGTCGCGTAGTAGTAACGGGCCAAGGCCTGCAACTTGGGGTTCCCCCAGATCGCCGGCACCCGCATGAAATTCACATCCTTGGGCTGCTTTGCCAGCCACTCTTCGACCAAGGGGTCGAAATCGCGGCAGTGCGGGCAACCGTAGTGGAAGAACTCGAGCACTTCGATGCGCGAGGCGTCCGAGGTCGGTTGCGGGGGGCTTACCGCCGAAAACGTACCCGCTGCCTGGCCCATGGCCGGCAGCCCGATGGCGGAAAGCCCGGCCAGCGCGGCCAGTTGTTTGATTGCAAGACGTCGATTCATCTTCTTCATTTTCCTTGCTGTCAGTGCAGACGCGGGTCAGACGTGCGTTGCCGGTTCAAGTTCCCTATTTCACGCGCACGAGATTGCTCTCGATGCCCGCCCGGGCCAGTTCGCCACGGATCTTGTTCAAGTCATCGAGCCGCGAGAACGGCCCCACGCGAACCCGCTGGACCGTGCCGGCGGTGGCCGATTCGCCCCGCTGCACCGATGCCTCCACTCCCATTAACGCAAGACGCGCCTTCAGGTTGTCAGCCTCGGTCGGATCTTCGAAGGCACCGACCTGCAAATAGAGCTTCTCGATCGGTTTTGCATCGGGCCTGGCGCCCCCATTGGCGGGGATTTCCACCGTGCCGTCGCCCTTGGGCAAAATCTTGTAAAAATCGAACTCCGGCTTCTCCAATGGCTTGTCGCCCGGCTTGCCCGGCAGCACGCGCGGGGTCAGCGGCGCCGTCTCTTGAGCGGCCGCTTGCGTATCGTGCCCGGCGAAAGGATTGGCGCGGGTCAGATACCAGGCCACGCCGGCGGCGAACACCGCGCCCAGCATGAGCCCGATGATGATGCCGACAAAGACGCCACCGCCGGTTTTCTTCGGTGCCGATTTCTTGGTGTTCTTGCGTTGACCGCTCACGCGCACATTTCCTGTTGTCTTTACATTGAAGTCGGGGCGCTGACCCCGAGCAAGGCCAGACCATTGGCCAGCGTACTGCGAATTGCCGCCGCCAGCGCCAGTCGCGCCATCATGAGTGCCTCATCGTCCACCAGCATGCGCTCTGCGTTGTACCAGCTGTGGAATTCACCGGCCAGATCCTTGAGGTAGAAGGCAATCTGGTGAGGCGCGTAGTCGGCCGCGGCGGATTGCACCGCTTCCGGAAAGGCGCCGAGCCGGGCGCACAGCGCCAGTTCGCGCTCGCTCTCGAGCCGGGTCAGGTCAACATCGAGCAGATCGCGCTCGACGCCACCCCACTGGGCCAGCACCGAGCACACGCGGGCATGGGCGTACTGGATGTAGTACACCGGGTTCTCGTTGGTCTGGCTCTTGGCCAGATCGAGGTCAAAATCCAGGTGCTGATCGCTCTTGCGCAGCACGTAGAAGAAGCGACAGGCGTCGTTACCCACGTCCTTGCGCAGATCGCGCAGGGTGACAAACTCGCCCGAGCGGGTCGACATCGCGGCCTTCTGGCCGTTGCGATACAGCACCGCGAACTGCACCAGCGCCACTTCGAGCTTTTCCGGCGGCAGATCGAGTGCGGCGATGGCGCCCTTCACGCGCGGAATGTAGCCGTGGTGATCGGCGCCCCAGATGTCGATGATGCGATCGAAACCGCGCTCGTACTTGTTGAGGTGATAGGCGATATCGGAGGCGAAATAGGTGTACAAGCCGTTGTCGCGCTGCACGACGCGGTCTTTCTCATCGCCGAAGTGACTCGACCGGAACCACTTCGCGCCGTCCTGCACATAGATGTGACCACGCTTCTCCAGCTCGGTCACGGCGCGCTCGACCAACCCGGTATCGAACAGGCTCTTCTCGGAGAACCACTTGTCGAAACACACCCCGAAGCCTTCGAGGTCTTCGCGGCAATCGCCCAGTTGCTCGGTGAGCGCGAAGTCGTGAATCCAGTGATAGTCCTCGCCCAGCAGGGCCTTGGCATTGGCGATCAAACCGTCCAGATGCGCTTCCTTGTCGGCCTCGACATCGCACACATCGGCGGTCACCTGCGCAACGCTGAAACCGGCAAAGCGATCCTCGTGGCCGTCGCGGATTTCGCGCGCCATGTCGATCACGTAGCCGCCCTGATAGCCATTGGGCGGAAACGGCACTTCGATGCCGAAGAAGGCCAGATAGCGCAGCCAGGTGGAGGTGGCGAGGATGTCCATCTGCCGGCCGGCGTCGTTCACGTAGTACTCGCGCGCCACCTTGTAGCCGGCGAAATCCATCACCGAGGCCAGCGAGGCGCCATAGGCGGCGCCGCGGCCGTGGCCCACGTGCAGCGGACCGGTGGGATTGGCGGAGACGAATTCGACCTGCACACTCACGCCCTTGTCGGCACCGCGACCAAAGGCCTCGCCCTGCTCGAGCACGGTGCGCACCACGCCGGTCTTGGCGTCGGCGGCGAGCGTGAAGTTGATGAAACCGGCGCCAGCGACTTCCACCTTGGCCACCAGCGGCGAAGCCGGCAGCTCGGCCATCAGCATGGCGGCCAGATCGCGCGGACTGCGGCGCATCGGCTTGGCCAACTGCAAGGCCAGATTGGAGGAAAAATCGCCATGGCTGGCCTGCTTCGGGCGCTCCAGGGCAATGACGACATCGGTCTGATCCGGTGCCACGCTGTTGAGCGCGGTAGTCAGCAGGTCGACGAGAAGAACTTTCGGATCAGCGCTCATGGCTACGGGCATGCGAGTAAAACGCGAGATTATACAAGGCTCGGATCATCTTCTCCCATTGGCGAACTCAGGCCACGGTGGCGCGCAAGCCGCTCACGTAGACCATTCGCCCCGACTCGGGATTGCGGATGTAGCTCAACTCGCTGCGACGGTTTTCCCCCATGCCCGGCGGGCGCAGCGAAATGTGCACCCAGCCGGCGTTCGGACCTTTGCGCGGGTCGTAGCATTCGCAAATGATCTGATCGAATTCGGGCAGGTTGATCGCTGCCCAGCGCGCCAGATCCAGCGTTGCCACCCCCGGGATCTCGACATCGCAGGCACGGCCCTTGGTGTGCTGGCTGGTGCTGATCCAGCTCGCCGGCCGGTGTTTGAGCACGCGCTCCAGCGCCTGGCTGCGATACACGCTGTTGGGCGAAAACGCGCCGAATTCGTCGCGCAGCGGCTGCAGCACATGACGCGCCAGATGCACCGCGGCACGCAATTGTTCATCGTTGGCGAAGCCGTTGTCGATGCCGCGCCGCTCGGCCAACTCCGAACGCGTGAGCTCGTGCATGCGAAAGTTCTTGCACACGGCGTCGCGCGGTTGCATGTCGGCAAGCGAGAACAGCTCGAGGGCATCTTGGCTGCGGTCTGTCATGGCCGTTCTCCTCACAGCACTGCGCGAATCAGTTCAAGCGCCTCGCGCATCGACTTGCGCGCATCGGCACACAGGGCGATGACGAAGTCGAGATGATCGACCACGCTGGCACGCTCGCGCGGGCTGGCCCCACGCATCAGCGCGCGCTGGTAGGCCTGGGCAATCGCCTGCGCATTGGCCTGCATCGCCCGCCCTCGCGGCGGCCGGGCCAGCAGGCGTACCAACAGGCAGTCGGCTTCACCCAGCGCGTCCCACACATTCGGGTTAAGCGCGTTGCGCTCGCGCGTGCGTTCGACCATGGCGTCGCATTCGGCCAGCCAGGCATCGTCGAGCGACACATTGCGGTCGAGCGTGGCCACCAGCACCTCGGCCAGCGCGCGATTGCCGAACGCGTAGGCAGTCGCCGGGCGCCCCGCCTGCACCTCGGCTTCGGCGGCCAGTCGATAGTAGTTGGCCATGTTGATGAGCGCCTCCTTGCGCGGCGCCGGGTCATCCTGCACCCAGGCCAGGCGCATGCAGGCACTGCCCAGCAGGCTGAAACGCTCGGCCGTCGGCGCCCGCTGGCAGATGGCGTCGAGTTCCATGATGGCCGCCGCGATGCGTTCGACCAGCACGTCGCGCTCGGTGTCATCGACCTCGCTCGCCAGCCGCAGCGCCTCCCACGCCTGCCCGGCCTGTCGCACCCTGAAGTTGGCGCACTGCTCAACCGCCCGCACCGGGCAATCGCCGACGTCGAAACGCACGGCCTTGTCCAGCCATTCGATGGCCTCGGCGTAGGCGCCGGTTTCGCCCCACGCGAACCCGAGTGCGGCAGCCACGTCGGCCCGCCCCAGCCAGGACTCGCGCACATCCTCGGGCACGCGCTGGAGAATCCGGCCGATCCCCTCACGCATGCGCGACAGCTGCGCCGGATCTTCTCCGTTGCGCTGAATCTGCATGCGCGTCCATTCCAGATGATTGCCCAGCGCCACCACCAGCTCGGACGGTGCATAGAAGGCCTGCGGCGCGCGCGCGACCGGCGACGATCCGTCGCCGCGCACGCGATAACCCGGATCGCCATAGCATTGATAGGCGCCCCAGGTATTGACGCCGGGGAAGTTGGACCACACCACCTCGCGCGCGGCACGCACGGCCTCGCCAAAGGGCTCGCCGGCGAGCAGATGATGGTAGAAGCTGCTGGCGAAGGCGCTGGCCGCCGCATCGTCGACCGCCCAGCCCGCCGCCACCACGGCCTTCACTCCCATGTTGACGAACTGCACCGCAAGATTGGCCGCGAGCGTGGTGTAGGGCGTACGGATCGTCGCCCTCGTCTTGCCCAGGTGGCAGCAGTTGATGAACACCACCTCCGGCACCCAGCGCATCTGCTCGACGTCGCCCGGCGTGAGAAAGGCATTGCGTCCGATCACCATGCCCGACACCCGGCGGGCGTGCCCGTCGGCGTCGGCGCCGATATCGAATTCGTGCTCACCATGGCCGGCCAGATGCAGAATGCGCCAGGTGTCGCGATGCAGCCCCGACAAGATCGCATCGGCGGTTTCGTCGACACTTTCGCGCACGTCGAAGGCACCGTTGCGCAGCATCGCGGCTACTTCTTCCGCCTCGCGCCGCGCCCCCGGCAGATCGGGGAAACTGTCCCAACCGGCCAGATCCGGATTGCCGACCACGAAAGCCTTGGCGCTGGTTGCGTGCAGCGGCTGACGGCGGAATTCGCGCGCCTTGAGCTGACGCACCAGACCGGCCGCCACCGCCGGCGGACGATGGGCGGCGCCCCAGCGGTTTTCGAGCAACTCCCACGGATAGCGCGCGGAGTTGGCGTCGAGCATGAGCACCATGTTCGACTGCTCCGGCGCCATCGCCTTGAGCGAGTTGGGCAGCAGCATCTCGAATAGCGTTTTGGCGACCTCGCTGTTGGCCGCCGGCGAGGAGGATGCCTGCGCGATGAAGGCGTCGGCCAGCCCGAGTTGCCCGGCCATGAGGGTTTCTTCGGCGCGCGCCCGGTCGGTGGCAAAAATGAAGCGCAGCGCACGCCGATCCGGCTCTTCGACAATCTCCAGCCGATGCCACCAGTCGGGCTGCTCGTCGCAGCGGATGCGCCGCCGACGACCCTGCCCCTGCTGGATGTTGCGATCCGCCCAATCGATGCGCGCACTCAACTCACCGTCGCGCAGCGCACGCTCCAGGCCTTCAGAGGCGCTGATGGCAATGTCTTCATAGATCTCGATGAACTCGATCTCGTCGATCACCACCCGATTCTCGAGCCCCTGTTCGGCGAGCTTGTCGGCCGCCGCCATGGCCGCACGCAAAATGGCATCGACCGACGCGCTGACCGGCATGCCGCCCGCGCCGGTGCCCACCAGCAGACAACTGACGGCCGCCGAACGCGGCGCGCTGGCGGGGCCAAAGCGGATGTCGTCCGGCCATTGCGCCACCTGCAGGGCGAAATCCAGCAAGGCGCCGCGCACCCCCAATTCGAGCGATCCGGGGCGCAGATCGCCGACCTGCCCGAGGCCCACCACCACCGCGCCCTTGGGCATGGCATCCGATGTTTCATTGAAGAACAGCGCATGCGTGCCGCTCGCGGCGGGATACATGTCGAGACGCAGCCGGCGCGACATCGCCCCGTCGAGCCGGTAATCGAGCGCCGCCTCGGCGCTCAGAATGGCGTCGCCCGCGTAGTGGCCGACCACCACCGGATGGCGCGCATAAGCCAGATCGCCATGACGCACGCTCACCTTGATGCGCGGCGACAGCGGGGTATCGCGCTCCCGACCGGGCAACAGACCGCCGCCGAAACCGAAGCTGCGCACCGCGGCTTCGTCGGGCAAATCATCGGTAAATGGCAGATCGGGCATCTCGAAGCGCTCAGGCACGCCGGCCCGCGCACGCGGCGGCGAGGCCGGCAGGCGCTCGGTGGTGCCGGTCATGAGCAGATCGAGCAGACCGGGGAAGGCGCGGGTCTGCGTGCACAAGGCGTCGTGCGCCGTGTCTTCCA
Organism: Rhodocyclaceae bacterium; assembly: GCA_050293885.1. GTDB lineage: Bacteria > Pseudomonadota > Gammaproteobacteria > Burkholderiales > Rhodocyclaceae > Nitrogeniibacter. Next base: position 107,415 of record JBNKNO010000003.1, on the reverse strand, counting down.
CATACCAGGTCGGCACGCCCGGCAAACGGCCCGAGGACCAGGTGACGGTGCCGTCGCCTTGCGCGGTGGCCTCAAACGCCAGGCGGTTCACCGGTGGCCAGTCCAGATCGTTGGCCGGCGCCACGCGGCAGTCCGCCACCGTGGCGCTCTGGCAACCGGCCAGGTAGGCCATGTGCATCGGATCGGGCGGCGACGCGAGCAGGCGTTGCCAGGTTTGACGCGCTGCGCGCAGCGCCGTGGCGGTCGACGTCGGCCAGGTGGCGCCGAGTTGATCCTTCATGGCCTTCCACAGACTGGGCTCGGCGAAGTCGCGGTCTTCCGGCGCGAACGGCAACAACTCGAGCAGCCCCGGATAACGGCCGACAATGTCGATGATGTCGTCGGCGTTCTTGGTGAGGTCGAGCATGGCCAGCTTGCGCGCGGTGGGGCTCTCGCCCGTGAGCCAGCGCACGGCTTCGTAGGAGCCGTGATTGGGCGTGCCGAGCATCACGAAGCGGCTCTTGGGCAGCGCGACGACGCGCTGCCAGATGGCCGCGCCGGCACCCCCGTCGGCAATCATGGCGCGCACCACCAAGCCGCCCATGGAATGCGCCACGATATGCACCGGCTGACCGGTGCGTTCGGCCTCGGGCAGCCAGCGTTCGAGCGACTCCGCCAAGCGCGCGGCGGCATCGCGCACCGACATGCGCCAGTCGTAGGGGAAGATTTCCACCCGGTGGCTACGCGCCAGGAACTCGACCATCGGGCCGTAGAAATCGCCGATCAGATCGACCGGCTCCACAGCCGGCTGCCCCATGCGCAGGCGGCTGAGCTGTCCGCGCAGCAGGCGCCAGTAGTCGAGCCAGACGGTTTCACCCTGCTGCTGCAAGACACTGCCCATGGTGCCCGGCAACACCACCGCGAGCGGTCGCGGCGCGGTGCCTGCACGGCTGCTGCGCAGCGCCTCGCGCCAGCGTGGCGCTTCGTGCGGCGCCAACGCGATCGGCTGGAAACCGCCGTCGGCGTCATCAACGCGCATCAGGCCATTGGCCAGCCAGCGCACGGACTTGTCATTGGTGAAATAGCGGAAATGATTGACCTGGGCGCCTTCGTCGCGCAGGAAACGCGCCTGACCGGCAACGCGGCGCAAGCCGCCCATCATCGACCCGGTGTTGACCACCAGATCGTGGTCGGAACCGTAGAACCAGTCGGCCGCCAGCAGCTTGATCTGGCTCCACAGCGAATCGCCTTCGATGTCGCCGGCAATCACGGAGAGATCGGCCGAGGTCACCAGGTCGGGGTGTTGCAGCAGGCGGGTAAGCGCCGAGCCCGGCATCATCGCTTCGAGACCCGGCAAGGTGCGCGGATCGGTGCGCTCCTTGACGACCGCGAGCATGAAATCCATCGCGTCGCCGAACAAGCCCTCGCCGGAGACGAAATCGAGCACCGACAACCAGCGGTCGAGCCGGCCGGACGCCAGCGTGGTGCCGCGCGCCGGACAGGCCACCCGCACGAATCGACGAATGCGCAACTGCTTGCGGCGCAACACCTCGAGCAGCTCGATCAAGGCCGCGCGATCGGCATCGTAGGCGGCATCGCGTGCTTTCGCCGCCTTGCCCTCCAGCCGACCCAGGCCGAGTTGCTCGCCCACGCTGCGGTCGGCGGCAAACAAGGTGTCGATGAGCGCGGGGGTGAGCGGATCGGTGTCCGCCGCGCGCATGCCCAGGCACAACAGCTCGCCCACCAGTCCGCCGCGCGAGTGGCTGACCAGATGCACCTCGGCGCCCTCGGGCAAGGCCCGCGCAAGCGCGAGCGCGTTGTGGATGGGGCTTTCGGTCATCGAGCGGTGCTGCAGCGCGAACACCCGATCGCCGTAACGCGATTCCATGCGGCTGCGCAGCGCGGCGGCCGCGGCGTTGTCCTCGCGCCACAAGGCGCCGAAGCTGCCGGCCGTGCTCGAGCCGGTGCCATGAATGAACACCAGCAAGGGCGATGCCACCGCGCCGATATCGCCGGCCGGTGTGAGGCCGGGGTCGCCGTGCTCATTGGCTTTCAGGCGGCACCGATAGAGCCCCGGCGGCGTGGCGCCCAGGCTCTTGTCTTCGAGCTTGTGCGCCAGCACCGAGGCCGCCTTGCCGCTCAGATCGACGCCGAAGGCATCCAGCAGCTTCACGCCCAAGCCAAGCCAGCCACGGGCGCTGCCGCGCGCTTCGATGCCCGGCCGGGGGGTGAAATCGATCTGCCAGGTGGTCTTGCCGTCGCGCTGCCCGACCTCGCGCCCGCGCTCGCGCAGCAGGTCGTCGGCACGACTCCACAGCACGAAGCCATTCTCCAGCTCGACCCGCACCACCGCGTCACCCGACACCTCCGCCGGCACCTGCACACCACGGGCGCCGGCCGGCTGGATGCGCCGCGCGCGGGTGATGCGCACCTCGTCCGTGGCCGGCGCCGGCGCCGCGCTTTCGATACCGGCCAAAAGGTAGGAGCGATCAGACGACATAGCGGTAGTCCTTGTCTCGGGCGCTCATGCGCGGCATGACGGCCCTCGTGGATTCAATCGAAGATGGGGAACTGGCGAGACGAGCGCGAGCCGAGAATCTGCGGCGTCTGCGGGAGCTTGGTCGACGGCAGATAATGGCCGATGGCGCGAAACCACTGCTGGTAACTGGCGCCGGGGAGCAAGGTGCGATAACTCTTGATGGCGTAGTAGGTGAAGGCGCCGTTGGGGCGGCCGCCGAAACGGGTGTCCCAACTGAACTCGGTGTCCTGGCAACCCGCCAGCAGCAGATCGCCACCGACGCGGGTGAAACCACCGAACAGGCAGCGCGGGCGGGCGGTCATGCCCCCGAGCACATCCGACCCCAACCACGCCGACGGCGGCAGAAAACGGGCGCGCGGCTGGCCGGGGTCCACATCGGAGTCGTCACCGCGAATCACCGAACCGGAGTGGCAGCTGTCGGAGATCAGCACGATGCGCACACCGGCTTCACGCTGACCGAACAGCGTCGCAATTTCGTCGTCGAGCAGCGGCTTGCCCTCGGCGATGTCGTGCGGGCACAAGGCCTCGTCGCGCCCATCGGGCTCGTCGCCCGAGGTGTCCGGCTGCCAGGTACCGTGGCCGGAGTAGGTGATCAGGATCGAATCACCGCTGCGTGCGTTGGTGATCAGCTCGCCCATCGCATCAACCATGGCCGCCTTGCTGGCCTGATCGTCGAACAGCTGGCGAACCGAGAACCCGTGTTCGCCGAGCAGCGCGGACCAATCGTGGGCATCGTTCACGCAGCCCGACAGATCGCTGTCAGTGCCTGGATAGTCATTGATGCCGATACACAATGCGGACTTGCTCATGATGTCCTCCGTACCGAGCGTCGCGACGAATGTATTGGACGCCATGACGCTGTCTTCTACTGATTAAAGCATGCCTGCCTGCGGGAGCAAGCGCCCGCGGCGCCTTCGGCATGCCGCCTGTTCACCACCATTCATCGACAAAAGACATCGTCACCCTACTACGCCCGCGGCGTCAGTGGAGTGGTTCACTTGCAAGCCAATGCGTCGCCTGCACCCCCTCGATGCCGGTTTACGGGCACAATGCCCGTTTTGTCACTTCACCTCACACCCGTGCGACTGCTGCGTCTGGCCAAAATCGTTACTGTCAGTCTGCGTTTCGGCCTCGATCGCATGATTCTTGCCGCCGATCAGAGCGGCACGCTGGTGCGCATCTGGGTGGCGCTGTTCTTCTGGCGCCGCTTTGCCGAACCGCGCGCGGTACGCCTGCGCAAGGCGCTCGAATCGCTCGGCCCGATCTTCGTCAAGTTCGGCCAGATGCTGTCCACCCGGCGCGACCTGCTGCCGACCGACATCGCCGACGAGCTCGCGCTGCTGCAGGACCGCGTCCCGCCCTTCCCCACCGAACAAGCCGTGGCCTTGCTCGAGGCCTTCTACAAGCGGCCGGTCGACGAGGTATTCGCCGAATTCGAACGCACGCCGGTGGCCTCGGCGTCGGTGGCGCAGGTGCACTTTGCACGACTGCACGACGGCACCGAAGTGGCGGTCAAGGTGCTGCGCCCGGGCATCGAGCGCATCATCGCGCACGACCTGTCGCTGCTCGACGTGGCCGCCACGGTGCTCGACAAGCTGTGGCCCGAGGGCCGGCGGCTCAAGCCGCGCGAGGTGGTGGCCGAATTCGCCAAGCACCTGCGCGACGAGCTCGACCTGATGCGCGAAGCGGCCAACTGCTCGCAACTGCGACGCAATTTCACCGACTCGTCGCTGCTGATCGTGCCCGAGGTGCATTGGGACTACTGCGGCAAATCGGTGATGGTGATGCAGCGCATGCACGGCATCCCGATTTCGCGCACCCCCGCCCTCAAGGCGCAGGGCACCGACCTATCGGCACTGTCGCGCGCCGGGGTGGAGATCTTCTTCACGCAGGTGTTCCGCGACGGTTTCTTTCATGCCGACATGCATCCGGGCAACATCTTCGTGGCCGACGACGGCCGCTACATCGCGCTCGACTTCGGCATCATGGGCACGCTCACCGACGTCGACAAGAACTACCTGGCGCAGAACTTCCTCGCCTTCTTCCAGCGCGACTACAAACGGGTCGCCCAGGCGCACATCGACGCCGGCTGGGTGCCGTCGAAAACCCGTGTGGACGAGTTCGAATCAGCCATCCGCGCGGTGTGCGAACCCATCTTCGACAAACCGCTGAAGGACATCTCCTTCGGCAAGACGCTGCTGCGCCTGTTCCAGACCGCCCGCCGCTTCGAGATGGAAGTGCAGCCGCAACTGGTGCTGCTGCAAAAGACGCTGCTCAACATCGAGGGCCTGGGTCGTCAGCTCGACCCCGAACTCGATCTGTGGAAGACCGCCAAGCCCTTCCTCGAGCGCTGGATGGCCGAGCAGATGGGCTGGCGCGCGCTGGTGCGGCATGCCAAGGAAGAGGCGCCCAACTGGGCCGCGATGATCCCGCAACTGCCCCGCCTGGTGCATCAGGCGCTCGATCAGCGCGAGCTGCACAGCGCCACCCAGACCGAGCTGGCGCGTCTCGCCCAGGCCCAGCGGCAACAGCAACGGCGGCTGAACCTGCTGCTTGCCCTGTTGGCGGCGCTGGTCGCCTTCGAAGCCTGGCGTCTGTTCGCCGTCTAGCGGTTTTTTGTCGCAACGCCCCAAGCCGGGGCCATGCGCAGCGCGCTGGCGCAAGACGCCATGTGCCCACCGCCGGCACGACCATAGCGCGCCACATTGCGCGCCAATTTCCCGGTCGACACCCCCAAAACCGCGGGTTTCGGCGCTACAATCCGCCGAAATTCCACGCCCGCGCCGCTTGAAGGAACCCGCGCCATGCTGCTGACCTTTGTCGCCCTCTACCTGCTCGTGTCGGTCGGCATCGGCCTTTACGCGGCCACCCGGGTCAACAACACCACCGACTACGTCGCCGCCGGCCGCCACCTGCCTTTGTACATCGTCACCGCCACGGTGTTCGCCACCTGGTTCGGCTCGGAAACGGTGCTCGGCACCTCGGCCACCTTCCTTGAAGAAGGCATGCGCGGGCTGTGGTCGGACCCCTTCGGCGCCTCGCTGTGCCTGATCCTGGTCGGCCTGTTCTTCGTGCGCCCGCTGTACCGGCTCAACCTGCTCACGCTCGGCGACTACTACCGCATGCGCTTCGGCCGTACCGTCGAAATCCTGTGCTCGCTGGCGATCGTGCTCTCCTACCTGGGCTGGGTGTCGGCGCAGATCACCGCGCTGGGACTGGTGTTCAACGTCTTGTCCGACGGCCAGATCAGCGCCGAAACCGGCATGTTCATCGGCATCGGCGTGGTGCTGCTGTACACCCTGTTCGGCGGCATGTGGTCGGTGGCACTGACCGACTTCCTGCAGATGACCATCATCATCGTCGGCCTGTTCTACATCGCCTGGATCGTCAGCGACATGGCCGGCGGCACGCAGGCGGTCATCGCCCACGCCGACGCGGCCGGCAAGTTCAACTTCCTGCCCGCGTTCGAGCCCCGCGACATCGTCGCCTTCCTCGCCGGCGTGCTCACCATGGGCTTCGGCTCGATTCCGCAGCAGGACGTGTTCCAGCGCTTCAACGCGGCGCGCACCCAGCGCATCGCGGTGACCGGCTCCATCCTCGGCGGCTCCGGCTACTTCCTGTTTGCCTTCGTACCGATCTTCATCGCCTATTCGGCGACGCTGATCGACCCGGCGCTGGTGGACACCTACATGGCCGAAGGACAGGACGCGCAGCAGATCCTGCCGCAGCTCATCCTCCAGCACATGCCGGTGTTCGCGCAGGTGATGTTCTTCGGCGCACTGCTGTCGGCCATCATGAGTACCGCCTCGGGCACCCTGCTGGCGCCCTCGGTCACCTTTTCCGAGAACATCCTGCGCGGCACCTTCTCGGGTCTCGACGATCGCCAGTTCCTATGGCTGAACCGCGTCGTTGTGCTGGTCTTTTCAATGGTGGTGCTGTGGTACGCGCTGAGCTCGGACGAAAGCATTCACGGCATGGTCGAGAGCGCCTACAGCGTCACCCTGGCCACCGCCTTCGTGCCGCTGGCGGTGGGCCTGTACTGGAAGCGCGCCACCACCCAGGGCGCGCTCGCCGCCATCGTCGTCGGCTTCGTCGTCTGGCTGGGCCTCGACGCCATCGACCCCGACGCGCTGGTGCCGCCCCACTTCGCCGGCATGCTGGCCGCCTTCGTCGCCATCGTCGTCGGCTCGCTCGCCCCGCAACTGCTGCGCGACAGCCGCGGGCATGCGCACCATCTGTCGCTCGGCACCCCGCACGGCGAGCACTGAGACCGGCATTGCCTTGCCATTCCCGGCACTCACGGTCCCCAGCGGCCTCGCAAGTATCCGTCAACCGCATACGCGCGCCGCGCCACGTCAACTCGGGCGGATGCGCATCTGCCGCGACCGCGGTCATCGCCCGCACCGAACGATTCTGAGTCACGGACGGTAAAATATCCCGAAGCAAACCGGTCGCACCGAGATATGCCATTGTCAACGACGGACGCGTTGTCAGATTTCTTTACACACCCTCGCCACAAAGAATCAAAACAATGCAATAACACACTGATTTACATTGATAAATCATGCATGGCACGCAACCTGCTTGAAGACGCCCATAAGACCTCTCGTCTTCACCTACTTCCATACAGGAGCAACCCACCATGTTTGCCAACAAGATTCTCTCGACGGCGGCAGCGGCCGGCCTGATGGCCCTCTCCGCCCAAGCCTACGCATTGCCGAACGTTTTCAACGACACCATCTCGAACGGCATCAGCCAATTCGACACCACCGTCGTCGCTGCGGGGGGTTCGGTTGGCACTGCGCAGATCGTCTCCGGCACCAACGTCTACAACTACACCGACCTGAACGGCAACCCGGCCACCGTGACCATCACGCGCCCGAGCGGCTCCGCAGCGTCCTTCGGGTCGGCTTACACCAGCAACGGCGTCACCACGACCGGCGACGTGATCAACATCAACCCGAACAACAGCGCGGGCGACATCATCCCCGGTTTCAATTCGGGCGTGACCTTCACGTTCTCGTCCGCCATCAATGCGCTCGGCTTTGAAGTCGGTGACTGGGCCACTTGCTGCACGACCGGCGTCCGCCCGGCCAACATCCAGAGCACCTACGGCGTGCCGGCCACCGGCTCCGGCCTGTGGATCGCCTTCGACGGCGGCCAAGCCTTCCTGACCGCCAACGCCCTGTCGGCCACCGACAACCCGGGCTACGCCGCTGCGCGGAGCTTCACCAACTTCATCGGCGCCATCGACGACACCAGCACCTTCACCTCCGTGACCTTCTTCGGCGACGGCTTTGGTGAATTCCTGGTCGCCGGCGGCACGCTGCGCTTCTCGGCCGTGCCGGAAGGCTCCGTGACCAACCCGGTACCGGAACCCGGCACCCTGGTGCTGGCCGGTCTGGCACTGGTCGGTCTGGGCCTGTCTCGCCGCAAGTAATGCCCGCTGGTCGGCGCGCCTTGCGCTCGACGACCTGACGGAAGCAACACAAGGCCCACGCTACGGCGTGGGCCTTGTGCATTCTGGCGTCTCATGCGGCGGCATCCAGACGATTGACACGCATCAATCCCGATACGCCAATCGAAGCATAGACTCTAGCGGCATTTTTTCATGCTGCGACCCATGACTGCTTCCCACTCGATTGAACTGGTCTGTCCCGCGGGCAGTCTGCCGGCGCTCAAGAAAGCCGTCGACGCCGGTGCCGACTGCGTCTATCTGGGCTTCAAGAACGCCACCAACGCGCGCAACTTCACCGGGCTGAACTTCACCGAAGCGCAACTTGCCGAAGGCATCGCCTACGCTCACGCGCGCCGCCGCAAGGTGCTGCTGGCGCTCAACACCTATCCGCAGGCGGCCAACTGGCGCGAGTGGACGACCACCATCGACACCGCCGCCGCGCTGGGCGTGGATGCGGTGATCCTCGCCGACCCGGGGCTCATGGCCTACGCTCGCCAGCGGCATCCCGATCTGCGCCTGCATCTGTCGGTGCAGGGCTCGGCCACCAGCTACGAGGCCATCAATTTCTACCACCGCCACTTCGGCATCCAGCGCGCGGTGCTGCCGCGGGTGTTGTCGTTGCCGCAGGTGGAACAGGTGATCGCCAATACGCCGGTGGAGATCGAGGTGTTCGGTTTCGGCGGCCTGTGCGTGATGGTCGAGGGGCGGTGCGCGCTGTCGGCCTATGCCACCGGCGAGTCGCCCAACTGCAACGGCGCCTGCTCGCCGGGCAAACATGTGCGCTGGGAACAGACCCCGCAGGGCATGGAAACGCGCCTCAACGGCATTCTCATCGACCGCTTCGCCGACGACGAACGCGCCGGCTATCCGACGCTGTGCAAGGGGCGTTTCGAGGTCGAGGACGACACCTATTACGCCATCGAGGAACCCACCAGCCTCAACACCCTGGAACTGCTGCCGGCGCTGGCGCAGGCCGGCGTGCGCGCCATCAAGATCGAAGGGCGGCAGCGCAGCCCCGCCTATGTGGAACAGGTGACGCGAGTGTGGCGCGCCGCCATCGACCGCGTGCACGCTGGCGCCGACACCTTCAGCGTGCAGCCGGAGTGGATGGCCGCGCTCAACAAGGTGTCCGAAGGCCAGAGCCACACGCTGGGCGCCTACTACCGCCCGTGGAAATGACGTCCATGAAACTCGCCCTCGGCCCCAACCAATACTACTGGCCGCGTCAGGCCATGCTCGATTTCTACGCCGACATCGCCGAGTCGCCGGTGGACATCGTCTATGTGGGCGAATCGGTGTGCTCGCGCCGCCACGAACTGCGCCTCGACGACTGGCTGGAGGTGGCCGAGGTGCTCGCCGCGGCCGGCAAGGAAGTGGTGCTCTCGTCGCTGGTGCTGATCGAATCGGAATCCGACCTCAAGGCGCTGCGCCGCATGGTCGACGATGGCCGCTTTCGCATCGAGGCCAACGACATGTCGGCGGTCAACGTGCTCGACGCCGCCGGCCGGCGCGACTGGGTGGCCGGCCCGACGCTCAATGTCTTCAACCCGCACACCCTGGCGCTGCTGCAATCGCTCGGCGCCCGCCGCTGGGTGATGCCGCCGGAGATGTCGCGCGAGGCGATGACGGCGCTGCTGGCCGGGCTCGACACCCCGCCGGAAGTGGAAGTGACCGCCTACGGCCGGCTGCCGCTGGCCTACTCGGCCCGTTGCTTCACCGCGCGACACTTCAACCTGCAGAAAGACACCTGCGAATTCCGCTGCCTGCAATACGCCGAGGGGCTGCGCCTGAAGACCCGCGAGGGCGACGCCTTCCTCACCCTCAACGGTATCCAGACGCAATCGGCACGCATCCACAATCTGCTGGCCGACCTGCCCTCGCTGGCCGATGCCGGCGTGAACGTGCTGCGCGTGCTGCCGCAAGCCGAGCGGACGAGCGAACTGATCGGCCTGTTTCGCGACGCCATCGACGGCACGCGCGACGCCGAAACCGCCTTTCGCGAAAGCCGCGCCTTGATGAACGAGGCGCCCTGCAACGGCTTCTGGCACGGCCGCGCGGGCGTCGAGCAATATGTGGCCCCCTAGCGCTGCGCGCGCAACACTCGCCGGAGTTTTTCCCATGCCCTCGCTGTCCGAGTTCACCGTTCCCCCGCTGGTCGCCCGCATCGGCCGGCATCTACCGCAGTTGCCGCCCACGCTGGCGCTGGTCGGCGCGCTCAATCTCGCCCTCGGCCGTATCCTGCCGGCCGACGATCTGGCGCCGCTGATCGGCAAGCGGCTGCAACTCGACATCACCGATCTGGGCCTGTCGCTGCGCTACACCTACGGCGAACGCGGCTTTCGCGTGCGCTTCGATCGCCAGCGTGCCGACCTCACCCTGCGCGCCTGCACCCGCGACTACCTGGCATTGGCGCTGCGCGAGGAGGACCCGGACACCCTGTTCTTCAGCCGCCGGCTGTGCATGGAGGGCAACACCGACCTCGGGTTGCTGGTGAAGAACACGCTCGACGCGGTCGACTGGGACGCCTTGCAGGAACGCCTGCCGTTCAAACACCTGCACCCCGGGCAGCACTCGACCATCTGAGCGCAGCCCGCCGGGGAGCGGCGCGTACAATGCAGGCTCGACGCATTCGCCTCAGGCCTGCCCCGCTTTGCGCACTGCCACCCGACTACCCCGCTACCTCACGCTGGCCTATGCCCTGCTGATCGGCTACGCCTGCCTGCACCCCTTCGCCGGCTGGCAACCCAACGGCCTGCCGCTGCTCGACTTCCTCACCGCCCCCTGGCCGAAGTACTACCGCCCGCTCGACACGGTGCTCAATGTGCTGGGGTTTCTGCCCTTCGGTTTCCTGCTCGCGGCCGCCAGCCCGACGCGATGGCCCCGCCTGGCGGTGGTGGTGCTCACCGTCGTGCTCGCGTCGGTGCTCAGTTTGTCGCTGGAGACGGCGCAGAACTTCCTGCCCACACGCGTGGCCTCGAATCTGGATGTCGGCGCCAACGCCATCGGCGCACTGCTCGGCGCGATCACCGGCGTGGCTTGGGGCCGGCGGTTGTTCGCGCAAGGCGGCTGGCTGCATCAGTGGCACGAACACCGACTGATCGAAGGCCATCTGGGCGATGTCGGCGTGGTGCTCATCGGCTTGTGGCTGCTCGCGCAACTGTCGCCCGAAACGCTGTTGTTCGGGGTCGGCGACATCCGCCGCCTGTTCGATCTGCCGGCGCCGCTCCCCTTCAGCCCCGAGCGTTTCATGCGGCTCGAGGCCGTCATCGTGGCGACCAACCTGCTGGCCATCGGCTTGATCGTGCGCGGCATGCTGCAGCGCTTTTCCAGCACCGTGCTCGTCGTGATCGCGCTCGGGCTGGCGGCACGCACCTTGGCGGCCGCCAGCTTCTACCTCCCGGCGCGCCCGCTGCTGTGGCTCACACCGGGCGCCATCGCCGGGCTGGCCGCCGGGCTGCCCGCCCTCGTGCTCGGCTTGATGCTCCCGCGCCTGCTGCGTCACACGCTGGCCGCCGTCGCCCTGCTGGCCGCCACGGTGCTGGTCAACATCACGCCCGAAAACCCCTACCTGAGCTTCAACCAGACGCTGATCAACCAGGGCCACTTCCTGAATTTCAGCGGCCTGACGCATCTGGTCGCCAGCCTGTGGCCGTTCCTCGCGCTGGGCTATCTGAGCGCGGTCAATCTGCTGCGCGGCGAGGGCCGATAAACACCGCGCGGCTATAATGGGGCTCCCCGTCGGAGAGCCATGCCCATGAGCTATTTCAAGCATCACGTCTTTTTCTGCTGCAATCAGCGCGAGCCCGGCGACACCTGCTGCAACGACCGCGGCGCGAGCGACATGCAGACCTACGCCAAGGACCGCATCAAGCAGCTCGGCCTCAAAGGCAAGGGCAAGGTGCGCATCAACAAGGCCGGCTGTCTGGACCGCTGCGACGAAGGCCCGGTGCTGGTGGTCTACCCCGAAGCGGTCTGGTACACCTTCGTCGACAAGAGCGATATCGACGAGATCATCGACGAACATCTGGTGGGCGGTCGCGTGGTCGAGCGCCTGCGCATTTGAGGGCAAGCCCATGAGCCAGGCACAAGCGACAGAATCGGCACTTCTCAACGGCCCGGACGGTGCCATCGAGGTGCTCATCGACGCCCCCGAGCACGTGCGCGGCATCGCCATCGTGGCGCATCCGCACCCGCTGTTCGGCGGCGCCAACACCAACAAGGTCGCGCACACGCTGGCGCGCAGCCTGCGCGATCTGGGCTATGCCGCCATCCGGCCGAATTTTCGCGGCGTCGGCAAAAGCGAGGGCACACACGATCACGGCATCGCCGAGACCGAAGACACGCTCGCCGTCATCGCCTGGGCACACTCGCGCTGGGGCATGCTGCCGCTGGCGCTGGGCGGCTTTTCCTTCGGCGGTTTCGTGCAGACGCGTGTCGCCCAACGGCTCGCCGAGGGCGTCACCCCCGTCGAACGCATGGTGCTGGTCGGCCTGGCCACGGGCGAAGTCAGCGGCGCACGCAAATACACCACCGAGACGGTACCCAAGGGCACGCTGATCATTCACGGCGAGGTCGACGAAACCGTGGCGCTGGCCAATGTGCTCGACTGGGCCCGACCGCAGGAATTGCCGATCGTGGTCGTGCCCGGCGCCGATCATTTCTTTCACGGTCGCCTGCACACGCTGCGCGAACTGATCGCCGAACGCTGGGATCCGCTCTGAGGACCACACCATGAAACTGACCGCATCACCCACCAGCCCCTATGCCCGCAAGATTCGCGTGCTGCTTGCGGAAAAGCACATCCCCTTCGAACTGCTGGAAGACTCGCCCTGGGAGACCGACTCCGGCGTGCCTGAGCTCAATCCGCTGGGCAAGGTGCCGGTGCTCGAATCGGCGGATGGCGAGGTGTTCTTCGACTCGCCGGTCATCGCCGGCTATCTCGAAGCCCTCGATCGGCCGCCGCACTTCATCCCCGACGACAGGTTGCAGGCGGTGCGCGTACGCCAGACCGAGGCATTGGCCGATGGCATTGTCGATGCCGCGATTCTCGTGCGGCTGGAGTCCCTGCGTCCTGCCGAAACCCAGCTGCCGGACGCCGTCGCTCGCCAGACGACCAAGATCAAACGCGCGCTGGTGATGCTCGACGCGCGCCTCCCCGCCGATCACTGGTTTCACGGCGGCAAGATGTCGCTGGCCGACATCGCGGTCGGCTGCGCGCTCGAATATCTCGACTTCCGCCTGCCTGAGCTGGGCTGGCGCGATCGCTATCCGCGACTGGCCGCATTCGCCGAGCGGATCGGCGAGCGACCGAGCTTCGTCGCCACCCGCCCGACCGCCTGACCCGCCTCGCGGCATGACAGCCCCCGCGCTTGAAATCGACACGCTGGTCAAGCGCTATGGCACTCAGGTGGTGGTCGACGGACTCTCGCTGAGCGTCCATCCGGGCGAATGCTTCGCCCTGCTCGGCCCCAACGGCGCAGGCAAGACCACCACGCTGCGCTGCGCGCTCGGCCTCACGTTGCCAGACGAGGGGCGCATCACGCTTTGTGGCGAACCGGTGCCCGAACGCGCGCGCGAAGCGCGCATGCACACCGGCGTGGTGCCGCAATTCGACAATCTCGACCCGGATTTCAGCTGCGCCGAGAACCTTATCGTGTTCGGGCGCTATTTCGGCATCGACCGCGACACCATGCGCCGGCGCGTGCCCGAGCTGCTGGCCTTTGCGGGACTGGAATCGAAGGCCGACGCCACCATCGCCACGCTCTCCGGCGGCATGAAACGGCGCCTCACGCTGGCGCGTGCGCTGGTCAATCAACCCCGGCTGCTGGTGCTCGACGAACCGAGCACCGGGCTCGATCCGCAAGCCCGCCACCTCATCTGGGAGCGCCTTCGCCGGCTGACCGCGGCGGGCACCGGCGTACTGCTGACCACCCATTTCATGGACGAAGCAGAACGCCTCGCCGATCGGCTGGCGATCATGGACCATGGCCGGCTGCTGGCCGCGGGCACGCCGCGCGAAGTGATATCAACGCATATCGAGCCCGAAGTGGTGGAGGTGTATGGCGACTGGCCGGGCGGCATGCGTGCCTGGGCAAGCGAGCACGGCCAGCGACTGGCGCGGCGACACGAACTGAGTGCGGAAACCGTGTTCTGCTATACCGATGCGGCCGCGCCGCTGCTCGATCATCTGGCCTCGGCCCCCGGCCTGCGCTATTTGCACCGCCCCGCCAACCTGGAAGATGTGTTTCTCAAACTCACCGGTCGCGACTTGCGCGACTGAAGGACGCCACCCGTGAAATTCCTCGGCAAGCTATTCGCCACCGGCCTGCTCACCCTCGTACCGATCATCGCCACCGTCTATCTGCTGTGGTGGCTGTTTGTCACCGCCGAGAGCTTCTTCGGCAAGGCGCTGTTTCGCTGGATACCGACGACGGTGCACTTCCCCGGCATGGGGATTCTGCTCGGCCTGCTGTGCATTCTCGCCGTCGGGCTGCTGATGCGTGCCTGGGTGTTCCGCGTGTTGTTTCACAAGGTCGAGCGGGCGGTCATGTCGATCCCGCTGGTGAAGTCGATCTATTCGGCCATTCGCGACTTCTTCGGTCTGGTCACCAGCGGCGAGGACGGCGACGTGCTCCAGGTCGTGAGCTATACCCTGCCGGGCAGCCGCGCGCGACTGATCGGCTTCGTCACTCGCAACAATTTCGATGGCCTGCCCGAAGGCATTGCGCGACCCGGCGAAGTGGCGGTGTATTTCCCCATGAGCTACCAGATTGGCGGCTATACCGCGTATCTGCCCGCCGACGAACTGGAGGAGATTGCCATGTCGCGCGAAGCGGCCATGCGCTTCGTCCTCACCGCCGGCGTCAATGCGCACACGCAGCCCCAACGCGGTTGAGTGAATCGACCCGGCCCGTGAGCCCGGTCAGATCGCATTGGCGGCGAGCAGATCCTGCCGAACCTGATCGGGGGCGACACAGGGCAGATCCATCGCCAGTTCAAAACCACCGCCCTCGCGATTCTTCAGTGACAGCGTACCGCCGAGCAGGCCGGTGATCAGGTTGAACACGATATACATTCCCAGCCCGCTGCCGCCTTCGCCCAGGCGGGTGGTGAAGAAGGGGTCGAACACGCGGTCGACCATCTCGGGCGGAATGCCGACACCGTCGTCTCGATAGACCAGGTGCACGCGATCCGCCTGCGGCGTCGCGCTCAGTTCGATCTGCCCTTGGCGGCGCCCGTCAAAGCCGTGCAGCACGGAGTTGGCCACCAGATTGGTGATCACCTGTTCGAGCGGTCCGGGATAGCTCTCCATGCGCACACCGGGTGGAATGTGCATGCGTATTTCGTGCTGACCGTCTCGTAACACCGGCTTGAGGGCCACGCGGATGTCCTCGCAGATCTCGGCCAGATCGAACGGCCGGCGGCGCGAACTGGTCTGGTCGACCGCAACCTGCTTGAAACCGCTCACCAGGCTGGCGGCGCGGGCAAGCGAGCGATTGAGCAAGCTCGCCGCTTCGCGGCTCTGGTCGATGAATCCCTCCAGTTCGCTGCGCGTCACCCCGCCGCTGTCGTACGAACGGTGGAAGGCCTCGGCGCGGTCGCCCAAAGTGGAGGCGACGGTCACGGCCGAGCCCAGCGGCGTGTTCAGTTCGTGCGCCACGCCGGCCACCAGACTCCCCAATGCGGCGAGCTTCTCGGACTGCACCAGATGGGTCATGGCATGCGACAGCTCCTGGGTACGGGCTTTCACACGCGCTTCGAGTTCGTCGTTCTGACGCTGAACGCGATCGGCGAGCACCGACTGATGCAGCGCGATGGCCAATCCGTTCACCACGTCGAGCACCTGCTCCACGAGCGGTTCGTCAAAATGGTGCAACCGGTCGCTGGCCAGGTTGAGCGAACCGTAGAGCTCGCCATCGAGCATGAGCGGGAAGCTGGCCCAGGAGCGCGCCCCGGCGCGAAACAGGCGCTCCAACCGTTCGCCACGCAGCACATGCTCGAGATCATTGATGAGCGCGTAGTGCCCCTGGCGCAGCCGGGCAATCGCCTTGTCCCCGTCTTCGTGCAGGCTGCACTCGTCCGACACCGCCACGTCGGGCGATTCCGCCGCCATGGCAACGACGTCGACCCTGGCGGTGGCCAGATCGAAGCGGTTGAAGCTCACCCGCATCACGCCCAGCCACTCGCGCACGCTATCGACCACCCGCTGGGCGGTTTCCTGCAAAGAGTCCGAGGCGAGCACCGCACGCTCGATGACGAGCATCTGCCGCAGGCGCTCGGCCTGCGCGTTGACCTCCTCGCGCAAACGGGCACTTTGCAGCCCGATGGACAGCGACATGACAACCTCCGCCATGCCGTCGATCTGCGCCCGGGTCAGGCACGCGGGCCGATGATCGATAAAGGTCAGCAGGCCGATGAGGCGCTCGTCCGCCATCAACGGCAGCGCGGCGAAAGTGCGCACGCCGGCGTGAATGAGGCTTTGTTCAACCACGTTGGGCGAAGCGATGGCGATGAGATCGTCAATCAGCACATCCTCGCCTGCGCGGCACGGCTCGGGCACACCAAAGACATCGGCCCACATCACGGTGGTATCGACAGCGTGGGCGTGCGCGCCCCCCGATCGACAGCGGGAGATGACTTCAGCCGTCTCGGTAACCGGGTCGAGGATGGCGACGCTGACCTTGTCGCAAGCGAGCATCGCGCTGAGACTGACGACGGCGGCCGTCGCCATCTCGCGGCCGGAACCGGCCACCGCAATCGCACGATCGAGGTCGCGCAAACGGCTCAGGCGCCGCTCGTATTCGCGGCGGTCGCGCTCGGCCGCCTTGCGCCGGGAGATATCGGTCACGCCAGCGAGCACGCGGGTCCGCCCGCCGATGGAAACCACCTCGAGCACGACCTCGGTCGCGACCACTTCGCCGCCGCGGCGGCGCGCCTCCCATTCCAGCCGGTGCGGACGCGCCTGCAACGCGCACGCGACCCACTGCCGCGCCGTCTCGGTACCGTCGTCCGACTCGCCCGGGCTCAGATCGTCGAGACTGATCTTGCCGACGATCTCTTCCGGCGCCATGTCGAAAATGTCGCGCGTGCGCGCGTTGGCGTCGAGAATTTCGCCACTGTCGGGGTCGATTACCAACAGCATGATCGACACCGCATTGAAGACTTCGCGATGGCTACGCTCGCTGGCGATCAATTCCGACACATCGCGGAGGGTGACCACGCGCGCATCGCGCCCGCCAAAGGGCATGAAACCGGAAAAGGCATCCACGCAGCGCGGCTCGCCGTGCGCGGTCAGGAACATCCACTGCCCGGCATCACGCTCCCGGGCGCCCACTGGCGTCGTCGCCAGGTAGCTGCGCAGACGGTCACGCTGCTCGGGCACGACCAGCGACAGGATGCTGACGCCGCCCTCGACCTGGCGGATGTCTTGATAGCGCCGATTGAACGCCTTGTTCGCCTCGAGAACCTCAAGGCTCGCCGGATCGTAGATGAACATCGCGGCCGCGTTCTCGCGAAACAGGGCGCGGTCGCGCTGGTCGATGGCCGACAAGGCGCGACTCGTCCTGCGCACGAACAGCAAGCACAACACGACCAGAAACAACACCGGCAGCAGCAAATAGCCGATCAGCGACAACAGCATCGACAACACCTCGAGGACGTCGGGCGCGGCCGAACGCGGCTCGACACCCTGAACGCTTCATCGGCATCCGGCACCGGCGCTTGAGCGGCCGCGCACCGCCGCCGCTCATCGCGAGGGGCGCATCTCCCACTGGCCGTCACCCACGTGGCAGGCATTTCTGCGCCAACGCTGCTGGCCCGACACCAGATCGAACTCCCGGCACGGCAAACCACGCGCTTCGTAGCTGCGCACCGGCACCAGCGCGAAATCAAGACCGGTCTTCGGATTGGTCCACACCACACGATGGCGATCCTCGCTCAGCTCGAGCGCGTGGCCGATACAGGCGCGGTCGAGCTCGGTGATATCGCGCGCCACCTCGGCACCGATCACTGCCCCGATGACGGTGCCCAGCACGGTAGCAATGCGTCGCCCATCGCCTTCGCCAATGCCCGAACCGACGACACCGCCGATGACGCCACCGACCACCGCGCCCACCGCCTCGGCGCTGCAGCGGCCTCGCAACACGCCGTAATCGCGTTCCCACTCGCGGCCGCCATGGCCACGGTAGCCGCGATAGCCCGGATCATGTTTCTTGCGCCAGCCATGCGCGGGCGCGTGACTGGGGGGATCGGCCAATACCGGCGCGGCCGGCAAGGCCAGCGCGACGCTCAGGCCGGCGACGGCGGCGATGCGAATCAAGGATGAGGTCATGTGTGCTCCTGACAATGTATACCTTCCAGTCCTGGGGTTAACGCCCGAAACGCCGCCTTGTTGACCCCACCCGTTGAAAAAGAAGTTTCGCCCGCGGGTCACTGCCGCGGATCGCCCGCGTTGGGTGGCTGCGCACACGGCTGGTCACTGCGGCAGGGGTTGATGTCGAGCCCGCCGCGACGGGTGTAGCGCGCCCACACCGTCAGCTCACGCGGCTGGCAGCGCGCCATCACGTCCACGAACACGCGCTCGACGCACTGCTCGTGAAACTCGTTGTGCTCGCGAAAGGACACCACGTAGCGCAGCAGCCCGGCACGGTCGATGGGCGCACCGGTATAACGCACGTAAATCGTCGCCCAGTCGGGCTGGCCGGTGACCAGGCAGTTGGACTTGAGCAGATGCGAGTAGAGCGTCTCGGACACCTCGCCGGCCGTGGCATCCACACACAGATGCTGCGGTGCCGGCTGATAGTCGGTGATCGTCACGTCCACATCGTCGATGCACTCGCCGGGCAGCGTCGCCACCGCGCGCGGCACCTCGTCGAGCCCGTGCAGGTCCACCGCCACCGGCGCGCCCGCCGCCGCCGACAGATCGTCGCGAATGCGCGCTTCGACCTCGTCACGCGTCTCGCAGACGGACCCGTTGAAGCTATTCAGATAGAGCTTGAGCGACTTCGACTCGATCAGCCGGGGCGACTCGGCCGGCACGCGAAACACGCCCATCGCCACCACCGGCTTGCCTTTCGGGTTCAGCCACGAGAGCTCGTAGGCGTTCCACACATCCTCGCCCACGAAAGGCAGCGTCTCGCCCACGCCGATCTCGGCGCGCTTGGCGGCGCGCGGCACCGGAAACAGCAAGTCGGGCGCATAGGTGTTGCGGTAGGCGGCGGCCTTGCCCAGCGGCGAGGCCTCGGCGCCGTGGCGCGGGGTCGGATCGGTCATGGTCGGTTCTGAGCCAGCTCAAAGGGGGTGTCACGTGAGGTGATTATAATCAGCGCTTCGCCTGCGCACTTTCGCCCACCATGACCGCACTCGCCCACCACTTTCGACTGCCGCGCCTGTCCTGGCGATTCACGTCGGTGTGGCGACGCAACTACGGCGTGTGGCGCAAGCTCGCCGCACCCTCGCTACTGGGCAATCTGGCCGACCCGATGATCTACCTGCTCGGCCTCGGCTACGGCCTCGGCGCGCTGGTCAAGACCGTGAACGGCGTGCCCTATGTGAACTTCCTCGCTGCCGGCATGGTGTGCTTTTCGAGCATGAACACCGCCAGTTTCGAGACCCTCTACTCCGCCTTCTCGCGCATGCATGTGCAGCGCACCTGGGAGGGCATCATGAACGCGCCGCTCACGCTCGACGACGTGGTGCTGGCCGAAATGATGTGGGCGGCGAGCAAGGCGACGCTGTCGGGCACCGCGATCCTGCTGGTGGTGACGCTGTTCGGTTTTACCAGCAGCCCGCTGGCGCTCGGCGTGGTGCCGCTGATCTTCGTGATCGGCATCACCTTCTCCGCGATGGGGCTGGTGGTCACCGCGCTGGCACCCAACTACGACTTCTTCATGTACTACTTCACCCTGTTCATCACGCCCATGGCGCTGCTCTCCGGGGTGTTCTTTCCGCTCGACCAGTTGCCGACCGCGCTGCAGATCGGCGCCCAATGCCTGCCGCTCGCCCATGCGGTCGCCATCGCCCGGCCGCTGATGCTCGGCGAACTGCCGACGATGGTGGTGCCGCATCTGGCGGTGCTGGCCGCCTATGCGCTGCTCGGCTTCTGGCTGGCGGTCTCGCTCACGCGCCGCCGCCTGCTCAAGTGAGGACGCCATGACCGACACGACACAAAACGAAGTGCTGCTGGTACTCACCAACCTGCCCGACGCGGCCACCGCCCACGCACTGGCCGCCGCGCTCATCGACAGCGGCGCGGCCGCCTGTGTGAACATCCTTTCGCCGGCCGTCTCGGTGTATCGCTGGCAGGGGCAGGTCGACACCGATACCGAGGTGCCGATACTCATCAAGACCACCCGCGCCGCCTATCCGATGTTGGAAAACACGATCCGCGCCGGTCATCCGTATGAACTTCCCGAAATCATCGCAGTCCCTGTCACACTGGGCTTGCCCGCTTACCTCGACTGGGTGCGCACCGAAACCGGCACCTCAACCTGACCCGTCCATGAAAAGACTCTTCGCACTTGCCCTGCTGCTCGCCACGGCGGTCCTTCACACCGCCTTCGCCGCCGACCCCGAGCTGCTGCCCCCCGAACAGGCCTACCGCGCCAGCGTGCGCACCCTCGCCCCCGACCGGGTGGAAGTGCACTTCGACATCGAGGACGGCTACTACCTCTACAAGAACAAGTTCCACTTTCGCACCGAGCCCGAGTCGGTGGTGGTCGGCACGCCCGAACTGCCGCCGGGCAAGGTCAAGCAGGACGAGTTCTTCGGCGAAGTGGAAACCTATCGCCACGAACTGGCGTTCGCCCTGCCGGTGAGCGCGCCGGCCGATGTCACCCACTTCGAACTCACCGTCATCAGCCAGGGCTGCGCCGACATCGGCGTGTGTTATCCGCCGACGCCGCAAACGCTGGCCGTCGACCTCACCCAGAGCGGCGCGGCCGGTGGCGGCGGCTTCCTCGCCCGGCTCGGCATCGGCGATGACGCCCCAGCCCCGGCGATGGACACCCCGGCCAGCGTGGCCGCCGCAGCAGCGCCCGCGCCCGCCGGCGGCGGCGACGAATCCGGCCGCATCGCCGGCCTGTTCAAGGCGCAGAGCGTACCGCTGGTGCTGCTGTCCTTCTTCGGTTTCGGCCTGTTGCTGGCGTTCACGCCGTGCACCTTCCCGATGATTCCCATCCTCTCGGGCATCATCGTCGGCCACGGCCACAAGATCACCAAGGCCCGTGCCTTCGAACTCTCGCTGGCCTACGTGCTGGGCATGGCGGTCACCTACGCGCTGGCCGGCGTGGCCGCGGGCCTGTCGGGCGCGCTGCTGGCGGCCGCGTTGCAGAACGTGTGGGTGTTGTCTGCCTTCGCACTCCTGTTCGTGGTGTTGTCGCTGTCGATGTTCGGCTTCTACGAACTGCAACTGCCCACCGCGCTGCAAAGCAAGCTCTCTGACACCGCCAGTCACGAAAAAGGCGGCTCGCTTCACGGCGTGGTCGCCATGGGCGTGCTCTCGGCGCTCATCGTCGGCCCGTGCGTCGCCGCGCCGTTGGCCGGCGCGCTGCTCTACATCGCCAAGACCGGCGATGCGGTGCTCGGCGGCTTGGCGCTATTCGTAATGGCGTTGGGCATGGGCGCGCCGCTGATTGCCGTGGGCGTGGCCGCACGCAGCGTGCTGCCCAAGGCCGGGCCGTGGATGGACGGCGTCAAGAAGGCCTTTGGTGTGATGCTGCTGGCGCTGGCGGTGTGGATGATTTCGCCGGTGGTGCCGGCGGTGGTGTCGATGATCGCCTGGGGCGTATTGCTCGTGTTCTCCGGCATCTTCCTGCACGCGCTCGACGCGCTGCCGCCGCAGGCCAAGAGCTGGCAGCGCTTCTGGAAAGGCGTCGGCGTGATCGCGCTGATTCTCGGCGCGGCGCTGCTGATCGGCGTGCTGGCTGGCTCGCGCGATCCGCTGCAGCCGCTCGCCGCCCTGCGCGGCGGGCCGGCCGTGGCCGCCACGACGCAGCCGGTGTTCCAAAAAGTGCGTTCCGTCGCCGAACTCGACGCCCGCGTGGCTGCCTCCGACCGCCCGGTGATGCTCGACTTCTATGCCGACTGGTGCGTCTCGTGCAAGGAGATGGAACGCTTCACTTTCAGTGACCCCGCAGTGCAGGCGCGCATGAACCGCATGCTGCTGCTCAAGGCTGATGTGACTGCCAACAACGCCGACGATCAGGCGCTGCTCAAGCGCTTCGACCTGTTCGGCCCGCCGGGCATCATCTTCTTCAAGCCCGGCCAGGGCGAAATCGCCGGCCAGCGGGTGGTGGGCTTCATGCCGGCCGACGAATTCGCCGCCCAGCTCGACGCCGTGTTCGCCCGCTGACCCGCTTCCCCGGCATCGACTTCAGCGCGCGTACAGGCCGGTGAAGGTCGCGCTGCCCAGCGTGTTGGCGTTGATCATGTAGCCGGCCAGCGCCGCGGTGGCGTTCTCCGGCAATTCCAATGCCGGCACCTTGAGCGCATACACGGTAAAGATGTAGTGGTGCGTGCCATGGCCCACCGGCGGGCACGGTCCGCCGTAGCCGGGCGCGCCAAAATCGGTGTTGATCTGGCGCGCGCCCGCCGGCAGGGTGCCGTCGGCGCCGCCCGCGCCAGCCGGTAGGCCATGCATCGCCGCCGGCAGATTGATCACCACCCAGTGCCACCAGCCGCTGCCGGTGGGCGCGTCGGGATCGTAGACGGTGAGCGCATAGCTTTTCGTGCCGGCCGGCGGACTGCGCCATTCCAGCGCCGGCGACACGTTGCCGCCCGTGCAGCCGAATCCCTTGAACACCTGCGCATCGGCGATGCGCCCGCCCGGCGCCACCTCGGGGCTGGAGAGCGAAAAATCCGCGGCCAGCGCGGCGCTGGCGAACAACAGACCCGAGCAGGCGAAGAGTGCGTAAAGACGTTTCATGGTCAAGTTCCCAAACAGTGAAGGTCCGACGCACTCTAGCGCCCTGCCCGCGCGCACATGGCGCACAAACCGTCATCTGCTGTGCCAAAACGATCAGCGTCGCAATTCGGAAGGCGACACGCCAAACCGCTGTTTGAAGCGCGCGGCAAAGCGCGAGGGCGAGCGGTAACCGCACTCGGCCGCCACGCACTGCAGGCTCAGGGGGCTGCCCTGGACCAACGCCAGCGCGGTGCTCATGCGTACCTCGTCGAGCAGGTCGCGAAAACCGGTGGCTTCGGCACGCAGCGCGCGCCGCAAGGTCGCCTCGCTCATGTGCAGGCGCTGTGCCACCGACACGGCGGTCCAGGGCTGCGCCGGCCCCTCGGCCAGCACCGCCCGCACGCGTTCGGCCACCGTCGCCACGGTGCTGATGCGGCACCAGCAGCCTTGATCGTCGAGCGCGATCAACAATTCCGCCAGACGATGGCGAATCAGTTTGTCGGATACCGCCGGGTCGGCCAGCATGCCGGCCGCCGCATGGCGCACGGCATCGCCCACCGGCGAGCTCGCGGGCGGTTGCGCCAGCGCCTGCCACGGTGCCGCGGGAACGGCCCCCCGCGCCTGCGCGTGGGCACGCACCAGATCCGGCGCCACCGCCACGCAAGTGGCCGCGTAGATGCCCTGCGCGTCGGGCTCGTTGCGCATCGCGGCGGTCACCCCGGCGTTGATGAACAGCAACTGCCCGGGCTCGGCGGCAAACTGCTGATCGCCTACGGTCATGGTCTTGTGGCCGCGCGTCACCAGGATCACGCACGGATCGGGGAAAGGCACATTGGCGATGCGTTGCTCGCGACGCACGCGCAGCTCCAGCGTTCCACCCAAGCCCGGGCGCCCCACGCAGGCGGGACCCGCCTCGGTCAACAATTCGTTCGTCATCGCGTTCTCAATCGCATTTCACCGCATCAATATAGTCTTTCAGGCTGCGCCCGCGCGAGACATCGAAGCGCTCGTCGAGGGTCTCCAGCCTCGCCATGCGGTCAAGGCGAAAGGTACGAAAGTCATGGCGCAACTCGCACCACGCCGCCAGCGTCCAACTGCGCCCCCAGAAGATCAGCCCCAAGGGCCACAGCGTGCGTTCGCTGGCCTCGCCATCTTCGCGCGCGTAATGCACCCGCAGCTTGAATTGGCCGGCAATGGCGCGACGCAGTTCGGCCAACGGCGCCACCATGGCCGGCGGCACGTGGAAGTCCGGCACCACGATCGGTGCATCGCGCAGCGAACGTCGGCTGCCGGGCAACACCGCATCGATGCGCGCCAACGCCAGTTCCGCCGCCCGCGCCATGGCCGGATCGGCCAGGCCGCCCACCATGCGCAAGCCGGTGGCCAGTGCTTCGAGCTCGTCGGCGGAAAACTGCAGCGGTGGCAGGCGATAGTCGCGGCGCAGGCGATAGCCGACACCGGCCTCGCCGTCGATGGGCGTGCCCGCGGCGATGAGATCGGCCACATCGCGGTAGATGGTGCGCTCCGACACCTCAAGCAACTCGGCCAGTTGCCGGGCGGTCATCACGCGCGCGCCACCGAGCAGGGTGACGATGCGAAACAGGCGGTCGGCACGACGCATGAGGAAGGGCTCCAGAACAACGAGACGACATCATGCCAAATCTCTCCTGACATCATGTTGTCAGGAGGCGGCTTTCACACTGCGTGGGCACTTTCACTCAACGGAGATATCCATGCAAAACGCACTCAACTGGTTCGAAATCCCGGTCACCGACATGGCGCGCGCCAGCCGCTTCTACGGCGCGCTGTTCGACACCACGCTGACCCCCTCCACCATGTGCGACGGCGAGATGGCGGTGTTGCCCTATACGCCCCCCGGCGTCGGCGGCAGCCTGTTTCGTCACCCCAACCTGGCGCCCAGCCCGCAAGGCACGCTGGTCTATCTCAACGCCGGCGCCGACCTGTCGGTGATGCTGGCGCGCGCCGAGGCCGCCGGCGGCAGCATTGCCCTGCCGAAAACGCTGATCAGCGAAGAGATCGGCTACATGGCCTTGTTCATCGACAGCGAGGGCAATCGCGTCGGCCTGCACTCGCCCGGCTGAGCGGCCCGCCGCCCACGCTCGCACACCACCCGGCGGGCGTGGGGAAAATCGCTTAAAATGCAATGTTTCAAGCACCACCGCTCCCCATGTTCTCAGGCATTGTCGCCGGCACCGGCCGAATCGAATCCATCACCCCGCTCGAAGAC
Source organism: Rhodocyclaceae bacterium (assembly GCA_050293885.1). Lineage (GTDB taxonomy): Bacteria > Pseudomonadota > Gammaproteobacteria > Burkholderiales > Rhodocyclaceae > Nitrogeniibacter. Next base: position 82,289 of record JBNKNO010000003.1, on the reverse strand, counting down.
GGCCTGCGTCTGCGCGTCGACACCGGCGTGCTCGGCCTCGGCGACGTCGCCATTGGCGACAGCATCGCCAACAACGGCGTGTGTCTCACGGTGGTGGCCATGGACGGGAGCAACGCCTGCTTCGACGTCTCGCGCGAGACGCTCAACTGCACCGTGGGGCTCGACACCGTCGGTGCCGAAGTCAATCTGGAAAAAGCCTTGCGCGTCGACGACCGCCTCGGCGGCCACATGGTCACCGGCCACGTGGACGGCGTCGGCGAGGTGCTCAAGTTCGAACCCATCGGCGAGAGCCACGAACTGGTGATCCGCGCGCCGCGCGCCATCGCCGGCTACATCGCCCGCAAGGGCTCGATCACCGTCGATGGCGTCAGCCTGACGGTCAATGCCGTCACCGGTACCGACTTTTCCATCAACCTGATTCCGCACACCGTCGAGGTCACCACCTTCAAGCACTTGAAGCCCGGCAGTCGCGTGAATCTGGAAATCGACATCATCGCCCGCTATGTGGAGCGCATGCTCGCCTGGCGCGAAGAACAACAATAATCCACACCCAACATCACACGCCCGACACCGGGCACGGGAGAACATCGTGAGCGCACTGGCGCCCATTACCGACATCATCGAAGACATCCGCGCCGGCCGCATGGTCGTGCTGGTGGATGAGGAAGACCGCGAAAACGAGGGCGACCTCGTCATCGCCGCCGAACACATCTCGGCCGAAGCCATCAACTTCATGGCCAAGCACGGCCGTGGCCTGATCTGCCTGACGCTCACCGAAGAACGCTGCGCCCAGCTCGGCCTCAACCAGATGGCGCGCAGCAACAAGAGCTCGCATGGCACCGCGTTCACGGTCTCCATCGAGGCGGCCGAGGGCGTCACCACCGGCATTTCGGCGGGCGACCGCGCACGCACCGTGCAGGCCGCCGTGGCGCGCCATGCCAAACCGAGCGACATCGTGCAGCCCGGTCACATCTTTCCGATCATGGCGCGCCCCGGCGGCGTGCTGATCCGCGCCGGCCATACCGAGGCCGGTTGCGACCTGGCCGCCATCGCCGGGCTGGACGCCTCGTCGGTGATCTGCGAGATCATGAACGACGACGGCACCATGGCCCGCCTGCCCGATCTGATCGAATTCGCCAAAACGCACGGCCTCAAGATCGGCGCCATTCGCGACCTGATCGAATACCGCGCCGCCACCGAAAGCCTGGTCGAGCGTGTCGCCGAAAAAACGGTGCACACGGCCCACGGCCCCTTCCATCTGTGCGCCTTCGAGGACAAGACCTCCGGCGACGTGCATCTGGCCATGAGTTGCGGCCACATCACACCCGAGACCGAAACCCTGGTGCGCGTGCACGAGCCGATCACGGTGGTCGACTTTCTCGACACCGCCAGCAGCCGCCACAGCTTTCCGGTCGACACCGCGCTCAAGACCATCGCCGCCGCCGGCCAGGGCGTGCTCATCATGCTCTACCGCCCGCATACCGGACGCGACCTACTGGCGCAACTGACCGACGACCCCGATCTGCCGCGCCCCGCCGCCAAGTGGGATCCGCGCCTGTTCGGCATCGGCGCGCAGATCCTGCGCGACCTCAAGGTCGGCAAGATGAAGCTGCTGTCGAGCCCGCGCAAGATTCCCAACATGGCCGGTTTCGGCCTTGAAGTGACCGGCTACGTCGCCTGCGACGAGCCCCGCGAACCCAACACCTGAACACGGACCCGATCATGCCCCGTTTCGAAAACATCCCCGAAATCCTCCCCAACCTGGACGGCGCCGGCCTGCGCATCGGCATCGTCATGAGCCGCTTCAATCAGGACGTGTGCGAAGGTCTGCTGTCCGCCTGCGTCGACGAGTTGCTGCGCCTCGGCGTCGCCGAAGACGACCTGTTGATCACCACCGTGCCCGGCGCGCTGGAGATTCCGCTGGTGCTGCAGACCCTGGCCGAAACCGGCGACTACGACGCGCTGGTGGCGCTCGGCGCCGTCATTCGCGGCGAGACCTACCACTTCGAGATCGTCTCCAACGAAATGGCCTCGGGCATCAACCAGGTCGGCCTCGACGCCGGCATGCCGATCGCCAACGGCGTACTCACCACCGAAGACGACGACCAGGCCCTCGCCCGCATGCAGGAAAAGGGCGCCGACTGCGCCCAGGCCGCGGTCGAGATGGTGCATCTGCTGCGCGCGGTGACCGAATGAGCAGCAAATCCGCCCGCCGCCGCGCCCGCGAGTTCGCCCTGCAAGGGGTGTATCAATGGCTGGTCTCCGGCAACAGCGTGCCGCAGATCGAAGACCAGGTGCAGCTAGCCGCCGGCTTCGACAAGGCCGACCCCGAGCTGTTCCACACGCTCCTGCGCGGTACGCTTGAAGCCCCCAGCGCGCTCGAAGCACAGTTCGCCCCCTTCCTCGACCGCCCCGTCATCGAGCTCTCGCCCATCGAGCGTGCCGTGCTCACGTTGGCAACCTACGAACTCGCGCACCACATCGAGGTGCCCTACAAGGTCGTCATCAACGAAGCCATCGAGCTCACCAAGAGCTATGGCGGCACCGATGGCCACCGCTTCGTGAACGGCGTGCTCGACAAGGTCGCCGCGCAATTGCGCGCCACCGAAGTCGAAGCGCGCAAGGCGGCCAGGAACAAGGAATGAGCGGCTGAAGGCCCCAACAAAACGCCCGGCACCGTGCCGGGCGTTTTTGTTTGAGGCGGCACTCGGGCATGCCCCGCGATCGACCGCCAGCACCAAACTCGGCTTGAGCCCTGCCAACCCGTGAACCAGAATGAATGCATCATTTCGACACTCCGGTATCACCTTGGCATTCCTATTGAGAGTCATCCACGATGGACAGGACTCAGCGGAATCAGGCAAGCCCTACCGGCGCGGCAGCGTCGGTGAGCCCACCGGCGGCAGCCGGGTCTCGGGCTATCTGTTCGGCGCCGGCCCCGTGCCGGCTGGCGGGCGCGACGCTGGTGGTGGCCCCGTTCCGCGTCGCCCGATTCGGCCAGACCTACCACTCGCCGAGCGAGATCCGGATTGACCTGAGCACCGTCGCGCCGGGGGCCTACCAGGTGCAGGCGGTACACAACTTCCACGCAGAAGATTGCAATCCCGACCTCAGCGAGTGCGTGGCCGGGGTGTTCCTCGCCGCACGGCGGGCGGATGGCCGTTGGGAGGCACCCGAACGCTTCCCGGTGGAATGCCGGGCGGTCGGCGTGCTTGGCACGCTGCAGGTGCCGGACGGCGCCGGCGCACCGGAGCTCGCGCCGTGATCACCAACACCGCCGCGCGCGACTTCGACGTCATCGAGATCACCAACGAGATGCCGCACAACCGCATGGGCGGCGTCGGCAGCGTTGTCGAGGCCTTGGCCAGCGGCTTTGCCGCCATCGGCGTGCGCGCGCTGTGGTATGTCACCGACCATGAATACCAGCCCTACGAGGTCGAGGCCATCCTCGCCAGCCATCCCTGCGTGGCGCTGGGCAGCGAGGCCGAGCTCGCCCACTTTCGCGCGCCGGTGGTGCACATCCACTCGTACAACCACGGGCCGGGCCTGCTCGATGCCACCGGCGGCGCCCGCGCGCTGTTCACCATCCATTCGCTGCTGGCCTACGAGGAAATCTCCAACGCGGTGAATCTGCACGGCGCGGTCATGGACCAGGAGCGCCTCATCGCCGCCTGCGACGAAGTGGTGCTGGTCTCCGAAGCCGAACGCACGTACTACGAAACGCTGCGCTACCCGCGCCTCAACCCACGCGTCAGCGTCGTCGCCAACGGCATCGTGCCGCCCGCCGCGGTGGCCGCGCAGCCGCGCCGCAAGGTGCTCGGCTATTGCGGTCGGCTGGTGCCGCGCAAGCATCCGGAATACGTGCAGATGCTGTTGGCCGAGCCCGGTTTCGCAGGCTACGACGCCCTCATCGCCGGCAAGGCCTTCAGCGCATACGCGCGCGATCTGGTGCAGGAGTTGGGCATCGAGACACGCGCCCGCTACCTGGGCTGGTGCGCCGGCGAGCGCCTGGAAGCCTTCTACCACGCCATCGACGTGCTCGCGCAGCCCTCCACCTACGAACCCTTCGGCCTCGCCGCGCTCGAAGCCGCCGCCCGTGGCATTCCGGTGGTGTGCACGCCGGTGGATGGCCTCGTCGAAGTGCTCGGCGAGCATGCCATCTACTGCGACGACACCAGCTATGCCGCCTTTTGCCGGGCCATGGTCCGCTGGCGCGAGATGGACGCCGACGCCCTGCACGCCATGGGCACGGCCGCCCGAGCCCGGGCGCTGCGCCACTTCACCGACGTGGCCATGGCGCGGCGCTATCTCGAACGCTTTCGCGCCCTCGGCGGGCAGCGCCTGGTGACGGAAGCATCGACGACGGAGGCACCGCCAGCATGACCGACACCTTCCACCTGCCCCCCGGCTACGAACACCTGCGGCCCGATTGCGAACGCTTCTTCGAGGACCACCCGGACTACGAGCGCAACGTGTTCATCATGACGCGCTTCGATGCGGGCAACCGCGTGCTCGCGCAACTGGACGAAGAACTGCGCCGCACCCTGTGCCGGCAAGGGCTCACCGGCCTGCGTGCCGACGACCGCATGGTGCCGCGCGACCGCCAGGTGTGGACCAACGTGTGCGTCTACATGCTGTGCTGCAAATACGGTCTGGCGGTTCTCGAAGACCGCGTCAAGGACGAGTTCAATCCCAATGTGGCGCTCGAGTACGGCTTCATGCGCGCGCTCGACAAACCCACCCTGCTGCTCGCCGACATCGGCTTTCGCAACCTGCGCGCCGACATCGTCGGCACCCTGCGCGAACCCTTCGATCTCGTCGACATGGGCGCCAGCCTGCACACCGCCATCGCCAACTGGGTGCGCGATCTCGGCCTGGCGGTGAAAGCCTGGCCCGGCGAACTGCCGGCCCAGGCCTTGAAGATCCACCGGCGCCTGCTCAACATCCGCTGCGCCCAACTACTACGCGACGACGCCAAAAGAACCAAGGAGAGCAACGACGAATTCTGGTACCTGGGCGAAGAAATCGCCGCCTACCGCACCCTGCTCCAGCGCCACCCGAACGGCGCCCACGCCGCCGCCGTCGAACGCACTCGGCAGCGGCTGGTGGATGCACACGATTTCTCGGTGCTGGCGGACATGATCGCGCTGTTCGCCGAGCTCGCGCAGAAAGCGCCGTAGGCCGGCGGGATCAGATCACGTCGGGTTCCGCCTTGTGCGCGTCATCAACCACCTGTCGCTCACCTCGAGCCCGAGAACAACCTGGTGGGTTTACATAACTAGCGCCCGATGCGCGAGAGCAGATCGGGGTTGGTCACGAGGTTTCTCACGCCGTGCGCGTGATTTTCCTCGAATACGTTCCCCTTGCACCATTGAGCGACCGTTTCGATGTCGACTTTGGCAACGCGCGGGCGAACGCTCCAGGTCACCTGAAACGGGGAGCCTTTCTCGTTATAGCCCGGGCCGGTCGTGGAGCCGGCATATTGCACCGGTCGCCCCGTGTTCAAGTGCATGTGCGTCGCCTGCTGGCGGCCATTCCTGGCGCCGTACTCGGTGAGCCGTCCAAAATCGAGCGCACGACGATCATTGACCAGCACAAACACCTGCGCCTCGACACGCAACTGCGGATTCCTGATCGCATCGCTCAGGCACGCCCCCAGCGTCGGGCCGGGCTGGATGTCGGCGCTGGAATGGACGTAATGCACCTCGATGGTATCGCCCGGCGACAAGCTGCCATGCGCACTCGGACACACGGGCTCGTGGACGGGCGACAGCTCCGACTCGGAAAGCCGGCCGGAATACACATAGCCGCTCTCATAGCCGTGACCGTCCCCGTTACCCGCATGGGTCGTGAACTGGCCGCCCTTGTGCTCGGCGTTCTTGTGGAAGTGGATGTTGCACAGATTCATTTCCCGTGCGGGCGGCGCGACGGCAAACGCAACCGTGTTGTTGCCGGAACGCGAATCGATGTCCCGCGGCGCTTGGGGGCCAAAGCCCTTGCCGTCAGTGTTCTCCTTCAGCAGGTGGCGTTGCGCCGCGATCATCTCGTCCGCCACCGGCCCGTGCGACGCGGACGGATGGTGTCCGGTGCTGGCGCAACCGGACAGAATCAGCGTGACAGTCAACAGCATCGTACGATTCAGATTCAAGACTCCCCCTCACTGGTGTTGTGCATGAGTTGAGGGTGAACAGTGGCCAGACACGGCCCCGGTGATCGACGTCACTGCGTCCGTTTGGCGTCAGCGAAATCACCCCCACTGTGTTGTTAACGGACGTTGCTCGCCCATCCTGAGGGCCATTCCAGAATACGAGAAAACCGAATAGGGTATTTGCAAGCACAGCCGCGCGGGAGCGCGAAGCGGGGCGCGTGTTCAGCGAATTCAGGAAAAATGCGCCCGTTCGAGACAGACGAACGCCATCGGATGGGCGGTGCGCGCTTCGACCCGGGCGGACGGCCTTCGCCCAAACCCGGCGCGGGTCGGGCTGTCGCCGGGGATTACCTGGCGTCTAATCCCGGGAAACGACGATTTCTTTCTTTAGCGCCAGCACGCCATCGACGGAAGCATAGATGCACATGCGTCCGTTCTTCTTGACCTCGGTTCGCTCGAGAAAGGTCAAGCCACAAACTCCGTCCAGCGACATCGGCGCCAGGTTCAGTTCCGCGCAGTCGTCGAGCTCGACGATGGTGTCGAACTCGGCATGCTCTTCGTATTGCAGATCACCATCGAGATCATTGTCGACGATCGAGATTTCACCGGAAACACCCACACGCCCGAACCAGCACTCCCCGCGGAAATCGCTTTCACAGCGCGCGAACTGAACATTGAGCACCTCGCCGATGCTGGCCGCCAGTTCCGCACCATTCGATGTGTTTGCGCCGTACAGGTCGAATATTTTCGGTTTCATCGCGTATCTGCCGCTCGTCGAGATGCGCCTGCCGAAGCAGTGCAGCCAATCTCCTTGGCGCCATCGGTTCGTTGGCTGCCATGGAGAAGTCTCGTCCGAATAGGGCGCCACCGCAAGTGCAACGAGCGCCGGATTTCACACTCGTTTTAAGAACGCATGCCGCCGCCACGCATGAACAGCGCTAGCGTACCCGCAGCGGGCGGCGCTGCAATCCGATACCGAGCACGGCAAGCCCGAGCGTCAGCATCAGCCAGTGCGCCGGCTCCGGCACCGGCGCCAGAAATCCGCCGACGACGATGACCTGATTGGCGGTGCCGAAGGTCGAAAAGATGAAATCTCCCGAGACCGGGTCGATGGCGCCACCTTCCGCACCGGAGAGCCCGCTCACGAACGTGCGTCGCGAGTCGAACAGCGGAATGCCCTGGGGGTCGAGGTCGTAGGCGCTCACTTCGCTGCGGCCGAATTCAGAAATCAGCACCGTCGGACCGGCGAATAGCGGAGAACCCGTCGGCACATAGACCAACCCTTCGGGCCCCGAGCCAGGCAGGGTGGTTTGCTTGACGATATTGCCGATATCGTAGGTGCCGCTGCCGTCCGGCGTCAGGCTCGCGGTATAGAAACTGCTCGTGTTGTAACTCATCAAGCGGATTTCACCCGCGCCGGCAAATCCCGCCGGCACGAAACCGAGCGTGCCCACCGAACGATCCACCCCGAGCGGCCCGAGGCTGATGACCTTGTCCGGCGCGCTGCTGCCCGGCTTGATCTGGCCAAGCAGGTTCTCGTTGTACCCGGTATAGAACAGCACGCCACCCGGACCGAAGGCCAAGCCACCGTCGATCTCCGGCGCCGACGAAAACACGCTGCTGGTACCGTCAAAACCGGTGATGTGACCCTCGCCGTCGCGTAGCAAATCGATGGCATAGATGGTGCCCGACGGACCGTTGGCGCCGCCGCCGATGAGCAGCGTATCGGGCTTGCCTGCAAGAAACGCCACGCCGCCGCGCGGACCGGTCACGCCGGGTGGCGGCCCCAGATCCAGCAAGGAATAGCTGGCCGCGAAATCGGTGGCGACCGCCGGCGTTGCCGTCTGCGCGCGGGCCGGCTGCCATGCCAGGGTGGCGAAGACCAAAGAAACGGCCGCCGTGATGCGAATCGACTTGCTCATCGTCTGCGCTCCTGCGGCGATCAATGCCGTGCGCATCGAAGCTACTGCGCAGAAGCGCCGTTGGCAAGATCAAGCTGCTTCGAGATGTTGCGACTCACCGGGCGCGCGCCATGCGAGACGTCACCAGCGCTGCCGAAACCGCGATTGCGTCGCCAGACCCTGTTTGGCGGCGCGCTCGATCTTTTCCGCAAACGCAGGAAAGTCGAGACCGTACTTGCTGCGCAGCGCCTTGGCCTGTTTGTGCAGCGCGCGCCAGCGCGGTTCGAAGCGCGCATCGGCGAAGGCGATGAGGAGGTGGTTGTCGTCCTCGCGCACCGGCACCACGATCACCTGCTGGTCGAACACCTCCAGCGCCTCTTCAACTACCGGCGCATAGCGATCGCGGTCGCCAGCGAGGTTCATGACCAGCACCCCGTTGCCGCCGAGGCGCGCGTGAGCCACGTCGAGAAACAGCCGATTGGCCAGCGAGGGGGCCAGGCCGACGCCATCGAACGCATCGACCAGCAACACGTTCATGCCATGCGCGGGGTCGGCGAGGTAGTCGGCACCGTCGGCATGGACGATGCGCAGATTCGGCCCGTCGGGCGGGATGTGGAAGGCCTCGCGCAGG
>JBNKNO010000003.1:54393-73572 GCA_050293885.1 Rhodocyclaceae bacterium | reverse complement strand
GTGTGGCGGGCAGGCGATGATGGCAGAACTTGAGCAACGACCCGCCGCCCAAGCCGATCATGACGATGTGCCGCGGGCGTGGCGCGAACAGCAGGAAAGCCATCATTTTCTGGGTGTAGCGCACGTCGAGCGCGTTGGGCGCGCCATTGCGCATCACGCTCTGGGTCAGGCGCAGGTTGAAATGCAGATGGCGGCGTTCGCCGTCGTCGATGACGAAGGGCTTGGCGTAGCTCTCGTCGAGCAGTTGCGCGCGCAGCTGGCCGACGTTGGCATCGGGCGCTTCGAGCATGAGCACGGTGCCCGGCCCGGTATCGAAGGGGCTGGGCATGGCGAACAGGGGGGCGGTCGTGCCGCTGGGAGAGTTACCGATTTCGAGCACCTGCTGCGCGATCGACTGCAGTGGTCAACACGCCGGAATGGGGCACAACCGCTTGGTCGAATACAGCCGCGCCGACTTGGGACGACACACGACGAAGGTGCATGCGATCCCGCCGGCACCCACGGAATCGACCAAGGGTAACGGATTTCCGGTGAGATCGCCGCCAGTATTCTCCGCCACGCGCCAAGCGATGAGTCGCCGTTGGCCTATTTCTTCTTCGGCGTGCCCAGCAGCTCTTCCATGAAGTCGTGCGGCACCGGCAGCGGGGTGTTGGGCACGACCATTTCGTCGGGGGTGAGCTGTTCGGTGAAGCCGTCGATGGAGGCCATCTTGCGTTCGTCGCGGGCGGCGACCGGTTTGCTCATGAGGTAGTGGGTGGTGAGCCGGGCGAGCGCCACCAGCGCCGAGCGATGGGTGCGTTCGTAGGCATGGGAGGCATCGGCGCCAAAGCCGATGAGCGCGGTGCGGATGTCGTTGCCGGCTTCGACGGCGGCGGCGCTGTCGCTGCGATAGAAGCGGAACACGTCGCGGCGGTGCGAGATGTTGTACTTCTCGGCAATGCCGATGAGCTTGCGCGTGAGGTGGTAGTCGAAGGGGCCGCTCATGTCCTGCATGCAGATGGTGACGGCGTGTTCGTCGGTGTTCTGCCCGGGGGCGCCGATGGCGATGTCCATGCTGACCATTTCGGCGATGTCGCCGTGCAGCGCGGCGGAGGCGCCGGAGCCGACTTCTTCGGTGATGGTAAATAGCGGATGCACGTCGACCGGCGGCACGAGCTTGCCGTCCTGCACGGCCTTGCAGGCGGTGAGCAGCGCGGCGACGGCGGCCTTGTCGTCGAGATAGCGCGAGGTGATGTAGCCGCTCGGGCAGATTTCGGTGTTGGGGTCGAAGGCGATGAAGTCGCCGACGCGGAAGCCGGCGGCTTCGAGGTCCATGATGTTGCGCGCGGAGACGTCGACGCGCACTTCGACGTCATCCCAGGTGCTGGGCTGGTTGTCGATTTCGTGACCGAAGGCGTGGCCGGAGGTCTTGAGCGGCAGGCAGGTACCACGCACCTGCTTCTTGTCGTTGAACACGGTGAGCCGACAGCCTTCGGCAAAGCGCGACGACCAGTGGCCGATGGGGACGATGGCGAGGCGGCCGTTGGGCTTGAGTGCGCGCACCATGGCGCCGAGGGTGTCGAGGTGAGCGACGATGGCGCGCGCCGGACGCGGCTGCTTGCCCTTGAGCGTGGCGCGGATGGCGCCGCGGCGGGTCATCTCGAAGGGGATGCCCATGTGCTCGAGCTGGTTGGCCGTGTAGCGGGCCACGGCGTCGGTGAGGCCGACGGGGCTGGGGATGGCCAGCAACTGCAACAGCGTTTCTTCAAGGTAGTCGAAATCGAGTTCGAACTTGGCCATGTGCCGCGCTCCTATGATTCGTCGTTATGTCGTGTTCTTGGGAACAGCAGGTCGATGAAGCGCTCTGCCGTGGGTTGGGGTTCGTGATTGGCGAGGCCGGGACGCTCGTTTGCTTCGATGATCACATAGGCGTCGTCCGCCGGGTCGGGCACGATGAAGTCGAGTCCGGTCACGGGGATGTCGAGCACGCGGGCGGCGTCTTCGGCGGCGGCGCGCAGCTCGGGATGCAACGCATCCGTGACATCGTGAATCGTGCCGCCGGTGTGCAGATTGGCGGTATTGCGCACCACCAGCCGCTCGTCGTGGGGCAGCACATCATCGAGCGCGTAGCCGCGCATGCCCACGCAACGACGGGTTTCATCGTCGAGCGGAATGGTCGATTCGCCACCCGTGGCGGCCTGCCGGCGCCGGCTCTGCTTCTTGATGAGCGCCTCGATGGTGCTGGCGCCATCACCGACGACCGAGGCCGGCCGGCGCACGGCCGCGGCAACCACGCGATAGTCGATCACCACCACGCGCAAATCCTCACCCGCACAAAACTGCTCGATCAGCACCCGGTCGCAATAGCCGCGGGCGCGTTCGACCGCCTCGGCCATTTCCGTCGCGTCCGTGATGTTCACGCTGATGCCCTTGCCCTGCTCGCCTTCGACCGGCTTGACCACCACGGCGCCGCACTCGGCCATGAAGGCCGCATCGTCGGCGCTGCCGTCGGCGAGGCGCTGCAAGGGGACTTTGAGCCCGGCTTCCTTGAGCAGCCGCAGGGTGACGCGCTTGTCCTGGCAGCGGCTCATGGCGATGGCGTTGGTGAGTTCGGTGAGGGACTCGCGGCAGATGATGCTGCGCCCGCCCATTTCGAGCCTGAAATAACCGGCTGCGGCGTCGATCACGCTGACATGGATGCCGCGCTTGCGCGCCTCGGTGGTCAGCAATCGGGCATACGGATTGAGGTCGGTCTCGTCGTCCACCGGCTGGGTGAACAGGGGTTCGTTGATGGCATTGCGACGCTTCACCGCAAACACCTGCACGCGCTGAAAACCGAGCTTGTCATAGAGCGAAATGGCGTGCTCGTTGTCATGCAGCACCGACACGTCCATCCACGCCCGGCCGCGCGCCTGAAAGTGTTCGAGCAGATAACGCACCAGCGATTCGCCCACCCCCGGGTGGGTCGCCTGCGGCGCGACGGCGAGCGACCACAGGCTGCTGCCGTGCTGGGGGTCGTTGAAGGCTTCGACATGATCGACGCCGAGCGCAACGCCGATGATCTCGCCCGTGCTGCGATCCTCGGCAATCGCCCAGGTGGTCTGGCGCGAGGCCCGGTCGCGCCACGCGCGGCGGGTATCGACCGGCACCATCTTGCGCCCGCGGTACAAGGCATTGATGGCGGCCACGTCGCTGCGGGTGCGCAAACGGCGCACGGTGAACCCCCGCCGGGAGGCGCTTTGCGGGTGGTAGTCACCCAGATAGCGTCGGTAGGACTCGGAGGGATCGAGAAACAGTTGCTGCGGCGCGTAGGCGACCACCAGATGCGGGCGCAGCACATAGAACGCGATGTCACGCTCGCCGGGGCGCTCTTCGAGCAAGGCCTTGGCGATGTCCGTCGGGGTCTCGTAGGTCTGCGCCGGCAGGATGCGCCCCCAGCCGCAATCGATGGCCACCTTTTCGGGCATCTCGCGCATGTCGGGCTGCGATTCGTCCAGATGCACCGGCTGGCTGCCGGGGCGCAGGGCACGGGAAACTAACTTGCGTGTCATGGTCGCGTCACTCAGGAAAGATGCGTCTGCAGCCACCACTCCAACAGCCCCAGCTGCCAAAGCTTTGAACCGCGCAGCGGCGTGATGTGCTTGCCCGGATCAGCAAGCAGGCGGTCAACCTCGCCGGCGGCAAACAAACCGCGCTCACGCGCCGCCCGGCCTTGCAGGGCATCGCGCACCGTCTCGAGCACCGAGCCTTGCAGATACTTGAGCCCCGGTACCGGGAAGTAGCCCTTGGGCCGATCGATGACCGCCGACGGAATGACCTTGCGCGCGGCTTCCTTGAGTACGCCCTTGCCACCCTGCGCGAGCTTGTGGCGCGCCGGAATGCGGGCCGCGAACTCGACCAGTTCGTGATCGAGGAAGGGCACACGGGCTTCGAGGCCGAAGGCCATGGTCATGTTGTCGACACGCTTGACCGGGTCGTCGACGAGCATGATGGTGGTGTCGATGCGCAGCGCCTTGTCGACGGGGTCGTCCGCGCCCGGCTGACCGAAGTGATCGGCGACGAACTCGGCGCTGAAATCGTGGGCGTGATAGGCCGGCTGCACCAGCGCCCGGTATTCGTCGTGATCGCGATCGCGGAAGGCGGCGAGATAGTCGCCGACCGGATCGGCGCTGCCGTCGAGCTTGGGATACCAATGGTAGCCGCCGAACACTTCGTCGGCGCCCTGCCCGCTCTGCACCACCTTGGTCCGCCGCGACACCGCCTCGGAGAGCAGATAGAAGCCGATGCAGTCGTGGCTGACCATGGGCTCGTTCATGGCCTCGATGGCCTCGGGCAGGCGGCGCAGCAGCTCGGCCTCGGGCACGAAGATGCGTTCGTGATTGGTGCCGAAGGCGTCGGCCACGATCTGCGCGTATTCGAACTCGTTGCCCTTTTCGCCGCCCACGTCCTCGAAGCCGACGTTGTAGGTGTGCAGGTCGGTGACCCCGGCTTCGGCCATGAGGCCGACGATGAGGCTGGAATCGACACCACCGGAGAGCAAGGCGCCGACCGGCACATCGGCCACCAGGCGGCGCTTGACCGCCGCGCGCAACTCGTCGAGCAGCAGATCACGCCAGTCGTCGAAACTGCGCGCTTCGTCCTCGGCCGAGCGATGGCTCTCGAGCGTCCAGAAGCGATGCATCTTGCGCGTGCCGTCGGCGGCCACTTCCATGAGATGGCCGGGCGGCAGCTTGCGCACGCCTTTGAGCAGCGTGTACGGCGCCGGCACCACGGCATGAAACGACAGATAGCTGTTGAGCGCCACCGGATCGATGCCGGTATCGACGCCGCCGGCCTTCACCAGTGCGGGCAACGAGGAGGCGAAGCGCAGACCGCCGTCCACCTCGGCGTAGTAGAAAGGCTTGATGCCGAGGCGGTCACGCCCGAACAGCACCTTGCCGCTGTCGCGCTCCCAGATCGCGAAGGCGAACATGCCGTTGAGACGTTTGACGAAATCCGGCCCCCAGGCGTGGTAAGCCTTGAGCAGCACTTCGGTGTCGCCGTGGGAATAGAAGGTGTAGCCCAGCCCTTCGAGCTCGCGATGCAGTTCGGGGTGGTTGTAGACCGCGCCGTTGAACACGATGCCGATGCCCAGCGCGGGGTCGAACATGGGCTGCGCGGCGGCCTCGGAAAGATCCATGATCTTGAGGCGCCGATGGCCGAAGCCACGCCCCAGTTGCATGTGCACGCCAGCGCCGTCGGGCCCGCGCTTTGCCTGCGCGCCGACCATGCAGCCGAGCGCCTGCGCATCGGGCATCTGCCCGTCGAACCTGATCTCACCCGCAATGCCGCACATGCCATCTCCTTGATCGATTTCCGGATTCGTCGCCAACACCCTTCGGCATCGACGATCAGGCAAAACGCTCGCACGGCACATGGTGTGCCGTACCGAACTGCGAGTGCTGCAAAACAGACGACACGGGTCGTCGCGGGCTACCGCCGACGCACCCGGGTGTCGAACACCGGCCAAGGCCGGCGCAGGGCCGTCGGGCGCGAAATGAATCGCGCCAAGCGCGCTTCGCACTGCACTTCGCGTCGAGCCGGCCACCGGACGCCGCGAAGGAATTGCAGGCGCATTTTAACAAAATATTTTTGTACGAATGTTTCAATTCGTTTGGCATGGCGCACGTAAAACCCATATCTGGCGCCGTTTTGGCTGCGGCGCTATGCTCACGCATCCCCTCCGAGCCCCCCGCCATGCCTTCCGAGTTCGACCTCATCCGCCGCTACTTCACCCGCCCGGTCCGCCACAGCGACCTCGGCGGCGGTGACGACGCGGCGCTTTTTCGGCCAAGCATCGGCCACCAGGTGGTGGTATCCACCGACATGCTGGTCGAGGGGCGCCACTTCCTGCCCGATGCGGAACCCGCCGCCCTGGGCTGGAAGACACTCGCCGTCAATCTCTCCGACATCGCGGCCATGGGCGCCACCCCCCGCTGGGCGCTGCTTTCGCTCGCCTTGCCGGCGGTGGATGAAGACTGGATCGCGCGATTCGCCGCCGGCCTGCACGAATGCGCGGACCACTTCGACGTCGATTTGATTGGCGGCGACACCACGCGCGGCCCGCTGACGCTGAATGTGACCGCGCTGGGCGAACTGGCGACCGGCACTGCCATCTGTCGCAGCGGCGCCCGGATCGGGGACGAGCTGTGGGTGTCCGGCCAGCCCGGGCGTGCCGCGCTGGCGCTGTGGCATCTACGCGACGGCCTGGTGCTGTCCGACGCCCAGCGCGCGCCCTGCCTCGACGCACTCCACCGACCGCAGCCGCGCGTCGCCCTCGGTCGTGCGTTGAACGGGCTGGCCAGCGCCATGCTGGATGTGTCCGACGGGCTGCTCGGCGACCTCGGCCATGTGCTCGACGCCAGCGGCGTCGGCGCCACCCTCGACGAGCGCGCGCTCCCGCTGGCGATGCTCACGGCCGCCTGCGGCGACACCGCGCTCGCACGCAAAGCCTGCCTGCACGGCGGAGATGACTACGAGTTGCTGTTTTGTGCGCCACCCGGTCAGCGACAAGCGATCGTCGACGCCGGGCAAGATGGCGCCGTCGCGCTGCACCGGATCGGTCGCATCGTGCCGCCCGACGAGGGTTTGACGCTTCAGCAAGCCGACGGACAGCGCGTCGCACTCACGCCCAAGGGCTTCGATCATTTCGCCAGCGAAGACTGACGCCGGCAGCGCGCCCGCCTATACTGGCCCCCATCGAATCCCAATGCTTCCCATGCGCCCTACCGTTCGTTTTCTGCTGGCTCACCCCGCCCATTTTGTCGCCCTCGGTTTCGGTTCCGGCCTGGCCCCCAAAGGCCCCGGCACGGCCGGCACACTGGCGGCCTGGGTGCTGTATCCGTTTCTGCGCGCGCCGTTGAACGACGCCGTGTTTCTCGTCTTCCTGCTCACCGCCTTCGTGTTCGGCATCATCGCGGCCGAGCGCACGGGCCGGGCGCTCGGCGTGTCCGATCACGGATCGATCGTGTGGGACGAGATGGTGCCCTTCTGGCTGGTGCTGTTCTTCACGCCTGCCAGCATCGCGTGGCAACTGGCGGCGTTCGTGCTGTTCCGCTTGTTCGACATCGTCAAGCCACCGCCGATCGGCTGGGCCGACAGCAAGGTCAAGGGCGGCTTCGGGGTCATGCTCGACGACGTCATCGCCGCCGGCTACACCCTGCTGGTGCTCGCCGTCGCCGCGCGCGTCCTGGAGACTTGAGCCATGAGCGTGGACGCTGAGCTGTTCGATCTGGCCGGGCGCACCGGCGAGCTGCTCCAGCGCAAGGGCTGGACGCTGAGTACCGCCGAGTCGTGCACGGGCGGCTGGATCGCCGAGGCCATCACGGCGATCGCGGGCAGTTCCGCGTGGTTCGACTGCGGCTTCGTGACCTACTCGAACGCGGCCAAGTCGCGCATGCTGGCGATACCGGCCGCCATGCTCGAAGCCGAGGGTGCCGTCTCCGAATCCGTTGTACAGGCCATGGTCAAGGGCGCACTGGCCGCAAGCGACGCCAACGTTGCCGTCGCCGTTTCCGGCATCGCCGGCCCCACGGGCGGTAGCCCGACGAAGCCTGTCGGCACGGTGTGCCTGGCCTGGGCCTGGCCGGGGCAGCCGGTCTTTTCCGAAACCTGTCGCTTTGATGGCAATCGCGCCGACGTGCGCCGCCAGACGGTGGTGCACGCCCTGCGCGTTATACTGTATAAATGCACATGATTCTGGCGTGACGGACATCAACACACCAGCAATCTCTGTGCCATAATCTCCATCAAACAGACATTCGAGGAAGCTCCAACATGGACGACAACAAGGCCAAGGCGCTCGAAGCCGCCCTGTCACAGATTGAAAAGCAGTTCGGCAAGGGCTCGATCATGCGTATGGGCGATGGTCAGGTCTTCAATGACATCGGCACCGTATCGACTGGCTCGCTGGGCCTCGACATTGCCCTCGGCCTTGGCGGCCTGCCCCGTGGCCGCGTGGTTGAAATCTACGGCCCGGAATCCTCCGGCAAGACCACGCTGACCCTGCAAGTCATCGCCGAAATGCAGAAGCTCGGCGGCGTCGCCGCCTTCGTCGATGCCGAGCATGCGCTTGACGTCGGCTATGCCGCGAAGCTCGGCGTCAACATCGACGACCTGCTCATCTCCCAGCCCGACACCGGCGAACAGGCACTGGAAATCTCCGACATGCTGGTGCGTTCCGGTGGCGTGGACATCGTGGTCATCGACTCGGTGGCGGCGCTGACCCCCAAGGCCGAAATCGAAGGCGAAATGGGCGACCAGCTCCCCGGCCTGCAGGCGCGTCTCATGAGCCAGGCACTACGCAAGCTCACCGCCAACATCAAGCGCACCAACACACTGGTGATCTTCATCAACCAGATCCGCATGAAGATCGGCGTGATGTTCGGCAGCCCCGAGACCACCACCGGCGGTAACGCGCTCAAGTTCTACGCCTCGGTGCGCATCGACATCCGCCGCACCGGCGCCATCAAGAAGGCTGACGAAGTCGTCGGCTCGGAGACGCGCTGCAAGGTGGTGAAGAACAAGGTCGCCCCGCCGTTCAAGCAAGCTCACTTCGACATCCTCTACGGCGAAGGCATCTCCCGCGAGGGCGAAATCATCGACCTGGGCGTCGAAGCCAAGATCGTCGACAAGGCCGGCGCGTGGTATTCCTATGGTGGCAACAAGATTGGCCAGGGCAAGGACAACACCCGCGAATATCTCAGGAACAATCCCGCCCTGGCGCGCGAGATCGAAAACAAGGTGCGCGACATCTACGGTCTGCCCGGCATGGCGGCCATCGCGGCAGCCCCCGAGCCCACCGAGGCCTGACTGCGGCGCACATGTCGGATGCCCTGAAATCCCGCGCCCTGAGACTGATCTCCGGGCGCGAGCACAGCCGGGCAGAACTGGCGAAAAAGCTCGGCGATGCAGCGGACAAGCAAACGGTCGACGCCTTGCTCGACCGTCTCGAATCCCTCGATCTGCTCTCCGACGCGCGATTCGCCCAGAGTTATGTACGCAGCCGCCAGGCCCGCCTCGGCAATCGGCGTCTGCGCTTGGAATTGCAGCAAAAAGGCGTTGCCGAACATCTCATCGACGAGGCCTTGCAGGACAGCACCGAAACGGACGACGCTGGGCGCGCCCGGGATGTATGGAAGAAGAAGTTCGGCGAACAACCCGCCGATGCCCGCGAGTGGGCAAAACAGGCGCGCTTTCTTCAGGGAAGAGGGTTTGGCGCCGATATCATTCACAGAATCTTGAAAGACAGCAACGATGAGCCTGCTTAGGGTCACCGGACTACAGAAGAAGTACAAATCACGCACGGTGGTGCACGACGTCTCGTTTGATGTCGGCAGCGGCGAGGTCGTTGGACTGCTGGGCCCCAATGGCGCCGGCAAGACGACGTGTTTCTACATGATTGTCGGTTTGGTGGCCGCCGATGGCGGCGACATTACGCTCGACGACGCCCAGCTCACGCATCTGCCGATCCACGCCCGCGCCAAGCTGGGTTTGTCCTACCTGCCGCAGGAAATGAGCGTATTTCGCAAACTGACGGTCGAAGAGAACATCCTCGCCGTGCTCGAGCTACAGAACCTGCCACGCAAGGCCATGCAGGAAAAGCTCGAGGAGTTGCTCGAAGAGCTTGGCATTGCCCACCTGCGCGACAACACGGCCATTTCGCTATCGGGTGGCGAACGTCGTCGTTGCGAGATCGCACGCGCATTGGCCACCGCGCCGCGGCTCATCCTGCTCGACGAGCCGTTTGCCGGCGTCGATCCGATTGCCGTGCTCGATATCCAGAAGATCATCCGCTATCTCAAGGAGCGCGGTATTGGTGTGTTGATTACCGACCACAACGTGCGCGAGACCCTCGGTATCTGTGAGCGGGCCTTCATTATCAACTCGGGCGAAGTGCTTGCCAGTGGCACGCCGTCCGATATCGTGCAAAATGACCAGGTGCGTCAGGTGTATCTCGGCGAACATTTCAGACTCTGACGCATTCACCCATCAATGAAGCCCACACTCCAGCTCAAACTCTCGCAGCACCTCACGCTGACGCCACAACTACAGCAGTCCATCAAACTGCTGCAGCTGTCGACCATTGAGCTGAACCAGGAAATCGAAAAGGCACTGCTCGACAACCCGCTGCTCGAACGCGAAGACGAGGGGCCGGCCGAGCAAAGCAGTGACGCGGAGTCGGAAAAGAAGGAATCCGAGGCCAGCGAAGCGTTCGACAACATGACCGACTGGTCTTCCAGTGGCAGCTCGGGCAGTTCGTCGAATCGCGATGACGACGAAGACAGCGATTTTCAGTCTTTTCACGCCGCCCAGGTCTCGCTGCGCGAGCATCTGGACCAGCAAATCGCGCTCACACCGATGTCGGACCGCGACCGCTCGCTGGTACGCATCCTCATGGAAGCGCTCGACGACGACGGTTATCTGACCCAGTCGCTCGACGAGATTCTCGAGATGTTCGACGAAGAGAACGAAGTCGAACTCGAAGACCTGCAGATTGCCCTGCACCACCTGCAACACCTCGACCCACCCGGCGTCGGCGCACGCTCGCCGGCCGAATGTCTTGCACTGCAGCTACGGCCGATGCCGCCGGGCGATACGCGCGATCTGGCCCTGCGCCTGGTGACAGACCACCTCGAGTTGCTTGCCCAGCGCGATTTCGTCCGCCTGCGCCGCAACCTGCAGTGTTCCGAAGACGCCCTGCGCGAGGCCCATCATCTGATCTGCAGCCTGAGTCCTCGTCCCTGTGCGCCGTTTGCGGTCAGTGACACGCGTTACGTGATCCCTGACGTGGTGGTACGCAAATTCCGCGGGCGCTGGGCCGCCATGCTCAACCCGGAAGCCATGCCCCGCCTCAAGGTCAATGCGCTGTACGCCCAGCTGCTGCAGCAGAACCGCGGCAACAACGGCGATCTGGGCGGACAGTTGCAGGAGGCCAAATGGCTCATCAAAAACGTACAGCAGCGCTTCGACACGATTTTGCGCGTCGCCCAGGCCATCGTTGACCAACAGCGACAGTTCTTCGATTATGGAGAGGTGGCGATGCGCCCTCTCACCCTGCGTGAAATCGCGGAAGAGCTCGAACTTCACGAGTCAACAATCTCCCGCGTCACCACGCAAAAGTACATGTCTACGCCGCGCGGCGTACTGGAGTTCAAATATTTCTTCGGCAGTCACGTGTCCACAGACACCGGCGGCGCTGCGTCTTCAACCGCCATTCGGGCGCTGATCCGTCAATTTATCGAGGCCGAAGACCGCAAGAAACCCCTTTCCGATTCGAAAATCGCAGATTTATTAGGCCAGCAGGGCATGGTTGTGGCCAGACGCACGGTCGCGAAATACCGTGAGTCCCTCAACATCCCGCCGGTCAGCAAACGCAAGACGATCTGACAACAGGAGCAATCATGAACCTCAACATCACCGGACATCACGTAGAAGTTACTCCCGCCATCCGCGATTACGTCGAATCCAAGCTCGACCGGGTGATCCGGCACTTCGACAACGTCACCAGTGTGAACGTCATCCTGTCGGTGGAAAAACTCGTTCAGAAGTCCGAGGTAACCCTGCATGTGCGCGGCAAGGATCTCTTCGCCGAAAGCGAAAACGAGGATATGTACGCTGCCATCGATGCAATGACCGACAAGCTCGACCGCCAGGTCCTCAAGTACAAGCAGAAAATGCAAGGCCACGGCCACGACGCCCTGAAGCATCAAAGCATCGAATCGTGACCGATTCCCTCGCCGCCCGACACGGTACTTGCGTTTATAATGCGCGCATCGCTGTTTAATTGATCCGCCCCGCAAGCCCGGTCGGGCCGCCACTGGTCCTTTTCAAGGGCCGGAAGAAGTTCTCATGAATCTCATTGCCTCCCTTCTTTCACCTGAAAATGTCCTCGTTGACCTCGAAGCCAGCAGCAAGAAGCGGGTCTTCGAACAAGCCGGGCTGATCTTCGAAAACAACCAGGCCATCGGTCGCAGCACGGTGTTCGACAGTCTCTTCGCGCGTGAGCGTCTCGGCTCTACCGGCCTCGGACAGGGTGTCGCGATTCCCCACGGTCGCATCAAGGGGCTCAAGGAGGCCACGGGCGCCGTCATTCGCCTGAGCGCGCCGATCGCGTTCGACGCACCTGACGGAAAGCCTGTCGGATTGCTGTTCGTCTTGCTCGTCCCCGAGCAGGCAACCGAGCAACACCTGCAACTACTCTCGGAGCTGGCGCAACTGTTCAGCGACAGCGAGTTCCGCGAGCGCGTGGCCAACGCAGCTGATGCCGCCGCCGTGCACGCGCTGTTTACCACCTGGGGTGCCCATGCGGCAGACCAGCGTAACCCGGCTCTTTGAGCAACTCGGGGACCATCTCGAGCTGACCCATGTCTGCGGTTCGCTGGACCGCACACTGTCAGTCACCGAGGAGCGCGTTTGGCCCGCCGATCTGGTTGGCCACTTCAATCTGATCCACCCCGAACGGCTCCAGATTCTGGGGGCCGCCGAAGTGGCATGGGCGCGTCGCCAGGCCGCGCGCAAGGTCAAGCACTTCGTTGCGGAAATCCTGAGCGCCAGACCGCCCGCGCTCATCGTCGCCGATGGCTGCGATGTCCCCGCGCTGTTCGAGCGCAGTTGCCGCGACGCCGACGTCGCCCTGTTCACCTCGCCACAACCGTCGGCCAGCATCGTCGACCACTTTCGTCTGTATCTTTCGCGCGAACTGGCCGAACGCACGTCACTGCACGGGGTGTTCATGGACGTCCTCGGGCTCGGCGTATTCATCACCGGCGATTCTGGCGCAGGCAAGTCGGAACTGGCGCTGGAGCTGATCTCCCGCGGCCACGGGCTGGTAGCCGACGACATGGTCGAATTCTCACGCATCGCGCCCACCGCGCTCGAAGGCCGCTGCCCGGAACTCCTCAAGAACTACCTTGAAGTACGGGGCATCGGCATCCTGAACATCCGGACCATCTTTGGCGAAACCGCATGCCGTCGAAAAATGCGCCTGAAACTGGTGGTGTACCTTCAGCGGCGCACACCGGGCGAGGGAGACCCCACCCGCATGCCGATCGAGCAGGAAACGATGGAGATTCTCGGTGTCGCGGTACGCAAGATGGTGATACCGGTCGCCGCTGGACGAAATATCGCGGTGCTACTTGAAGCCGCCGTACGCGCGACCATCCTGCAGTTGCGCGGCATTGACACCACGCAGGAATTTGTCGCCCGTCAACGCGCTCTGTTGAGCGCCGACAACCCCGAATAGTAAAAATACGACAGGCGTGGGTAGCACAACAGCACCCCCATGACAGTGACATAGTTATTTGCTCGCGCCACCCATGCCGGATACGCTTGCGTCACCACAATGACATTTAGATACGGGAGCAAGCGCATGCGCACATTCATCCAGGCTTTGGCCTTCATCTTTACCTGTTCCGCAGTTTCGGCGATGGCGGCCGAGAATCCACAGCACGAACGCATGCGCAACTGCAACAAGACGGCCAAGACAAAGGCCCTCAAAGGCGACGCGCGCAAGGCGTTCATGAAGACCTGCCTATCCGGCGAGCATCGCGCAGACAAGGCCGCCGTGAAAACCCCGCCGGTACCAAAGAAGCCTTCCTGAATCATGAAAAATGGGCGCCCGCAGCGCCCATTTTTATCGAACGGCGTCGTCGCCGCAGACCTCAGACAATCTCGTAGAAAACCAGATCCCTTTCGGTTTCCATCGCGGAAAAACCGCAACCGATGCGCCCCTGGCCCGCCAGCATCGCCTCACCCCCACGGATGCACTGCTCACCGCCGCCATCGTTCGCAATGAAGGTGCCGTTGGTACTCTGATCAACGACAAAGAAACCTTCGCGGCGACGCTCGATACGTGCATGCTGGCGAGAGGTTCTCGGATCGATCACCACCACGTCATTGCCCATTTCGCGGCCCATCAGCAGAATCGGCCGCAATTCCTCGATCATGTGCACGTCCTGCTGGTGGCTCACCCGCAATCGCTGAGACACCCGCGCCGCGGGCGGAATTGACGTCGCCATCCCCGCGCGTCCGGCCAGTGCATACACCGGCCACTCGAACCCTTCGACCTTCATGCCGTGTTCGCCACGCTCGCGAATGAACTGACGAGAGCCCGGCGACAGGAGCAACACCGTGGCTCCACTGATGAGCGCCTGCCCTGCCTGCGCCATCCCGGCCAGACGCATGGCCACCGCCAATGCTTCGCCCGCCGGCGGCGTGTCATCTTCCATCGCCCCGAAGTGCAGGCCCAGGCGAATACCGAGGCGCACGCCGCGAACCGGCGGCAAACTTGCGACACGGTCCACCATTTCATTGGCGGCGAGCACCGCAGCATCGCACTTGTCGAACGCGACACAGATCTCGTCGGATGCGCGACGCAACAGGACACCTCCGTGCCCCTCCACAACCCGCTCGATGCGGTTCATGCTGCGTTCGACGGCGTGCCCGGCTTCGGTTTCGCTCAGCAGCGCTGCCAGCCGTTCTCCACCGACCAGTTCGGCGTACATCACGCAAACGTTACGTTGTTCTGTCATGAATGATCGCGCATAAATCTAGATGCATCCCTGCGTGTTGACGACAAGCGCTTCGGCATTTCCGGGAGCCCATCATCGGTCAATGACCACGCAGGTGCAAGTGAATAATGAAGCATCAATGATCCGACGCCAAGTGCAAGACAACGGGCTGCTTCGCGGCCGGCGGTGACAGTTCCGGCGGATCGAAGGCGGTATCACCTTCTTCGACCGGCACCCCGCGGGTCAGCCCGGCAAAGTCGAACAGCGCGCGGTCTGCCAGATGGGACGGCACCACATGCTGCATCGCCGTACAAATCGACTCGATCCGTCCCGGATGCTCGCGGGCCCAAGTCTGCAGCATCTGTTTGATCTGCTGACGCTGGGCATTTTCCTGCGATCCACACAAATTGCAGGGAATGATCGGGTACTGCATGGCACGGGCGAAACGCGCGATTTCGCTTTCAGCGCAATAGGCCAACGGCCGGATCACCATATGCTCGCCGTCGTCGCTGACCAGCTTGGGCGGCATGGCCTTGAGCCGGCCGCCAAAGAACAGGTTCAGGAACAGGGTCTCGATCATGTCGTCGCGATGATGGCCCAGCGCGATCTTGGTCGCGCCGACCGCTTTTGCCGTCTTGTAGATGATGCCGCGACGCAAGCGGGAACAAAGCGAACAGGTGGTCTTTCCCTCTGGAATTTTTTCCTTGACGATCGAATAGGTGTCCTCGGTGACGATGCGATACTCGACGCCCAACGACTCGAAGTAGGCCGGCAACACATGATCGGGAAATCCGGGCTGCTTCTGGTCCAGATTCATCGCCACGACGCGAAAATCCACCGGTGCCCGCTCGCGCAAGGCGAGCAGAATCGACAGCAGCGAGAAGGAGTCCTTGCCGCCCGACACACACACCATCACCGTATCGCCATCTTCAATCATGTTGAAGTCGGCGATAGCCGTGCCCACTGCACGCTCAAGCTTCTTTTTGAGGCGCAGGAAGGTGTTGGAATAGCGGCCCTCGGCCGACAACTGTGACGTTTCGATGATGCGCACCACCCGATCGGAAAACCGCGTCATTATACCCGCAGCAAAAACCCGTCAAATCAACGGATTTCGTCAAAGGTGTGCACTTCGCCCGCCATCGACGGCGAGAATCTGACCGGTGACGTAGGGCGCGTCGAAAAGCAAGAAACGCACGGCCCCGGCAATGTCCTGCGGCCGCCCGGCCTTTTTTAGCAAGGTGTGCGCGACGATCGCCTCGCGCTCCCCGTCAGGAAACTGTTTGTCGTCCGGCCACATCACCGCCCCGGGCGCCACGCCATTCACACGCACGTCGGGGGCCAGTTCAATGGCCATGGCGCGCGTGAGGCCGAGCAGGCCGGCCTTGGCGGCGCTATAGACCGGGTAACCGGGCAAGGGGCGCTCCGCGTGAATATCGACGATGTTCACCACCGCCCCCTTGGCGGTAGTGAGATGGGGAGCCGCCGCCTGCATGAGGAAGTACGGTGCCCGCAAATTCGAGCCCATCAGGTCTTCCCATGCCTGCGTGTCGGTCGCGCCCACCGGCGTCGGGTAAAAGCTGGAGGCGTTGTTGACCAGCGCGTCGAGCCGCCCGAAGGTATCCACCACCGATGACACCAACGCCGGCATCAACGAAACATCGAGCAAGTCAGCGCAAAAGACGGCGGCGGAACCCGCGCGAACACCGTTGAATTCGGCCGCGAGCGCATCAGCCGCGCCAATCGACTGCCGGCAATGCAAGGCGACCCGGGCGCCCGCAGCATGCAAGTTGCGCGCGATGCATGCCCCGACCCGACGCGCCGCCCCCGTTACCAGCACAACCGGCGCTTGAGCGGTATCGGTCACGAAGTTTTCTCCAGAATCATCAGAACTGATCTTGTATCACAAAGGCCTGGGCGGACAGGTGGCGACAAGCCCGCCACACGGCGGTAGACTCGCCCCTTTTCCCCATTCCCCACCGCCGATGAAGCTGCCCGAACCGACCCCGCACGCCCTCGCCCAAAGCAACGCCCTGGTCGAACGCGTGCGCGCGCGCATCGACGCGGCGAACGGCTGGATCAGCTTTGCCGACTACATGCACGACGCGCTGTACACCGCCGGCCTCGGCTACTACAGCGGCGGTGCGCAGAAATTCGGTGCCGAAGGCGATTTCATCACCTCCCCCGAGCTCACGCCCCTGTTCGGTCAGGCGCTGGCCGCGCAAGTGGCCGAGATCACCGCTCAGAGTGCCCCCGAGGTGCTCGAAGTGGGCGCCGGCACCGGGCATCTGGCGGCGGACCTGTTGCTTGAACTCGAGCGCCTCGGCCAGACGCCAACGCGCTATTCGATTCTCGAAGTATCGGGCGAACTGCGCCAACGCCAGGCGGAGACGCTGGCTGCGCGCGCACCGCATCTCGCCCCGCGCGTGATGTGGATCGATGCCCTGCCCGAACACTTCAGCGGCGCCGTGGTCGCCAACGAAGTGCTCGACGTGATGCCGGTGCATTTGCTCGTGTGGCGCGATGGCGCGCTGTTCGAACGGGGGGTTGCCTGGGAGGATGGCGGCTTTGCGTGGTCCGACAAGTCAGCCAGCGCGCGCCTGCAGGCGGCGGCCGAACGCCTCGGCGCGCCCATGCCGGTCGAAGGCGAATATGTGAGCGAACTGAATCTGGCCGGACCGGCGTGGATGGCCGACTGGGGCGCGCGGCTCGAACAGGGCGCCTTGCTGATGATCGACTACGGCTACCCGCGCGCCGAGTACTACCTGCCCAGCCGCAGCAACGGCACCTTGCTGTGCTACTTCCGCCATCAAGCCCACGGCGACCCGTTCAAGTGGCCCGGGCTGAACGACATCACGGCCTTTGTCGACTTCACCGCCATGGCGGAAGGCGCCCACAAAGGCGGGCTGGAGATCTACGGCTATACCAACCAGGCCGCGTTCCTGTTCAACTGCGGCGTTCTCGAACGCCTCGCCGAACGCGGCGACCAGACGCAACCCGACTACATTCGCGCCGCGCGCGCCGTCCAGCGACTGACCACGCCGCAGGAAATGGGAGAGTTGTTCAAGGTACTTGCCGTCGGCAAGGGCCTGGCGGAGCCCCTGCTCGGTTTCCGCCGTGGCGACCGGCTCCACACCTTGTAGGCGCAACCGGTATCAGCGGTCGGAATCGCTCAGTCGATACTGCCCTGACTGCGATAGACAATCTGCAAGAAGGCATCGGCGTCATCGCTCGCCACATCGCTGGGGCGGGGCTGATGTGCGGGCGGCTCGGGGCTCACCGCGTCGGGCTGAGGCATCCAGCCGGAATCGAGCACGGTATCGTCGTAATCAGCATCGTCGGTTGGGTCCGACTTGTCGTAGCTGGCCATCGGTGTCTCCTGTGTGACCCTGTCGAGGGCAGGTCATCGTCATGCCATGGTGAAAGCGGTCCGCCATGCACGCCATGAAAAAGCGCACGATCAATCGACTATTTCTGCCTTGAGCCACGCGAGTATGCGTTTTGCCACGAGCGCCCAGTCGCGCTCAAGCATCATGGCATGGCCCATATCCTCGAAAATCTCCGCCTCGACACAGTAGGTCTGCCCGGTACGCTTCACCAGCGACGGCGGGATGAGGCGATCCTCCGACGCACCCAGCACCAGCATGGGCACCTTCGCCATGCGCGACACATGCGGCAGGTCGAACAGCGTCATGTCCCACAGGGCACGGTGCGATTCGGGCTGCGACTTCTGGCAGAAAGTCATCAAGTCGTCCGCATTGATCGGCTGATAGAACAGGGCGTCGCGCACGCTCTCGAGGCTGGGCGTCTTCCCATCGAGCATGTTGTTGAGATCCTGCAGCAAGGTCGGCTTGTTGAACATCAGCCCGAGCGCCGATGACCACAAGCCCTGGGGTGGCACCGAAGCCATCAGCACCACGCCGGGCACGTCGACGCGTTCGAGATACTTCTGCACCACGAAACCGCCCATGGAATGGCCAATCAGCACCGGGGGCGCCGGCATCGCCTCAACCACCTCGGCCACGTCGTTCACGTAGTCCTCGATGCTCAAACTGTCGAGCATACCGCTTCGGCGACTGTGCCCATGGCCAGACAGGGAGAGCGCGTAGCAGGCGAAGCCTGCCTCGGCAAACCACGGCAGGAAGTGCTCTTCCCAGCACCAGGCGGCGGAGTAAGCCCCGTGCACGAACAGCAAGGGGGGGAATTCGGTGGGCGTCGGTGGCGTACGTGCAATCACTTCCAGGTCACCGAACCGATTGCGATTCATCTTCTTCTCCTGAACGGACGACGCGACCATGATGCCGCTTCGATCACGTCTGTCCTGACACACGGGCGAACAGTCACACGCTTTGCTCTCGACCGTACCCGAATTTCTCGCGTTTCACCATGCGGAAAACCCTCGTCACACGCCCCCTATCGTGTAATCTCGCACACTCTTCAACGGTCGATAGCTGCCCCACCCCGGATCGCGCATGCTGCTCAAATGGCTGGTTTCCATACTGATCGTCGTTGCCCTGCTCGGCGGCCTCCGGCCCCTGTTGAGCCGGCATCTGCCGCTCGGCCGGCTGCCGGGCGACATCACCTTGCAACGCGGCGGGCGCCGCTGGCACCTGCCCTTTACCAGCACCATCCTGCTGTCGCTACTGGCCTGGCT
>JBNKNO010000003.1:42153-54325 GCA_050293885.1 Rhodocyclaceae bacterium | reverse complement strand
AAATCCACCGCGTCGACCTGGCGCCCCACCGAATCGAGCAATTCAACGCGATGCAAACCCGGCATCGGCGCCCAGCGTACCCGCCCGCCCGTGCCGGCGGGCACACCATCGACCTGCCAGTGCAGGCGTGCATCGTCTTTCGAGGCTGATAGCCACAACCCGCGATCGGCGTCCAGGTCGTCCACCCCGACGATGGCGCGCTGCGCAGGGGTCACGATGCTGGCCGACAGGCTGGGCGGCATGGCGACCGCGGTGGCCGTGCCTTTCAGAAACCATTCGTCGCGCGCCGGTTCCAGGCCGGCGTCGAAGCGCACGCGCCGCTGGACCACACCACTCGGCACCACGCGCTCGGGCGGCCATGCCCCCATCTCGGCCAGTTGCCCGGCCACCCAGGTACGCGCCTCGAGCGGCGCCGAGGCACCCGTCTCCATCCACACCGCGAGGGTGATCTCGGCATTGCTGCCGACCGCCCAGGCCGAACGGCCCGCTACCACTTCGGCCGAACGCACCCGCGCAAACAGGTCGCTGGCGACGAAGGCCGCCATCGGCGAGATCACCGGCACCGGCACACTCGCTGAGGTTGGCAACCAGTAGGGCGCGCGCCACTGCCCATCGACGGCCATCATGCGGCCCAGCGCGGCGAGCTGCGGCAAGGCGATGCGTAGCTGCGAAAGCGCCGGGGCGCCCGCACCACCAGCACGCAGCACTTCGATCATCAAGGCTTCCTTGGCAGCAGGCACATGCGCCCTCAGCGCGAGCGGCAACGGGCCGACGACGAGCGCTCCGCGCAGGCTGACCGGGGCGGCCTGCGCCGGCATGTCGAACAGCGTGGCGGCCGTCACTTCGGTGGTATCGAGCGCCAGCGCACACGACACCGGCCACATCATCGCGCCCGCGGCAAAGCGCTGCGTCGTCGCATCGGGGTGCGCCGGGCTGAGGCCACCGACGTCTGCCAGCACCGCGCCCGTGGCGTTGTCGAGCACGATCACGGCCGCACGTGCCGGCGCCGCGTCTTCGAGCGCGCGGATCATGCGCCGCTGCCAGTGCGCGTCGAGCACCGTGTGCACCACGCTGCCAGGCGCGGTGACCAGACGCCGTGCCAGATGCGGGGCATCGTTCCAGCGAGGTTCGAGGCGCACCGGATCGAGCCTGTCGGCCAGCGCGCGGGCGCGATCACACAACTCGGGGCTACCGATGCGCGCCACCAGTTCGCAAGCCCGCCAGGCCACCTTCTGTGGCGCGGCGTTGGGCGCACGCAGCAAGGCCGCCAGCACCGATGCCTCTGCCCGGTCGAGCGTATCGGGCGCCTTGCCCACCAACGCGCGCGCCGCGGCGTGAATGCCGAGCAATTCACCGCGAAATGGCGCGAGATTGAGGTAGGCCTCGAGAATGTCGGCCTTGCTCCACTGCGCCTCGATCTGCTGCGCGGCAACGGCCTGATCCCACTTTTGCTCGAGCGTTCGCCGGCCACCATGGCCATTGCCCGGATGCAAGGCCGGATCGAGCAAGCCGACCAACTGCATGGTCAGCGTCGAGGCGCCGCGCGGATGCTCGTACCAGAGGTTCTGGATGGCGGCGGCCGCAAACGCGCGCCAATCGATGCCGCCATGCTCGTAAAAGCGCCGGTCCTCGGCTTCGAGCAGCGCTTCTTTCATGGCCGGTGACAACGCATCGAGCGACACCCATTCGAGCCGCCGCCCCTCGAAACCGACACGACGTTCGGCCAGCGGCACCCCGGCACGATCGACCAGGCGGCCTTCGGTGGTGCGATGGTGCGCACGTACCGTGGCGAAATCGGGGACGGCAGCGCTCGCGTCTGCCCGCGGCGCGCACGGCACCAGCAGCATCAGCACACACAAGAATCCGGCCCATCGGCTGTTCATGCGCTCAGTCTGGCATGGCGGGGGCGCCGCGTTGGTATCGTTTTGAAAACTGGCGCGTCACATTCGGGCCGGTGAACAATCGGCACATGCATCAGGGTTGATCGGCCGCCTCGATCGCCGCCAGCCGGGCGGCCTGAATCGCCGCCGGGATACCGGCACGATCGGTCACGCCACGGGCCACGGCCCCACCGTCGACGCTGCGCGCGGCCGCGAATGCGCGCAACCAGCGCGCACGATCGACGACCGGAAGATCGGGCCGGCAAGCAACACCATCGAGCACCCCCGTGAGTCGCTCCGGACGGCGGAACGCATCGCTTCGACTCATGATGTCGAGCCGTGCGTGTGCGTCGCTGGCCTCGCTCAGGGGATGCCCGAGCTGCGCCAGCAAAATGGCCAGATCGCGGCAGGCCTGCGGCACGCGCATGCGCTCGCTGGCAAGCTCGGCCGCCCGCGCATCGTCGCCAAACAACAGCGCCCAGCGCAGCGGCAAGGCCAGTTCGCGCTCGGCCGCACACGCCAGCGCGGTTTGCATGCCGGCGGCGTCTCGTTGGTGACGCGCATGGACTTCCGGCAGGCACCGCGCCAGCGCACCGCACTCGGTCAGCACCGCGAACATGCGCATCGGCGCCGCTTCCATGAGCCCGCGCGACACCTCCTGCCAGACGCGTTCAGGCACGAGATGATCGACCTCACCCGCCGCGACCATGCCGCGCATCAGCGCGAGCGTCTCCTCGGCCACGGCGAAGTCCTCGAAGCGGGCCGCAAAACGCGCCACACGCAGAATGCGCACCGGGTCTTCGGCAAAGGCCGGGCTCACATGGCGAAAACACCGCGCCACCAGATCGGCCTGCCCGCCGTAGGGATCGATGAGCGTGCCGTTTTCGTCCTGCGCGATGGCGTTGATGGTCAGATCGCGGCGCAGCAGATCCTCTTCGAGTGTCACCTCGGGCGAGGCATGCACGGCGAAGCCGGTGTAGCCATGGCCCGACTTGCGCTCGGTACGCGCGAGCGCGTATTCCTCATGGGTGTCCGGGTGCAGAAAGACGGGAAAGTCACGCCCGACCGGCGTGAAGCCCTGTTCGAGCATGGCCTCCGGCGTGGCGCCGACGACCACGAAATCGCGATCCTTGACCGGCAGGCCGAGCAAGGCGTCGCGCACGGCGCCGCCCACGATGTAGCGCTTCATTCGCCCCCCAACTCAAACGCCCTTCGGTACCCGGCGTCGCGCTTCGAGCAAACGGCGACGGGTCGGCTGCGCGCCGAGGTATTGCGGCGCCACCGCTTCAAGCGCTGCCGGCGTCAGGCCAAAGGGCAAGGGCGCGCCGTCGGTCACATTATCCACCTGCATCGAACACACGTTGTCGCGGCTCATCATCGGATTGGGCGCCAGTTCGAGCAGGCGAGCCTGCCACATGGCGGCGCCTTCGGGCAGTGCCAGCACGCACGGGCGGCGCCCCACTTGCTCGCCGGCAAAATGCACCAGATCTGCCAGCGTGTAGATCACCGGGCCGGCCACATCGAAAGTCTGGCCGATGCTCTCCGAGCGGTTCAGGCAGGCGAGCACCACACGCGCCAGGTCTTCTACCCACACCGGCTGGAAACGCGCCTTGGCACCGCCCAGCGGCAGGATCGGCGCCATGCGGGCCAGCGAGGCGAACAGATTCAGGAAGTGGTCGCCCGCGCCAAAAACGACCGACGGGCGCAGGATCGTCCATTGCAGTTCGGGGCGCGCATTGCGGATG
This sequence comes from Rhodocyclaceae bacterium, assembly GCA_050293885.1. Classification (GTDB taxonomy): domain Bacteria; phylum Pseudomonadota; class Gammaproteobacteria; order Burkholderiales; family Rhodocyclaceae; genus Nitrogeniibacter. Next base: position 50,700 of record JBNKNO010000003.1, on the reverse strand, counting down.
GCCGCCTCGCCCGCGGCCTTCGAACGTTGATACTCCGACGGCCCGTTGATGTCGGCGCCCAGCGCACTGACGTGAATCACCCGTCGCACGCCGGCCCGCTGGCAGGCCGCGGCGATCAGCCCGGGCAAGGCGACATGCGCGCGCGCGAAGGCGGGGCCGTAAGGCGTATCGGGCGGCGAATGGAGGACACCGACCAGGTTGATCACCACGTCCATGCCGTCCAGCAGTCGGCCGAGCGCGCCGGCGTCAAAGACGTCCGCTTCGACAATCTCGGCCGTAGGCAGCAGCGCGAGATGCCGCGCGCGCGCGGCGCGGCGCGTGGCCACACGCACGCGCCAGCCGGCGGCCACCAACCTGGCCGCCACCGCGCTGCCGACGAAGCCACTGCCGCCGATGAGCAATGCGCTGCCTGCGTGGGTCATGCTGTCTCCTTGAGTCACGGGCCGGGGTCGATGACCCCCAGTCGCGTCTTCAGCGACTGTGGCCGTTTTTCCATCATCGCCGCATACACCACCGCATTTTCCATCACGTTTTTCACATAGTGGCGCGTTTCGTCGAACGGAATGGTCTCGACATAGATGGCGCCCTCGATGGTGCGCGCATCGCGCCAGCGCTTGGCCCGACTGGGCCCCGCGTTGTAGCCGGCCGAGGCAAGCACCGGGTGCTCTTCCAGATCGTCGAGCACGATGCGCATGTAGCTGGTGCCAAGCAACACATTGGTCTCCGGCTCGCTCAACTGACTGCGCTGGTAGCCACTGAGGCCGATCTTGCGCGCCACCCACTTGCCGGTGGCGGGCATCACCTGCATGAGACCCTGTGCGCCGGAACGGGACGCCGCGCGGTGCACGAAGCGGCTCTCCTGGCGCATCAGCCCATACACCCACGACAGATCCAGCCCCTGCGCGCGCGCCTGCGGCTCGATCAAATCCCGGTATGGGGTAATGAAACGCAGTTCGTACTCGCTGTCGGGGCTGGCGTATTCGGCAGTGTTGATCGCCCGATCGTAAACGTCGTGCTTGAGCGCCACCTTGGCCGCCGCCAGCCGGAACACCGAGCTCGCGCCACGCAAGCGCCAGTTCCATTCGCGCACGCCTTCGGTGTACAGATCGAGGCGGAACAGCGTCAGCGCACGACGCAGATCGGGATCGGATTGCGCCTGCGCCATGACCGCGGCCGGAATCGGTCGGGCACGTGGCGGCGGCGCAAACAAGTGACCCAGCTCCTCTTGCGCCAGCATGCTGTAGTAGTCGGGGGCCTTGCCGATGCGCTCGAACAATGCGGTGGCGGCCTCGGGGTCGCCCAGGGCCTGCGTGGCGCGCGCCAGCCAGTAAGCCCATACCGCTTGCGCGCGCTCATTGCTCGGCATGGCGAGAATCGCCTCACGCACCGCTTTCCAGTCACGTTTGCGCAAGGCGCCGCGCACGCGCCAGGCGCGCTGCTCTGCGGTCATGACCGCTTTGCGCCCCGCCGCGCGATACCAGTCGACCGCCTGCGGCAGATGGTCTTGCGCGCCGCGCCACCCCAGCAACACGTAGCCGAACGCGCGTTCGGCGGGCGAAAACCGGTCGGTGATGCGCACGAAACGCATGTAGGCCAGCTTCGGATCGTCGCGGGCCAGCCGCCCCAAAGCGCCCAAGGCCAACTCGCGCTCGGTGCGCGTGCGCTCGAAGCCGGGCCGAAGTTTCGCCAGATAGCGATCCGGGTCTTTCAGCAAGGCCTTGAGCTTGGCGGGATCGGGCATTTGCGCGGCCGGCAGCCAGCCGAGCGTGTCTGCGACGCCACGCACCCGGGCAGGTTCCATCTGGCTATGGAATCGCGCCCACAAGGCATCCACATCCAGCCGCCCCTTGTCGGCCAGCATGCCGATCACCGTGTCACAACTCTCTGCCCGCGCATCCAGCGTCTGCCACTCGCGCCCGGCCTCGCGCAGACCGCCGGCGTCGCCAATGTGCAGCCGCGCCAGCCAATGCAGGCAGCGCATCTCGTCATCCGGCGCCTTCAGTCCACCCCAGGCGCCGATGAATCCGATCCAGTCCTCGTCCTTGGCAAAGCGCTGCAGCCATGCGGCCCGCAAGCGCTCGGCCAGCACACTGCCGGCGTAACGATTCAGGAAGGCCTCGAACTCGGCCGGATCGGGCGTCTCTTCGCGCACCAGCACGTTGTGCAAACGCCAATAGTCGACATAGCGTTCGAGCACATGCGGACTCTTGCTGGCAGCCAACTGATCGAGGGTGTCGCGGTCCCCGGTGCGCAGGGCTTCACGCGCGGCCAGAATGCGCGCGTCGCCCGTGAGCGGCGCGCTCGTCTGCGCCTGGATGCCAACACTGGGCACAAGCAGGCACAACACTTGAAACAGGGGAGCGAACGCGAGGGCAAAGCGGCCGGTGCGAGCGCGGGAGGCCCGGGGCCGGAGAAAAATCTGAACTGCTTTCATTACCTGTCGATATGCCATGGTTCGCCAAAGCAGAATAGCATAGAGGGCCGAATCGAAACGCCCGCCTCAAAGCCCATGGACGCCCAGCGCAAACAGCTTCGCAACACCGCCATTGCCCACCGGGAGGCGCTCTCGCCGGCCCATCGCCGTCGTGCCGATGCCGCCATCGCCAGCGCCCTCGCCACGCTTGTCGAACGACTCGCGCCCCACACGCTCGGCTTCTGCTGGCCGTATCGCAGCGAGCCCGACATGCGCGATTTCGTCACCGCGTGGCTGGCGGCCGACGCGAGCCGACGGGCCGCGCTGCCGGTGGTGGTCGCCCCCGCCCGCCCCATGATCTTCCGACAGTGGACAGCGGCCAGCGAAATGATTCCCGACCGTCACGGCATTCTCACCCCGGCCGATGGCGAGGCTCTCCATCCCGAGTTGCTGCTCATCCCGCTCAACGCCTTTGACGCCGCGGGTTTCCGCCTCGGTTACGGCGGCGGCTACTTCGATCGCACACTCGAACAGATGCGGCCCACCCCGATCACCATCGGCCTCGGCTATGAAGTGGGTCGTGTCGCCACCACCCATCCGCAAGCGCACGACCACCCGATGCACTGGATCGTCACCGAAGCCGGCGTCCACCCGACGGATGCAACCCCGCGCTGATGGGCTGGCGCGATCCGCTCGATCTGTACTGCGAACGCACCGACGCCGGTTTCTGGTCCGAGCCGCTCAACGCGCTCACCAACGGCGCCTTCGTGCTTGCCGCCGCCGACCTGTGGCGCCGCATGGGGCCGCGTGCCGCGCTCGACCTGCGCATCCTCACCGCGCTGCTGGCGCTCGTCGGTATCGGCAGCTTCGTCTTCCACACGGTGGCCGAACGCTGGGCGAGTGTGCTCGATGTCGGCTTCATCGCGCTCTTCGTGCTGCTGTTCATCCATCGGGCGCTGGTGCGCCTGTTCGGCTGGTCCGCCGGCAAGGCGGCGGCCGCACAGGTTGCCGCCGTTGTGCTCACCGCGCTGCTGGCCCTGACCATCACCCCCGCCGCGCTCAACGGATCGCAACTCTACCTGGGGCCGTGGATCGCACTCATCGCACTGGCGCTGGGCTGTCCGCAGCCGCAGGCCAAGGTGTGGCTCGGCCGCGCCGCCAGCCTGTTCCTGCTCTCCATGATGCTGCGCAGCGTCGACTTGGCGGTATGCGACACGCTGCCCATCGGCACCCATTTTCTGTGGCACCTGAACAACGCGCTGGTGCTGTGGTGCGGGATGCGCGGCTTGCTCGCGGCGCCGGCGGACCGCTGACCGCGGCACCCGACGCGCCGACGTTGAACGAACGGGTGGCCGCTACCGCGCAGGGAATCGACACTAGCGACGTTTGACCGCGACACCCTCGTCGATCGTATCGTCGGGATGGGTGATGAGCACTTCACCCTCGCTCAGACCGTCCAGAATCTGCGCGGACAAGCCATTGCGCTGGCCGATGCGCACGACACGTCGGCGCGCCACGTCGTCCGCCACGACAAACACCGCCCAGTCATCGCCAACACGAAACAAGGCACTGGCCGGGATCTGCAGCACATCCTCGGCCTGCCAGAGAATGAACTGCGACTCGACGCGATAACCGTCGCCCAGGCTCTGCCATTGTTCGGCGTCGGAGCCAATGTCCGAGATCACCAACACGCGCTGCTCCTCGACGCCCAGCGCCGAGACCTTGGTAAAACCGACGGGCTCGACGCGTCGGACCAAGCCCCGCAGGGGTTCGTTGCCGCCCCAACGGTCGTACACCACCGTCATGCCCGGCCGGATTCGCACCGCGTCGGCCGACAGCACGTCGGTCTCGATCTCCAGGGAGCGCGTATCGCCGATCTCCATCAACGGCTGGCCGGCATTGACCACCCCTTCGCACTCCTGCTGGATCTTCAGCACCCGGCCGGCCACGGGGGCGCGTACCTGCACGGCATCGGTCGGTGCATCCTCGCCCTGCGCGCCGGTATACCGGAGGGTGGTGCGCGCGGCCGCGAGCTCATGGCGCGCCACCTCGACCGCGAACACAGCGGACTGCTCGGTGGCCTTGCCGCTACGCGCACGCGCGGCGGCCGTGTCGAACTGGTTGGCGCCAACGTGGCCTTGCTTGGCCAGTGGTGCCAGGCGCGCAAGCTCCTTGGCGGCGAGCTCGGCCTCGGCGCGGGCCGACTGAACCGTCTGTTCGGCGGCGTGCAGCGCGGCCTCGGCCGCCGCCACCCGTGCCTTCGCCTCGGCGCGGCTGCGTGGGTCCAGCGCCTGGGACTGCAGTGGCTTGATGGTCACCAGCACCTGGTCTTTGGCGACCCGGTCACCGACATCGAGGTCGATCCGGCACACGGTGCCGGCCACCGGCGCCGAGATGACATAGCGATCGACGACCCGTGTCTTGCCCTCCTGCTCCACGGCAACCTGCATCGGCCCGCGCGTCGCCGTCGCGACGTCCACCCGCCTCGGCAGCGGCCTGAAACCGTAGGCCAGCGCGGCCACGATCACCAGCAACACGACCAACCAGCTCAAGCGTCTTTTCCAGCGTACGTCCACAGTCACTCCTTGGTTTTCAGCACCTCGATCAGGTCGAGCCGATCGAGCTGGCGCCGCACCCACAGCCCCGAACCGGCCGCGGCCAGCAAGACCACCAACGCGGCAAAGGCATAGGTGTTTGGTTCGAGCACCAGCGGCACCCGGTACAGCTCGCTCTCGACGGAGCGCGCGATATAAGCGCACAGTTCCCTGCCGAGCCACAACCCGGGCGGAATCGCCACCAATGTCAGCAGCGCCAGTTCTCCGAGCAGGATGTAGGAGATCTCGCCGCGCGTGTAGCCGAGCACGCGCAGACTCGCCAGCTCACGGCTGCGCTCGGTCAGCGTGATTCGCGCGCTGTTATAGACGACGCCCACCGCGATCACGACCGCGAACAGCGTGGCGACGAAGGTCCAGAACAGCATGGTGTCGTCCATCGTGCGGTGGAAGTTGCGGATTTCCTGAACCCGGATGGCCGCGCCCGCCACTCGCGGCCGGTCCTTCAGCTGCCGATAGACCTCGTTGGCGTAGCGTTCGTCGATGTAGAGATAGGCGCCGGAGATGACATCGCCCTCCTGCAACAAGCGGTTGAGCGCGTGCAGGTCCATGTAGGCGCCGACACCGAGATCCTGACGAACCAAGGCGACAACCGGGACCGCGCGGACCAGCCGACTGCCTTCCAGCACCTCGACGGTGAGCAGATCGCCCGGATTGATGTGCAGGATTTCCTTTGCCAGATACGCATTCAGGACGATGCCCTCGCGCGGCAACGCCACGGGACGAAGCGCGTTGTCCACCAAACGCTTGATGTCGGCATTCGGCTCGAATCCCTGCACATAGGCGCGATAGCTGTGGTGTTCATGTACCAGCCGCACCAGAACGGTACGCGCGGGCTCACCGTACTCGACTCCGCGCAGGCTGCGTAGTTCGGTCAGTGCGCTGCGCGAGGTCGCCTCGGTAAATGCGACGCCGATGTCGTCACGCTGGGTCAGTCCGTAGTGCACCTCCATCAGGAAATTGACCGTGCTTTCCTGGAAGCGCCCCGTCATCGGGATCGCGCAGGCCAGCGCGATGCCGAGCACCGACAACAGCGACTTCACCGGCTTGTGGCCGATGTTGCGAAGAATCATTCGGCTGGGTGTCGACAACAGACGCTGCAGACCCATCCTTTCGACCAGGGTCCTACGATAGACGGCGGGCGCCTCCGGGCGCATGGCCTCCGCCGGCCTCAAGCGCACAGCGGCGTGCACCGCCTTGAGTGTGCCCGCCACCCCCGCCACCCCCGTGATCAGCGTGGATTGCACGATCCGCAGCGGCGCCAGATCGAAGTGCAGAAACGGCAGGTGGAACAGGTCCATGTAGATTTCGCTGAGCACATGACCGAGCCAGGCGCCGACCGCGATACCGACCAGGATGCCGGCGGCGACGATCAGCAGAACCATCTGCAGGTAGTGCCATGCGACCGCCCCGTTGGTGTAGCCGAAGGCTTTCAGCGTGGCGATCTGTTCGCGCTGGGTCCCGACCAGCCGGGTCACCACCACATTGAGCAGAAAGGCCGAGACACCGAGGAAGATGATGGGAAAGATGCCCGACAGGTTGTCCAGTTGCTCGAGTTCCTGCGCCAGGAAGCGATGCGAGAGCTGATCCTTGCGCGCAAAGGCGCCGACACCGCCGTAGCGTTCGAGGATGTCGTCCACGCGGTCGATGACCGCTTGTTCGTCGGCACCGCGAGACAGTTTCAGCACGACATCGTTGAAGGCGCCCACCATGTCGTATGCGTGCGACAGTGCCGTGCGCCCCATCCAGAAGACGCCCCAGCGCTCGTTGTCGGGAAAGGTGCCGCCGGGGCGCAGTTGGTAGAGGTGCTCCGGCGAGCCACCGATGCCGACGATGCGCAGCTTCTTGCGCTTGCCCTTGATGATGACGTTCAGGCTGTCGCCGGGGCGCAAACCATGCGCCTCGGCGAAGGTCTCGGCGACGATGATTTCATCGTTGCGCCCCGGCTCGATCAATCGTCCGCGACGCAGGTAGAGTCGATTGAGCACGGCTTGACCGCTATCCGGGATCGACGTGATCAAGCCATTGACCGGCTCGTCGAAGCCTTCGATATCGATGCGCAAGGGCGCCACCACCCGCGTATCGACCTTGTCGACGCCGGGAATCTCGGCAAGCCGCTCACCTACCGTCTCGGGCGCGCGTTTCAGCGGCGCAAAGATCTCGGCAAATCGGTAGTCGCGAAAGTAGATATCCCGACTGAGCAGCAGCGAATCCAGCGTACTCATGAACATCACGAAACTGGCAACGCCGCTCGCCAGCACCAAGGTGATCGCAAAGGCCGGGCCACGCAGGTTCCACAAATCGCGCCATAGCTTGTGATCGAGCGCCCTCATGCCGCTTACCAGGCCAGCTCGGCCGGCTGTTTCTTGTCGCGATTGAGCGCAACCTCGGTAATCCGGCCATCGCTCAGACGGATGACGCGATCGGCCATCTGGGCGATGTCCACGTTGTGGGTGATCACCACCGTCGTCGTGCCCAACTCACGATTGACCCGCGCGAGCGCGTCGAGCACGAGCACGCCGGTCTTCAGATCCAGCGCACCGGTCGGCTCATCGCACAGCAGCACCTCCGGACGCTTGGCGATGGCGCGCGCGATCGCGACGCGCTGCTGTTCGCCGCCGGACAACTGGGCGGGAAAGTGATCGAGCCGGTCGCCCAGGCCCACCAACCTGAGCGCCTCGTCCGGCGACAACGGCGCCTTGGCTATTTCGGTCACCAGGGCGACATTCTCGCGCGCGGTGAGGCTGGGAATGAGGTTGTAGAACTGGAATACGAAGCCGACATGCTCGCGGCGGTAACGCGTGAGCACCGCATCGCTGAAGGTGCTCAGATCCATATCCTTGTAGCGCACGTGCCCAGTGGTGGGCACGTCCAGGCCGCCAAGGATGTTGAGCAGGGTCGACTTGCCGCTGCCCGATGGCCCCAGCAACACCACAAACTCACCCTCGTACAAATCGAGATCGATGCCGCGCAGCGCGTGCACCTCGACTTCGCCCATGCGGTAAGTCTTCGTGATGCCGTGAGCATGGAATACCACCATAGGCGCCTCCATAACATCGGCGGTGGACGTCATTGCGGATTCGGTCGTCGCCATCGGTGCGGTGCCAAGTTCGGCGCCACCCGTTCCCATGGACTCTAAACACCTCGGGGCAACAGCTCAATCGCCAGGCCGGTGGAAACCGGGGGCGCGCGATCGACTCAGCGACAACATCACCGCCGCCAACTCGCTGCGGCTCGCCTCGAGCACTGCCTGCGCCGCGGCCCGCTCGGCCGCGCTGCCCGCCCCCATCGCCACCTGACCGACGATGCGGATCGCCTCATCCGTGTCGAGCCGGCCGAGCGCCCGCAACGCCTCCAGACGCACCCCCACGTCGGGATCGCTCAGTGCACCGTTCAACGCAGGCACACTCGCGGCGCCGGGCTCGCTGCCCAGTGCCGCCACGGCATCGCGCCGCGCCATGGTTTCGGCGTCCGGTGCCGGCGGGCTCTGCCATACGTCGACGCGCCGTCCCGTCAGGGGTT
>JBNKNO010000003.1:40684-42054 GCA_050293885.1 Rhodocyclaceae bacterium | reverse complement strand
CATCGCGCCGCGCCATGGTTTCGGCGTCCGGTGCCGGCGGGCTCTGCCATACGTCGACGCGCCGTCCCGTCAGGGGTTTGGCCAACGGACGCCGCTGAATCCTGGTCGCGGACGACTGAGCGCCGAAGACGTAGATCTCACGCACGCCATGCGCCCCACCCGGCACGATGAGGACATTCCACGGGCGTGCAATCCGGACCACCGCATCGGCCACCGCCACATTCCGCAGCGCCCAGCCACGCGGCGCCGCCGGAAGCGGCCCGCGGATCGTCAACCTGGCATCGACCGCATCGGCCAGCGCTTGCAGTACGCGCTGACGCGACGCGTTCGGTGCCGAAAGCGTGACCTTGCCGGCACGAACGGTCAGGTCGACGGCGGACACCCGCGCGGATTCCGCCGCACCGGCCACCGGCATCAGAACAAGAAAAAACGTCGCAGTCACAAGCCAGTGGAGCGCGTGCATGACACCTTTGGGCAGCGGAAGAATGGTGGACAACGTTCATCCGAAATCAGCGCCATCGACAACCGGGCGCCTGCGTTCAGCATAGTCGAGTCGCTTCGCCAGCACACGCCCGCACACGCCAACATCAGCACGCCCCGGCACCTCAGAGGCGGCGTCAGCATTTTTTACACTTTATCAAAACAAACGCGACACACTTTTTTGCAACTCATTGAAAGCAATACGATTATCCACTTTGGCGTAAACGTTGCTTTATAACGAACGTCAAACCCCTCCCGCCGCGCTCGCCTTACGCGCCAACCCCCCGACCCATGCCCGGTCATGCTTCTCGAAGCGTCAAGGGTGCAGTGTTTCAAGCACGTACCCGGCCTGACCGAACAACCCAAGAGAGATCTCCATATGAAGAAGAATATTCTCGGCGCATTCACCTTGGCGGCAAGCCTGCTGATCGCCTCCAGCACAGCGCAAGCGGCGCTCATCAGCACCTCGCTCGGCAATACCGCCCCAGGGTTCGCCGACGGGAGCACCCCCGACCTGATCACACAGATCATCCCGGCGCAATCGGGCCAGCCGGCACCCTTCGATCAAAGCCTCGGCAGCGACGTGCTCATCGGCCAGAATGCGGCAGGTTCGTGGTCGCATTCTTACGCCGCGTTCGCCGACCCGATCATCAGCGCCACCCTGGACATCGGTCTGATCGACCACGATTCCGCCGCGTCCGGCGATCAGGTGCTGCTGTTCACGGTCGACGGCATCGACCTGACCTCGGATCTGAACACCCTGTTCAACGCCTCCGGCGGCGGCAACGGCGAATACAACGTCTATCAAGTCGATCTGCTCAGCCTCGCCGGCGCACTGAACGATGGCAACATCTCAGTCGTACTCAACCTCCAGGGTCCGGGGCTGCAGA
>JBNKNO010000003.1:0-40590 GCA_050293885.1 Rhodocyclaceae bacterium | reverse complement strand
ACGCTGGCGCCATCGGGAATACCGGTGGCAGTCAGGCGCACACCAACGTCCAGCCCTTCCTGTGCGTGAACTTCATCATCGCGCTGGTTGGCATTTTCCCGTCGAGAAACTGAACCCCGGCCGCTTGGCGATGGCGTCCGTCGACCGCTTGGCGCGGACACAGGCACAAGCAGCCCCTGCAGGAGAAGGCGCATGAAAAATAGACGTGAGTTCCTCAACAGCTGTGCTGTCGGCGCCGCTGCGCTGGTGGCACCGACCAGCCTGATGGCGGCCGAAGCCACCACAGCAAACACAAGGCGCAAGCTGTCGAAAGCCGGATTCACCGCCCTGATCAACGAGGGCTTCCGCTGCGTTTCCGGGCACGGAAGTGCGATCCCGCTGACATTGGTCGAAGTTCGCGACGGGCCGCAAAGCCCCGGTCTGGATCAATTCGGCTTGTTGCTGAAAAGCAGCGCGCCCCTGGCAAGCGCTCAACTGCCCGCGGCGCTGTACCGGCTATACCACCCGGCCACCGGCGCGATGCTCGTACACCTGGCACCGTCCGACTCGGTGTCCGGCGGCTATGCCACCCAGTTTGCGGTGATGGCGTGACTGACTCGCCCACGCCATCCCGACACATGCTTTAAAGGAGCCAGAACATGTCAGAACCCTTTATCGGTCAGATCAAGATGTTCGGCGGTAACTTTGCGCCCCGCGGCTACGCCTTTTGCGACGGTCAGTTGCTGGCCATCAGTCAGAATCAGGCGCTTTTCTCCCTCATCGGCACCACCTACGGGGGCAACGGCCGCACCACCTTCGCACTCCCCGACCTGCGCGGACGCGTACCGATGCAACCACGTAACGGGCCGGGCTTGAGCCCACGCCAACTCGGGGAGAAGGCGGGCGTCGAGGAAGTCACCCTCACCGCCCAGCAGTTGCCGGCGCACAATCACGCTGCCAATTGCGTGACCCCGGCCGGCAACAGCAACGACGCCGCGGGCAAGTTCTGGGCCGACGATGCCGGTGCATCCTCGGCCACCTATCACGGCGGTCCGTCCAATGCGACCATGAATGCCGGTGCCATTGGCAACACCGGTGGCAGTCAGGCGCACACCAACGTCCAGCCCTTTCAGTGTGTGAACTTCATCATCGCGCTGCAGGGCGTCTTCCCCTCACGCAACTGAGCGGAAATCAGCCGCCAGGTCGGCGCACGATGGCCAGATAGACGCCATCGTCGCCGACCACCTCGAAGCCCAGCCGACGCCATAGCGCCCACGCCCGCCCGTCCTTGGCGACGTGGGCGTCGATTCGCTGGCCCGCCGCATTGGCGGCGGCAATGAGATCGCCCACCAAGCGCGCGCCCAGGCCGCAACCGCGATGCGCGGGCATCAACGCCACGTCGATCAGTACAAAATGCGTGGGCCCGCGCTGGGCGTAGAGATAGCCCACCGCGTCGTCGCCGGCGAACACCAGATCGAAATCGGCCGACGGAAACTGCGCCCGATATTGCGCCTGCTGCGCCCGGTACTGCTGCTCGAGCAGGGGGCCGAGCACCGCCTCGGGCAAGCCCGCCTGCCGCAATGGGGCGCCGCGAACCGCCGAAAACACTCCAAACACAAAGGCTTCGTCGTCCGCCGCGATGGGCCGCAAGCGGAGTTCGGGAGGACGCGTACCGGGCACGCCGGCCTCAGTCCCGCAGCCAGCGGATCATGTGCGGATACGGCGCAATGCCCAGCGCACCGGCGCGTTCCGGGTCCGCCGTCAGCCCGATCCATTGCAACATCGGCAAGCCGATATAGGAACCGGCCGAGTAGGTGTCGACCAGCCACTGGGCATCGCCCTTGTAGCCGTCGTCGTGAAAGACGTCTTGCGGATCGAGTTGCAGATGGGTCAGTGCCGCCCACGACCAGGCGATGGCCATCATCTCCTGCGCCGGATCGCTCGACGCCTCCGGGCCCGTCGTGCGCCGCTCATCGGGCGTCAGCACGGCCAGATGCCCTGCCTCGTGGAGCAGATCACCGGGATAACAAAGACGACGCGGGTCGACCCACAACTGCCCATTTTCCAGCGCAATGCCGGGGAGGAACGTGCGTTGCGGCAAGTCGCGCGTTCCGCCGATCAGCCCGAGATCGTCCAGAAAGGCGAGCATCGTCGCGGTGATGGCCTCATCGTAGCGCGTGTTCAGCGGCCAGCCGTGCTCCACACCCGGCGAGTCGGCTTCGCGCCGCGGCGCGGGCGGCACGGCACGGCCCGGCACACCGGCCTGCAACAGGGCGTCGAGCCAGTCGTTGACGCGGCAATCCACCACCAGATGCACACGCGCCGATTCGCTCCCGTTGTGCACCGAATGGGGCTCGCTGGCGTCGATGTACCACAGCTCGCCCGGGCGCATGCACACCCGCTCGCCGGCCACCCGAAAATCCACATCGGCGTGGGTTTGAATGGGGATGTGCAAGCGCACCTCACCAAACGCCCGGCCCAACGCGTGGTCACGGTGCTCGCCGATGCGCGCGCCCGGCGCGAGACGCAACAAGCGCACGGATTGGATCTCGCATTGAAGGGCGCGGACAAGCGCCTGAAAGTGCGCACAATGCGCAAACGCCGGCAAATCGGCAAAGTCCGACGCGCCGGGCGCGTTGTGCAGCGTATCGACGGGATGCGTCGCCCCCACGGGCGCGCGCAAGGCGATGCCGCTCCAGTCGCCCTCGTACAACCCGGTATTGAAATGCGGCGTCCAGGCCGTGTCGAGCAAAAGGGCAAGATCCTCGACCAGTCCCTGCGGATCGAAGTCGAGCGACAGGCGCAGCGCGCCGGACGAGGCGGTGCGGGGCGGAAGCTCAGCGCGGGTTGTCATGTCTGTCGATTCCCTCGCGCCGCGTCTCGGCGCTTACCCCAGGAACATCCGATACACCGGGCTGCCCGTCTCTTCCACATACTCGTAGCCGAGCTTGTCGAGAAAGGCCTGGAACGCGGCCTTGTCCGCGTCGGGCACCTGCATGCCGACCAGCACACGACCGAAGTCGGCACCGTGGTTGCGGTAGTGGAACAGGCTGATGTTCCAGTCCGAACGCAGGGTGTCGAGGAAATTCATGAGCGCGCCCGGCCGCTCGGGGAACATGAAGCGGTAGAGCACTTCGTTGTCCGCCTGCGGCGCGTGGCCGCCGACCATGTAACGCACATGGCTCTTGGCCATTTCGTCGTCGGTCATGTCGATGCACGGCAGGCCGTCGGCCGCCAGCATGTCGACCAACGCACGGGATTCGTCGCGGTTGTGCACCGACACGCCAACAAAGATGTGCGCACTGGCGTCGTCGGCATAGCGGTAATTGAACTCGGTGATGCTGCGACTGCCCAGCAGGCGACAGAAGTGTTTGAACGAGCCGGGCTTTTCGGGAATGGTGACGGCAAGCACGGCCTCACGCTGCTCGCCGACTTCGGCGCGCTCGGCCACGAAGCGCAGACGGTCGAAGTTCATGTTCGCGCCCGAGGCCACCGCCACCAGCGTTTCATCACGCAGGTTTTCGCGCGCCGCATAGGCCTTGGCCCCGGCGATGGCGAGCGCGCCGGCCGGCTCGAGGATGGAGCGGGTGTCTTCGAACACATCCTTGATGGCGGCGCAGATGGCGTCGTTGTCCACGCGGATCATCTCGTCCACGTACATCTGGCACAGGCGGAAGGTTTCCTCGCCCACCAGCTTCACGGCCGCACCGTCGGCAAACAGGCCAACCTGCTCGAGCTCGACACGCTGGCCGGCCGCAAGGGATTGGCTCATGGCGTCAGCATCGGTGGCTTCGACGCCAATGATCTTGATGTCGGGCCGCACTCGCTTCACGTAGGCGGCGATACCCGAGATCAGCCCGCCGCCGCCGACACAGCAGAAGATGGCGTGAATCGGCTTGGCGTGCTGACGCAGGATCTCCATGCCGATGGTGCCCTGCCCGGCAATCACTTCGGGATCATCGTAGGGATGCACGAAGGTGAGCCCCTCGACCTTCTCCAACTCCTTGGCGTGGGTGTAGGCGTCGGAATAACTCTCACCGGCCAGCACTACCTCGCCACCACGACGACGCACCGCATCGACCTTGATCAGTGGCGTCGTGGTCGGCATGACGATGACCGCACGCACACCCAGCTTCTGCGCCGACAGCGCCAGCCCCTGGGCATGGTTGCCCGCCGAGGCGCAGATCACACCGCGCGACAAGGCTTCGGGCGACAGCTTGCTCATCTTGTTGTAAGCGCCGCGCAGCTTGAAGCTGAACACCGGCTGCAGGTCTTCGCGCTTGAAGTAAATCCGGTTGCCCGCGCGCCCCGACAGGCTGGCGGCGTAGTCGAGCGGCGTTTCGATCGCCACGTCGTACACCTGCGCATTGAGGATACGTTCGAGATAGTCGGGCTGGGTGGAGCTCATCGGGGAAAAGTGCCGTAAAAACAAGGGAAACGTGCACGGTAGCAGGCGCTGATGCGCTGCGGCAAGGACAGTCATCCCTTTGTTCGGCGACAATGGCTGGCGACTTCCGCCGATACCGCCTGAATGAACATCCTCGACTGGCTCGATCCCGGCCCCGACGCGGGTCTGGGCGCGCTCTTCCTGATCAGCTTTCTGTCTGCCACCTTGCTGCCCGGCGGCTCCGAGGTGGTGCTGGCCGCCTATGCCTTGCGCCACGGGGAGTTGGCGGCACCCGCCTGGCTGCTGGCCACGGTGGGCAACACGCTCGGCGGCATGAGTACCTATGCCCTCGCCCGGCTGTTCCCGAAGCCCGCCCATGCACAACGAACAGACTGGCTGCAGCGCCATGGCGCCCCGGTGCTGATTCTCGCCTGGGCACCGATCATCGGCGATGCCCTGTGCGCCGCCGCCGGATGGCTGCGGTTGTCATGGTTGCGTTGTATGCTGTGGATGGCACTGGGCAAGGCGGCACGCTACGGCGTGATCCTGTGGCTCAGCCAGTGACATCAACCCATCGAACCCTACCCGTTGCCCCATTGATGCAGAGGCCCGCATGAGCATCCAACGCCACGGCACCACCGAACGCTATTCCGACGTCGTCGTGCACAACGGAACGCTATACACCGTCGAAGTGCCCAACAGCATCGACACCAATATCGAAACCCAGACCAGCGAAGTGCTCGGCAGCATCGATCGCCTGCTCGCCCAGGGGGGCAGCGACAAGTCGCGCATCCTGATGGCGACCATCTATCTCACCGACATGGACGACTACGAAGGCATGAACGCAGTGTGGGACAACTGGCTGCCGCAAGGTACGGCGCCGTGCCGCGCCTGTGTGCAGGTCGCCGCGCTCGCCAACGAAGGCTGGCGCGTCGAGATCGCGCTCACTGCCGCCGTGGATTGAGCACCCCGTTGCCGATCGCGGCCCGCCACGGCGCCCGGCTCGACTTCGCCCACCGCCCCGGCGGCGGCTTCGAAGCGCGCCTTTCGCTGCGGCGCGCGGCCTGATCGGCCGGGCCGGCAAGCCCGCCAACAAGGCCCGCAAAACCCGCGACTGGACAAGACCAGTACGCGCGTAAGGTCTTGTTTTCTGCTGCATGTTGCGCCGCAGCTTGCTAGAATTGGTGGTTTTCCGCGAACGCCCGGTAGCGCCTCACCATGACCCAACGCCTGCGCGAAATTCCGTACAACTACACCTCGTTCTCCGACCGCGAGATCGTCATCCGTCTGCTCGGCGAAGAAAGCTGGCAAACGCTCGACGCGCTGCGCAGCGAACGGGTGACCGGCCGTTCCGCGCGCATGCTGTACGAAGTACTCGGCGACGTATGGGTCATTCAGCGCAACCCTTATCTGATGGACGACCTGCTCGCCAACCGCGAGCGCCGTGGCGCGCTGATCGGCGCGCTGCGCCATCGCCTCGGCGAGGTGGAGAAACGCCGCATCGAATCGCAGGCGGAAGACCCCGAGCGCAGCGACAAGGTCGCCCGGCTGGTGCAGGCGGCCAACGGGGCCATCGCCCGCTTCGAGCTGCAGTTCGAGGAAACGCACGATCTGCGCAAACAGGCCATGCGCGTGCTGTCGCGCCATACCCGCAGGGACAACATCTGCTTCGATGGCCATGCGCGCGTCTCGCATGTGACCGACGCCACCGACTGGCGCGTGGAGTACCCGTTCGTGGTGCTCTACCCCGACACCGAAATGGAAATCGGCCATCTGGTGCGCGACTGCATCGAGCTCGGCCTGACCATCATCCCGCGCGGCGGCGGTACCGGCTACACCGGTGGTGCGGTGCCGCTGGACCCGAAATCGGTGGTCATCAACACCGAGAAGCTGATCGACATCGGCGCGGTCGAAGACACCGTACTGCCCGGCGTGAACGGCCCCATGGACACGCCCTACACCACCATCCGCACCGGCGCCGGCGTGGTCACCGCGCGCGTCGCCGAAGCGGCTGCGGCGGCCAACCGTGTGTTCGCGGTGGACCCGACCTCGGCCAGCGCCTCGTGCATCGGCGGCAACGTCGCCATGAACGCCGGCGGCAAGAAGGCGGTGCTGTGGGGCACGGCGCTGGACAATCTGGCCTGGTGGAAGATGGTCACGCCGGACGGCAACTGGCTGGAGGTGGAACGCCTCGACCACAACTTCGGCAAGATCCACGAGCAGGACACGGTGCACTTCCGTCTGCGCCGCTTCAACGCCGCGGGCGACAAGCAGTTGTCCGAAGAAGTGCTCACCATGCCCGGCGCCGCCTGTCGCAAGGACGGCCTCGGCAAGGACGTGACCGACAAATTCCTCGGCGGCGTACCGGGCGTGCAGAAGGAAGGCACGGACGGCATCATCGTTGCCGCGCGCTGGGTGCTGCACCAGATGCCGCCGGTCACGCGCACGGTGTGCCTGGAGTTCTTCGGCCAGGTGCGCGAAGCGGTGCCGGCCATCGTCGAGATCACCGACTTCTTCAAGCCCGGCGGCAACGGCCACGGTCTGGGCGTTCAACTGGCCGGCCTGGAACACCTGGACGAGCGCTACGTGAAGGCGGTGGGCTACACCACCAAGGCCAAACGCCACGGCCGGCCGAAGATGGTGCTCATCGGCGACATCGTCGGCCATGACGAAGACGCGGTCATGAAGGCGGCGTCGGAAGTCATCCGCATGACCAACGCGCGCGGCTCGGAAGGCTTCATCGCCGTGTCCGACGAGCAACGCAAGAAGTTCTGGCTCGACCGCTCGCGCACCGCCGCCATCTCGCGCCACACCAACGCCTTCAAGATCAACGAAGACGTGGTCATCCCGCTGCCGCGCATGGGCGATTACTGCGATGCGATCGAGCGCATCAACATCGAACTGTCGACGAAGAACAAGCTCGAACTGTGCGATGCGCTGGCCGAAGCCCTGGCCGGCAAGCTGCCGCTCAACACCCAGGACGCCGACATCGATGCCGAGGAACTGATCGGCGATCGCCGCCAGTCGGCACTCGACTACGTGGCCACCGTGCGCCGCCGCTGGCAGTGGCTGCTCGACAATCTCGACCTGCCGCTGGCCGAGGCCGAAGCGCAGTTCGGCGAATACGGCATCGAGGCCGGCGAGCTCACCAACTCGGCCGCCGACCCGGTGCTGTTCCACCGCATGCAGGACTATTCGGTGCGCACCTCGTGGAAGACCGAGTTGCGCGCGCGACTGACGAAGGTATTTGGCGGCGACGTGTTCCGCCCGGTGCGCGAACTGGTCGACGCCACCCACGACCGCGTCCTGCGCGGCCGCCTGTTCGTGGCGCTGCACATGCACGCCGGCGACGGCAACGTGCATACCAACATCCCGGTCAACTCCGACAACTACGCCATGCTGCGCAGCGCCGAGGAAACGGTGGAACGCATCATGGGCATCGCCCGCGCGCTCGATGGCGTGATCTCCGGCGAACACGGCATCGGCATCACCAAGCTCGACTTCCTCACCGACGAGGAAATGAGCAACTACTGGACTTACAAGCAGCAGGTCGATCCGGAAGGCCGCTTCAACCGTGGCAAGCTGCAACGCGGCGCCAATCTCGACCGCGCCTACACGCCCAGCTTCGGGCTCATGGGGCACGAGTCGCTGATCATGGAGCAGACCGATGTCGGCGAGATCGCCAACGACATCAAGGACTGCCTGCGCTGCGGCAAGTGCAAGCCGGTGTGCTCGACGCACGTGCCACGCGCCAACCTGATGTACAGCCCGCGCAACAAGATCCTGTCGACCTCCTCGCTGATCGAGGCCTTCCTGTACGAGGAACAGACCCGGCGCGGCGTGTCGCTCGACCACTGGGCCGAGTTCGAGGACGTGGCCGACCACTGCACGGTGTGCCACAAGTGCGAGAAGCCGTGTCCGGTGGACATCGACTTCGGCGACGTGTCGATCAAGATGCGCAACCTGCTGCGCAAGCACGGCAAGAAGTCCTTCAACCCGGGCAAGGCGGCGGCCATGGCCTTCCTCACCGTGAAGGATCCGACCACCATCAAGCTGATCCGCAAGGGCATGATCGAGTGGGGCTACAAGGCGCAGCGCTGGGCGCACAAGACGGCCAAGTCCTTCGGCCTGATCCAGTCGCAGGTCAACCAGCCGCCGGCCACGCTGCGCAAGGCACCGCTCAAGGCGCAGGTGATTCACTTCATCAACAAGCCCATGCCCGGCAATCTGCCCAAGCGCACCAGCCGCGCACTGCTGGACATCGAGGACGACAAGGTCATCCCGGTGATCCGCAACCCGCAGCTCAAGCGCGACGATTCCGAGGCGGTGTTCTACTTCCCCGGCTGCGGTTCGGAGCGCCTGTTCGGTCAGGTCGGTCTGGCCACCCAGGCCATGCTCTACCACGTCGGCGCCACTACCGTGCTGCCGCCGGGCTACCTGTGCTGCGGTTATCCGCAGACCGCGGCCGGCGAGGAAGACAAGGGCCAGAAGATCACCACCGACAACCGGGTGCTGTTCCACCGCGTCGCCAACACGCTCAACTACCTGGACATCAAGACCGTGGTGGTCTCCTGTGGCACCTGCATGGATCAGCTGCAGAAGTACCAGTTCGAGAAGATCTTCCCGGGCTGCCGCCTGATCGACATCCATGAATACCTGATGGAAAAGGGCGTGAAGCTCGAAGGCGTGAGCGGCACCCGATACATGTACCACGAGCCCTGCCACACCCCGATGAAGATCCATTCGGGCATCAAGGTGGCCAACGAGTTGATGGGCACGCGCGTCGACCTCAACGACCGCTGCTGTGGCGAGTCCGGCACCCTGGCGGTCGCTCGCCCCGACATCTCCACCCAGGTGCGCTTCCGCAAGCAGGAAGAGATCGAAGCCGGCGCCGCCGCGTTGCGCGAGGGCGACACCAGCGCACCGGTGAAGGTACTCACCTCGTGCCCGAGCTGCCTGCAAGGGTTGTCACGCTACAGCGACGACGGCAATGTCGAGGCCGACTACATCGTGGTCGAACTCGCCAGGCACCTGCTCGGCGAGGACTGGATGCCGAAGTATGTGGAGACCGCCAACCGCGGTGGCATCGAGCGCGTGTTGCTGTGAGCGCACATCGCTGAACAACCGCTGGCGACATGATTCGCCGCTACACCGGGGCCGCAATTGCGGCCCCTTTTTTTCACGCAAACGGCGTATGCCGATGGTGTCGTGAAATACCAAATACATCACACCACAGCCGCCACCGACTATGACATTCGTCATATGTGTTAAATAACGCACGCCCCACGGCGGACACCTGAACTACCTTGCGCATCGGAAACAACAAAGGCTCTTTCCATAGCGTGCCTCCGCGACGTTTGGCGAGCGCCAATCGCGACCGTTCCGCGTCACAAGGATAGAACCCATGGATCGCCCCAATCCTGCCGCACTCGTGCGCCTGGGAGACAAAGACAAGCAGCCCGATGTCGCCGACCTGATCGTCGCCCATCTCGAACAGATCGGCGTCGACTACGTCTTCGGCGTGCCCGGCGGCGCCATCGAACCCCTCTACAACGCGCTGGCCCGCAGCGCGCGCCGCAACGGACCGCGCGTCATCACCACGCGCCACGAAGCCGGCGCCGCCTTCATGGCCGAGGGCTACGCACGCGAAACGGGCCGACTGGGGGTGTGCATCGCCACCTCCGGCCCCGGTGCCACCAATCTGATCACCGGCGTTGCCTGCGCGCACGACAACAACATTCCGGTACTCGCCATCACCGGCCAGCCCAAACTAACGGCCTTCGGCCGGGGCGCGCTGCAGGAGTCCGGCTGTACCGGCCTCAACACGCTCGGCATGTTCCGCCATTGCACCGGCTACAACACGCTGCTGTCCCACCCGGAACAGGCCGAACCCAAGATCGTGAGCGCGATCTCCTACGCGCTGCAAAGCCGCCGCACGTCCCATCTCACCATCCCCGTGGACATCCAGCGCAGCCCGGCGCCGTCTGCATGGAAGGCGCCGGCAAAGGGGTTGATCCGCTTGCTGCATCAGCCCGAACTGGTCGACGAAAACGCGGTGTGCAAGCTCTTCGAGGCCCTCGAATCGGCGACCCGACCGGTGTTTCTGCTCGGCAGTGGCAGCGGTGGCGCGGTCGACCTGTTTCTGCAAGTGATTGAACAGCACGGTGCCTGCTTCGTCACCACGCCGGATGCCAAGGGCTTCGTCAACCCGGCCCATCCGCTGTATCACGGCGTGTTCGGTTTTGCCGGCCACGAGCAGGCACGAACGCTGCTGACGAACGACCCCGACCTGATCGTCGCCATCGGCGTGAGCATGGGCGAATGGACCAGCGCCGGCTGGTCGCAGACGCTGCTCAACGAGCGCCTGATCCATATCGATGGCGAAGCCGAGCACCTGCAACGCTCGTCCATGGCCCGCCTCCAGGTGCCGGGCAATCCGCTCACCGTCGCCCGCCGTCTGGTGGCCATGGGCACGCAGCTGGAACCCGTGCAGGAAGTCCCCGTGCCGAGCTTGCGTTCGCGCCTGCCGCCCACGCCCGCCCAGATGTCACCAGGCGTGCGCCCGCAAGTGCTGATGGAAGTGCTCTCCGAGCGCTGCCCGCCGACGGTCAACTTCATCGCCGATCCGGGCAACAGCACCGCCTGGGCGATCCACCATCTCGAACTCAATGACCGCCGCCAGCCCTGGGCCATCGCCGATCGCGCCGCCGATACCCACTACCTGCGCAATCCGGCCGCGAGCTGGCTGCGCGTGCTGATGGATTTTGCGCCGATGGGTTGGGCCGTCAGCTGTTCGGTCGGCATTGCGCTGGCGCGACGCGGACGGCCCGTGGTGTGCCTGACCGGCGACGGCAGCTACCTCATGAGTGGGCAGGAGATTACCGTCGCCCAGACCGAGCGTCTCCCCATCCTCTATGTCGTGCTCAACGATGCGTCGCTGGGCATGGTCAAGCATGGTCAACGGCTGGCCGACGCCGAACCGATCGGCTTTCATCTGCCGCAGATCGACTTCGCCGCACTGGCCCACTCGCTCGGCGTCGACGGCATCGTGATCAAGACCGAGGCCGAACTGGCCGCCCTCGATCTGCCCGGCCTGCTCTCGCGCAACGGCCCGACCCTGCTCGACGTGCGCATCGACGCCGAACAGGAACCGCCCATCCGCATGCGCCTCGAAGCCCTGGGGACCGCCCAATGAGCGACGTGATCCACACCCGCATCTGGGACGAAACCCCGGACCCTCGATCCCCCTTCCTCGGGCAATCCGTTCGCCTCTGTGGCTACGACTACTACAAGGACCTGCTCGGCCACGCTCGCTGGGTCGAGGTCGTGTGGCTGCTGTTCACCGGCGAGGCGCCGACCACCGAACGGGCCGCCCTGCTCGAACGCCTGGCCGTCGCCCTCGCCAACCCCGGCCCGCGTGATCCGTCGGTGCACGCCGCCATGTGCGGTGGTGTGGGCGGATCGCCGCCGGCCGCCAGCCTGGTGGCGGCGCTGGCCGTGGCCAGCGGCGATCATGGCGGCGCGGGCGAACTGCGGCGCGCCATGAGCGCCTGGGAACGCATCGGAGAGGATGCCGACCAACTACCCGCCGCGCTCGCCGACGAAGCGGACGATCGTGGTCTGTGGCCGGGATTTTCGCCCATGAGTCACCATACATCGCATTCCGTTCTCGAATGCCTCGCCACGCTGGGCCAGGCCGTACTGGCGCGACGACTGAGTTGGCTGCACCAGCACGCGTCGAGTCTTGCGCAAGCCGCCGGTTATGGTTTGAGCCTGACCGGCGTCGCTGCCGCGGCGCTGACCGACCTGGGACTGAATCCCGATCAGGGAGAAGCACTGTTCCTGCTGTTGCGCCTGCCGGGCACGCTCGCCCACGCCATGGAGCAATCCGGCAAGAGCCACAAGCAGTTTCCCTTCTTCTCCCTCGACGACATCACCCGGAACGAGCCCGCATGAGCCGAATCGACCCCAAAGACTATGAGGCCCGCATCGGCCATGTGACGACCCGCCTGGGCGGATTCTTCCCTGGACAGGGCGCGCGCGTCCGCGGCCACGATCTGCATGAAATGGCGGTGGATAAACGCTGGTTCGACCTGTTCCTGCTATCGCTGACGGGACGCCAGTTTGCGGAACATGAAATCGACCTGCTCGAAGCGTTGTGGACCTATACCAGCTATCCCGATCCACGCATCTGGAACAATCGCGTGGCGGCGCTGGCCGGTTCCAGTCGCGCGTCTGCGGCACTCGGCATCGGCGCCGCCATCGCCGTCACCGACGCGGACATCTACGGCCTGGGCCCTTGTCTGGCGGCCTTCGATTTCATCGGCGCGCATGTCGATGCCCCGGACGAGGAACTGCTCGCGGCGGCCACCACCCAGCTGCGCCGCGAAAGGCGTCTGGGCGGCTATGGCAGACCGCTTACCGCCGATGACGAACGAATCGCGCCCACGATGGCCAAGGCACGGCGCCTCGGGCTCGCCGACGGCCCTCACGTACGTACTGCTTTCCGCATAGAGTCCCTGCTCGAGTCCGGGCGCTGGCGCATGCGCATGAATTACGCGGCACTATGCTCGGCCATCCACCTCGATATCGGCCTGACACGCGACGACTACGAGTGCATTCTTGCCACCATATTTCTCGGCGGCATGCCACCGGTATGGAAAGAACACAATCAGGAACTGGCAGGCGGCCTGTTCCCGACTCCGGTCGCCGCGCTCCGTTATGACGGTCAAATGCCTCGGCAGTGGCCGCAAAAACACACGCTTCCGGAGAACTGAGAGGAAATGCCCCCGTAATTTCAACTTGGCTCGCGAATGAAAAAAACATATAACGTTTGCTAGATGTGCATCCAGGGGTTTGCATGAAAGATATTCGCGCGTTGATTATGGGTTGCGCCATCGTGTGGGCAGGCAACGCCGTTGCCGCCGACGTTGCCTTTGCCGATCCGGACCTGCTCGCGGCCTATGGCGGCAAGGACTTCGTGAGCATTGCCACCGGTAACCGACAGCCCTTGCGCCGCGCACCCGCCGTTGCCAGCGTCGTCACACGAGAGGACATTCTCGCCCTCGGCGCGCGCGACCTGGACGAAGCACTTGCCGGCGTTCCCGGGCTCCATGTCGCCTACTCCAGTCTGGTTTTCAACCCCATCTACAGCTTTCGCGGCAACTTTACGCAGTACAACCCGCAGGTGCTGCTGCTGGTCAACGGCATTCCGGTGACCAGCATCTTTGCCGGCGACCGCGGCAGTGTGTGGGGCGGCATGTCCGTGGACAACATCGAACGGATCGAGATCATCCGCGGTCCGGGCAGCGCGCTCTACGGCGCAGACGCGTTCACCGGCGTCATCAACGTCATCACGCGCAGCCCCACCCAATGGCAGGGCACGGAAGTGGGGTTGCGTGCCGGCAGCTTCAATACGCGCGACGTCTGGCTCAATCACGCCGGCAGCGTCGGCCCGATCAAGCTCGGCCTCCATGTCGGCTGGCAACAGACCGATGGCGACGACCAGACCATCGCCTATGACGCCCAGACCGGCATCGACGCCCAACTCAACACCAACGCCTCGCTGGCCCCCGGCGCGCTGTCGCTCGGGCGCAAAGGCCTCGATCTGGCGGTTGACATGGTCATGGGCGACTGGCAACTGCGCACCGCATTGAGGGATAGAAAGGATGTGGAGATGGGTGCCGGCGTGGCCAATGCGCTGGATCCGGCCGGCCGTGGGCGCAACCAGCGGTGGACGGCCGACCTGACCTGGCACCCGGAAGACCTGGCGCGCGACTGGGACCTCACGGTGCAGGCCAATTTCCTGCACATGAAGGATTTCTCCGATATCCAGCTGTTCCCCCCCGGCGCGAATTTGGGCGCGGGCGTATTTCCGCAGGGCATGCTGGGCCAGCCGGACAAGTGGGAGCGTCATGGGGGGCTCTCGGCAGCCGCCGTCTATAGCGGCTTGGCAGACCATCGCGTGCGTATCGGCGGCGGTTACCAGAAGCTTGACCTGTACAAGGTGCGCGAAACCAAGAACTACGGCTACACCTTCGTCCCTGGCCTGGGCTACCTTCCAACCCCGCTACCCGGCGGTCTGACCGAAGTGGCGGCGGAGGATGCCTTCATGCGTCCGCGCACCCGTCACAACCGTTACCTGTATGTCCAGGACGAATGGAGCCTGTCACGCAACTGGACGCTCACCTCGGGGGTGCGTCACGACGACTATTCGGACTTCGGCCACACCACCAATCCGCGTCTGGCGCTGGTATGGGACGCCGGCTACACGGTCAGTGCCAAGCTGCTCTACGGTCGTGCTTTCCGTGCGCCTTCGTTCGTCGAGAGATACAACGTCAACAACCCGGTCGCTTTGGGCAATCCGGATGTCGAGCCGGAAAAGATGGAAACCTGGGAGGCCGCCATGACCTGGCAGCCCGACCAGGACACCACACTGTCGGCCAACCTGTTCCACTACATCATTCGCGACACGCTGCGTCAGGTGCCCAATGCCGACCCGACCACCGGCGCAACGGCGCAGAACACCGGCCGCGTTTCCGGCAGCGGCCTCGAACTGGAATTCAGCTGGCAGGCCAACCCGGCGCTCAAGTTCGGCGGCTACTACGCTTACCAGTACAGCCGCGACCGGGAAACCGGAAAATCGCCCGGCAATGCGCCGCGACAAACCGCCTACCTGCGCGCCGACTGGCGCCCGGCGAGCGACTTCGTCATCACGCCAAGACTCATCTGGGTGGCAGACCGCAGCCGGGAGCCGGCCCGCCCGAACGAAAAGGCCGACCCGCGCGCGCCGATCTCCGACTATGTGCTCCTCGACGTCACGGCACGTGCCGAGAATGTCCTCAAGAATGTCGATCTGTCCTTGACGGTCAAGAACGTGGCCGACGCCAAGGCCTATGAACCCAGCCAATCTCCCGGCCG
The DNA here is from genome assembly GCA_050293885.1 of Rhodocyclaceae bacterium. Taxonomy (GTDB): domain Bacteria; phylum Pseudomonadota; class Gammaproteobacteria; order Burkholderiales; family Rhodocyclaceae; genus Nitrogeniibacter. The sequence goes on along the minus strand of JBNKNO010000003.1, from coordinate 25,304 downwards.
GGAAGACGACTATCCGCTGCCGGGCCGAACCGTAATGCTCTCCGGGACGCTTCGTTTTTGACTATTCGATCCGTGACCATGCGCAGCGTCGTCCGCATCCTCCTGTTAACCGGCCTCGTCGCCCTGAGCGTGTGTGCCCGCGCCACGCCGCTGGCGGGTCCGCTCGCGGCCAGCGCGTGGATGAAGCGACATTCCCTTTCGGCGGATACCCCGCTCCGCGATGCCTCGCCCGTCGACACACCCGCATTCAGGCAAGGCGGCGATCTGCTCGCCGCCAACACCGTCGCGCGCGCCCGACCTGCCGCCGAGGCGACCAGCGAGGGGCGCATCGCGGTCATCTATCCGGATCTGGGCGAACCCTATCGCAGTGTGTTTCAGCAGATCGTCTCCGGCATCGAGCAACGGGCGCCGAGCCGCGTCGTCAGCATTCCATTGGCGAAGCAGACGCATCACGACCAACTCCAGGCTGAACTTCAGGACAAAGGTATCTCCGTCATCATCGCGCTGGGGCGCCATGGGCTGAAAACCGCGAGCGAATTGACGAACGCCATTCCCGTGGTCGGCGGCGCCGTGCTCGCCTCACCGGACGACGGCCCGAAAACGCGCACGCTGGTCAGCCTGACGCCGGACCCGCGGCTGTTGCTGCAACACCTGAAGCGGCTTGCCCCGTCGGTGCGCCGGGTGTTCACGGTCTACTCGGCGCAGCACAACGACTGGCTCATTGCGCTCGCCAAGAAAGCCGCCAAGGCGCAAGGCGTCGAGTTGGTGGCGATCGAAACCGACGATCTGCGCGTCGCGCTACAGCGTTTCCACGACATCGTCGATCAGGCCGAGACCGGCCGCGATGCCATTTGGCTCCCGCAAGACACCGCAGTGCTGGACGATCAGGTGGTATTGCCGTTCGTGCTTCAGCAGGCCTGGGACCGGTCGTTAATCGTTTTTTCGAGCACGCTGGCGCACGTGCGTCGCGGCGCGCTGTTTGCGCTCTATCCGGACAACGTCAACATGGGACACCAGCTCGCCACCTCCGCCCTCGACCTGATCGACGCATCGAAGCCCGAGCGCACGGTGCAACCGCTGCGTGAGGTCCGCCTCGCGCTCAACACCCGCACTGCCGGGCATCTGAGCATCAACCTGGAGACCATACAAGAAGATGTTGCGCTGCTCTTTCCTGCTCGCTAATCCGGTCCACCGAGTGACACCGCGCGAATAGATGCCGAGTCTGCTTGCACGCATTCGCCGGAGCACCTTCGGCAACCAGCTAAGCATGACCATCGCCTTCGGGCTGGTCCTGCTGGCGATTACCGCATCCATTGCCAGCTCGCTGCGCGGCGACCGCCAGATCCGCGAAACGCTGATTCGTCAGGGGGCCAGCGTCGTGTCCAGCCTGGCCGACCAAAGCGGCCTGGCGCTGCTTTCGGGGGCGCCGGAAAATGCCTCGGCCGCGATCGCCGCGACTTTGTCGTTTCCGGACGTCGTTGCGGTGCAGATGTTCGATGCCAACGGCAAGATGCTGCTCTCCCGCGTCAAGGCCGGCGCACCTGCGTTCTCCCTGCCCGACGTGCCGCGCGACCCGAGCGCCGACGGCGCCTCGATCGAACTGGAGGACGACGCCATCTGGAGCTTTACTGCCACGGTCGACATCACGCCCGAGGCCAGCTCGCCGTTTTCCATGGACGAGGCGCCCCAGGCACAACGCCTCGGGATTGTTCGCGTGGTGCAAAGCAAGAGCGTCATCAACGCACTGCGCACCGACCTGTTTCTCTCCAACCTCGCCATCTCGCTGCTGTTTGCCATTCTCATCGTGGCGCTGGTCGAGATGCTCTCGCGGCGCCTGACGCGCCCGCTGAACGAACTGTCGCGCGCCATGTCGTCGGCCATGGCGGGCGAGCGCGGGGTCCGTGCCGACCTCGAAGGCCCACGCGATATCGCCAACATGGAGCACGCCTTCAACCGCATGATGGAAGAGCTCGAAGGGCGGGAGCACGAGCTCATCACCGCCCGCGACAGCGCGGTCGCCTACGCCGAGCTGAAAAGCCAGTTTGCCGCCACCGTCAGCCACGAAATCCGGACCCCGCTCAACGGGGTGATCGGCAGCCTCAACATGCTGCGCGCCAGCCGGCTGCCCGCCAAGGTGCAATTGCTGACGGAAATGGCCTGGGACTCGGCACGCCATCTGCTCGAAATGGTCAACGGCGTGCTCGATTTCTCACGACTCGAAGCAGGCAAGATCGAGCTCGACGCCCAGCACATCGATCTTCGCCAACTTGTCGAGGACCTGATCGACGCGCTCAGCCCGCAGGCCTACGAAAAGGGGCTGGAACTGGGGCACCACATCGCGGCGGATCTCCCCCCCGCCTGGATCGGCGACGCCGACCGCCTCCGGCAGGTGCTGACCAACCTGCTCGGCAACGCCATCAAGTTCACCGAACAGGGCGAAGCCTGGGTGCAGATCGATCTGGCCGACACCGACAGCGCCGGCATGTCCACCCTGCGCTTCAAGGTCTGCGACACCGGCGAGGGCATCGCCAGCGCAACGCAGGCGCGCATATTCGACTCCTTCACCCAGGGCGATGCCTCTTCCACACGGCGCCATCCGGGCAGCGGCCTGGGGCTGGCCATCAGCCGCCAACTCGTCGAACTGATGGGTGGCACCATTGCGCTGCAAAGCGAGCCCGGCCGGGGAAGCTGCTTCACCGTCTGCGTGCCACTGCAAGTTGCCCCGCCCACAGAGATCACGGACCCCGAACCCATCGCGACCGGCAAGCGCGTGCTGGTCATCGAAGATAGCCGCATCTGCCGCGAGTACCTCGACACCGAACTCGGCCTGCTCGGCGCCGATGCGCTGGTGTGCCAAGCACCGAAGCAGGCCGAGCAGCGCGTCAACACACACGACGACGATGTCCGGCCCATCGATCTCGTCCTCGTCGATGGCGCCATCGCCGCCGCTGACCTGCAGAAACTGCGCAAGAGCACGGCCTGCGCCGCGGCGCGCTGGGTACTCATGGCGCCGCTGGCGCGCTTCGGCGACGAAGACGATCGCTACTGGAGCACGACGCTGGCCAAACCCTTGCGGCGCTCGCGCTTGACCGGTGTGCTGCGCCTGCTCGACAACAATCCCACCGGGCAACCCGCCGCATCGCTCGAAACGGTCGGCAGTTTCAAGGTGCTGGTGGTGGACGACAATCGAACGAATCAGGTGGTCGTGCGCAGCATGCTCGAGATGCTCGGTCTGACGGCCGAACTGGCGGGCGACGGCATGGCGGCGCTGAACGCGCACGCCCACGACAACTGGGATCTGATCCTGATGGACTGCCACATGCCCGGCATGGACGGCAACGCCGCCACCGAGGCGATCCGTGAGCGCGAGCAACTCAGCGGACGCCACACGCCGATCATCGCCATGACGGCAGACACTGCACGCGACGATATCGAGCGCTGCATGCAGGCGGGCATGGACGACCACCTGGCCAAGCCGCTGACCCTGGACACCCTGGCCGCCACCCTGCGCCGCTGGTTCGACATGCCCTTCGCGCTACGCGCCCCCGCCCCCAGCGACGACGACGTGACGCATGCAAACGCGGTCGACCCCACGGTGCTCGAGCGACTCCGCGACGCCCTCGGCGGCGCCGTCGACAAGGCCATCCAGCCCTTCCTCGAAGACATGCCGGAGATTCTTTCCGCCCTTGAAGCTGCAGCCACGGCCGGCGATCTCAAGGCACTCAAGGCCAATGCGCACCAGATCAAGGGCGCGGCCGGCAATCTGGGGGCCTACGCCCTGGCACAGAAAGCCGAGACCCTCGAAATCGAACTGAACGACCCGGCGCTCGACGCCATTGGACTGACCACCGAGCTGAGCGCCGAGTTCACCCGCGTCGCCAACGCGCTGCGCGAGTTTCTGCCCGAGCCGCTGGCCGCCCCGCCGGTCGCCGCCGACGCCGAGGCCCGCGTGCTGGTGGTGGACGATGACCGCAGCACGCGCTCGGCCTTGCGCTACGCGCTCGAACTCAATGGCTTTGTGGTGGACGAAGCGGGCACCGGCGCCTCTGCCATCGATCTGCTCTCGCGCCGCAACCCCGATCTGGTGCTGCTCGACGCGGTCATGCCCGGCACCGACGGCTTCGCCACCTGCACCCGGCTCAAGGAGCTGCCGCAGGGCAAGGACATCCCGGTGCTGATGATCACCTCGCTCGATGACCGGCACTCGATCGAACGCGCTTTCGCCGCCGGTGCAAGCGACTACATCACCAAGCCCCTGCACCTGAACGTCGTCGTCCAGCGCGTGCGGCGCACCATCGACGCCAGCCGCTCGGAGCGCCATGTCCGCCATCTGGCCTACACCGACACCCTCACCGGCCTACCCAATCGCACCCATTTCCAGGAGCATCTGCAGCGCCAGCTCGATCAAGCCAGCGCCCAGCAAAAATTGCTCGCGGTCCTGTTCCTCGATCTCGACCGTTTCAAATTCGTCAATGACACGCTCGGCCACGAAATCGGCGATCGCCTACTCAAGGCGGTCGGGCGTCGCATTGCACACAGCGTGCGCGCCGGCGATTGCGTCGCCCGGCTCGGGGGGGACGAGTTCACCGTCGTGCTGGAAAACCTCGCTTCGGCGTCAGTGGCCGCCTCGGTCGCCAAGAAAATCGCCAGCGATCTGGCCGACCCCTTCGTCATGGACGGACACGACATGTTCGTCAACGCCAGTATCGGCATCGCACTGTATCCGCGCGATGGCGCCGACATGAGCACCCTGCTGCGCCACGCCGACACCGCCATGTACCGCGCCAAGCACGCCAAGCACAGTTTCGCCTTTTACGAAGAGGCGATGGAGACCAGCGCCGGCGAACATCTGCGCCTCGAAAGCGATCTGCGGCGCGCCGTCGAGCGCGACGAATTCGAACTGCACTTCCAACCCGAAATCAACGCGCACGACGGCCAGCTGGTCGCCGCCGAAGCACTGGTGCGCTGGCGGCATCCGACGCGAGGCCTGCTCGGCCCCAACGAATTCATTCCCATCGCCGAAGAAACCGGACTCATCCTGCCCATCGGCGAATGGGTGCTGAGTGCGGCCTGCACCCAGCTCAAAGCCTGGCGAGCCGCCGGTCACAAGCTGCGCGTCGCCGTCAATTTCTCCGGCCAGCAACTGCAGGACGAACAAATCGCCGCCACCGTCGAGCAGGTCCTCGAAGACTATGGCGTCACGCCCGACGATCTCATCATCGAGCTCACCGAAAGCGTGTGGATGGATCGGCAGGGCGAGGCCATCGACAACCTCTACCGCCTCAAACGCCTGGGCATCCGCCTGGCCATTGACGACTTCGGTACCGGCTACTCGTCGCTGGCCTACCTCAAACGCATGCCGGTCGACATCCTCAAGGTCGATCGCAGCTTCGTCACCGACCTCGCCAGCACCCACACCGGCAGCGATGCCGACACCGACGTCGCCATCGTGCGCGGCATCATCGCGCTGGCACACAATCTCGACCTCGAAGTCGTCGCCGAAGGCGTCGAAACCCAGCCGCAACACGACCTGCTGAGCGCCATGGGCTGCGACCTCATCCAGGGCTACCTCATCAGCAAGCCCCTGCCCGCGGCCGACTTCACGCGCCACTTTCTCACCGACGACACGCGCCAGGCGGAGGCAAGCGCAGCACACCGCCCCCCCGGCAAGGGCAAACGCGCGCTCCCGAGCTAGACCGGTAGCCATCGCAAGGCCGGAAAACCAATATCCAGTGGCATGACGCACAAGTTCGCGGCGTGCGTGCGGGTATAATTGGCGTCATTTCCCGAGAAGACGTGCGCACAGCGCACAGATGAACGCGACCGAAATTCGGCGCCGAATGGATTTTGCATGAACTCACTGGACCTGATTCGTGATTTTGCCCAGACCAACGGCAATATCGCGCCTGACACAGTCGTTCCCGAGGCGACACTGGCCGACATCGGCATCGACTCGCTGATGCTCCTGGAGTTGCTCTTCGATTTCGAAGAAAAGACAGGCATCACCCTGCCCAAGGATCTTCCCAATCCGAGCACGGTGCAGGATCTCGTCACGCAACTCGACCGACTGGGTGTTCAATCCCCGTCCAACGCATGAGCACCCCGCGCCGCGTTGCCATTACCGGCCTCGGTGTCGGTGGGCCGTGGGGTAGTGACGCCGATGGCTTCTTTGAGCGCATGCTGTCCGGCGAATCGGCGATCGCCCTGCATGAACGCGATGAAGGCCATCTGGCCATCTCGATCCCGGCGGTCCAGTGGACCGATTTCGACGCCATCACGGCGCTGGGAAGCAACATCCCCACGCTCGACCGCTCCGGCCAGCTTGGTCTGGTCGCGGCACGCCGCGCCTGGCAACAGGCCGGGCTGATCAAATCGGATACCCCACGCACCGAGGGCGCCGTGTTCTGGGGCACCGCCCTGGCCGGCACGCTGACCTTCGAGCGCGGCTACCGCGAGATGTACGTCAACGGCCGCCGGCGCGTGCCGCCGCTGTCGCTGCTGCTGGGCATGAACAACACCGCCGCCTCACACATCGCCATCGACTTCAAACTGGGCGGGCCGTGCATCACCTACACCATTGCCTGCGCGGCAGCGGCCACGGCCATCGGCGAGGGTTTCCGCCGCGTGCGCGACGGCTCGGCCGACGTGGTCATTGCCGGCGGCTCCGACAGCCCGATGTCGCTCGGCGTCGTGCGCGCCTGGGAGGCCCTGCGCGTATTGGCCGACGCCGAACCGCACGGCGCCGCGGCCGCATGCCGTCCCTTTGCCACCGACCGCACCGGCCTGGTGTTGGGCGAAGGCGCGGCCGCGCTGGTCCTAGAGGACTGGGATCACGCCAAGGCGCGCGGCGCCACCATCCTGGCGGAGCTGGCCGGCTATGGTTGCTCCAGCGATGCCGATCATCTGGTGCGCCCCTCGGCGCGCGGTCAGGTCGCCGCCATGCGCCAGGCCATCGACGACGCAGGCCTGACGCCGGCGGATATCGGCTACGTGAATGCCCACGGCACCGCCACGCCTGAAGGCGACCCGATCGAGGTTCAGGCGCTCGGCGAGGTCTTCGGCCCGCTGGCCAGCGCATTGCCGGTCAGCGCCACCAAGTCCATGCACGGGCACATGATGGGCGCCACCGGCGCCATCGAGGCCGTCATTTGTGTGCAAGCGCTGCGCCAAGGCAAGGCGCCGCCCACCGCGCATCTGGACACCGTGGACCCGGCATGCGAAGGCGTCGCGCACATCCGCGGCGCGCCGCTGGCGCGTCCCATCCGCGCCTGTCTGTCCAACGCGTTTGCTTTTGGTGGCAGCAACGCGGTGCTGGCTTTCCGACAGGCGGACGACTGACGGCGAAGCCCCCGCTTCTTGAGGTTTCCGCCAACGGCTAGAATACACACCGAGCGCTGGTTTCAAGCGCAGCTCATGAACCCGACATCGAATCGACAATGAACGACACAACCAACCCCAACACCGCCGATGACACGCTGCTCGCCGAGGTCGCCGAACAGATCGTCGCCGCACTGAACCTCGACATGGCCGCGGGCGACATCGCGCCCGATGCACCGCTCTACGGCGAGGGGCTCGGACTCGACTCCATCGACATCCTCGAAGTCGCGCTGGTGCTCTCCAAGCGCTACGGCTTTTCGCTGCGCGCCGACAACGAGGACAACGTGCGCATCTTCGCCTCCCTGCGCAGCCTCGCCGACCACGTCGCAACCCACCGGACCCAATGACCCCGCGTGCTCGGCACCTGTTGCTGACGGCACTGGCCGGGTTGCTGATTGCGCTGTACATCGGCCTGCTACACCATTTCACCGCACGGGGCACACCCAGCCTCATCGGCGCGGCGCTTGCGCTGCTGCCACTGACGGGCACCACGCTGTGGATCGCCTGGCAAAGCCGGCGCCGGGTCATCGCCCTGACGCTCTGGTTTTGCGCAGTCGGGGCGCTGGCGGCCTTTCGCGGTCCGCTCGCCTCCAACTTCGCCTATGTCGAACTGATTCAGCATGCCGGCACCTTTGCCACGCTCACGGCGCTCTTCGCGCGCACGCTGAGCGCGGGGCGCACGCCCATGGTGACCAGGTTCGCGCGAACCGTGCATGGCGAACTCCCGCCCCGGCTGGCGCGTTATACCCGTGGCGTCACCGTGGCCTGGACGCTGGTGTTTGCGACCCTGGCGAGCGTTTCGCTGGGGTTGTTCGCGAGCGGTCGGATCGCCGCCTTCTCACTGCTTGCCAATGTGCTGACGCCGGCAATCGTCACGACCGTCTTTCTCGCGGAGTATCTGCTGCGCCGGCTGACGCTGCCGCGCGAACTGCAAACCGGCTTCATCGACTCCATCCGCTCGGCGTGGCCAGCATTCAACCGCTGGGCGGCCCGGCAGGAGGCACTGCGCCCCACGACGCCGGCCAGCGAACGCCAACCGTAATCTGTCGGCCACACTCGCCATGCACGATTTTCCCCTCCTCACGCACGCGACTGACGATTCGGTGGTGGCAATCCGTGGCGGCGAGCCGGTTTCACGGCGCCAGTTTCTCGGCCATGCGCGCGCCATCGCCGCCGCGTTTCCCGCGGGCGGGCATCTGCTCAACGCGTGCACCGACCGCTATCGATTTGCCGTCACACTGGTCGCCGGCATGCTGTCGGGGCGTACCAACCTGATGCCCTCGACCTATACCCCCGAGGTCGCCCGCCAGCTGATGGCGTTCGCGCCGGACAGCTTCGTCGTCAGCGACGGCACGGACGATGTCGCCAGCCCGATGCCGCGATTTGTCTTTCCGGACGATCTGCCCGCCGACCCGCCCCATGCGGAAGCAGTCCCCTGCCTGCCGGCCGATCGACTCATCGCGTGGGTTTTCACCTCAGGATCGACCGGTACGCCGGTGCCACACCCCAAGACCTGGGGCAAGCTGGTGGCCAATACGCGCGCCGCCGCCGGACAACTCGGGCTCGGCGGTACCGACCGGGCGGCGTTCACGCTGTTGGGCACCGTGCCGCCGCAGCACATGTACGGCTTCGAATCCACCATTCTGCTGGCGCTCCAAAGCGGCGGCGCCTTCGTGGGCGACCGCGCCTTCTTTCCGGCCGACATCGTCGCCCGGCTGGCCGAGATGCCACGCCCCCGCGTGCTCGTCACCACGCCCTACCATCTACGCACGGTGTTGCGCTCGGGCGAGGCGACACCGCCCGTCGACCTGCTGCTCAGTGCCACCGCGCCGCTGTCCGAGGCGCTCGCGCAGCAGGCCGAAAGCGCATTCGATGCGCCGTTGATGGAAATCTACGGCTGTACCGAGACCGGCCAGATCGCCACGCGACGCACCACGCAAACCCGCGACTGGCAACTGTTCCCGGACATCCGCCTCGAAGACCGCGACGAAGCCACCTGGGCGTTCGGCGGGCACATTGAGACGCCCGTGCCCATGGGCGATCAGATCGAACATACCGGCCCCGGGCGCTTCCGTCTGGGCGCGCGCAATACCGATCTGATCAACATTGCCGGCAAGCGCAGTTCGCTGGCCTATCTCGATCGGCAACTGCAGGCCATCGAAGGCGTCGAGGACGCCGCGTTTCATCTGCCCGACGAATCGGACGAGGGCATCACGCGGCTGGCGGCCTTCGCGGTCGCCCCGGCGCGCACCGCGGCCGAACTGATGACGGCCTTGCGCGAACGCATCGATCCGCTGTTCCTGCCGCGGCCGTTGATCCTGCTCGACCACCTGCCGCGCAACGCGACCGGCAAACTGCCGCGCGAGGTCCGTGCCGGGCTGCTCGCCACCCACCGGCCCGACACGGCCGCAAAACAACCATGATTGCTCACGAGCGCTTCGACATCGTCCTCGCCGCCGACCATCCGGTGTTCGCCGGCCACTTTCCGAGCCATCCGATCGTGCCCGGCGCCTTGCTGCTGGACGAAGTCGTCCGCCTCGCCGGCCAGCACGACGGCAAGGTCGCGTGGACAATCCGCTCGGCCAAGTTTGTGCACCCGGCCACGCCGGGAGACGCCCTCAGCGTCGCACTCAGCGCGTCGAGCAATGGCAATGCACTGGATTTTTGCATCGAATCGGGCGAGCGCCTCATCGCGGCCGGCAGCCTCATGCGTGCGGACGCATGCGAGTGAACACTCGCCAAAGTGCGCCCACCAGCAGCGGCAAAGCGCGCTGGCGCCAACAGCCCGAACGTAGCAACATGCTCGCGCTGCGCGTCATGCGCTGGATTGCGCTGCATCTGGGCCGACCTGTCGCGCGCCTGGTGCTGTGGCCGATCTCCGCCTATTTCTTCTGCTTCGGCGCCCAAGCCCGACATGCCTCGCGCGACTACCTTGCCCGCGTCACCGGGCGGGCGGCCGGCCGGCTGGCGGCGGCCCGTCACATCTTTCATTTCGCGGCCACCGTTCTCGACCGCCTGTACCTGCTCAACGACCGCTTCGAGCTGTTCGACATCACCGTCGAAGGCGAAGCGCTGATGCAAAAACAGCTCGAATCCGACCGCGGCGCGCTGCTGTTTGGCGCCCATCTGGGCAGTTTCGAGGTCACCCGCGCGCTCGGGCGGCAGTTTCCCGGTCAGCGCATCGCGCTCACCATGTACGAAGACAACGCCCGCAAGATCAACGCCGCGCTGGCCGCCATCAACCCGGCGGCGGCAGCCGACATCATTCCGCTCGGCCAGGTCGACACCATGTTGCGCGTACGCGATGCGCTCGCGTCGGGCGCGCTCGTCGGCTTGCTGGCCGACCGCAGTCTCGGTGACGAAGACACGCGCGAGCTGTCGCTGCTTGGCGCGCCCGCGCGCCTGCCCACCGGGCCATTCCGCATGGCCGCCATGCTGCGCCAGCCGGTCTTTTTCATGGCCGGGCTCTACCTGGGCGGCAACCGCTACCGCATCCGCTTCGTGCCGCTGATGGATTTTGCCGACGTCGCGCCTGCCGACCGGGATCATGCCATCGCCACCGCCATGAACGCCTACGTGGCCGAGCTCGAACGCGGCTGCCGCGACGCGCCGCTCAACTGGTTCAATTTCTTCGATTTCTGGCAGACTGACACGGCATGACGCGCGCGTTTCGTTTCCTCCTCCCGGTGTTGATGCTCCTCGCGATCGCGCCCGGCACCGCCGCGCAAACGGCGCCCGCCTGGCGCGTCGACACGCTCATGCAATCCTTGTCGCACAACACCGGCGGCAAGGCACGCTTCGTCGAACGCAAATACCTCGCGCTGCTCGACGCCCCGATCGAGTCGTCCGGCGAACTGGTCTACAAGGCGCCCGACCGCCTCGAACGCCACACCTTCAAGCCGAAACCAGAATCCATGGTGCTCGACGGCAGCGCACTCACGCTCACCCGGGAATCGGGCAGCCTGCACATGGATTTGCGCGACTATCCCGACGCCGCGGCCCTCATCGAAAGCATCCGCAGTACGCTGGCGGGCGATCGCGCGGCGCTCGAGCGCAACTACCGACTGGGCCTGAGCGGCGCCCGATCGGCGTGGACACTCGACCTGTCGCCCGCCGATCCGAAGATCACCGAACTCGTGCTGCGCATCCGCATCGAGGGCCACGACGGCCAGATCGACACGGTTGAAATCCTGCTGGCGGACGGCGACCGCTCGGTGATGCAGATCACCCCGATCTCACGCACCCCATGAACCGTCGCCTCCCGATCATCCTCTGGCTGATCGTGCTGGCCGCCTGCGTGTTGGGCGTCACCCGCGCCCGTTTCACCGCCGACCTCTCCGCCTTCCTGCCCAGCGCGCCCACCGAAGAACAAGCGCTGCTGGTCGACCTGCTGCGCGACGGCATTGCCTCGCGCATGTTGCTGGTCGGCATCGAAGGCGCCGACGCCGACACCCGCGCCCAGGCCTCGCGCGCACTGGCCGACGCGCTGCGCGCCTCCCCCCTGTTCGTGGCCGTCAGCAATGGCGAGTCCATCGGCACCGAGGCCGACCAGCAATGGCTGTTTGCGCACCGCTACCGACTCAGCCCGGACGTGCGCCCCGAACGCTTCAGCGCCGACGGCCTGCATGCCGCCATTGGCGAGAGCATCGACTTGCTCACCTCCTCCGCCGGCCTGCTGCTCAAGCCCATCATGACGCGCGACCCCACCGCCGAAACGCTGCACGTCATCGAACACTTCAGCCGATACCAGACGGTGCCGGCGCACGCCGGGCCGTGGACCTCGCGCGACGGCAAACGCAGTCTGCTGCTGGTCACCGCCGCCGCATCGGGCGCCGACACCGACGGCCAGGCCACCGCCATCGAGACACTGCGCGCCCGCTTTGCCGAACTGCGCGATACGCCCGATGCGCACGCGCTCACGCTACTGGTCTCCGGCCCCGGCGTGTTCGCGGTCAATGCCCGCGCCATCATCAAGGACGAAGTCACCCGCCTGTCGATGATCGGCATCGGCCTCATCATCACCTTGCTACTCGTCGTCTACCGCTCGCCGGTGGCCCTGCTGCTCGGGCTCGCGCCGGTGGTCACTGGCGCACTGGCCGGCATCGTGGCGGTCAGTCTCGGCTTCGGCAGTGTGCACGGCATCACCCTCGGCTTCGGCATCACGCTCATTGGCGAAGCCGTCGATTACGCCATCTACTACTTCATTCAGCGCGACGGATCGAACAACGAGCGCTTCTGGCGCACCATCCGCCTCGGCGTGCTGACCTCGCTGTGCGGTTTCGCCGCGCTGCTGCTGTCGGGCTTTCCGGGGCTGGCGCAGGTCGGCCTGTTCTCGATGAGCGGGCTCACGGTGGCGGTGCTCACCACCCGCTTCGTGCTGCCCGCGCTCACGCCGGCGCGCTTCCGGATTCGCGACGTGAGCGCGCTCGGGTACGCACTGGCGACGCTGATGCGCCATGGCCGCACCTTGCGCTGGCTGCCACTCATCGCCAGTGTGATCGCCGCCGGCGTGCTCTTCATGCACCGCGATCAGCTGTGGCATCACGAGTTGGGCGCGCTCAGCCCGGTGCCCGACGCCGACCAGGCACTCGATGCCAGCCTGCGGCGCGACCTGCCGGCCCCCGATGTGCGCTTCCTCGTGGTCGCCTCCGCCGACAGTGCCGACGCCGCGCTGTCGCGTGCCGAAACGCTGGGCGCGGTGCTCGATCCCCTCGCGCGGGCAGGGCGCATCGGCGGCTTCGACAGCCCGGCCCGCTTCCTGCCCAGCCGCGCCACCCAACAGGCACGCATCGACAGCCTGCCCGACGCGGCCACCTTGCGCGCGCGCCTCGCTGAAGCCACCACCGGCCTGCCGCTACGCGCCGAGCGCCTCGACCCCTTCGTCGACGACGTGGCCCGCGCCCGCGACGCCGCCCCGCTGACCCGGCAAGCGCTGGACGGCACCTCGCTGGCGCTGGCCGTGGACGCCATGCTGATCCATCACGGATCGCGCTGGCGCGCACTGCTGCCGGTGCGCGCGCCCGACGACGGCCAACCGATCGACCAAGCCGCCATCCGCCGCGCACTGAGCCGCAGTGGCGTACCCGACGCGGTGTTCGTGGACATCAAGTCCGAATCGGAAAGGCTGTATGCCGGCTACCTGCACGAAGCCCGCGTGGCCGCCGGCGGCGGTGTTCTTGCCATTGTGGTGCTGCTCGCCCTCGCGCTGCGCCAACCGGCCCGCCTGCTGCGACTCGCGCTGCCGCTGGCCGCTGCGGTGGTGGTGGTCATCGGCACGCTCAATCTGGCCGGCGAGCGGCTCACGCTGTTGCACCTGGTCGGCATGTTGCTGGTGGTGGCGGTGGGCTCCAACTACGCCTTGTTCTTCGACGCCGGCGATCGAGGCTCGCACGGGCCGCCGCTGCGCACCCTGGCCTCGCTGATGGTGGCCAATCTGACCACGCTGGCCGGTTTCGGCATCCTCGCGCTGTCGTCGGTGCCGGTACTGCACGCCATCGGCATCGTCGTCGGCCCCGGCGCGCTGCTGTCGCTGGCCTTCTCGGCGATCATGCATCCCACCGCCCCCGAGCGCCGCCCATGAGCCGGGACGACACGCTCGTCATCCTGCTCCCCGGCGCCTACGACACGCCGGCCGATTTCGTCACCCACGGCTTCGACACGCTCGCGGCCACCGCCGGCCTCACCCTGCGCACCCACCCCACCGACCTCAACGCCGTGGTCGACGGCTCGCTGGTGCACGCGCTCCATGCCGAGGTGGTACAGCCGGCACGCGCGGCCGGCCACGCGCGCATTGTGCTCGGCGGCATTTCCATCGGCGCGCTCACCGCGATGACCTACCAGGACACCTACCCGGGCACCGTCGACGGGCTGGCGCTACTCGCCCCCTATCCCGGCAACCGCAGCATCACCCGCACCATCGAGGCGTCGGGGGGACTGGCCGGGTGGACGCCCGGGCCGCTGCAGGAAATCGATGGCGAACTGCGTGGCTGGCGCGCGCTGCAAGCGCTTGCCCGCACCACGCCCTCGGCGATCTGGCTCGGCTATGGCGAACAGGACCGTTTCGCCGGCGGGCACGCGCTGATGGCGGCCGTACTACCGCCCACCCAGGTGCATACCACGCCGGGCGGACACGACTGGCCCACCTGGCGACGGCTGTGGCAGGCCATGCTGGGCGCGGGGCTGGGCCGATGACGGCCGCGACGCTCCCCCCGCGCCGCTGGCGCCCCGGCGCACTGCTGTGGCTGACGGCGGCGATCCATCTACTCGCGCTCGCGGCGCTGTTGATCGCCCCGCTGCACTGGCCCTGGCCGGTCGCGGCGCTTATCGGCAATCACGCCGTGCTCACCGCCGTCGGTCTGTGGCCGCGCAGCCAGTGGCTGGGGCCCAACTGGACCCGGCTGCCCGCCGCCGCCGCGGCCCGCGGCGAGATTGCCATCACCATCGACGACGGCCCCGACCCGACGGTCACCCCCGCCGTGCTCGATCTGCTCGACGCTCACGACGCCAAGGCCACCTTCTTCTGCATCGGCACGCAGGCGCGCGCGCACCCCGAGCTGGCCCGCGAGATCGTGCGCCGAGGGCACGAGATCGAGAACCACAGCGAGCACCACCGTCACCAGTTTTCCTTGCTCGGCCCACGCGGCTTCGCACGCGAAATCGGTGCCGCACAAACGACGCTGGCCGACATCAGCGGCCGCACGCCGTGCTTCTTTCGCGCCCCGGCCGGACTGCGCAACCCCTTTCTCGAACCCGTGCTCGCACGCATGGGCCTGCGGCTGGCAAGCTGGACACGGCGCGGTTTCGACACCCGCGCGCCCGATGCGCAAACGGTGCTGGCACGCTTGACGGCCGGCCTGGCCGCCGGCGACATCCTGCTCTTGCACGACGGCCACGCCGCACGTGACAAGCACAGTGGCGCGCCGATCATTGTCGCCGTATTGCCGGCGCTCCTTGCCCGATGCCGCGATGCCGGGCTGAAGCCGGTCACGCTGTCGCACGCCTTGTCATGAGCACGTCCGAGATCACCGCGCTGGTCGACCGGGCGGCTGCGCCCTATCGTCACAAGGGACGTTTTGCCTGGCATTTCGCGCGCGGCAAGTTGCGACACGACCCGGTGTTCGCCGCGCTGCTGGCAAGCGGCCTGTTTGCCACCCCCACCCGCATTGTCGATCTGGGCTGCGGCCAAGGGCTGCTGGCCAACTGGCTGAACGCCGCACACACCCTGCAAGCGCAGGGGGCGGGGCCGACGCCGTGGCCGGCGGTCGCGCGCTTCACCCACTACCTTGGCATCGAAATTTCAGCACGCGACGTCGCCCGCAGCGTCGACGCACTGCCCGCCAATGCGCAGGTGGACTGCGCCGACATCTGCCAGCACGCGTTTGGTCCGGCCGAGCGCATCGTGATCCTCGACGTCCTTCACTACCTCGACCGCTCACAGCAGGAGCACGTGCTCGACCGCGTCTGCCGAAGCCTGACGACGGACGGCTGCCTGTTGCTGCGCGTCGGCGACGCCAGCGCACACTGGCGCAGCCGCCTTGGTCGCATTGTCGACCGCCTCATGGCCCTGAGCCGACGCCAGCGCTACGCCCATCTGCATTGCCGCCGCCGCGACGAATGGGTCGAGGCGCTACAGGCCCGCCAGTTGTCAGTCGAGGTCTTGCCCATGAGCGCCGGCACACCGTTTGCCAATGTGCTGCTGATCGCGCGGCACGCCCAGGGCGCGGACTAGCACAAGCCATTCGAATCGACGCAGACTTTCATGACGCGCAAATCATGCGGATATGCAGTTTTCCTTCGCACCAGAGGCTGGCCCGGTGAAAAATCCGGGCTAAAATGCCACATACCCTCTTGCCGGGCATCGACGTGATTCCACTTCACCTGAGCCACTACACTGCCACCAGTTGCATCGGCACCGGCCTGACGCCGATGCGGCTGGCACTGGAAACCACCCGCGGCGGCCTTGCGCCGTGCGCCTTCGAGACCGTGGATCTGCCCACCTGGGTCGGCGAAGTGACGGACGTGGACGCCGTGCGTCTGCCGCCCGACCTGTCGCAGTACAACTGCCGCAACAACCGGCTGGCTTGGCTCGGGCTGCAACAGGACGGCTTCTTCGACGCCGTCCGCGAGGCCGCCGAGCGCTACAGCCCGCAACGCATCGGCGTGTTTCTGGGCACCAGCACGGCGGGCATTCTCGACACCGAACTGGCCTATCGGCAACGCGATCCACACAACGGCAGCCTGCCGACCGACTACAACTACCGGGGCACGCACAACGTGTTCTCGGTGGGCGAGTTCGTGCGCGCCGCGGCGGGTCTTCGCGGCCCCGCATTCGTGGTGTCGTCCGCCTGCTCGTCCAGCGCCAAGGTGTTCGCGGCCGCGGCGCGGATGATCGACGCCGGGGTGATCGACGCGGCCGTGGTCGGCGGTGTCGATTCGCTCTGCCTGACCACTTTGTACGGTTTCAACTCGCTCGAACTGCTCGCCCCCGAGGCGTGCCGCCCCTACGACGCCGACCGGAACGGTATCTCGATTGGCGAGGCGGCCGCGTTCGGCTTGCTCGAACGCACACCAGCCGGCCGGCACGGCATCGTGCTGCTCGGCTACGGCGAATCGAGCGATGCGCACCACATGTCTTCACCGCAACCCGAAGGCCGCGGTGCTCACCAGGCCATGCAGGCCGCCCTCGGTCGTGCCGGGCTGGCGCCGGATGCGATCGACTACATCAACCTGCACGGCACCGGCACCCCCAGCAACGACGCCGCCGAAGGCAAGGCGGTGGCCGAGCTGTTCGGCATGCGCGTGCCCGCCAGCTCGACCAAAGGCGCCACCGGCCACACCCTGGGCGCGGCCGGTGGCCTCGAAGCGGTGATCAGCGCCATCGCGCTCGACGACGGTCTGCTCCCCGGCAACGTCGGGGTGCGCACCCCCGACCCGAACATCCCGATTCGCCTGCAGCGCAAAAGCGAACCGGCGCGGCTGCGCCGCGTGCTGTCGAATTCCTTCGGCTTCGGCGGCACCAACGCCAGCCTCGTGTTTGCCCGGGAGGACACATGAGCGCCCTGACTGCCAGCCTGCGCGCCATTGGCGCCATCGGCCCGGGCTTCGACGACTGGCCCGCCCTGCTCGCCCAGATGAATAGCGCAATGGCCGCCGACATGGCCGAAACGCGCATTCCCGCGCTCACCACGCTACCGCCCGCCGAGCGACGCCGGGTGGGCAAGGTGGTCAAGCTTGCCATCGCCACCGGCCTGCAGACCTGCGCCGCCGCGGGCGTCGATCCCGCCGGCCTGAGCACGGTGTTTGCCTCGTCCAGCGGCGATGGCGACAACTGCCACGCCATTTGCGAAACGCTCGCGTCGGACGACCGGCTGATCTCGCCGACGCGCTTTCACAATTCGGTGAACAACGCCGCATCGGGCTACTGGGGCATCGCCACCCAGGCGCAGGCGCCCTCGACCATCATCTCGGCCTACGACGGCAGTTTTGCCGCCGGCCTGCTCGAAGCGGTGGTGCAGTTGCAGATCGAATCGCTCGATCACATCCTGCTCGTCAGCTACGACGTGCCCTACCCGCATCCGCTGAACGAAGCGCGCCCCATCATCGACGCCATGGGCATCGGCCTGTTGCTCGCGCGCGTGCCCGCCGACGAAGATCTGGCGCGCTTGAGCCTGTCGCTCACCGACGCCCATCCCAGCCACCTCGAAGATCATCTGCTCGACCACCTGCGCACCGGCATTCCCACCGGCCGGGGGCTATCCCTGCTGGCGGCGATGGCCCACCTCGCCAAGGGCAGCAAGCGGCAACCCTGCGTGCTCGAACATCTCGACGGTGCGCATCTGGCGGTGGATCTGGTCGCCGCCGCATGAACTCACAACACTACGACCGCGACTGGATCGCCGGCCACATTCCGCACGCCGGCAACATGTGCCTGCTCGACGCGGTGGCGGCCTGCGATGAAGCCGGCATCCGCTGCCACACCAACAGCCACCGGGCGGCTGACAATCCGTTGCGTGCTCACGGTCGTCTGGGGGCGGCGGTGGGCATCGAATACGCTGCGCAGGCGATGGCGGTGCACGGCGCCATCCTCATGCCGGCCGCCGAAAAACCCAAGGTCGGATTTCTCGCCAGCGTGCGCGGCGTCGAGTTGCTCACCGACCGGCTCGACACCGTCGACACGCCCCTGATCATCGATGCCGAGCGTCTGTCGGGCAACGACAGCACCATTCTCTATCGTTTCGAGGTCTCGGCCGGCGGACGCGCCTTGTTGCGCGGCCGCGCCGCGGTCATCATCGCGCCCGATCTGCCCGACACCGAACAGGAATCCGCATGAGCGCGCCCGCACGGCCGCCCGAAGGGCGCGCGAACCTCCCTCGGGGAGGGTGGAGCAGGGGTTTCGCGCAGCACCGCTGCGCGCCTGCGAAACGGGTCGGCTGTGCAAAGCCGGCCCTCCGTCGCGTTAGCGACAGGAGGGTAGTTCAGTGAGCCGACGCGCACTGGTCACCGGCGGCAGCGGCGGCATTGGCGCGGCCATCTGCCGTCGTCTGGCCGCCGACGGCTGCCAGGTCGTCATCCACGCCAACCGCAACCGCGCCGCCGCCGACGCGCTGGCGGGCGAGATTGCGGCCGCGGGCGGCGCGGCGCAAGTCGTCTGTTTCGACATCGCCGACGCCGAGGCCACCGGCAGTGCCATCGCCAGCCTGCTCGAGGCGGGCCCGATCCAGGTGCTGGTCAACAACGCCGGCATCCACGACGACGCGGTCTTTCCCGGCATGCGCAGCGAGCAGTGGTCACGGGTCATCGACGTGAACCTCAACGGCTTCTTTCACGTCACCCAGCCGCTCACCATGCCGATGATCCGCACCCGCTGGGGGCGCATCATCAACATCACTTCGGTGGCGGCCATCGCCGGCAATCGCGGGCAAACCAACTACGCCGCCGCCAAGGGCGCATTGCATTCGGCCACCCGCGCGCTGTCGCTGGAACTGGCCAGCCGCGGCATCACCGTCAATGCGGTGGCCCCGGGCGTGATCGACACCGACATGAGCGAAGGCAGCTTTTCGCCCGAGACCATTGCCCAGCTGGTACCCATGAAGCGCGCCGGCAAACCGGACGATGTCGCCGATCTGGTCGGCTTTCTGGCGTCGGACCAGGCCAGCTACATCACCGGTCAGATCATCTCCGTCAATGGTGGCATGATCTGAACACGGTCATGCTCACCGCCCCGTCCAGCACCTGGCTCGGCCGTCTGCGCGAGCGTTTTCGCGCGCACATGTGGCTCAAGGGCCTCGGCACGACCGCCTACATCACCACCTTCTTCATCGCCTATTTCTGGGTACTGGAGAATCCGCGCATTCCCCCGACCTTGCTGCCGCTCACCGCGGTGGATCGGGCCGTGCCGCTGTCGACGCTGTGGCTCCCGACCTATCTGTCGCTATGGGTCTATGTGTCGCTGCCACCGGCGCTGTTTGCCGATCGCGCCGAGCTGGTGCGCTTCGGCATCGCCATCGGCGCGCTCTGCCTGTCGGGGCTCGGCATCTTCGCGCTGTGGCCAACCGCCATTCCGCCCCACCTGATCGACTTCGCCACGTATCCGGAAATGGGCTTTCTCAAGGGTATCGACGCCGCCGGCAACGCCTGCCCGTCCATGCACGTAGCCACCGCCCTGTTCTCGGCCCTGTGGATACATCGGCTCCTGCAGGAAATCGACGCGCCGCGCGCGCTGCGCGTCGTCAATGGAGTGTGGGGTGCGGCCATCATCTACTCGACCATGGCGGTCAAGCAGCATGTGTTCATCGATGTGGTCGGCGGCGTGCTGCTGGGCGGGCTGGGTGCCTGGCTGTCGCTGGCCTGGCATGCGCGGCGACTGGCGCGCACTTAAGCGAAGAGACGTCGCCACACCAGCATCGGCAGGCGCATCAGAAAACCGAGAAACAGCCGGGTGTGCATCCAGGTGAGCAGCTTGTTGTCGCGCCAGTAGTTGAAGTGCGACACGCCGCCTTCGTCCGCGCTCAGGTACTTGACCGGCGCCGGCAAGTTCACCGGCGGCACGCCGCGCCAGGCGAGGCGCACCACGGCCTCGGGGTCGAAGTCGAAGCGCCGCATCCAGCGCTGCGCGTGCATGATCCGGCGCAACGGCGCGATCGGATACACACGGAAACCGTACAGCGAATCGCCGATGCCGGCCCACAGGGTTTCGAGATCGGCCCAGCCGTTGGAGATCTTGCGTCCGCGCACGCGCAGCAGCGGCGCGCTGGCGTCGAATACCGGCTTGCCGAGGATCATGGCCTCGGGCCGCGCCGCCGAAGCGGCCATGAATTCACCGATCAGTGGCGCCGGGTGCTGGCCGTCCGAATCCATCGTCAGCGCATGGGTGAAACCCTCGGCCGCCGCGACATCGAGGGCATGCAGTACGGCCGCGCCCTTGCCGCTATTGGTCGCCAATCGCAGCACACGCAAACCGGCATCCTCCGCCGCCATGGCCTCAAGCTGCTCGGCGGTGCCGTCGGTACTGCCATCGACCACCACCCACACCGGATGCCACTGCGCGCGCGCCGCACGCACGGTGTCGAACACCGCGCGGCCGGGGTTGTAGCTGGGGATCAGCACGAGATGGGTGGTCGACGGCGGGGGCGAAGCACTCATGGCGCGCTCGGCGGCACGGGGGGCGGCATGGCGGCCTCGGCCAGCGCGCCAGTGAAGTAGGTTTCGAGCCGCGCGGTGAACTCGGCCACATCGTCCGGCGCGTCGAAACGCTGGCCGAGCCGCACGCGGTAGTGGATGGGCATGCGCGGCTGCCGAAACACCGACCACCCCTTGGAGAGGAAGGCCGAATCGGTTTCGATGATGAGCGTCTGCACCGCCACCCGCGCACGTTTGGCGATCAACGCGGTGGTCGGCGTGAAGCGATTCAGCGGGGCGCGCACGGTGCGCGTCGCTTCCGGAAACAACAGCAGGTGGCTACCCGCGGCGAGATTCTCGACGGCGGTGAGCACCATGCCCACGGCCGGCTCGTTGCGCACGTAGCGCGCCAGCCGGGCGCCGCCGCCAAACAAGGGATTGCGCATCAGATCGCTTTTCATCACGCAGGCCACGTCGGGCAATCGCGAGAGGATGAGCGGGGCGTCGATGAGACACGGATGATTGGCCACCAGAATGAGCGGGCCGCTATCGCGCAGGCGGTCGATATCGCTCAGATCGAATTGGCAGGCGCCGATGAATTCGAGCCAGCGCAAATAGTGATTGAAGCCGCGGCGAATGACCCGCCGCCCGAGGCGACGTCCGATCCTGGCCGGCAGCAGCGGATGCAACACCGCGGCGACCGGCGACCAGCTCAGGCACTGCACGGCGAGGAAGCCCAGCCCGGCCACGAAGCGGATACGTTCGCGCAGGGCGATCAGCAAAGAGGGCGTGGCTTGCGGCATGCGCTGCGATCGCGGCGTCAATCGTCCGCGACCACGCGCTGCGACGATTCACCCAACATCCAGGCAATGCCGAAGCCGGCGGCCCAGGCCGAATCCCGGCGCACCAGCGGACTGTCCGCGAAGGCGGCGCCGTGCAAGGTGTCGTAGCGTACGAAAGCGCCCACCCAATAGCGCGGATAGCGCTTCGACAGCGCGGCGATGAACTGGGTACCGCCATAGCCGCCATCGGCATCGAAGGCGGGCCGCGTCGCCGTGGCATAGGCGGGGGCGACGTCGTAGAAGTAGGCGTGGTTGCGCTCGTCGGCATAGAGGGGGCCGGTGAGCAGGCCGAGGTTCCAGCCGACGACACCGAAGGGGTCGCGCACGTCGAGATTCACACGCGGGGAAAACACCATGCCGACATCGCGCGGCGAGCCCTGCACGAGGGTGGCCCAACGCAGCGGCAGGCGCAGGTCGAGCCGGGCGCGGCGGTCGTCGCTACGCCACAGGACGATGTCGAGCGAGGGGCCGATCTCGATCGTGGGTTTCAGATCCGGCATGCCACGGCGGGCGTCGTTGCCGTCGCTGTCGACCGGCACCGAGGCGGCCAGCGACACGTTCAGCTCGACCCGCTCGCTATCGAAGAACACACCACGCATGCCCTTGCGGTCGGCCTTGAAGAAGTCGCCGCGATAGACGAGATAGGGAATCGGCACCGGATGCAGGCGCTGGCGGTCGCTGCCGCGGTAGTCGGGGAAACTCACCGCGCCGACGCCGAGGCCGAATTCCCACAGCGGCTTGTCGGCGGCGCTGGCCACGCCTGCCAAGGCCGCCACAAGCGCACACGCGATCACCCTGCCCAGTCGTTGGTGGCCGCTCATGCGCCCGCTCCCGACGGCAAACCCCCGACGGCTTCGATCTCGACCAGCAACTCCGCGCGACACACATCGGCCTGCACGCAGATCACCCGCGCCGCCGGGCCAATGGCTTCGCGCACCACCGCCAACACTGCCGGGGCGTCTGCCAGGTGGCGCACATAAACGGTGTAGTCGAGCGCATCGAGCCGGTAGTGCACATTGCCCGGATAGGCGTTGGCGGCATCGATCACGGCTGCCAGATTGGTCAGGGTCTCGCGCGTCTGGGCGACGGCATCGCCGCCATGCAGCGACTGGTGGCCGACGATGGCGGCGGTGCCGGAGATGAACAGCACGTCGTGCCCACCGATGCGGGTGAGACCGGCGCGGGAGAAGGTGGGGCTGCGCTCGCCGTATTCCGGCGGGTAGTGATAGGCACTCACCTGACGCGGATTCTCGACCGGCACGAAGGGCGTGACGCTGCCGAGAAAGGCGATGCTCAGCCGGCCCGCTGGCGTGCCCAGTGCGCAGGCGGCCGGCACCCGACCGGACAAGGGCCGCTGGCTGGCGGCAAAGGCCTGCTGGCGACCGGCGTTGAACTGGCGGTAGCGTTCGAGCCCGCCTTGTTCGCGGTTGATGCCCGGCAAGTAGTTCCAGGCGCGCAGCAAGGTCGGGTAACCGAGCGTATCGAGCGCGGCGAAGATGGCCGCGTAGGCCTCGGCAGTGGCGGCGTGCAGCCCACCGGCGACCGTCGTTTCGTCAATGCAGACAGTGCCGAAAACGAGCTCGTCTGTCTGGCCGTAGGTGACCGGCCCAAGCTGTCCGCGGCGCACCGGCGCATCCGTCAGGAAGCGGCTGGCCACCGCTGCCGCACCGTCCGCCGTCTGCACGGCAACGCGCAGCAGCGACGCGTCGGACACGGCCCCCACGAGGCCGTAGGCCACCCCCCCGAGCACCGTTTGCCCGACGGGCGCGGCGTCGATCTCACCGAGGCGATGAAATACCGGCGCGCTCATGCGGGGTCGTCGAAACCAAGCCCGTCCACCGGGCGAATATTCATGCGCCGCCGACGCCACGCCGACCAGCTACGCGGCAGATTCACCAAGGCGCCGATGTAGTAGATCGCCTTGAAGGCATACAGCGACGGCCAGATCGGCGTCTTGCCGAAGATATCGCCGGCCAGCAGCGACAACAGTGCCTCCTGCATGCGCAGCACGTTGCGCGGCCCCATGAACAGGTCGCGCATGGTGGGCGTGGTGATGCGGTAGATGAACCAGGCGAATTCCTTGGGGCCATGGCGCATGGTCTTGTCGAAGCGGGCCAGCGCGCGGGCGCGTTTGTCCGGTTCGCGCAGGCAGGTGTCGATGGCCTCGCTGCCGACGACGGCGCTTTGCATGGCGAGCATCACGCCGGAGGAAAACACCGGGTCGATGAACGCAAAGGCGTCGCCCAGCAGCACGTAGTTGTCGCCATGGGTGTGATCGGTCACGTAGGAGAAGTTGCCGGTGGCCTCCACCGCGGTCACCATTTCGGCATCGGCCAGCCGCTCGGCGAGCGCCGGACACTGGGCGATGGTCTCCATGAAGAAATCGGCCATCGCGCCTTGGCGCCGCTTGAGGTAGTGCGGCCACACGGTGGCGCCGACGCTGGTGACACCGTCCCGCAGTGGGATGAACCAGAACCAGCCATGCTCGAACCAGAACAGGGTGATGTTGCCTTCCGCCGCGCCTTCGTTGCGCTTGGCGCCGGCAAAGTGCGCGTAGATGGCCGAGCTGTTGTGGTCCGGGTTGCGGTGCTTGGACTTCGTCTTGTTGGCGATGAAGGTGTCGCGTCCCGAGGCATCGACCACGAAACGTGCCCGCCACTGCTGCGTGCGGCCGTCGTCGTGGGTGGCGGTGATGTCGGCACCGCCCGACGCCGGCAGAAACTGCACGTCGCCGACCTTGCAGCCTTCGATCACCTGCGCGCCGCGTTTTTCGGCATTGCGGATGAGCACATGATCGAAATCGGCGCGCTTCACCTGATAGGCGAAGGGCATGGATTTGTCCCACGCATCGGCAAACTGGAACACCTGCTTGTGCTCGTGCCAGGGCGAGACGAACTCGGCGCCGCGCTTGACCATGCCGATCTCACGCATTTCCTCGGCCACGCCGAGGCGCTCGAACAGCGGCAGATTGGCCGGCAGCAGCGATTCTCCGATGTGAAAGCGCGGGTGGTGCGCCTTTTCCAGCAGCGTGACCGTGTGCCCCTTTTCCGCCAGCAAGGCCGCCGCGGTCGACCCGGCAGGCCCGCCGCCGATCACCAACACATCACAATCGAATTCGCCCGTCGCTGTCTGCACGCTGCCTCACTCCTGGGTCCGCCCGTCGTCCGGCGGACAACGGGAAGCACGCTTGTTCTTCGCGGCGCAGTATAGCGCATGGCGCCACGCCCGGTGAGCCACCCCACCCCGAAATATCGCAAGCAAAAATACCGTCAATCAATGACTTACTTCGTCATTGCACGCATGCGACATACGCGCCGGGTCTGTCTTGGGGGCGAGGAGGTCCGCCACCACCGTCTGCATGTGCCGCCAATGCGAGCCTTCCCAGAACACACGGCCACACGCGTCGCAGGTGGAAAAGCGCTGATGGCGCGCCGCCACGCCCTCGGGAACGCGCCCGAGCGCAGCCTC
>JBNKNO010000002.1:146089-159963 GCA_050293885.1 Rhodocyclaceae bacterium | reverse complement strand
TACTGCCGGCCGGTGTGCAAGGTGCGCACGCCGCGGCGGGCGATGTGCGCGTTCTTTCCGAGTGCGGCGGCGGCCGAGGCGGCGGGGTTTCGGCCGTGTCTGCGTTGCCGGCCGGAGCTGGCGCCGGGTTTGTCGGCGATGGATGCGGCGAGCACGCTGGCCCATGCGGCGGCGGGGTTGATCGACGCGCATCTGGCCGAGCCGCTGTCGGTGGCCGGCTTGGCGGCACGTGTCGGCATCACCGATCGCCATCTGCGGCGGCTGTTTCGCGATCACTTCGGCGTGGCGCCGGCGGATTTCCTGCGTACGCGCCGTCTGTTGCTGGCCAAGCGCTTGCTGACCGATACCGCATTGCCGATCACCGAGATCGCGCTGGCCTCGGGGTTTGGCGGCCTGCGGGCCTTGCAGGGGGCGTTTGCGCGTCACTACCGCATGCCGCCGTCGGCGCTGCGCAAGGGCGCGCGCCGCGCATCGGGCGAGGCGGCGCTGGTGTTCGATCTGGTGTGGCGGCCGCCATTCGACTATGCGCGACTACTGACTTTTCTGGCCGGGCGCACCATCGACGGGGTGGAGTCGGTGGCGGGCCCGGTCTATCGGCGCTCGGTTCGTGTGGGCGGGCGTACGGGCTGGTTGAGCGTGCAGCCGGGCGAGGCGGCGTTGAAGGTGACGCTCTCGCCGTCGCTGGCGCCGGTGGTGCCGGCGGTGCTGGCGGGCGTGCGGCGCTTGTTCGATCTCGATGCCGATCCGTTGGCGGTCGCCCAGGCGCTGGGCGCGCTGGCGGTCGAGCGGCCCGGCCTGCGCCTGCCGGGGGCTTTCGATGGCATGGAGATGACGGTGCGCGCGGTGCTCGGCCAGCAGATCACGGTGAAGGCGGCGCGCACGCTGGCGGGGCGTTTCGCCTCGGCTTTCGGCGAGCCCATCGACACGCCCTGGCCCGAGGTGCGCACGGTGTTTCCGTCGCCGCAGGCCATTGCGGGCCTGAGTATCGACGACATCGCCTCACGGGGCGTGATCGCGCGGCGTGCCCAAGCCATCGTCACGCTGGCGGGCGAGGTGGCGGCAGGGCGCTTGCAACTGGCGCCGGGCGCGCCGGTGGACGACACCATGGCGCAATTGCAGGCGGTGCCGGGCATCGGCCCATGGACCGCCCACTACATCGCCATGCGCGCGCTGGCCTGGCCTGATGCCTTTCCTGAGGGCGACTACGGCGTGCGCGCCGCGCTGGGGTTGTGCACGGCGGCGCAGGCGCGCCGACAGGCCGAAGCCTGGCGACCGTGGCGGGCCTATGCCGTCATGCATTTGTGGGCCACGCTGGGCGAGGCCGAGGAGAAGTCATCATGAACACCGCAACCGCGGCGCTGCGCGTGGACACCGCGCTGGGCCCATTCACGATCACGGCGGGCGAGGCGGGGCTGCTGAGCGCCCGCTTCGATGCGCCCGATGTCGATCTGCCGGCCAATGCGCTGTGCCGGCGTGCGGCCGCGCAGCTGACGGACTATCTGGCCGGCCGGCAGGTGCGCTTCGACGTGCCGCTGGCACCGCAGGGCACCGCGTTCCAGCGGGCGGTATGGGCGCGGCTGCGAACGCTGGCGCCGGGTGAGACGACCGATTACGGCACGCTGGCGGCGTCGCTCGGGCGGCCGCGCGCGGCGCGGGCGGTGGGCGCGGCGGTGGGGCGCAATCCGCTGTGGATCTTCATTCCCTGCCACCGGGTGATCGGGCGCGACGGTTCGCTCACCGGCTATGCGGGCGGCCTGGCGCGCAAGCAGGCCTTGCTGACGCTGGAGGGGGCGGATGCGCGCGCGTGACAGCCTGGCGTTGCTGGTGCTCGCCGCGGTGTGGGGGGCGTCCTTCCTGTTCATGCGCGAGGCGGCGCCGGAATTCGGGCCGTTTGCGCTGATCTTCGTCCGCGTGCTGATGGCGGCGCTGTGCCTGCTGCCGATCCTGTGGTGGCGAGGGCAATGCCGCGAACTGTTGACCCATGCCGGCCCGCTGGCGGTCATCGGCATCCTCAATTCCGGTTTGCCGTTCGTGCTCATCGCCTGGGCCATGCTCAGTCTCACCGCCGGTTTCGCCTCCATCGTCAATGCCACCGCGCCGCTGTGGGCGGCGCTGGTGGCGCGGCTGTGGTTCGGCGAGCGGCTGAGCGGCTGGCGCTCGGCCGGGCTGGTGATCGGCTTCGTCGGTGTCGGCGTGCTGGTGTCGGGCAAGGCCGGTTTTCATGGCGAGCACGTGATGCTCGCGGTCGGTGCGGGGCTACTGGCAACGCTGTCTTACGGCGTCTCGGCCAACTACACCAAGCGCTATCTCACCGGGGTGTCGTCGCTGGCCATCGCCACCGGCGGGCAGCTGGCCGCGGCCGTGGTGCTGGCGCCGCTGGCCTGGTGGTGGTGGCCGCCCGCCGCGGTGAGCGCGCAAGCCTGGTGGGCGGCCGTGCTGCTGGCGATCTTGTGCACGGCCTTCGCCTACATCCTCTACTTCCGCCTGATCGCCAACATCGGTCCGGCCCGAGCCATCGCAGTGACCTTTCTGGTCCCCGCCTTCGGCATGGGTTGGGGCGTGGTGTTTGCGGATGAGCCGATAGGGCCGCGCATGCTCGTTGGCGCCGGGGTCATCCTCCTGGGAACCGCGCTGGCGACGGGCATGGTCGACGGAAAGTTCGTGCGCAAGCTCGCGCTGCGGGCGGGGTGGCGAACGGGCTGAGTCTTGGGTCGGCCTGCGCGCGCGCTCGCTCCACCGTCACAACCCGAGCGCTTTCATGGCCTTGGCAAGGGTGTCGACCGATTGCTGGTGCTTGCCGGCCTCGTGCAGCGCTTCGCCTTCGGCGCGCCATTGCTTGACCTGGGCCATCTGCTCGGGTGATAGCTGGGGATGGGTGGCCAGGGCGGCGTCGATCTTCTTCATGTCGGCCGGGCAGTGAAATGCCCACGCGCCGGTGGAGACGGCAAGCAGGGTGATAGCCAGTGCGTGTTTGAGGTTCATGATCATCCTCCTGGTGGTGGGGCGTTGAGCGTGCGTCCCGATACTTCTGGCTAGTCCTGCGATGGCGCGCTGTCCACCGGAAAAACGTAAGTTTGCGCATCCGGACGATCCGCGATCGGGGGCTGGCCGGCTATCGTCACGGCTGCCGTAAGCGCGTAAACTTTCGCTCCTGTCCTTTCCAAACAAGACGCGCCATCGTGCCCTTCCGACCTGTCAGTGCCGAACATGCCTGCGATGTGCTGGGCCTTGCGCGCGGTGCGCTGCCCGCGGACATCAAGCGCGCCTATCGTCGGCTGGCCATGCACTGGCACCCCGACCGCAATGGCGCGGCGGAGGCCGTGGATCGCTTTCGTCAGATCCGCGCGGCCTACGACTATCTGCTGGGTGAAGAGACGGACGAGGCGGGCGACGACAGCGCGCCTGCCGACGGCTCGTCCACGCGCGGCCCGGATCAGCGCGAAACCCTTCACCTCACCATCGAAGAGGCCATTTTCGGCTGCGAGCATGAGTTTGCGGTGGGTCAGGTACAGATGTGTGAGGACTGTGCGGGTGAAGGCGTCATTGCGCTTGAACGTTCGCGCATGTGCGGCGATTGCCATGGCAGCGGGCGCATTCGTACGGCGACGGGGCTGGCGCGCTGTGGCGTGTGCGATGCGCGCGGCTACGTGTCGCGGGTGACATGCGAAAGCTGCGCGGGCTCGGGGCAGGTGCGGGCGGCGCGTCGGGTGCGGGTGAAGGTGCCGCCGCTGATGTGGCCGGGGCGGAGCTTGCGGCTGGCGGGGCAGGCAACGCCCGAGGGTGATCTGCCGCCCGGCGATTTGCTGTTGGTGGCGCAGATCAACCCGCATGCGTTGTTTGCGATCGATGGCAATACGCTGCGTTTGCGCAGGCCGGTGTCCGGCTTCACGCTCATGGCCGGCGGTGACGTGCGGGTGCCGGTGCCGGGTGGCGAGTCGGTGCTGCACCTTGCGCCGGGGTTTGCCGAGCCGGACGAGCAGATCCTCGCGGGGCAGGGGTTGCCGTGCCGCGACGGTGAGCGGGGCGATCTGCATGTGCAACTCATGCCGGCATGGCCCGAGGGTTTGAACGACGACGACATTGATGCGCTGCGCCAGTTGCAGGCGCATTTCGACGCCGATGCCGCACGGACGCTACCGGCGCTGGCGCAATGGCAGGCCCGTTGGCTGGGCGAGAAAGCGCCGCCAAAGAAAGCGACGCGGAAGAAGCGCGCACGCGCCGCTGAGGGCAAGCGAGAGTCGGCCCGCGGATGAGGCGCCGGTCGCTGAGCGGCCGTGCACAAATACCATCGGCCTTGCGGTGCGCTGCAATGCAGCATAGGCTGAATTTGTCGCACAGCTTTGTGCTCGTGGTGGTTGGAGGGCGTTCATGTTTCCGTGGATATTTTTCTATGCGCCGCAGGTGCATCTGCCGTTCAGCGGCAGTGTCGCCCAGCGGATCGAACCCGATACGCGTTGGTTCTTCGAGGGCATCGACCCGGCGGCCGGTGATGCCGAGCTCGAACGCAAAGCCTTTGATGTGGCCACCTACGGCCGTCAGCTGGGGCTCATTTCGGAAGTGCTGCTCGATCTGGCGGCGCAGCTGCCACCCGATTCGCCGCAGGGCGGTGAGTCGCTCGCCCGCATCGCCGACATCCATGCGCAGATCACGCGGCTCAAGGACGATACCGTCGACGCCCGGATCGGCGACATTGCGGACCTGATCCGGCAATTCAAGGCCGTTCAACCGGGGTCCATGACGCAACTCAAGCGGGCGTTGTCCGAGGCGATGAAGGGCGACTGAGCGCGGCTTTGCGGCGGGGCGGTTTCCTGCCTCAGGCAAATCCGTTATGGTCGGAACACACCCCAAGCGGAGCGAACCATGGACTACGTGCTGGCATTGGATCAGGGCACGACGAGTTCCCGCGCCATGCTGTTTGACGCACATGCGCGCGTGTGTGCGACGGCGCAGCAGGAGTTTGCGCAACACTTTCCCAAACCCGGCTGGGTCGAGCACGATGCCGAGGAGATCTGGCGCACCCAGATCGCCTGCGCCCGGCAGGTGCTCAACGAGGCCGGCGTGCCGGTGGCGCAGGTGCGCGCCATCGGCATCACCAACCAACGCGAAACCACGGTGTTGTGGGATCGGCGCAGCGGCGTGCCGCTGGCGCCTGCCATCGTGTGGCAGGACCGCCGTACCGCCGAGCGTTGCGACGCGCTGCGTGCGGCTGGCCACGCCGAGCGTATTCGCGACACCACCGGGCTGGAGCTCGATGCCTATTTTTCGGCCACCAAGCTGGCCTGGTTGCTCGACACCGTGCCCGATGCGCGTGTGCGGGCGGCACGCGGCGAACTGGCCTTCGGCACCATCGACAGCTGGCTCATCTGGCATCTGACCGGCGGTGCCCGCCATGTGACCGACTGCAGCAACGCGGCACGCACCATGTTGTTCGACATCCATCGCGGGCGCTGGGACGACGACTTGCTGGCGCTGTTCGACATCCCCGCGTCGGTGCTGCCCGAGGTGGTCGATTCTTCCGCTGTGGTCGGCGCCTGCGATGCGGCGCTGTTTGGCGAACCGATCCCGATTGCCGGTATTGCGGGCGACCAGCAGGCGGCGACTTTCGGCCAAGTCTGCCTCACGCCGGGGATGGCCAAGAACACTTACGGCACCGGCTGTTTCCTCACCGTGAACACCGGCGAGACGGTGGTGCCCTCGACGCACCGCCTGCTCAGTACCGTGGCCTGGCGGCGCGACGGGCGCACCGACTACCTGCTCGAAGGCAGCGTGTTCATGGCCGGTGCCGTGGTGCAGTGGCTGCGTGACGGTCTCGGCATCATCCGCTCGGCCGCCGAGGTTGAAAGCCTGGCCGCGCAAGTGGCCGACAGTGGCGAGGTGGTGATGGT
The DNA here is from genome assembly GCA_050293885.1 of Rhodocyclaceae bacterium. GTDB lineage: Bacteria > Pseudomonadota > Gammaproteobacteria > Burkholderiales > Rhodocyclaceae > Nitrogeniibacter. The sequence continues at coordinate 154,078 of JBNKNO010000002.1, read as the reverse complement.
GCCGGCCTTTGCCGGCCTGGGCGCGCCGCACTGGGATGCCTATGCGCGCGGCTCGCTGATGGGCATGACGCGCGGCACCGGCGCGGCGCACATCGCGCGCGCCGCGCTCGAGTCGGTGGCCTTGCAGAATCTGGATCTGCTCAATGCCATGGCGGCCGATGGCGCCACGGTGCACGAGCTGCGTGTCGATGGCGGCATGACGCGCAACGCCTTGCTGATGCAGTTGCAGGCCGACCTGCTCGGCATTCCGGTGGTGCGCCCGCGAATGACCGAAACCACGGTGCTCGGCGCTGCCTTTCTGGCGGGGCGGGCGGTGGGCGTGTGGCCCGACGATGCCGCCTTGAGCGCGCACTGGCGTGTCGACCAGGTGTTCGAGCCGAGCGCCTCGGCCGATTGGCGCGAAGCCATGCAGGCGCGCTGGCACAAGGCCATCGAGCGTGCGCGCGGGTGGGCTGATGGCGCCTGACGATGCGCCGCTCGCCGATCTGGCGCGGCCGCAACTGCTGGCCCGCGCCGAGGCGGAGCCCGATTGGGACGTGATCGTCATCGGCGGCGGGGCAACCGGTCTGGGGGCCGCGGTGGATGCCGTCACCCGCGGCTATCGCACCTTGCTGCTGGAGGCGCACGACTTTGCCAAGGGCACCAGCTCGCGTTCGACCAAACTGGTGCATGGCGGCGTGCGCTATCTGGAACAGGGGCGTATCGGGCTGGTGCGCGAGGCGCTGGTCGAGCGTGCGCGCCTGGTGCGCAATGCGCCGCAGTGGGTGAAGCCGCTGCCCTTCGTGGTGCCGGTGTATTCGCGTTGGGTCTGGCTCAAGCTGCGCGTGGGGCTTACCGCCTATAGCTGGCTGGCCGGGCGCTACGGGCTGGGGCCGGTGCGCAGCCTGTCGGCCGGCGAGACCCGTGCCCTGTTGCCCAATGTGCGCGCGGCCGGTTTGCTCGGCGGCGTGAGCTACGTGGATGCTCAGTTCGACGATGCGGCGCTGGCCGTGGCGCTGGCGCGAACGGTTGCCGATCATGGCGGGCTGGCGCTCAACTACATGCCGGTGACGGCGCTGTCGATGACGGACAACCGGGTCTCCGGCGTGCGCGCGCACGATGCCATCACCGGCCGGTCGTTTGCCTTCACGGCCCGCACGGTCATCAACGCGACGGGGGTGTGGGTCGATGGGGTGCGGCGCATGGCCCAACCCGGGGTCACCGCCATGGTCGCCCCCAGCCAGGGCGTGCATCTGGTGGTCGATGCCCACTGGCTACCCGGCAATCAGGCCCTGTTGGTGCCCGAGACCGAGGATGGGCGGGTGTTGTTCATGATTCCGTGGCTGGGCAAGGTGTTGCTCGGTACCACCGATACGCCGCTGGACGAGTTGCCGCTGGAGCCCCATGCGCGTGAAGGCGAGATCGATTTCATCCTGCGCACCGCGGCCACGTGCCTGGACCGGGCGCCGGGTCGGGAAGACGTGCTCAGTGTGTTTGCGGGATTGCGGCCGCTGATTGCCACGGACCCGGACGCGCCACGCAGCGAGTTGTCGCGGGAACATGTGATTCGCGTGGAATGCGAAACGCTGGTGACCATTGCCGGCGGCAAGTGGACCACCTACCGGCAAATGGCCGAAGACGCGGTCGATCGAGCCGCGCAGGTCGGCGGCTTGCCGGTGCGGGCGTGCCGTACCGAAGATCTGCCGGTGCACGTGGACGCCGAGATCGGCGACGCGTCGCCGCTGCATCCGCGGCTCGATCTGACGGCCGCTCAGGTGCGTCGTGCGGTGCGCGAGCAGTTCGCGCTGACGGTGGAAGATGTGCTGGCGCGACGGCATCGCGCCTTGTTTCTGGATGCGGCCGCGGCAATCGAGGTGGCTCCCGACGTGGCGGACGTGATGGCGGCAACGATGGCCTGCGAAGACGGCTGGCCGGCGGCACAAGTCGCCACCTTCATTGCCTTGGCGGAGGCCTATCGATGCGCACCGGCGAAGGGCGCGCCCCGCTAGCTGCGAGCGGTTTCCGTGGTTGCACGCGCGGGGCCACCCGCCGCTGAATCAGTGTTGCGGCAATGGCCGCTGCCGCGTGATTACTCCTTGCACTGCAATTCGGCGCGCGATTCACCGTCAGCCGCCATGCGCTCCAGTATCGTGATGACTTCGTGGCTTGCCTGTTCCATCTGCGCCACGTTGTCCAGCACGGCCTGGGGTTTCTTGGCGCGATGCGCTTCGAGTGCGGCTGCGGCGCTGGTGTGTACGCGCCCGTGCGGCGCTTCGAGCTGGGTGTAGCCCGATAGCGACGAGAAGCAGGCTTTGCCTTCGCCTTCGTAATACCACTTGCCCAGGCGGCACGCATGTTGACTGGCAATTTCTTCGGCCGGGCGCAATTCGAACAGTTGCTCGTAGACGCGGAACGTGAACAGCAGGTGATCGACCTTGGCCAGTTCGCAGAAGCCGCGCAAGGCGGCGGAGGAAACGGCCCGGCCCAGGCTGGCGGACATGCCCATGAGCTCTTCCATGGTGCCAGCGGCCTGTTGTCCCTCATCGCTGAACAGCGATGACTGCTTGGCCAGCTCGTGCATCTGTGCGCTACTCGAACTGCTGTCGTCGCGAATCTGTTCGACCAGGTGGGTGATCTCGGTGGTGGCCGTGGCGGTGCGTTCCGCCAGCTTTCTGACTTCGTCGGCAACCACCGCAAAGCCGCGACCCTGTTCGCCGGCGCGCGCGGCCTCGATGGCGGCGTTGAGCGCGAGCAGATTGGTCTGATCCGCGATCTCGCGAATGAGGTCGACGAATTTGCTCACTTCGGTGGCGCGGGTGTCCATCTGGCTCGCTTTTTCCGCCGCGCTGGCCGAGGCCTGGGCGAGGGAACTGAGGCTGCCGGCAATGTGGCTGACCGCATCACGACCATCGCGCGAGATGGTCTGCGCGCCTTGCGCTCGGTTGAGCTCGATGTGCATTGTTTCTGCCAGCGTGGTAAACCCGCTTTGCACTTCGACAATCGAGGCGCCAAAGCTTTGCAGGTTTCCAACCAGGCTTTGCATCTGTTGTGCCTGTGCGCGGCACTGGCGGGCTTCACCGTCGGCACGCGCAAGATTGGCCTCGAGTTCGGCGATCCGGCGCTCCTTTTCAGTCAACGCACTTTCAAGTTGAGCGAGACGATTCTCCTGCTCGGCGTTGTTCTTCTTGAAAAACATGATGGTGATGTCCTCGCTGATATATCGACACGTATGGAGTGGATATCGGCTGCGGCATGAATTGCTTGAGGGGATATTGTCCCCTTGATTTTTCAGGCAGGGCGCGGGGCGGAACGCTCGGTGCCCGTATGGCGTAGATGCGGGGTTGGACCGAGACGCCCGATAAAGTCCATAAACTTCATGTGCATACCGCCGATGCTTGTAATGTTACGATGGCGCTGCGCCATCACTCGGGAGATGACATTGGCACACGGAAGCGATCTCGCCAGCTCGGCAGCTCAGCGAACCGCCGACCACAATTTTGCGGTCAATCTGATGAAGCACCTCGTGGTTCCTACCTTTGTGCTCAATGCCGATGGGCAGGTCATTATCTGGAACCGGGCCTGTGAAAGGCTCACCGGCGTGAGCGCCGAGGAGGTGGTCGGGACGACACACCACCGGCAGGCGTTCTACGGGCGCGATCGCCCGACGCTTGCCGACCTCATTGCCACCGGGCGCGCCGACGAGATCGGCGACTTGTACGCGAATTTCGACGTGGCCTCGAACAATGAACACGGGTTTCATGCAGAGAACTGGTGCGTGATGCCCCATGTCGGGACGCGCATGTACCTGCATATCGACGCCGGTCCGATTTTCGATTCCGACGGTCATCTGATGTCGGTGGTGGAAACCCTGCGCGACATGACATTGCAGAAAGAGGCACTGGAAGAACTCGAACGACTTGCCGCGTGCGACCCGCTGACCGGCCTGGCCAATCGTCGCACCTTTGACGAGCACATGGGTTTTGAATGGCGGCGCGGCCAGCAGAGCGCCCACGCCTTGTCGGTTTTGATGCTCGATGTGGATCATTTCAAACAGTTCAACGACACCTACGGACACCCGCAGGGCGATGCCTGTCTGCGCAGCGTCGCCGCCGTGCTCGCGGACGCCGCGGTGCGCACCGGCGATCTGGTGTCGCGCTATGGTGGCGAAGAGTTTGTGCTGGTATTGCCCGGCACGACGCAGGAAGGCGCGCTGGTGGTGGCCGAGCGCATTCGGGGGGCTGTCGCCAAACTCAATATCCCGAACAAGGCGTCCGGGCACGACGGGGTATTGACCGTGAGCATTGGCGTTGCCACCGGCGATCCCGCGACGCTATCCCAGCAGGAGTTGATCGCGCGCGCCGATACTGCGCTCTATCAGGCCAAGCACGGCGGGCGCAATCAGGTCGCCTGCGCGGTGGACGGGAACCCCGCGTAGCCGTCGCAAACAAAGCGACGGCTTGTCAGCCGCGTGTTGCACATGAACAGAAAAGCCCCGGTTTTGTGACCGGGGCTTCTTTTTGGTGCAGTTGAATGGCAAGGGCGACGTATCCCGGGAATCCGTGAAGAACCAAAAAAAGCCCCACTTGAGTCGTGGGGCTTGTCGGCGTCCGGATCGCCCGGGGGCGGCTGAGATGTCTCGCGCTGACTCAGGGGGAGGGCGTTGAGTGCAGCGCTCGCATACCGTTTCTCAGCGGCATGCGAGGGGACCGAGAATCAGAGCTTGAAGCGGGACACCGTATCCTTGAGGCCGTGGGCAACCCGTTCGAGCATGCCCGCGGCTTCGGCGATGTTGCGCACCGAGCCGGCGCTTTCGTCGGCGCGCTGAGCAACGCGTTCGACGCTGTTGGCCACTTCCGAGCTGGCCGAGCGTTGCTCGTCGAGCGACTCGGTGATCGACTGGACCGACCCCATGGCGTCGCCAATGGCGGCGGCAATTTTCGAAATGGCTTCACCCGCCTGGACGGACAGCTCGCGGCTGCGGCCGACCTGCTCGGTGCCTGCCTGCATCTGATTCTTGGCGGCCTTCGATTCGCCCTGGATACGGGTGATCAGCGTGACGATTTCTTCGGTCGATTGCGAGGTCCGCTCGGCCAGCTTGCGCACTTCGTCGGCAACCACCGCGAAGCCGCGCCCCTGTTCGCCAGCGCGTGCTGCCTCGATGGCGGCGTTCAGTGCCAGCAGATTGGTCTGGTCGGCAATTTCGCGGATAACGCCCACGATGGTGCCGATGTTGTCCGACTCGGCCGCCAGCCGTTCGATGGTTTGCGCACTCTCGGCGACCACGTCGGCGACCTTGACCATCTCGGAGACGGTCGAATCGATGATCGTGCCGCCCTGCGAGGCCGAATCACCCGCCGTGCGTGCCAGTTGGTGTGCATCGCGCGCGTTGTCACTGATGTGACTGATGCTCACGGCCATCTCTTCCATGGCGGCAGCCATCGACGAGGCCGCTTCGCTCTGATCCTCGCTCACCGAGTGTGCTTCCTTGGTCGATCCGACCATCTGTTGCGCCGCGGTCGCGATCTGGCCGGAGGCTTGGGTGACGTTGCTCACCATGGTGCGCAGACCTTCCTGCATGTTCACCATGGCCGCGATCACGCTCGACGGATGCGCCTTGCCCGCGCCGGGAATCTCGATATTGAGGTGTCCTTCGGCGATGTGGCCGGCGACGCGTGCGACTTCGCTCGGTTCGGCGCCCAGTTCGCGCTGGAGCTGATTGGTGATCCACAGCGCCAGGCCGACGCCGATGATGAGCGCTGCAATGATCAGCAGATAGGCATTGCGCCGTGCATCGGCGGTGAGCTGCTCGGTCTCCGCGAACACTTCCGCGGCGACGCGTTGTTGCAGATCGACAAGCGCACTGAAGCGATCGCTCAAGGGGTCGATGGTCGGGTAGAGCTCGCTGTTGATGTACTCGACCAGTGCCGTGTCGTCATACGAGTCGGCGAGCGCTGTCTTGAGTTTTTCGATCGACGCGTGGCTGCTCGCCATCATGGGCTTGAGCTCGTTGACCATCTGCTGCTCTTCGTCGGTCAGGGTGGTGCTCAGGTAGCGCTCCCATGTTTCGGCGATGGTCTTTTCCGCGTCCTTGACGTTTTCAATGGCCTTTTCACGGGTGATCGAGCCGGCGCGCGCCTTGTGTGCCGTATCGACGATGTTGACCGCGTATTTGTCGGCGATCAGCTTGAGATCCTTCATCGGCTCGACACGGTCGTGGAACATGCTGCCCATGCCGGAGGCCGCGTGATCGAGATTGAGCAGCCCGAGTTCGCCAAGCACGATCGCCTGGACGAGGAGTATGGCTGAGAGCACCAACAGACGGGTGCGTACTTTTAGGTTTTTCAAGGTTCCCTCCCTTGCACGATGCGCGTCAGTGGCGCGCGATATTTTGATTCTCAAGGCGTATTCACGGCGCGAATCGGTGCAAGTTGAGGCTTGCTTTGGTATTTTTTTGGGGGGATTTCGATTTTATTGATAGTTTCTACATTTATTTGCATTCTGCGTGCTCGCTCGATTGCACATCGGTGCGGGGATCGGGCTGCATGAGCGCGCAAAAAAGCCGCCCCGAAGGGCGGCTTTTCCGTGCATCCGACCGCCAGGTCGGGGGCATGTGCTTAGCTGAACTGCTCTTCTTCGGTGGAGCCGGTCAGGGCCTTCACGGAGGAAGAACCGCCCTGGATCACGGTGGTCACGTCGTCGAAGTAGCCAGCACCGACTTCCTGCTGGTGCGACACGAAGGTGTAGCCCTTTTCGCGTGCTGCGAATTCCGGCTCCTGCACCATCTCGGTGTAGTGCTTCATGCCTTCGCCACGAGCGTAAGCGTGGGCAAACTGGAAGGTGTTGTACCACATGAGGTGGATACCAGCCAGGGTGATGAACTGGTACTTGTAACCCATGGCGGACAGCTCGTCCTGGAACTTGGCGATGGTGGCCTCGTCCAGGTTCTTCTTCCAGTTGAAGGACGGCGAGCAGTTGTAGGACAGCAGTTTGCCCGGGCAGGCTTCATGCACGGCCTGCGCGAATTCGCGGGCAAAGCCCAGATCCGGCGTGCCGGTTTCGCACCACACCAGATCGGCGTACGGGGCGTAGGCGACACCACGGCTGATGGCTTGCTCGAGACCGTTCTTGACGCGGTAGAAGCCTTCTTGCGTGCGCTCGCCGGTCAGGAAAGGCTTGTCGTTGGCGTCGTAGTCGCTGGTGATCAGGTTGGCGGCTTCTGCGTCGGTACGGGCCAGGATCAGGGTCGGCACGTTCAGGACGTCAGAGGCGAAACGGGCTGCGGTCAGCTTTTCAACGGCTTCGCGCGTCGGCACCAGCACCTTGCCACCCATGTGGCCACACTTCTTGACTGCAGCGAGCTGGTCTTCGAAGTGAACGCCGGCAGCGCCTGCGGTGATCATGTTCTTCATCAGTTCGAAGGCGTTGAGCACACCACCGAAACCGGCTTCGGCGTCAGCGACGATCGGCAGGAAGTAGTCGATGTAGCCTTCGTCACCCGGGTTGATATCGCGGCTCCACTGGATTTCGTCAGCACGCTTGAAGGTGTTGTTGATGCGGCGAACCATGGTCGGCACGGAGTCGTAGGCGTACAGCGACTGGTCCGGGTACATGGTTTCGGAGGTGTTGCCGTCGGCGGCGACCTGCCAGCCGGACAGATACACGGCCTCGAGGCCTGCCTTGGCCTGCTGCATGGCCTGACCGGCGGTGATCGCACCGAAGGCGTTCACGTAGCCTTTCTTGGCGCCGCCATTGACTTTGTCCCACAGTTTTTCGGCGCCACGCTTGGCCAGCGTGTATTCCGGCTGCAGGCTGCCGCGCAGGCGCACGACGTCTTCAGCGCTGTAGCCGCGCTTGACGCTGGCCCAGCGGGGGTTCTCGGCCCAGTCTTTCTTGAGGGCGGCGATTTGCTGTTCGCGGGTTTGGGACATGATCGTTTCCTTGTGTTGCGGTGGATCAGAGGGGGAGATTGCCGAATGCCGTCGATAACGGCGCTCGATTCAATGTCACGAG
>JBNKNO010000002.1:135534-145714 GCA_050293885.1 Rhodocyclaceae bacterium | reverse complement strand
TCATGGTGCCCATGGCCTTTGAATCGCGAATGCAACCGTAGACGACGATGCCGGCCCAACCGTTCTTGACTGCCAGCACGCCGAGCTGATCGCCCACCATGGCGCAACGCATCGAGCCGCCACCGTCGACCACCAGCACACGACCATTGCCCGGTGTTTCGAGCGTGGAACGTACCAGCGTGTTGTCCTCGAACAGCTTCAGTGTGGTGATCGGTCCGTGAAATGCGGCCTTCCCGCCATAGCTGCGAAACATGGGGTCAACGACGCGAACGGCCTGGTCGTGGGTGTCGCTCAAATCTGCGGTCTGAAAACTCATGATGCGTATCTTCCTGATGCGTTGGAGGAGGGATGAAAGTGTACCCTCGGCGGACATGAAAATGGCGGCCCCGGAAGGCCGCCATGGGGGTTGCGCTGTGCTCAGGAACTGGTGACGAGTTCGTCGTCGAACTCGAGCACGATCTTCTCTTCGTCGTCCAGATCGATGGTGACGTGGCCACCATTGACCAGACGGCCGAACAGCAGTTCGTCGGCGAGCGCCGAGCGGATCGAGTCCTGGATGAGGCGCGACATTGGCCGCGCGCCCATGAGCGGATCGAAGCCTTCGGCGGCCAGCCAGGTGCGCAACTTGTCGGTGAACGATGCCTCGACCTTTTTCTCGTGCAACTGGGCCTCGAGCTGGGTAAGGAACTTGTCCACCACGCGCAGGATGATGTCGTTGTCCAGCGCCGAGAAGGAGATCATGGCGTCGAGGCGGTTACGGAACTCGGGCGAGAACATGCGCTTGATTTCAGCCATTTCGTCGCCGGTCTCGCGCTTGGCCGAGAAGCCCATCACCGGTTTCTGCATCGCCTCGGCACCCGCATTGGTGGTCATGATGATGATCACGTTGCGGAAGTCGGTCTGGCGCCCGTTGTTGTCGGTCAGCGTGCCGTGGTCCATCACCTGCAGCAGGATGTTGTAGATATCCGGATGTGCCTTTTCGATCTCGTCGAGCAGCAGCACACAGTGCGGCTTCTTGGTGATCGCCTCGGTGAGCAGCCCGCCCTGATCGAAACCGACATACCCCGGCGGCGCGCCAATCAGCCGGCTGACGGCGTGGCGTTCCATGTATTCGGACATATCGAAGCGTTCGAGCTCGATGCCCAGGGTGTAGGCGAGCTGGCGCGCGACTTCGGTCTTGCCGACGCCGGTGGGGCCGCTGAACAGGAAGCTGCCGATCGGCTTGCTCGGATTGCCAAGACCGGAGCGGGACATCTTGATCGCCTTGGCCAGCGCGTCGATAGCCTTGTCCTGACCGAACACCACGTTCTTCAGATCGCGGTCGAGGGTCTTCAGCGCGGCCTTGTCGTCACTCGACACGGTGCGCGGTGGAATGCGAGCGATCTTGGCGACGATATCTTCGATCTCGCCCTTGCCGATTGTCTTGCGTTGCTTGGACTTGGGCAGAATCCGCTGCGCGGCGCCGGCCTCGTCGATGACGTCGATGGCCTTGTCGGGCAGATGACGGTCGTTGATGTACTTGGCCGACAGCTCTGCCGCCGATGACAGCGCATCCTTCGAGTAGCGCACGCTATGGTGCTCTTCGAAACGGCTCTTGAGCCCCTTGAGAATCTCGACGGTCTCGGATACCGAGGGTTCGAGCACATCGATCTTCTGGAAGCGGCGGGAGAGTGCGTGATCCTTCTCGAAGATCTGGCGGAACTCCGAATAGGTGGTGGCGCCGATGCATTTGAGCTGCCCGGAAGAGAGGGCAGGTTTCAGCAGGTTCGAGGCGTCGAGCGTGCCGCCTGAGGCCGCGCCGGCGCCAATCAGGGTGTGAATCTCGTCGATGAAGAGGATCGAGTTGTCGTTATCCACGAGTTGCTTGAGCACGGCCTTGAGGCGCTGCTCGAAGTCTCCGCGATACTTGGTGCCGGCGAGCAGGGCGCCCATGTCGAGCGCAAACACCTGCGCATCGACAAGTACCTCCGGCACGCGACCTTCGACCACGCGGCGGGCCAGCCCTTCGGCAATGGCGGTCTTGCCCACGCCTGCCTCACCGACCAGCAGCGGGTTGTTCTTGCGCCGACGGCACAGGGTCTGAATGACGCGCTCGACTTCCTTGTCGCGGCCGATGAGCGGATCGATCTTGCCCATCAGCGCCTGTTGATTCAGGTTCTGGGTAAAGTTCTCCAGCGCACCGCCGCCCTGGGTGGGCTCGCTTTCCACTTCGCCAGGCTCGGCATCGGACCCCGGTGGCGTTTCGGGCGCACTGGTGCCGTTGTCCTTGGCAATGCCGTGTGAGATGAAATTGACCACATCCAGGCGCGACACTTCCTGACGCTGCAGAAAATAGACCGCGTGTGATTCCTTTTCGCCGAAGATGGCGACCAGTACGTTGGCGCCGGTGACCTCCTTCTTGCCGGAGGATTGCACGTGCAGGATGGCGCGCTGGATCACCCGCTGGAAGCCCAGCGTCGGTTGTGTGTCGATCTCGTCTTCACCGTCGACCGTCGGCGTGTGCTCGTCGATGAACTCGGTGAGCTCCCGGCGTAGCGTCTCGATGTTGGCCGAGCAGGCGCGCAACACTTCCGCCGCGGACGGATTGTCGAGCAGGGCGAGTAGCAGATGCTCCACCGTGATGAACTCGTGGCGTTTCTGCCGGGCCTCGACGAAGGCCATGTGGAGGCTGACTTCCAGTTCTTGCGCAATCATTCTCAGTTCTCCTCCATCACACATGCCAGCGGGTGCTGGTGTTGCCTTGCATGTGCGATGACTTGCTCGACTTTGGTTGCGGCGATGTCCTTGGGGAAAACACCGCACTCGCCGCGACCCTCTGTATGGACTTGGAGCATCACACGCGTGGCGCGTTCGCGATCCATGGCAAAAAATTTTTGCAGCACGCTGACAACGAAGTCCATGGGAGTGTAATCGTCATTCAGCAGAAGTACCTTGAACATCCGAGGTGGACCCACCCGGGTCTTCTCGGCCTCGAGTAGTGAATCGTCTTGTTTCCGAATGGCCATGAGAAGCATTCTAATCAAGCGGAGAGGGATGGCAAGCGTAGAGCAGTGACGAATTTCGTGCGTATTTCACAACGGCGCGCCAAATTGCGTTTGTTGCGCTGCGGATGAGGTGGGGTGTTGTCTTTGTGCTGCGCTGTGCTCTGGCTTGCGGGTAGATGGGGGTGATTTATTTTGATGTTTCTTGTGAGACCGCGAGTCTAAAATGCTGTATTGCAACAAATTTTTCGCTTGAAAAACCGTTGACGCAAAGTGGTCAAATGGGTAAAAGCGGACTCGTATCTCTGCTTGTCTTGCGTGCGCGCGAACGGCGATCAGGGAGCTGTCCGGAACCCCGGGCGAAAGAAAAAAGATGTTTGTGAGGATTTAGGCAAGATGGCAACTGGTACTGTGAAGTGGTTTAACGACGCCAAAGGCTTTGGCTTTATTACCCCGGATGATGGCAGCGAGGATTTGTTCGCTCACTTTTCCGCAATCAACATGAACGGCTTCAAGTCGCTCAAAGAAGGTGAGAAGGTGAGTTTTGAAGTCACGCAAGGCCCGAAGGGCAAGCAGGCTTCGAATATTCAGCGTGCCTGATCCGGCGTATCACCGGCTTCAGTAGGAAGAAAGGGCTGCCTCCGGGCAGCCCTTTCTTTTTCCGGATGCTTGGCAGGCGCGTGTGCGTCGAGCTGGCACAAACGCAAAAGCCCGCGAGTGCGGGCTTTGCTTCGAAAACGTTCTGGAGAAACCCTGAAACAGGATTACTTCAGTTTGGTTTCCTTATAGAGCACGTGCTTGCGAACCACCGGGTCAAATTTCTTGAGCTCCAGCTTTTCGGGCATGGTGCGCTTGTTTTTGTTGGTGGTGTAGAAGTGTCCAGTGCCAGCACTGGATTCGAGCTTGATTTTTTCGCGACCGCCTTTGGCCATGTCAGTCTCCGTCGGGTGCTGGGTTAGATTTTGTCGCCGCGGGCGCGCAGGTCGGCAACGACGACGTCGATGCCTTTCTTGTCGATGGTCCGCAGGCCGGCGTTGGTGACGCGCAGACGGATCCAGCGATTTTCAGCCTCGCTCCAGAACTTGCGATATTGCAGGTTGGGGAGAAAACGACGCTTGGTCTTGTTGTTGGCGTGGGAAACATTGTTTCCCGACATCGGTGCCTTACCGGTCACTTGGCAAACGCGAGCCATGACTGTGCTCCAGAGAATTCGGTTTTCGAGAAAGCCGCCGATGATACAACACCATCCGTGGGTGGGGCAAGGCCTATCGACGAATGCGTATTCTACCTGCTTGGGAGCGGCTCGCGGGACTATAGCCAGCCCATTTCCGCAAACGACAGGACGGCCGCGCGGCTGACGACAAAGTGGTCGAGTACGCGCACGTCAACGAGCGCGAGGGCGTCGCGCAGGCTGCGGGTCAGGGTGTGGTCAGCGCCGCTCGGTTCGGTGCTGCCCGAGGGGTGGTTGTGGGCGAGCAACAGCCCGGCGGCATTGTGGCGCAGGGCGAGTTTGACCACTTCTCGAGGGTAGACGCTGGTTTGCGTGAGCGTGCCGCGAAACAGCGCTTCGGCGTGCAGCAAGCGATTCTGTGCGTCGAGCAAAAGCACGTGAAACTCTTCGTGTTCCAGTGGGCCCAGGCGCAGGCGAAGCCACGCCTTGACGCGCTCCGGCGCGTCGAGCAGGTCACGCTCGGTCATGTCGCTCGCCAACGCGCGGCGGGCCATTTCCATAACGGCTTGGAGCTGGGTGAATTTCGCTTCGCCCATGCCGGGTACAGCGCACAGCGCGTGTCGATCTGCCGCGCACAGGCGGTCCAGGCTGCCAAAGTGGGTGAGCAGGTCTCGGGCCAGGTCAACCGCACTTTTGCCGGTGATGCCCACGCGCAGGAAGATAGCCAGCAACTCGGCGTCAGACAGTGCGTGCGCGCCGCGGGCGATGAGCTTTTCTCGCGGTCGTTCGCTGGCGGGCCAGTCGGTGATGGCCATGCAGTACAATTCTCCGGGTCGGTATGTGCCGGATATTACGTTATGTGGATGTCATGAGCGAGCTGAGAGGAAAGAAAGTCATTCTCGGGGTGACGGGCGGCGTTGCGGCCTACAAGGCGGCTGAGCTGACACGTTTGCTGGTGAAGGCGGGAGCAAGTGTTCACGTGGTGCTGACCGATGGCGGGGCGCACTTTGTGACCCCGGTGACCTTCCAGGCGTTGAGCGGACACCGCGTATGGACCGATCTGTGGGATCCGCGCATGGGCAACAACATGGCGCACATCGATCTGTCGCGCGATGCCGACCTGATCGTGGTGGCGCCGGCCACGGCCGATGTGATGGCCCGACTGGCGCAGGGGCAGTGTGGCGATCTGTTGTCGACCTTGTGTCTCGCCCGCGACTGCCCCTTGATTGTCGCGCCGGCGATGAACCGCCAGATGTGGGAGCACCCGGCGACGCAGCGCAATGCCGCGCAGTTGCGCGCCGATGGTGTCACCCTGCTGGGGCCTGAAGCGGGCGAGCAGGCGTGCGGCGAAGTGGGCTACGGCCGCATGCTGGAACCCGAGGTGTTGGCCGAAGCCATCATTGCCCACTTTCAGCCCAAGTGGCTGCTAGGCCGCAAGGTGGTGATTACGGCCGGCCCGACCTTCGAAGCGATCGACCCCGTGCGCGGTATTACCAACAGCAGCTCGGGCAAGATGGGCTACGCGCTGGCGCGAGCGTGTGCGCAGTCGGGCGCCGAGGTGGAGCTGGTCAGCGGGCCGGTGAGTTTGCCGACGCCTTATGGCGTGCAGCGTGTCGATGTCGCGTCGGCCCGCCAGATGCATGAGGCAGTGATGTCCAAGGTGGCGGACGCGGATGTGTTCATCGGTGTGGCGGCGGTGGCCGACTATCGCCCGGAAGCGCCGGCCGAGCACAAGATCAAGAAGTCGGGCGATGCGATGACGCTGACGCTGGTGCCCAATCCCGATATTCTCGCCGAGGTGGCGGCGCTGCCCGATGCGCCGTTCTGCGTCGGTTTTGCGGCCGAGAGCCAGCAACTCGACACCTACGCCGAGGGAAAACGGCAGCAGAAGGCGGTGCCCGTGATCGTCGGCAACCTGGTGCAGGATGGACTGGGGCAGGACGACAACGTGGTCATCATCTACGACGAAACCGGCAAACATCCGCTGCCACGTGGGGGCAAGACCGACCTGGCCCCGCGCATCGTCGAACACTTTTCCCGTTTGCTTGAGCAGCGGCGGCCGCAAGGAGCGTAGTCATGCATCAGATCGACGTCATTCTTCTCGACGACCGTCTCAAGGCGCAGCCGCCGCACTATGCGACGCCGGGTTCGGCGGGGCTCGATCTGCGTGCCTGCCTCGATACGCCGGTGGTGCTGCAGCCGGGCGAGACGCATCTGGTGCCCACCGGCATGGCGATTCATCTGGCCGATCCCGGTCTGGCGGCGATGATCCTGCCGCGCTCCGGCTTGGGGCACAAGCACGGCATCGTGCTGGGCAATCTGGTGGGACTGATCGACTCGGATTATCAGGGGCAGATCTTCGTCTCGGTATGGAATCGTGGTCACGCCAGTTTCGAGATCGAGCCGATGGAGCGCATTGCGCAACTGATGGTGGTGCCGGTGCTGCAGGTCGGTTTCAACGTCGTCGAGCGCTTTGACGAGTCTTCGCGGGGAGCGGGTGGATTCGGCAGCACCGGCAAGCGCTGAGGCGCGCGTGGCCGTGCCGGGCATTCCGACGGGCGTGCATGTGATGCTGATGCAGGGCGAACGTGTGTTGCTCATGCGGCGCATGAACACCGGTTTCTTCGACGGGCTGTTCAGTTTGCCCGGCGGCCATGTCGAGCCGGGCGAGTCGGTGAAGATGGCGGCCATTCGCGAGATGCGCGAAGAGCTGGCGATCGAGCTGGTCGCCGACGACCTTCATCTGACGGGAGTCGTGCATCGACTCTCCGACACCAATCGCATCGATTTCTTTTTGCACACGTCGCACTGGACGGGCCTGCCCGTGCGCGCCGAGCCCGACAAATGTGCCGCGCTGCAATGGGTGGCGCGTGATGCGCTGCCCGTCGATACCGTGCCCTACGTGGCCGCGGCGCTGGCACGCGATGCGTCGGTGCCGTGGATTGCCGAATCCGGCTGGGCGGACCGTCGGGTGGAGATTTAGTGTATTAACAAATTCTGATACGCTTTCCCTCATATCAAGAACGAATGGGAGGAGAGACGTATGCGCAGGATATTTCTGGGGGCGCTGGTGGCGGCCAGCCTGACGGGCAGTGGCGCAATGGCCGAGTCACCACCCAAGGTCAATCTCGAGCGTGCGCAGGAAATCGTCGGTGGCCGCTGCTTCCTGTGCCACGGCATGGAGGGCGAGAGCTCGACGGCGCTCTACCCGCGTCTGGCGGGGCAGCATTATCAATACGTCGCCAAGCAGCTGGCCGATTTCAAATCCGGCAAGCGTCAGAGCGACACCATGGTCGAGATGGCCAAGGATTTGACCGCCGAGGAGATGCTCGCGCTCGGGGTGTATTTCGAAAACAAGCCGACGCTTGCGGCCGAGGTCGACGACACGGACCTGAGCGCGGTTGGCCGCTTCGTGTTTCACCGCGGCAACGAATTCTCCGGCGTGGCCGCGTGTGCGTCGTGCCATGGCGAGAAGGGCTATGGCACCGCGAAGCTGCCGCGGCTGGCGGGGCAGGGCGCCCGATACACCGAAAAGCAGCTCAAGTCCTTCAACGATCGTCAGCGCACCAACGACAATGCGGTGATGCACTCGATCGCATCGAAGCTGACGGCGTTGGAAATCCACGCCGTTGCCGCCTATATCAGCACGCTCAAATAACGCGGGTGGTGTCATGAAAACGGGCCGCGTCGCGGCCCGTTTTCATTGTTGCCGCGCAAACGGCTTACGCGAGGATGTCGGCCCAGATGTTCTTGGCCCAGTGCATCGCGGTTTTGGCTTCCAACTCGTTGGCTGCGGGGGATAGCCCACCGGCGCCCTTGACCTTGAGGAAGGTCTTCTTCTCCTGATCGAACTGGTGCACCGAGGTGACATGCACCACACTCTTGGGGGCGACAAAGCTGTAGCAGGTGTTGGTCACCACCGGCGAGGCGTTCGGTGCCTTGCCTTCGAGCAGGCGGATGATGGCCGCTGCCGCCACCTTGGCCTGCTGGTTGGCCATGTGGCCTGACTTGGGCATGCCCGGCGCCGGAAAGGCCGCATCGCCCACCACGTGCACGTTGGGCACATCGCTGACTTCTGCGGTCAGCCAGTTCACGCCGACCCAGCGATCATTGACGAGATTGGAGCCGATCATGCCGGCCACGGCGCCGGCACGCTGCGGCGGAATGACGTTGAGCACATCGGCCTTGACGCTCTCGAAATCCATCACCGCCGTCTTGTTGGCGACGTCCACTTCGAGCAAGGTGTTGTTCGGGCGATAGTCGATGATGTCCTTGTAGTGCGTCTCCCAGGCCTTGCGGAACAGCGCTTTCTTGGACTGGATGTCCTCGTTGGCGTCGAGCACGATGACCTTCGACTTGGGTTTGTGCTGCTTGAGGTAGTTGGCCACCATGCAGGCTCGTTCGTACGGGCCCGGCGGGCAGCGGTAGGGCGCCTTGGGAATGTGCATGGCGTAGACGCCGCCATCGGGCATGGCTTCGAGTTGTTTGCGCAGAATCACCGTTTGCTCACCGGCCTTCCAGGCGTGCGGAATCTTGTCCTGGTTGCCCGCCAGCCCGCCGATGCCATCGACCATGAAGTCGATGCCCGGCGACAGCACCAGGCGGTCGTAGCTGAGCGTGCCGCCCGAGGCGAGCGTCACCTTGCGCGCGGTGGCATCGATGCCGGAGACCGAATCCTGCATCACCTTCACTCCATGCACCTTGGCGAGGTTGTCGTAGCTGACGGTGATGTCTTCCATCTGCTTGAGACCGCCGATCACCAGATTGGAGATCGGGCAGGAGACGAAATTCGGATTGCGCTCGATCAGCGTGACCTGCACCGCCCCATTGCTCCACATGCGCAGATACTTGGCTGCGGTCGCGCCGCCGAAGCCGCCGCCGACCACCACCACGTGCCCGAGGTTCTTCATGCTTTTGCCAAAGGCCGGCAGCGCGCCGGCGACCGATGCGGTGGCTGCGGATACGCCGGCAGCCTTGAGAAAGTTGCGTCGATTCATCATGTCTGTGCGCCTCCCGATCACTTCTGCGCCGAGAAGTACTCGGCGATCATGTCCAGCTGTTCCTTGGTGAAGCCCTTGGCGATCTGATGCATGATCGTCGCCGGCTTGTCGCCGGAGACGAATTCACCAAGCTTGCGCAGCAGCTTTTCCTTGGGTTCGCCGGCCAGGCTTTCGCTACCGCCCTGGCTGTGGCCATTGGTGCCATGGCAGTTGGCGCAGGTGGCCGCGAGGTTGCGCGCCAGGTCGGGATCCTGCGCATGCGCGGCGAACGCGGCCATGCACATGCCGGCTGCAATCAGCAGTTTTTTCAGTTTCACGGGGTGTCTCCTCCTTGGTGGTCGTATGCGGCTGCGCTGTGGGCGTATCCCGCATGCCTGCTTGCTTTTAACCATTCTCCATATCAACTTGGCATGTATTTGCCAAGCCGTTTTTTTGCCATGATTACCCGGGTTGGGAAATAAAAGCATCATGCGCTGCAACAATATTAGTCATTGACTATATAAGCATCTACTCATAAATTGATATACATCAACGTGGAGGGCGGACATGGATGCGCTGGGGAAAGTCTTCGAACAAGTCGCTGGCTACTTCAGTCTGCTGTCCGAGCCGACCCGCTTGAAGATTTTGCATTGTCTGTGCCGCGGCGCGTGCTCGGTCAACGAGCTGGCCGAGGCGACGGGCCTGACCCAGGCCAACACCTCGAGGCACCTGAACCTGCTCTACCGGGCAGGGGTGGTGGACCGTGACCGTGATGGGGCGCAGGTGTTTTACCGCATTGTCGATCCGAATCTGGTGGGCATGTGTCAGCCGGTATGCCGGGCGATTGCGGATCGCGCCGAGTTGTCCGAGATCGAGCGCGCCGCGTTGATGCAATGGATGGAAGAAGAGAAGCGGGTATGAGCCCGATATCACTTGTTGGGGGAGAGAGACACGATGTCGAACGATGATTTCCGGGCGGGCCGCATCCGGCGCGCGCCCGAAAACTTTCTGACGCAGGCGCAGATTGCCGACGTCACGAAAGGCAGAAG
>JBNKNO010000002.1:131682-135415 GCA_050293885.1 Rhodocyclaceae bacterium | reverse complement strand
GTCAGCCGGTGGCCACCCACCCCTACGGCATGCCGTCGCAGTACGAGCGAAATCTCGTGCGCCGCGAGTCGCCGGGGCTGACGCGGGTGGGCGGTTCCTCGGTATCGTTCGCGCCGCTGCAGGGTCTGTTCGGCATCATCACGCCGTCGGGGCTGCACTTCGAGCGTCATCACCAGGGCTGGCACGATGTCGATCCGGGCAAGCACCGCCTGATGATCAACGGTTTGGTGAACAAGAATCTGGTGTTCTCCATGGACGACCTCCTGCGCCTGCCGTCGGTGTCGCGCATTCACTTCATCGAGTGCGGCGCCAACACCGGCATGGAGTGGGGCAACGTGGCGGTGCCGACGGTGCAGTACAGCCACGGCATGCTCTCGTGCTCCGAATTTACCGGCGTGCCACTGCGCGACATCCTCGAGTACGCCGGGGCGGATTTCAAGAAGGGTCGCTACGTGCTGGCCGAAGGCGCGGATGGCTCCTCCATGACCCGCACCATTCCCATGGAGCTGGTCGAGTCGGGCGAGGTGCTGGTGGCGTACGGACAGAACGGCGAGATGCTGCGCCCGGAGAACGGCTACCCGCTGCGGCTCATCGTGCCCGGCGTGCAGGGCGTGAGCTGGGTGAAGTGGCTGCGCCGTATCGAAGTGGGTGACAAGCCGTGGGCGACCAAGGACGAGGCGGTGCACTACATCGACATGTTGCCCGACGGTCAGCACCGCCAGTACTCCTCGGTGCAGGAGTGCAAGTCGGTCATCACCTCGCCGTCGGG
The DNA here is from genome assembly GCA_050293885.1 of Rhodocyclaceae bacterium. GTDB lineage: Bacteria > Pseudomonadota > Gammaproteobacteria > Burkholderiales > Rhodocyclaceae > Nitrogeniibacter. The sequence continues at coordinate 134,646 of JBNKNO010000002.1, read as the reverse complement.
CGGCCAGATTCTGCTCGACAAGGGCTTCTACAACATCAGCGGACTGGCCTGGTCGGGCCGCGGCAAGATCAAGCGTGTGGATGTGTCTACCGACGGCGGCATCAACTGGCGTCAGGCGCGACTGGAGACGCCGGTGCTCTCCAAGGCGTTGACCCGCTTCAACATCGACTGGAACTGGGATGGCAAGCCCGCCATCCTGCAGTCGCGCGCCATGGACGAAACCGGCTACGTGCAGGCCTCCTACGGCCAATTGCGCAAGGTGCGCGGTACCAAGTCGATCTATCACAACAACGCCATCCAGTCGTGGAAAGTGGTTGAAAGCGGGGAGGTCAGCAATGTTCAGGTTCTCTAAAACGCTGCTGGCCGCCGCCGTGCTGGCCGGTGCCATGAATGCCAACGCCTTCGAGGGCCTGGGCCGCGAGGCGACGGCCGACGAGGTGAAAGCCTGGGACATCGACGTGCGCCCGGACTTCAAGGGCCTGCCCAAGGGCAAGGGGACGGTGGAAGAGGGCACGCTCGTGTGGGAAGAAAAATGCGAGTCCTGCCATGGCACCTTCGGGGAGTCGAACGAAGTGTTCACACCCCTTGTCGGGGGCACGACGGCTGACGACGTGAAGACCGGCCATGTGAAGGCGCTGCGCACCGGCTCGACGCCCCAACGCACCACCTTCATGAAGGTGGCAACCCTCTCGACGCTGTACGACTACATTCAGCGTGCCATGCCGTGGACATCGCCCAAGTCGCTCAAACCGGACGAGGTGTACGCCGTGCTCGCGTATCTGTTGAACCTCTCCAACGTGGTGCCGTCGGACTTCGAGTTGTCCGACCAGAACATCGCCGACGTGCAGGCGCTGATGCCCAACCGCAATGGCATGACCACCGACCACGGCCTGTGGCCGGGCAAGGGCATGGGTAATGGCGGCAAGCCCGACGTGAGCAATTCGGCGTGCATGAAGAACTGCAAGAAGACGGTCGAGATCGGTTCCACCTTGCCGGACTATGCTGCCGATGCCCACGGCAATCTGGCCGAGCAGAACCGCCTCGTCGGGGGTGTTCGCGGTAAGGTCACGGGCGAAGGCAAAGCGGGCGCCGCAGGGGCCGAGAAGGCAGGCGCCGCCGGCGAGCAACTGGCGAAAGACAAGGGCTGCATGGCCTGCCACGGTGTGGCCAAGGCGCTGGTGGGGCCGGCTTACACCGACGTCGCGGCCAAGTACCAAGGCCAGGACGGTGCCGAGGCGATGCTGGTGGCCAAGGTGAAGAACGGTGGCAAGGGCGTGTGGGGTGCGATACCCATGCCGCCCCATGGCCATGTGAAGGATGAAGAAATACAGACCATCGTGCGGTGGATTCTGGATGGCGCGAAAGCGCAGTAAACGCGAAAAGCGATAGAGGAGAGAGGAATGAACCAATCACGTAGGGAAGTGCTCAAGGCCGGTGGTGGTCTGGGCCTGTTCGGCTTGCTGGTTGCGGCCGGCATGCTCAAGCCGGAGGTGGCGCAAGCGGCCTGGAACAAGTCGGCGTTCGATGCCACGACCATGGAAGACGCACTCAAGGCCTTGGGCGCTGGCGCGCCGGCCGAGAGCGGCGATGTGGTGCTGACGGCGGCGGATATTGCTGAAAACGGCGCGGTCGTGCCGGTGGGCGTCTCCAGCAAACTGCCAGGCACGCAGCAGATCGCGATTCTGGTGGAAAAGAATCCGAACATGCTGGCCGCGTCCTTCACCATCCCGGAGGGCACCGAGCCTGACATTCAGACGCGGGTGAAGATGGGGCAGACCTCGAACGTGTTCGCGGTGGTCAAGGCCGGCGACAAGTTCTACATGACCAAGAAGGAAATCAAGGTCACTCTCGGTGGTTGTGGCGGTTGATCCGCATTTCGGACAAAGGAGATTTGAATTATGGGTAACCCGATGCGTATCCGTGCCACCCATGCCGATGGCACGACGACAGTGAAAGTTCTGGTCAGTCACCCGATGGAAACCGGGCGGCGCAAGGGCTCGGATGGCAACAAGATTCCGGCGCACTACATCACCGAACTGACCGCCAAGCACAACGATAGCGTCGTGCTGGCAGCCAACTTCGGACCATCCGTTTCCAAGAACCCGTACCTGAAGTTCGGCTTCAAGGGCGGCGCCGCCGGCGACAAGGTCACCATCAGCTGGGTGGACAACAAAGGCGACAACCGGAGCGACGAAGTCGTCATCAAGTGACATGCCGGCAAAGGTGATGCGTCGAGGCGCGCACCGCCGGTTGGGCGAAAGCCCCGACTGAGGAGGAGACAATGATGCACAAGCGTCTTATGTGTGCGACGTTCGCGGCCCTGTCGGCCATCGCGACGAACGCACTGGCCGATGCCAATCAGGACAGCGTGGACCAGTACCGCGAACTGCTAGCTGATGGTAATCCGGCCGAACTGTGGGAAATGGCTGGTGAGGAAGTGTGGACGACCCCGGGTGGTCCCAAAAACGCCTCGCTCGAAAAATGCGATCTGGGCCTCGGTGCCGGTGTGGTCAAGGGCGCCTATGCGCACATGCCGCGCTACTTCAAGGACACCGGCCGTGTGCAGGATCTCGAAAGCCGCCTCATGACCTGTATGGAAACCTTGCAGGGAATCTCGCCGGACAAGTTCATCAAGGGCAAGTGGGGCAAGGGCGAGATGGAGAAGATGGACCAGATCGTCGCCTACGTGGTCGGTCAGTCCAAGGGCGAGAAGGTCAGGGTGAGCATGAAGCACCCCGAGATGAAGCGGCTCTACAAGCTTGGGGAGATGGCGTTCTTCTACCGCGGCGGCCCGATGGATTTCTCCTGCGCGACCTGCCACGGTGACGACGACAAGCGTATTCGCATGCAAGCCTTGCCCAACATCACCACTCACAAGGGGGCCGCGTCGGGTTGGACCAGCTGGCCCGCCTACCGCGTGGCCAACGGACAGTTCTGGACCATGCAGAAACGCCTCAACGATTG
>JBNKNO010000002.1:128328-131650 GCA_050293885.1 Rhodocyclaceae bacterium | reverse complement strand
ATGGCTCCGAAGTGACGCAGGCCTTGTCGGTCTACATGGCGGCAAAGTCCAACGGTGCGGTCATGAACACCCCCGGAATCAAGCGCTAAGGAGGCGGCGATGAAAAAGATCATGATGATTGCGCCGCTGGTATTGGCGGCGAATGTGGCCTTGGCGGACGATGCGTTGTACGCCGAGTTCAAGCAGATGATGGACCAGTCCTTCCATTCGAAGGGGATTGCCGAAAAGCATCGGCTCTACCAACTCGACTTCCAGAAGGAATGCTCCGGCACGACGCCGAGCAACGCACGCATGGCGCAGATCGAGGCGGCCCAGTTGGCGACGGTGAAGTACCCCGCTGACGGACAGTACGTGGGCGACTGGAAGAAGGGCGAGAAGGTGGCCTACAGCGGCAAGGGGCTGACCTGGAAGGACAAGGCCGATGCCGTCAATGGCGGGGGTTGCTACAACTGCCACGAACTGAGTCACACCGAAATCGCCTTCGGCACCATCGGCCCGAGCCTCAAGAACTATGGCAAGAAACGCGGTACGTCCGAGGAGACCGTCAAATACACCTGGGCGAAAATCTACAACGCCAAGGCCTTCAACGCGTGCAGCCTGATGCCGCGCAACGGTGATTCGGGGTTGCTGACCGAAGCGCAGATCAAGGACGTGATGGCGTATTTGCTCGATCCGGAATCGCCCGTCAACAAACGCTGAGTTCGACTCGCTTGTCCGGCCACGGCCTGCTCGCCGCCTGTTCCCTTTGAAGGGGTGTGGCGCAGGTTCGGCGGCCGGACTCTTTTTGCCTCGAGGAAGACCCCCATGAGCATGAATCGCCGCGAATTTCTACAGATGCTCGCCGTGGCCGCGGCCGGCGGCATGAGCCTGCACAGCGACTTTGCAAGCGCCGAAAAGGCTGCAGGCAAACTCTACGACAGGCCGCGCTTCGGCAATGTCAGCCTGTTGCACATGACCGACTGCCACGCGCAGTTGCTGCCGATCCACTTCCGCGAGCCCGACGTGAATCTGGGCATCGGCGACATGTTCGGGCACGCCCCGCACCTGGTGGGCGACGCCTTCCTCAAGCACTTTGGCGTGCCGGCCGGCAGCATCGAATCGCACGCCTACACCTATCTGGATTTCGAAGCCGCCGCACGCACCTACGGCAAGGTCGGCGGCTTTGCGCATCTGTCCACCCTCGTCAAGCGCATGAAGGCCAGTCGTCCCGACGCCTTGTTGCTCGATGGCGGTGACACCTGGCAGGGCTCGGGCACTGCCCTGTGGACCCAGGCGCAAGATATGGTCGACGCCGCCAAGCTGCTGGGCGTGGACGTGATGACGCTGCATTGGGAATCGACCTACGGCGCCGAGCGCGTCAAGGAAATCGAAGCCAAGGACTTCGCCGGTGCCATCGACATCGTCGCGCAGAACGTCCAGACCACCGACTTCGAAGACCCGGTCTTCAAGCCCTACGTCATCAAGCCGATCAACGGCGTGCCGGTCGCCATCATCGGCCAGGCGTTTCCCTACACGCCCATCGCCAACCCGCGCTATTTCACGCCCGAATGGAGTTTCGGCATTCAGGACGAGCGTATGCAGGAGATGGTCAATGAAGCGCGCGGCAAGGGCGCGCAGGTGGTGGTGGTGCTGTCGCACAACGGCATGGACGTGGACCTCAAGATGGCCACGCGCGTCACCGGCATCGACGTCATCTTCGGCGGTCACACGCACGACGGCATGCCCAGGCCCAGCATCGTCGAAAACGCCGGCGGCAAGACGCTGGTCACCAATGCCGGTTCCAACGGCAAGTTCCTCGGTGTGATGGATCTGGACGTGAAAGATGGCAAGGTCAGCGACTTCCGTTACACGCTCATGCCGGTGTTCGCCAACCTGCTGCCCGCCGATCCCGAGATGGCCGCCTACATCGAGAAGGTGCGCGCGCCCTTCCTCGACAAGCTGTCCGAGAAGCTCGCGGTCACCGAAGGCCTGCTCTACCGTCGCGGCAACTTCAACGGCTCGTGGGACCAACTCATCCTCGACGCGCTGATGGCCGAAAAGAACGCCGAAATCGCCTTCTCGCCGGGCTTTCGTTGGGGTACGTCGCTGCTGCCCGGCGACCCGATCACCATGGAGCAACTGCTCGACCAGACCGCCATCACCTATCCCTACACCACGGTGACGGACATGAAGGGCAGCCTCATCAAGACCGTGCTCGAAGACGTCTGCGACAACCTCTTCAACCCCGACCCCTACTACCAGCAAGGCGGCGACATGGTGCGTGTCGGCGGCCTGCAATACAGCTGCGATCCCAAGGCCGGCATGGGCAAACGCATTGTCGATATGCGCCTCGACGGCAAGCCCATCGACCCCGACAAGACGTACAAGGTTGCCGGTTGGGCGCCCGTGGCCGAAGCCGCGCGGGCAGCCGGCGGCGAGCCGGTGTGGGACGTGGTGGCGCGCTACCTGCGCAGTCAGAAGACGATTGCGCCACGGCAACTCAATATGCCCAAGCTCAAGGGCATGGCGGGGAATCCGGGGCTGGCGTAAGCGCGTGTGCTGAAAAAAACGGCAGCCTGTGGGCTGCCGTTTTCATATCCCCGGGGGGATGCCTGCCGTGCGGCTTGCGCCGCGATCGTCAGTTGGACAGGACGAAGGTGACCTTCATGTTCACCCGGTAGCCGACGATCTTGCCTTTCTCGATCACCAGCTTCTGGTCTTGTACCCAGGCGCCGCTGACGTTCTTCAAGGTCTTGTTTGCTCGGGCGACGCCTTGCTTCATGGCATCGTCGAAGCTCTTTTTGGATTCGGCGATGATTTCCGTGACTCGCGCTACGCTCATGTGATCTCCTCCATCTCGTTGCTTGTGTAGAAAGGGCTGCACACGTCGGTCGGTACGCCGGATGCTTGTCCCACTTGCCGACGGGAATAACCCTTGCGGATTTTCACCCTAGCGCTCGGTCCGTTGCCGGGTCAAGGTGGCCAGGGCGCCGCCCGCACCGATGACAATGGCACGGCGAGCGTTCGAATTGGCGGGTGTGTCGCGCAGCGCTCACCCGCAACGGCGCTCAGCCTCAGCAGCGCGGGGGCATTGAGCGATCCGCCGGTGACTCGGCGAGTCGGGCCTGCGGCCCTCGTTCGATCGACCTTCGCGGATGACGGGGTGATGTGAACAATTGTAAATGCAGCGCCAAATGGACCGGTGCCACTCGCCGGAGGTGGCAGTGTCCGCCGAACAGCCTGTCGTTCAGTCGGTCGCCGTCAGATCAATTGAGAAGTGGTGGCTGGCGATGCAGAAACGTTCGCGCAGATAGAAGCGGTGCGCGTCGAAGCGCTGTACGCC
>JBNKNO010000002.1:123748-128066 GCA_050293885.1 Rhodocyclaceae bacterium | reverse complement strand
AAGCGGTGGCGCAGTTGCCGCAGGACCGGGCTGATGCGTTCGAGGTCGGTATCGGTGCGGGCGATTTGAATGTGCATGACGACCGTTTGAAGGTGGCGCGGTATGCACATTCTGTGACGCGGGATGCCCGCCGGCAAGCCTTGCGCCCAACCGGTCAGGCGGTTCGCACGGTCAATACGTCTGTTGGTTCGATGCCACCAGCGACAGGCGCTTGGCGTTCTCCACTGCCGCGCGGTGCACCGGCGCCAGCCCCTTGTTGAACACACGATGTGCGGAATCCTGGTGGTGGGTGGCGAGCTCCATCCAGAAGGTGAATGGGTTGGCGCACCACAGCGTGGGGGCGCTGGCGACGAAGGACTGCAGCATTTGCTGTTGTATCCGGGCGGCTTCGGCAAACATCGCCATCCACGACTGGGTAAAGGCGTCCTGCTTCTCCATCACCATGCCGGTGAACTCCTCGCGGTCGTGCTCGGAGAGGACCGGGCCGGCCATCCACATGCGCGTCATGCGATGCGCCACGACGTGCGGCGCTGCCAGACTCAGTTCGCCAAGCTGTTTGGCGGTGGTTTGCTGATGGGATGTTTGCGGGGTGAGCATGCGGCGTTCTCGATGGAGAGGGAGCGTCATCATACCTTGTTGGCCATAAGTGAATTTGATCGACAAACAAGGGGGGTGTATGCATCGACAGGCCCGACAAACCCGTTTGCCCATATGGGATGACGGCAAGTCATGGCGCGACGGGGGTCGCTTCTTCGCCGCCGACCACCGCCATGCGGGCGCTGTTGTCGAGGCGGCGGTCGAACCACCAGTCGGTGAGCCCGGCGCCGACCCACATGCCGAGCAAGGCGATCCAGGCGGTGAGCGAGAACACCGAGGCACCGGAGACGCCGTTGCCCACCGCGCAGCCGCCGGCGAGCATGCCGCCGAAGCCCATGAGCATGCCGCCGGCGATGTAGCGGCGCATGGAGGGGCCGTCCTTGAAGCCTTCGAGTTTGAGTTCGCGGGCGAGCAGCGCGGCAATGAAGGATCCGAGGACGACGCCGGGCAGCAGCGCGGTGTCGAAGTCGACGGTCTTGCCCACCGGCACCAGCACCAGCATGAGCATGTCCGCCGACGGGCCGGTGAAGCTGAGGCTTTGGGTGGGCACGGGGTCGAAGGCGCGTGCGCCGACCATGTAGGTGCCCAGCCAGGCGATGGCGACGGACAGGCCGACGCCGACCGCGCCAAGCACACTGCGCAGCGGCAGGGCGAGACGGCGCACGAGCGTGGCGCCGACCACCAGCCAGCCGATGCCGAAGACGATGCCGCCGACGTGGTTCATGTGGAAGGCGGCGAGCAGGTCGCGGGCGGCGCCACCTTCGACCGTCCACAAGGCCGAGAGCCAGTTGCGCAACGGGGCAAGCGCGCCGCTCATGGCCGCTTGTGCGGTGACCGCGAAGATGAGCCCGGAGAGCAACGCACGCAGGTTACCGCTGGCGGCGAGGATGAGCATGCGGCTGGAGCAGCCGCGCGCGAGGATCATGCCGATGCCGAACAGCAGACCACCGAACAGCGCGCCCGAGAGGCTGCCACGGGCCGAGAGCTGGCGGGCGGTGGTGACATCCAGCCAGCCAAGCGCGACGAAGGCTTGGGTGGTGACCACGGCGGCGGAGAAGGCCAGCAGCCAGATGGCGAGCTTCTCGCCCCAGGTGCCGCGCCAGAATTCGATGACCGCCGAGCGCAGGCAGAAGCGCGAGCGTTGGCCGGCAATGCCGAACAACAGGCCGGCGGCGAGGCCGAGCGTGACAATGACGTTTTTTTCGCCGTAGGCGTCGAGCAGGGGAGTGATGTCCATGATGCGCCCCCGGTTCAGCGGTTGCCCTGCAGGGCTTCCTGTTCCATCTGGAGATAAACGCCATAGGCGTTGAGTCGATTGGCGGCCTCGAAAGCCGGCAGCTTGGCCCAGCGCGACCAGTCGGCTGCGGCGTAGGCGGTCTCGAAATCAGTGAGCTCGGCGACGGCGGCGCCCATCTGTTGCCGCAGATCGACGAGGTAGTCGCGGGTCAGCGTGATGCCGTTCTGTGGCGTCTTGCTGGCATGGCCGTGGCCCGGCACGACGACCTTGGGGTGGCTGTCGAGCATGTTGTCGAGTGCCTTGAGCCAGTGACGGGTGTTGGCGTCGCCCACGAACGGCACGCGGCCGTCGAAGAACAGGTCGCCGGAATAGAGCACGCCGTCGTTCACCACCAGCAACATCATGTCGTCCGGCGCATGTGAGCCGTGGGCGTCGATCAGGCGGAAGTCGATGCCACCGCGGGAAAAGGATTCGCCGGCCTCGAGGGTACGGTCGGGCGGCACGAGATGGGTGTCTTCATTGACCCACGGGAAGAGCGCTTCGCGGCGTTGCGCGAGCCGATTGACGGCGACGTCGCTGCTCAGATAGCGGTGCGCATTCTCGTGCGCCCAGATCTGCGCGCCGAGCGCCTTGAACGCCTGCAACCCGTAGATGTGGTCGGCGTGGTAGTGGCTGGCGATCACCAGCTTGATCGGCAGCGGGGTGAGTTTGCGGATGGCCTCGACCATGGCCTGACCGAGGGCGGGGGTGCCCAGACCGTCCCACACGATGACCTGGTCGTTGGTGATGACGAAACCGGCGTTGGACATGAAGCCCTTGTTGGCCGCCGACGCGGCGCCGGATTCGCCCTGGAAGTACCAGCTGTGCTCGCCCACTTGGATGGGGGTGAGTTCGATGGCGTCGTCTGCGTGGGCCAGTGGCGCGAGGGCGAGCAGCGCCAGCGAGAGCAGCAGGGTGAGTCCGGTGCGCGCGGGGTTCATGTGGGGATGGCCTCGGTGTCGGTGGGCGTGGCGTCGGGCGCGAAGCGATTGCGAAAGCGCAGCTCCAGCGGGTAGGGAAAGAAGTCTTCCACGTGGCCATCGCGGATGAGCTGCTGCGCGCCCTGCCAGAACTTTCGGGCTCAGCAGATCCTTGTGATGCTTGACGAAGGCCTTGCGGATGGCCGGCCGGCCCAGCAGGAAGGTGGCGAATTCCTCGGGGAAGATGTCGTGCGGACCGCCGGAGTACCAGGCCTCGCCCGACATCTCCATCTCCGGGTAGGGCGCCGGCGGAATCGCGCGGAAGTTGCAATCGGTCATGTACTCGATTTCGTCGTAGTCGTAGAACACCACTCGGCCGTAGCGGGTGACGCCGAAGTTCTTCCACAGCATGTCGCCGGGGAAGATGTTGGCCGCCGCCATCTCGCGGATGGCGTTGCCGTACTCGCGCACGGCGTGTTCGGTGCGCGCTTCGCTGGCGTTTTCCAGATAGATGTTGAGCGGGGTCATGCGCCGCTCGATGTAGAGGTGGCGGATCACCACCGCGTCGCCCTCGATCTCGAAGGACGAGTCGGCCAGATCGTTGAGCTCCTTGAGCAGTTCGGGGTGGAAGCGCGACAGTGGCAGGGCGACGTTGGAGAACTCAAGCGTGTCGGCCATGCGCCCGACCCGGTCGACGTGTTTGACCATCAGGTACTTCTTCTTGACGGTGGGGCGGTCCATGTTCTTGGAGGCGCCGAACACGTCCTTGATGATCTTGAACACATACGGATAGGAGGGCAGCGTGAACACCAGCATCACCAGCCCGCGGATGCCCGGTGCGATGATGAACTGGTCGTTCGAATGGCGCAGGTGCGAGATGAGGTCGCGGAAGAACATGGTCTTGCCCTGCTTGCCCAGCCCCAGCATGGTGTACAGCTCGCTGCGCGGCTTGTTGGGCATGATCGAGCGCAGGAACTGCACGTAGCCCGAGGGCACTTCCATATCCACCATGAAGTAGGCGCGTGAGAGCGAGAACAGCACCGAGATGCGCCAGGCCTCGAGCAAAATGGTGTCGATGTAGAGCTTGCCGTGTTCGTCGTGGCGCACCGGCATGGCGAAGGGGTATTCGTTGTAGCCGTTGATGGCCTTGCCGATGATGTAGGCCGTCTTGTTGCGGTAGAAGGCCGAGTAGAGCACCTGGATCTGGAAGTTGACCTCGCGCTCCGGCCACTCGCCCAGATACTCGGCGATGGTTCGTGTCACGTAGTCCAGGTCCCGATCGAGATCGTCGAAAGGCCGCTGCCAGTCGAAGTCGTCGACGATCTGGCGCACCGTCTCGCGAAAGCCCTCTGCATGCAGGTAGTAACTCGAATACACCGGCGGGAAGGATTCGATGAACTCCACCGACATGGCGGGCCGAGCGAAGATATAGTCGTTGTTGAAATAGGTGCGATGCAGGATCTTGCAGCACACCGAGTTGAAGAAGGTCTCGGCCAGCTCGGGCTGCTTGTGATTGATGAGCAGT
>JBNKNO010000002.1:114163-123587 GCA_050293885.1 Rhodocyclaceae bacterium | reverse complement strand
CAGATCCTTGGCCTTGCGGCTGGTCTCGCGAAAGATCCGGTAGTGCTTGTTGAAGCCTTCGATCAGCGCCTGGGCGATCGAGTGGGCAACCGGACCTTCTCCGAGTGCGACTTCCATGCAGCCTCCTCAACACGGGTCGGACGCGTCGGGCGACGAACACGCCGCTGCACGCCAGACCGCGTTATTTTAGCATCCACTAACATTCTTAATAAGCCACGCCGTGCTTCCAGTGCGCATGCGCTGCGTCGATGTGGCGACTGAAACAGTATAATTGCGCCTTTTCCGGGAAACCGGGGGTGTGCGCAAGCGCATGACACGCGACCTTGTTTGCCAGCAGAGCAGCGCGTAGAGAGGGCAGCAAGGCAGCCGGGCCATTCAGTGTGATGTGCCGCAGGCTTTGTTTCGGACCGGGCGTTCAGATCCGGCCGGAACGTCATGACACGCACCGCCGATCCGGTCCGGAAACCGTGTCGCCGGCAACTGCTGGCGACAGCCCGGCCACTGCGCCGACATCACCTTGAGGGAGGTTCTTTTCATGACGTCGCGTCAATCCACCATTATCTACACGCTCACGGACGAAGCGCCGCTGCTGGCAACCCGTTCGTTGCTGCCCGTGATCCGTCGCTTCGCTGCGCCCGCCGGCATCAACGTGGCCACCAGCGACATCTCGGTCGCCTCGCGTGTGCTGGCAGAGTTTTCCGAATATCTGAGCGACGATCAGAAAGTCACTGACAACCTCGCCGAGCTCGGCCGTCTGACGCAGGATCCGGACACCAACATCATCAAGCTGCCCAACATCAGCGCCTCGGTCTCGCAGCTACAGACATGCATCAAGGAACTGCAGGGCAAGGGCTACGCGGTGCCCGATTTTCCGGAAGATCCGAAGACCGATGAAGAGAAGGCGCTCCGGGTCCGCTACGGCAAATGCCTGGGCTCGGCCGTCAATCCGGTGCTGCGTGAAGGCAACTCCGACCGCCGCGCACCCGCCGCGGTGAAGAACTACGCCCGCAAGCACCCGCACTCGATGGGCAAGTGGAGCCAGGCATCGCGCACCCACGTCTCGCACATGAAGCATGGCGATTTCTACCACGGCGAAAAGTCGATGACGCTGGACAAGGCGCGCGACGTGAAGATGGAACTGATCACCAAGGAGGGCGAGGCCATCGTGCTCAAACCCAAGGTCAGTCTGCTCGCCGGCGAGGTCATCGACTCGATGTTCATGAGCAAGAAGGCTTTGTGCGAGTTCTATGAAGAGCAGATCGAAGATGCACGCCAGGCCGGCGTGATGTTCTCGCTGCACGTGAAGGCGACGATGATGAAGGTGTCGCACCCGATCGTGTTCGGCCACTGCGTCAAGATCTTCTATCAGGACGCCTTCAAGAAGCACGCCGCGTTGTTCCGCGAGTTGGGCGTCAACGTCAACAACGGCATGGTCAATCTGTACGACAAGATCGCCACCCTGCCGCGCTCGCTGCGTGAAGAAGTCATCGACGATCTGCATGCCTGCCACGAGCACCGCCCCGAGCTGGCGATGGTCGACTCGGCCAAGGGCATCACCAATTTCCATTCGCCCAACGACGTCATCGTCGATGCCTCGATGCCGGCGATGATTCGCTCCGGCGGCAAGATGTGGGGCGCCGATGGCCGCCAGAAGGACGTCAAGGCGGTGATGCCGGAATCGACCTTCGCCCGCATCTATCAGGAGATGATCAACTTCTGCAAGACCAACGGCAACTTCGATCCGGCCACCATGGGCACGGTGCCGAACGTGGGCCTGATGGCGCAGAAAGCCGAGGAATACGGCTCCCACGACAAGACCTTCGAGATCCCGCAAGACGGCGTCGCCAACATCACCGATCTGGAAACCGGCGAAGTGCTGTTGTCGCAGAACGTGGAGAAGGATGACATCTGGCGCATGTGCCAGGTGAAGGACGCGCCGATTCGTGATTGGGTCAAGCTGGCCGTCAACCGTGCCCGCAACTCCGGCATGCCGGCCATCTTCTGGCTCGATCCGTATCGTCCGCACGAGAACGAACTGATCAAGAAAGTCGAGACCTACCTCAAGGATCACGACACCGATGGCCTGGACATCCAGATCATGTCGCAGGTGCGCGCCATGCGCTACACGCTCGAGCGTGTGATTCGCGGTCTCGACACCATTTCGGTGACCGGCAACATCCTGCGTGATTACCTCACCGACCTGTTCCCGATCATGGAGCTGGGCACCAGCGCCAAGATGCTGTCGATCGTGCCGCTCATGGCCGGTGGCGGCATGTACGAAACCGGTGCCGGCGGCTCCGCGCCCAAGCACGTGCAGCAACTGGTGGAAGAAAACCACCTGCGCTGGGATTCGCTCGGCGAGTTTCTGGCGCTGGCGGTGTCGCTTGAGGACATGGGCCTCAAGACCGGCAACGCGCGTGCCAAGCTGCTGGCGAAGACACTCGACGAAGCCACCGGCAAGTTGCTCGACAACAACAAGTCGCCGTCACGCCGAACGGGCGAACTCGACAACCGCGGCAGTCACTTCTATCTCGCCTTGTACTGGGCCGAGGCGCTGGCGGCGCAGGACGATGATGCCGAGCTGAAGGCACACTTCGCATCACTGGCCAAAACGCTGGCCGACAACGAAGCGCAGATCATCGCCGAACTGTCTGCGGTGCAGGGGAAACCCGCCGATATCGGTGGTTACTACCAGCCGGACGATGAGATGTGCGACGCCGTGATGCGGCCGAGCGCAACGCTCAACGGTGTGATGGCGCTCTGAGCGCGACGGCTTTGTGAGTGGACGAACGCCCGGCCGATGGTCGGGCGTTTTTGCATCCGCCCCGGAATGCCCGATGGAAATTCGCCCGCAGGAAAGTGAACGGATTTTGAGCGATAATCAAAACGCAAGCGCATCGCCAACCGCGGTGCCTTGTGGCGCAGCCATGACCGGAACCCGCCCATACCCGTGAGGGCAGGGAGTGCGGAGACGACGCCTCCGGTTGCACGCTCGCGTGTCCTGTACGAGTGATAAGACGAGGGAGTAGGAATGAGCGCATCTCACATCAAGGTTCCCGCCGAAGGGCAAAAGATTGTCCCGGGCCAACCCGTTCCCGACAACCCGATCATTCCCTTTATCGAGGGCGACGGTATCGGCATCGATATCACCCCCGTGATGAAGAAGGTGATCGACTCGGCGGTGGAAAAGGCCTATGGCGGCCAGAAGAAGATTCACTGGATGGAAGTCTATGCCGGTGAGAAATCCACCCAGATCTACGGTCCGGACGAGTGGCTTCCAAAAGAGACCCTGGACGTGCTCAAGGAATTTTCCGTATCGATCAAGGGGCCGATGACCACCCCCGTGGGCGGCGGCATCCGCTCTCTCAACGTGGCGCTGCGTCAGGAACTCGACCTCTACCAGTGCGTGCGTCCGGTGCGTTACTTCAAGGGCGTGCCCTCGCCGCTGAAGGATCCGTCCAAGACCGACATGGTCATCTTCCGCGAGAATACCGAAGACATCTACTGCGGCATCGAATGGCAGGCCATGAGCGACGGCGCGAAGAAGGTCATCGACTTTCTGCAGAACGAGATGGGCGTGACCAAGATCCGCTTCCCGGAGACCTCCGGTATCGGCATCAAACCGGTCTCCAAAGAGGGTACCGAGCGTCTCGTGCGTGCCGCGATCAAGTATGCGATCGATAACGACCGCGCCAGCGTCACATTGGTGCACAAGGGCAACATCATGAAATTTACCGAAGGCGCGTTCCGCGACTTCGGCTACGGTTTGGCCAAGAGCGAATTCGGTGCGGTGGAAATGGACGGCGGTCCGTGGTGCAAGTTCACCAACCCGAAATCGGGCAGGGACATCATCGTCAAGGACGTGATTGCCGACGCCTTCCTGCAGCAGATCCTGCTGCGTCCGGGCGAGTACGACGTGATCGCCACGCTCAACCTCAATGGCGACTATGTGTCCGACGCACTGGCGGCGCAGGTGGGCGGCATCGGCATCGCGCCGGGGGCCAACATCTCGGACAACTACGCCATCTTCGAGGCGACCCACGGCACGGCGCCGAAGTACGCCGGGCTGGACAAGGTCAATCCGGGGTCGCTGATTCTCTCGGCCGAGATGATGCTGCGCCACCTGGGGTGGACCGAAGCGGCCGATCGCGTCATCAATGCCATGGAAGCCGCGATTGCCGACAAACAGGTTACCTACGACTTTGCCCGACTCATGGAAGGGGCCGACGAAGTGTCGTGCTCCGAGTTCGGCGATGCCATGATTGCGCGTATGTAAGGCTTTTGCGCATCAGCGAAGCCCCCGCCGCGGCGGGGGCTTTTTGTTGTCTTCATGTTTCTGACGGCTTTCGTATTATGACAATTGATATATGATGTTTAGATTTTCGCGGCGAGCAAACTGGCCGTCGCGTCGACGAATCAATTCATCGTTTCAAGAGGTTGTTCATGAAATCCATCATCCTGATCGCATTCGCTTCCCTCGCCCTGTTGTCCGCATGTGCCACCAAACCGCCCGCTGAACCGGCACCCAAAGCGATGCCCGAGCCGGTCGTCGTCTCGCCGATGGATCAATTGAAAGCGCAACTCGGGTCACTCGAGTCGATGGGCCTGGCACTCGAAGCGACGACTGATGCACTGCGCGTGACCATGCCGGGCGAGATGGCCTTTGCTTCGGGCAGCAGTGCGATCGATCCGGCCGCCCAGGCCGCACTCGATCGGATTGCGACCGCCATGACGGCCGTGTCGCAAAGTCAGGCGACCGTGATCGGTCATACCGACAGCGCGGGCAGTGCCGGCTACAACCAGTCGCTTTCCGAGGCGCGCGCCGAAGCCGTGGTCGCATATATTGCCGGCAAGGGTGTCGAGACCGCGCGGATGGTTGCACAAGGCAAGGGAGAGGACGAGCCCGTCGCCGATAATGCGACTGCCGAGGGGCGTGCCGCCAATCGTCGGGTCGAGGTGCTGATCAGCGCACAATGAGTCGTCGCGTGGTTGACGCAAAAACGCCGGGTTTATCCCGGCGTTTTTTTGTGCGCTCGGTGCGGCCGGGTCAGACCAGGCCCTCAAACAGCTGGATGTCCACGGTCTCGCCAGCCGCCACACTGTCGCGAGATTCCGGCAGCACGATGAAGCAGTTCGCGTCCGACATGGAACTCAGCACCCCCGAGCCTTGGGCGCCTGTCGGGCTGACCACCGATTCACCCGCTTCCTGGCGCAGCACGGCACGAACATACTCGCGACGCCCCGGCATCTTGCGGATGTCGGTCAGACAGCGGGCAGGATGGGTCGGTCGATCGGGCAGCGGGGTGACGCCCATCAGCGCCAATAGCGCATCCTGCACGAACTGGTAGAAGGTCACCATCACCGCCACCGGATTGCCGGGCAGGCCAAACAGCCAGGTGTCGCCGATTCGTCCGAAGGCCATGGGGCGACCGGGCTTGATGTTGAGCTTCCAGAAGTCGACCTTGCCCAGACGGTTGACCATCTCCTTGATGAAGTCCGCTTCGCCCACCGATACGCCACCGGAAGTCAGAATGACATCGGCGGTGCTCGCTGCGTCGGTAAAGGCGGCTTCGATGGCCTCCGGTCGATCCGGGATGACCCCCATGTCGATCAGGTCGCAACCGAGCCGGGTGAGTACGCCGTAGAGCGTGTAGCGGTTGCTGTCGTATATCTGTCCGGGCGCCAGCGGTTTGCCGATGGAGGCGACTTCATCGCCGGTGGAGAAAAACGCCACCCGCAGGCGGCGCACAACGGTAACCTCGGCGACCCCCAGTGAGGCGATCAGGCCGAGTTCGGCGGGGCCGACCCGCGTGCCCGCCTTCAGGGCCGGCGCGTCCTTGGTGAGATCTTCGCCGGCGCGGCGAATGTTTTGTCCGGCCTTGAGCCGGCCATTGATGGTGACGCTGTCGCCGGTGGCCGTGGCAAATTCCTGCGGCACGATGCAGTCGGCGCCGCGGGGCACCATGGCACCGGTCATGATGCGCACGGCCTGCCCCTCGCCGATCTGGCCCGAGAACGCGTTGCCCGCAAGTGCCGTCCCCACGACCTTCAGCGTACTCGTGTCTTCCCCGGCGCAGTCGGCACTGCTGAGTGCATACCCATCCATGGCCGAATTGTCATGTGCGGGCACATTGTGCGGCGCAACAACATCTTTTGCCAGGACGCGACCGAGCGCATCACGGATAGCGACGCTTTCCCAGCCTCGAATCGGATTGAGCGCTGAAATGATCGATTGCCGCGCCTCTTCTACCGATAGCGCGGTCCGGCTTGCAGTGCTGTTGCTGGCGGTCTGGTTGTTCATGCAAGTTCCGTTTTCGTGAGCTGGCGGCACGATGGTAGCGGTTGTGCTGCAGTGCGTCTATTGCATCGCAGTGCAATTGGTCCAAAAACACCGCCAGTGCTGGATTTGCGCCCGTTGACAATCGAGGCTTTCGCGTTATGCTGACACCACGTTCGCGGTACTGCAACCAGTGGCCGCGTGAGGGAGGAAATGGTGCCCTCCAGATATGGTAGCCAGCGCTATCTTCTGGAGGATATATCGGCCCGTCAGAGGCTGCGCCAGACAACTAATATCCAAGAGGAAACGGTCGATGCAGAAATCTCTTCATATAGACCCCGCCAAATGCACCGGTTGTCTTCAGTGCGAAATGGCCTGCTCTTACGAGCATCACGGGGTCTTCAATCCCTCAAAATCGCGTATCAAGGTGTTCAACTTCGAAGCAGAAGGGCGCAAGGTGCCGTACACCTGTACCCAGTGTTCCGAAGCATGGTGCATGACCGCCTGTCCGGTCGACGCCATCAATCTTGATGCCAGCACCGGTGCGAAAATTGTGCACGAAGACGTTTGCGTCGGTTGCAAGGTGTGCACCATCGCCTGCCCGTTCGGCACGGTGAACTACATGGCGGATGTCGGCAAGGTTCAGAAATGTGACCTGTGCGACGACAACCCGGCCTGTGCCAACGCCTGTCCGACGGGTGCGATCACTTATGTCGATGCCGACTGGACCGGTCTGGACAAAATGCGTCAGTGGGCTTCCAAGTCCACTCCGGCATCAGCCTAAGGAGGATTGAATCATGGCTTGGACTCGCAAAATCCTGCGCGTGAATCTTTCCGAAGGCACGTGCACCCCTGAACCACTCAACATGGCGTGGGCCGATCAGTACCTTGGCTCCCGTGGCCTGGCAACCAAGTATCTGGTTGAAGAAACGGACCCGAAGGTCGATCCGCTGTCGCCTGAAAACAAGATGATCATGTCGACCGGTCCGCTGACCGGCACCATGGCATCCACCGGTGGTCGTTACACCGTCGTCACCAAAGGCCCCTTGACCGGTGCCATTGCCTGCTCGAACTCCGGCGGTTTCTTTGGCGCCGAGATGAAGTTCGCCGGCTGGGACATGATCATTTTCGAAGGCAAGTCGCCCAAGCCCGTCTATCTCTACGTGGAGAACGACACGGCAGAACTGCGCGACGCTTCTCACCTGTGGGGCAAGACCTGCTGGGAGACCGAAGAGACCATCAAGGAGCATCTCCAGGATCCGCAGGTGCGTGTGTCTTCCATCGGCCGCGCCGGTGAGAACGAAGTGCTCTACGCTTGCATCGTGAACGACCTGCACCGTGCGGCTGGCCGTTCGGGCGTGGGTGCTGTCATGGGATCGAAGAACCTCAAGGCCGTCGCGCTGCGTGGTACCAAAGGTGTTGGCGGCATCGCCGATGCTCAGGCCTTCTTCAAGGCGACCGCAGATGGCAAGAAGGTGCTCTCCGAGAACGCCGTGACGGGCCAGGGTCTGCCGACCTACGGTACCCAGGTGCTCATGAACGTGATCAACGAGATCGGCGCACTGCCGACCCGAAATCACAAGGATGTTCAGTTCGAAGACGCTTCCAAGATCTCGGCAGAAGCCATGCACGAGAAGCGTGAGTCGGACGGCAAGAGCCACCTCATCACCAACGCCGCCTGCTTTGGCTGCACCATTGCCTGCGGCCGTATTTCGCAGATTGACAAGGATCACTTCACCGTCAAGAACAGCCCGAAATACTGGGATGCGTCGGGTGGCCTGGAGTACGAAGCTGCTTGGGCACTGGGCGCCGCCAACGGTGTTGGCGATCTGGAAGCCCTGCAGTACGCCAACATGCTGTGCAACGAAGACGGTATGGACCCGATTTCCTACGGTGCGACCATCGGCGCCGTGATGGAACTGTACGAAATGGGTGTGCTGACCAAGGAGCAAATCGGCATCGAGGCACCGTTCGGTTCGGCCGAGGCACTTGCCAAGCTGACCGAACTGACCGCCACGGGCGAAGGTTTCGGCAAGGAAATTGGTCAGGGCTCCGCACGTCTTTGCGCCAAGTATGGTCACCCCGAGCTGTCGATGACCGTCAAGGGCCAGGAATTCCCTGCCTACGACGCTCGCGGCATTCAGGGTATGGGCCTCACCTACGCCACCTCCAACCGCGGCGCCTGCCACCTGCGCAGCTATACCGTGGCCTCGGAAGTGCTGGGTATTCCGGTCAAGACCGACCCGCTCACCACGGACGGCAAGCCGGAACTGGTCAAGGCCTTCCAGGATGCCACCGCCGTGTTCGATGCGGCCGGTATCTGCGTGTTTACCTCCTTTGCCTGGACGCTGACTGATGTTCAGCCTCAGGTCCAGGCCGCTTGCGAGGGCGACTGGTCGCTGGAGAAGCTCAACGATGTTGGCGAGCGGATCTGGAACATGGAGCGCAAGTACAACCTCGAAGCCGGCTTCACCCGCAAGGATGATGACCTGCCGCCGCGTCTGAAGACCGAAGCGGCAACGGTTGGTCCGGCCAAGGGCCTGGTCAGCGGTATCGACAAGATGCTGCCTGAGTACTATGCGATTCGGGGTTGGACGGAAGAAGGTGTCCCGACCCAGGAAACGCTGGGACGCCTGGGGCTCTAACCGCCAAGCCAAGCGAAAACCCCGGCCGCAACGAATTGTTGCCGCCGGGGTTGTTGCGTACCCGCTTCGACAAACGCAAGCGGGGAGACCGAGCAAGTGAGGACAGCATTCATGAAACACGTTATTTTGGGTAACGGTCCGGCCGGTGTCGTCGCCGCCGAGGCGCTGCGTGCCGCCGACAAGGATTGCGAAATTCTGATGGTGGGTTGCGAAAGCCTGCCGCCGTATTCGCGCATGGCGATTCCCTACCTTCTGGAAGGGAATATTGACGAGCCGGGGACTTTCCTGCGCAAGAAGCCGGACCATTTCGAGCGTCTGCGTATCGATCAAAAGAACGCGCGTGCGGCGTCCGTGGATGCCGAGCGAAAAATGGTGCATTTTGCCGACAACAGCGTCGAATCCTACGATCGTCTGCTGGTCGCGACCGGCTCGCATCCCGTGCAACCGCCGATTCCCGGTCTGGATCTGCCGCAGGTGCAAAACTGTTGGACACTGGCCGATA
>JBNKNO010000002.1:95859-113957 GCA_050293885.1 Rhodocyclaceae bacterium | reverse complement strand
GTGCGCACCGAAGCCCGGGTGGAGCGCATCGAGCCGGTTGGCGCGGTGGCAGACAACCCCAGCAGCGGTGGTGTCGGCGGCATGATCCGCAGCATCGTCAACACCTTTACCGGTGGCAGCGGCGAGGCGCCAAGTGGCAAGCCTCACGAGGGGCCGGTGTCGGTCACGCTGTCGACTGGCGAAGTGATGGAAGTTGACGTGGTGATCGTGGCAGCGGGTGTCAAACCCAATGTGGACTTCCTCGACGGCACGGGCGTGAAGGTTGAGGGCGGCGTGCTGGTGGATGCCGCCATGCGCACCAATGTCGAAAATATCTACGCCGCGGGTGACGTGGCTGCCGGGCTGGACTTCTTTACCGGCGAGCACATGGTGTCGGCCATTCAGCCGAACGCGGCCGATCAGGCGCGTGTGGCTGCGGTCAACATGAGCGGTGGCAACACCGAGTTGCCGGGCGTTCTGGCGATCAACGTGCTCGACACCCTGGGGCTGATCTCGACGTCGTTCGGCCAGTGGTGGGGCGATGAAAACGGCCAGAGTGTCGAGTTGGTCGAAGAGTCCAAATACCGCTACATCAGCCTGCAGTTCAAGGACGACGTGCTCATCGGTGCAACGACCATCGGACGCACTGAACACGTTGGTGCGTTGCGCGGCCTGATCCAGGGGCGTCAGCACCTGGGTGAGTGGAAAGACCGCCTGCTGGAAAACCCGGCCGCGTTCTTCGAAGCCTATGTGGCGACGACGCAGCCCGTTTCCTTGGCCCGGACTGCTGCATGAAGATTGCCTTCAAGCTGTTCGCGACGCTGACGGACTATCTCCCGCCAGCGCGCAAAGGCAATGTGCTAGCGCTAGATGTCGATGAGGGGACGACGGTGCAGGAGATGATCGACCGGTACCAGGTGCCGGAGAAGCTCGCTCATCTGGTGCTCGTCAATGGTGTCTTCATTCCTCCCGGTCAACGGCGTACGCACGCCTTGCAGGAGAACGACGAGTTGGCAATCTGGCCGCCTGTTGCGGGTGGTTGAGCTTGCTTTATACCCCTGAGTCGCTCAATGCGTTCGAGCGAGAGGTCGGCGCCACGCTGAGCGAGTTCGATCGCAGTCTGAACAAAGCCGCCCCGGGTGCCGTCACGGCACTCGGGGCTGGTCAGTTCAAGGTCGAATGCGGTAGTGTGTCGCTCCGCTTGAGCGCGGTGGCCATGTCGCCTCGCCGCATCGGTTTGTTCGAACTCCCGGTGCTGAAAGTGAAATACGAATTTTCCGGCGGTGACGACGCCGAACGAATAGCCTTGCTGGAACGGCTTGATCGGGCCATGCAAAGAGGTGGAGGTTAGATTTAGTTGAACGGACTGACGCATGCGTTCGTCGATGCGTTTGCCCTGTTAGGTAGTTTCGATCATCGCGTTGCCCAGATCGTGTGGCTGTCTCTCAAAGTCAGCGGCACGGCTGTTTTGATTGGCGCGTTTTTCGGCTTGCCACTGGGTGCTTGCCTGGCGGTTGGCCGTTATAGCGGCAAGGAGATAGCGGGTACCGTTATCAATGGATTCATGGGCTTGCCACCGGTGGTGGTCGGCGTCGTGGTCTACCTTTCGCTGTCCCGTTCGGGGCCGCTCGGCCATCTCGGCCTGCTCTATACCCCTGCTGCCATGGTGATCGCCCAGGTCGTGCTGGTGGTGCCGTTGATGGCGGCCATCTCGCGCCAGGTGGTTGAAGATGCCTGGCGGCAATACGACGAAGAACTCGCAGCGCTGCGCTTTACCTGGTGGGGCATGGTCAAGGTGCTGCTGCGCGATTGTCGCTTTTCGCTGATGGTCGCGGTACTCGCCGGGCTCGGGCGCGCAATGTCGGAAGTCGGCGCGGTGATGATCGTGGGCGGCAACATCGATCGCTTCACCCGCGTCATGACCACCACCATTGCCTTGGAAACCAGCAAGGGTGACCTGCCTTTGTCGATTGCGCTCGGCATCGTGCTCATGGCGGTCATCCTGTTCCTCAACGGTGCGGCCTTTCTGACACGCACCTGGGTGTTGAGGCGCTTCGGATGAGCCTGTTTCCGCTTCATCTCGAACAAGTGCGTTTCGCGCCCAACGGTCGACGCGTGCTCGATGGCGTCGACCTGACACTTTCCGGCGAAGGCATCACCATCGTGCTCGGCCCCAACGGCGCCGGCAAGAGCGTTTTGCTGCGCACCCTGTGCGGGCTGCTCGAACCGACCGGCGGTGCGATTGACTGGGGCGGCGCGTCTTTCGACGGCATGCAGGTTGGCATGGTGTTTCAGCACCCGCTCATGCTGCGGGAATCGGTGCTCGAAAACGTCACGCTGGGCCTGCGGCCGCGCGGCATCAAGCGCGCCGAGCGCGAGGCACGTGGCTTGGCCATGCTCGAACGTATCGGTCTGGCCGATCGCGCGCGCGACAACGCCCGGCGCTTGTCGGGCGGGGAACAACAGCGCCTGGCCCTGGGGCGTGTGTGGCTCACCCGGCCACGGCTGCTGCTGCTCGACGAGCCCACCGCCAGCCTCGACCCCTCTGCCGTCGAAACCGTCGAGCGCATCGTGCGCGAGATTCGTACCGAGGGCGCCAAGATCGTCATGACGACCCACAATCTCGGTCAGGCCACGCGCCTGGCGGACGACATCGTTTTTCTGGCCGAGGGCAAGGTGCGGGAACACACCTCCGTTCGCGGTTTCTTTACCAACCCCGCCTCTGACGAGGCCAAACGCTTCATTGAAGGAGAACTCCCATGGCACGTCGCTTTCTGAGTCACCTGACCGCCGCTCTGCTGGTGGGTGCTGCCGCCATCAGCGCCCACGCCGGTGAGAGCATCACCCTGGCGTCGACCACTTCCACACAGAACTCCGGGCTTTTCGGCTACATCCTGCCGATCTTCGAGAAAGCATCGGGTGTGAAAGTCAATGTCGTCGCCCAAGGGACCGGTAAGGCCTTGGATACGGGGCGTCGCGGCGATGCGGATGCCTTGCTGGTGCATGATCGCGTCAAGGAAGACAAGTTCGTGGCCGAAGGCTACGGCGCCTACCGCAAGGACGTGATGTACAACGACTTCGTCATCATCGGCCCCAAGGATGATCCGGCCGGCGTGAAGGGCGCAAAGAGCGCGGTCGAGGCCTTCCAGAAAGTGGCTGCCAATGGGAGCCCCTTTGCCTCGCGTGCTGATCGCAGCGGGACCAACGCAGCCGAAAAGCGCTTCTGGGTAGCCGCCGGCGACGGCGTGCCGGAAGACAAGGACTGGTACAAGCAGACGGGTTCGGGCATGGGCGCCACGCTCAATACCGCGGCCGGCATGGACGCCTACACGCTCTCCGACCGCGGTTCCTGGGCCAACTTCAAGAATCGCCAGAATCTGGTCATCCTGTTCGAGGGCGACCCGAAGCTCTACAATCCGTACGGCGCCATCCTCGTCAATCCCAAGAAACATCCGCATGTGAAGGTGGAAGCCGCCGAGAAGTTCATCAACTGGATTACCTCCGATGCCGGCCACAAAGCCATCAGTGACTACAAGCTGCACGGCGAGCAGTTGTTCTTCCCGCTCAAGGCGAAGTAAGCCGTTGATGCGGGCCTGCCGGACCGGACTGATGGCCATGCTGTTGGCCGCGGTCATGCTCGATGCCGCGGCCCAGGGGCGCATGGGTGGCCCTCCGCCGGCGGCCTTTTCGGCCTGCCGGGGGCACGCCAGCGGGGCGGCCTGCGCGTTCGAGGCGCCGCATGGCACGGTTCGAGGGACGTGTCGCGCGATGCGAGAACCATCGCTGGTGTGTGTGCCGGCCGGTGGCCCGCCCATGGGGGGCGAGGCGTCTGCGTCACCCGGTCGGCAGCCGCCGCCGATGCGTATTCGGCGCGCGCGCGTGCACATTGCCAGCCAAAACCCAAGCGCGCTCCGCGTTGCCAGCCGCCTGCCCGATACCGGGCAAGGCAGTTGTTTCGACGACAGTCGCCAGATTCCTTGCCCGTCGCGCGGGCAGCCGTTCTACGGGCAGGACGCCCACTACCTCGGCGCGCCGAGGGACTATCGCGACAACGGCGACGGTACCGTCAGCGACCGCGTCACCGGGCTCACCTGGCAGCAGGCGCACAACGCCCGACGCCTGCACTTCCATGAGGCCGAGGCGGCCTGTGGTGCGTTGCGCCTCGGTGGACACGACGATTGGCGATTGCCGACCATCACCGAGTTGTTTTCACTCGCCGATTTTGCCGGTGTCACCGGAAGCCGCGCCTTCATCGACCCGTTGTTCGAGATTCGCGCGCCCGATGCCGCCAGCTTGCAAGGCGATCGCTTCGCGGCCACCCACTCGCCGGAGATGATGGGGCAGACCTGGTCATCAACACGTTACCGCGGCGATCATTGGGACCGGCCAGGCGTCGAGGCGGCCTTCTTCTTCAACTTCCTCGACGGTCGCATCAAGCAGGCGCCGACGGCCGGTGGCGGGCCGGGTCTGTTCCACCGCTGCGTGCGCGGCCCGGTGTGGGGCGACAACGCCCTGGTCGCCAAAGGCGACGGTACGGTCACCGACCGCAATTTTGATCTGATGTGGCAGCGGGCGGACGATGGCCGCCCGCGCACATGGCGCGAGGCGCTCGCCTATTGCGAGTCGCTGCGTTTGAGCGGCCATGCGGACTGGCGCCTGCCCAACGCGAAGGAGTTGCAGAGCATCGTGGACTACCGTCGCGCGCAGCCGGCCATCGACACTTCGGTGTTCCGCATTGCCGATCCGCGCGGCTGGTTCTGGTCGTCAACCACCCACGGCGAGCAGCCCAATAACGCGGTGTATGTGTGCTTCGGAAAATGCACCAGCGTCGACGGCGTCGATGTCCATGGTGCGGGGGCGCAGCGTAGCGATCCGAAAACGGGCGATGCGTCGCGCTACGCGCAGGGGCGTGGTGGGCAACGCGACGAGGTCCGCATCCACAACTACGCGCGCTGCGTGCGTTCGGTGCGCTAGTAGCGCAGTTCTCGGTGTCGTCGTCGGGCGGGCTTCGGCCCGCCATGCGCTGCCACGGTTGAGCCGCGGTGGTGCCGCATGTTGGTCGCCCCCTTCAGGCGGCGATGCCGACGGTCGGCAGCACGCGGTTGCGGCCACCGTGCTTGGCTTGGTACAGATAGGCATCGGCGGCGATCAGCATCTTCTCTACGCTACCCGCGTCCCGTTGATCGCTCAGGCCGATGCTCATGGTCACTTGCAGGCCCGCCTGGATTTCATGCCACGGATGGGCCTCGATACTCTGACGGAGCTTTTCGCAGCAGTGTGCGGCCTGCGCCAGCCCCGATTCCGGGAACAGAATGACGAATTCCTCGCCACCGTAACGGGCCACGAGATCGGATTTTCGTGTGCCTTCAAGCAGCAAGGTGGCGACGCGACGCAGCACCTCGTCGCCGGTCGCATGCGAGAAACCGTCGTTGATCTTCTTGAAGAAATCCAGATCGCCGACCGCCACGGTGAGCGGGTGACCGTAGCGCATCGCCTGCGCGTAGAGGCGTTCGGCCTGGGCGTCGAAATGACGGCGGTTGAACAGATCGGTGAGCGGGTCGCGAATGCTCAACTCCTTGAGTTGGGCCGTCTGGCTGGCGGTCAGTTCGGCGTATTCGCGCAACTCCCGGTGGGCTTGCGTCAGTTCGGCGTTCATGTCGTTGAAGGCTTGCGCCAACTCGCCAAATTCGTCCTGCGAGCGCACCGGCACCTGGTGCGCCCGTTCGCGGTTGCTTTGCATGCCGCGGATGGCGTCGGCCAATTCACGCAGGCTCAGGCTCATGCGCCGGCTCAACAGCACGCCCAGTGCCACGGCGAGCGTTGCCGCAATGACGAGGCCGGTGAACAGCGCCTGCTCCATGGCGCGCAGATAGCTGCGGTCGCGTGGACTGAGAACCGGCTCGCCGATGGGCGAGGCCAGGGCGACAACTTTGCCGTCC
Source organism: Rhodocyclaceae bacterium (assembly GCA_050293885.1). Lineage (GTDB taxonomy): Bacteria > Pseudomonadota > Gammaproteobacteria > Burkholderiales > Rhodocyclaceae > Nitrogeniibacter. Next base: position 108,039 of record JBNKNO010000002.1, on the reverse strand, counting down.
AGCGCGATCGGGCGGGCGGCCGCCACCACCTCGGGGTCGGCCTGCGAGTAACGCGTCTGATCGCCGAGACCCTTGAGTACTCTGCCCTGGGGGTCGAGCAACAGAAAGCGGAAGGGCGGGTTGGGTCGTTGGCCGACCATCGCGCTGGGCGGCTCATCGGCCGCAGGCGGGGGCATTGCGGCCGGCCGGCGGCGTTGTTTGACGAACTCGGTGAACGGCACGGGATTGTGGGTTTCGTCCAGATCGCCGAACGCAACGAGGTAGGCAACGACATCTTCGCGGAAGTGGGCGAAGGCCGTATCCATGATGGTGGCGCGAAAGTCGCGCATCACCATCCAGTAGGCGACGCCGCCAACCGTCAGCGCTGCAAACAGACTCGTGACGAGCAGCGTCAGGGTGAGTTTTTTCTGCAGGGTCATCGGTGGCGGAATGCTGGCGCGAGGGAAAAGCGACACGTTACACCGACGTGTGTCGCGGTGTCATCCGCCATGGCTCGCGCCGTGCCATTCGTATGCCTTTCATGCGGCGCCTCGTCCGCGTAGCTACATCGACGAGGTGCATTCAGGGGCAGTGCCGGGGTTTGATGAATGCACCGGACAAAACAAAACCCCCCGCCGGGGCGGGGGGTAAGGCGGTCTGGCGCGGCTGAACCGGCACTCAGTTGGTGATGATCTCCGGCCCCATCATCAAGGTTGGCAGCCAGGTGGATACCCAGGGCACGTAGGTCACGATGATGAGGAACAGGAACATGATCGCCACCCAGGGCATGGCCGCCTTGACCACGCTCATGACCGACATCTGCGCCACCCCCGCGGTGACGAACAGGTTCAGCCCCACGGGCGGCGTGATCATGCCGATCTCCATGTTCACCACCATGATGATGCCCAGATGGATGGGGTCGATGCCCAGCTGAATGGCGATCGGAAAGACCAGTGGCGCGACGATGATGAGCAGGCCGGAGGGCTCCATGAACTGCCCGCCGATGAGCAGCAGCACGTTGACCACGATGAGGAAGGCGATGGGCCCGAAACCGGCCGACAGCATGACCTCGGTAATCGCCTGCGGCACGCGCTCCTCGGTGAGCACATGCTTGAGGATGATGGCGTTGGCGATCACGAACATGAGCATGATCGTGAGTTTGCCGGCCTCGAACAGCGTGTGCTTGGTGTCCGGATGCCAGAACACTTCGAGAATCTTCACCACTACCGGACGGCGGTTGTTTTCATCGGCGAACGGCCCCATGTCGCGATACACGTAGTTGGCGATCAGGAAGGCATAGACCGCCGCCACGGCCGCGGCTTCGGTCGGCGTGAAAATGCCGCCGTAGATGCCGCCCAGAATGATGATGATCAGGAACAGCCCCCAGGAAGCATCGCGCGCCGCGCCGATGACCTCGCCCCAGCCGGGGAAGGGTTGTGCCGGAAGGTTCTTGACGCGAGCGGTGACGTAGATAGCCACCATCAGCATGACGCCGGCGAGGATGCCCGGAATGACCCCGGCCAGGAACATGCGGCCGACCGACACGTCGGTGGCGGCGGAATACACCACCATCACGATCGACGGCGGAATCAGGATGCCCAGCGTGCCGGCGTTGCAGATCAGCCCGGCGGCGAACTCCTTCTTGTAGCCTGCCTGCACCATGCCGGCGATGACGATGGAGCCGATGGCGACCACGGTGGCCGGCGACGAGCCGGACAGCGCCGCGAACATCATGCACGCGATCACCGAGGCGATACCCAGACCGCCGCGGATGGAACCGACCAGCGCGATGGCGAAGCGGATGATGCGGTTGGCCACGCCACCGGTGGACATGAAGCTGGAGGCGAGAATGAAGAACGGGATGGCCAGCAGCGTGTAGTGGCCGTCAAAGGCCGAGAACAGGGTTTGCGCGACGCCGGCCAGTGATGCGTCCGAATGCATCATCAGGAACAGCACGCTGGACAGCCCGAGCGAAATGGCGATGGGCACGCCGATCAGCATGAAGCCGACGACCATGCCGAAGAGGATCAGGATATCCATGGCTCAGGCGTCCTTTTTCGGTTCGGTGGCGCGTTTGGCGTGTGCATCGACCGCTTCTTCGATCATGTCTTCCACCTCGTGGGAGGCAATCAGCGAGTCGCGCTTGCCCATCAGAATCTGGAATGCAGCCTGCAGCAGGCGCAGTACCAGCAGCGCCATGCCCAGCGGCAAGGCCATGTAGGGAATGAAGCGCGGCAGCTTTTCGTAGGCTTCGCCTTCGTTGAGCCAGGGTTCGATAAAGCGCAGGAAATCGACCATGGGGATGTCGTCGGTTTCCATCCACACGCGCTCGGTCGCGAACGGATACCAGTAGTCCCAAGCGCCCTTGAGCATGAGCAACGCAAAGGCCAGGCAGGCCGCGACGGCCACCAGCGCGGCAAGCTTCTTGAGCGCGGGTGGCAGCAAATTGATGACCACATCGACGCCGATATGGAAGGTCTTCTTGACCCCGTAGGCCGCCCCGACCAGTACCAGCCAGGCGAACAGCACGACGGTGACTTCGAGCGCCCACAGGATGTTGTCGTTGAACACGTATCGGGCCACCACGTTGGCAAACGTGATGACGGTCATCAGGCCCAGCGCGACGGCAATGAAGGTCTCTTCAATGCTCTCGGTAATGCGGGACAAACGGCTTGGCTCGGCTGTCATCTCCCTCTCCGTTCTAGTTATGACTGGCTAGTTATGTCAGGCCAAAAAACTGCGCGGGGAGCGAAGCCCGCCGCGCAGCAGTTCAGCAATTGGGGGGGCGGCTCCCCCGGCACGCTCAGCCCTTGTTGGCCTTGAGCGCGTCATCCATCAGGTCGGCGCCGATGTCGCCTTCGAACTTCTTCCACACCGGCTTCATGGCATCGACCCAGGCTTGGCGCTGTGCCGGTGTCAGGGTGCGAATCACCGTGCCGGTCTCCTCGACCTTCTTGCGGTTCACGAGCGCCACTTCCTTGACCGCGGCGTTGCGCTCGCTGCTCACTTCACTCAGGATCTTCAGGAACTGGTCACGCACGTCCGGCTTCAGGCTGTCGAGCCACTTGGTGGAGGTGACCACCAGGTAGTCCAGCAGGCCATGGTTGGTCTCGGTGATGCCGTCCTGCACTTCGAAGAATTTCTGGCCGTAGATGTTGGACCAGGGGTTCTCGCAGCCGTCGATGGTCTTGGTCTGCAGCGCGCCATACACTTCGCTGAAGGCCATCTTCTGCGGGTTGGCGCCGAGCTGTTCGAACTGAGCGACCAGCACGTCTGAAGCCTGCACGCGGAACTTCAGGCCCTTGGCGTCTTCCGGCTTGATCAGCGGCTTGTTGGCGGACAACTGCTTCATGCCGTTGTGCCAGAAAGCCAGTCCTTTCAGACCACGGCGCTTCATGGAATCCTTCAGCTTCTGACCGGCATCCGACTGCTGGAAGCGATCCACCGCGTCGATGTCGGTGAACAGGAAGGGCAGGTCGAAGATACGGAACTTCTTGGTGAACTTCTCGAACTTCGACAGCGACGGTGCCGCCAGTTGCACGTCGCCATTGAGCATGGCTTCGAGCACCTTGTTGTCGTTGTAGAGGCTGGAGTTCGGATACACCTGCAGGCACGCCTTGCCGTTCATTTCCTCGTTCACCCGCTTCTCGAGCAAGGTGGCGGCAATGCCTTTCGGATGCTTGTCGGTGTTGGTGACATGGCTGAACTTGATGACGATTTCACCCGGGTCGCAGGCGCCTTCGGCCTGAGCGACGCTCATGTTGCCCGCCAGTACGGCAGCCGCTGCGATTGCGATCATATGTTTGCGCATGAGTACTCCTCCTCGTTATTGCGTTAAGACACGCCAGACCCTTGGGGCGGGGTGCCGGTGCCGCCTACCGATTCTTGCGGCACCAAAATGACCTTTTTCATCAGGCCAGCGCATGGTGTGCCAATTGGTCGCGCGAGTGAATACGTAATGTCACTTATCTGATATAGAAGACCGCGGGTACTCGTGCCGTGGGGGTTTACGCGAGGTGCGTTGCCCTAGGGGGTGTTCACAGTAGGGAAGTGGATCGCGTGATGATCATGAATGCTCGCAATAAGGCGCGCCGACGCAGCCTGGGTGGCCCCCAGGCAAGGAGGCGCAACGCGGCCATGGACACGAACAGCTCTGTGCGCGACCGCGTACCTACTGTGAACACGCCCTAATTCACCATCGACACCAGGGCGGCACCGACGCCCACGAGCGATTCGCCGGCGATCAGCCCCGCGGCGGCGGCGATGGCGTAGCGGCGCGCCGCGTCTGGACTAAGACGGCTGAGCAGCGCGACCAGCACCGCGCCGAGGGCCATCATCAGCGATACCGAGGCCGGAATCACGAAGGCCAGCCCGACCGCGACCGGGCTGGGGAGCCAGTGGCGTCGTCGTTCCGGCAGGCGATCGTCGGCGAGCGCCAGGGCGATACCGGCGATTGCGCCGAACCCCATGGCGAGGCGGGCATCGGCCGGCACGGCGGACAAGCCCACCGAGAGCGTTTCGGCCACCGCCTTCCAGGTCGCCACCGCTGGCGCGGGCCACTGTTCGGTGAGCAGCAAGGCCGGATCGGGAATCAGCGCGACATACACCACCACGCCGACGACGCTGCCGGTCACCACGCCGAGACACTGGGCAATCGCCTGCCGCCCCGGACTGGCGCCGATGCCATGGCCGGTGCGCAAGTCGTTGAGCAGGTCGGCGCACTGGCCGGCGGCGCCGCCCGCCACGTTCGCGGTCATCAGGTTGGTGACCGCCTGGCCGGGTGCAAGCACCCCGAACCCCAGTTGCGAGACCTTGCCGATGGCGCCGATGGGCGGGATGCCGGTGTCGCCCACCACGCGTGCAGCCACTGTTGCCAGCAGCATCGCGAACGGCACCGCCAGCATCGCCATGAACACACTGATGTCGAACAGCACGACCTGCAGCAGCACCGTTAGCACCGTGGCCAGTGCCATGCCGAGCAGTGGACCGACCACGGGAACGGTGACGTGTTCGTGCGACGCCGGGCACGCGTTGGCGTCGGGGCGATGTCGGAGCACGGCGGCGCCCTGGCACACGAAGCTGGTCAGACTCGCGCATACCATCAGACTCACGCCCGGCCACAACAGCCATTCGACCAGCGGGCCGAACAGGCTGCCCGTGTGGTCGGCCGGAAGGGCGATGCGCCCGGCCGCGAGCATCGTGGGTGCGAGCACTCCCCAGGCCAGTACGGCACCGAGCAGCAGCGACAAACCGACGCGCAGGCCGATGATGCCGCCGAAGCCCAGCAACAGCAGCGAGGGTTCGAGCGCGAAGGTGAACTTCCCCAGCCACGCCGTGGGCGCCCATTTGGGCAGTGTGACAACAAAAGCGTCGATGGCCTTGAGTCCGGCCGAGGCGAGGCCGGCGCTCGCCAGCACGGTAATACGCCGCAGCGCCTCGCGGCCGTGGCCGAAGATGTCGTTGAGTGTTTCGAGCGTGGCCATGCCCGAGGGAAAGCGCAGGCCGCTGCGCACCACCAGCATCGGGCGCAGATACCACGCCACCCAGATGCCCAGAAAACTCACCGCGAATACCCAGGCCATCATCGGCAACAGCGTCATGGGTGTGCCGCTGATCAGCGCGTAGGCTGGAATCGGCGCCACCAGCCCGCCGGAGATGATCGACGCTGCCGACGAGGCCGTGGTCTGGCTGATGTTGCTTTCCTTGCGTGTCCATTCGGCTGTGCCGGCGGTGGCGGTGAGGCTGCGCCAGAAGCCGAAACCGAGCAGCAAGGCGATGATCGACATGTTGAAGGACCAGCCGATCTTGAGGCCGGCGTAGACATTGCAGGGGGTGAGTGCCGCACCGAGGAGCAGGCCGGTGAGCAGGGCGCGCAGGGTCAGTTCGCGTTGGTGTGGCATGGGCAGGCGAGGGCGGAAGACCCGACCCAGCATACCGCCTCGGGCATGGCGATCAAGTGCAACGGCCGGTGTTCGAAGCGCCCCGCTTGTGTGCTGAAACAAAAACGGCGACCCGCAGGTCGCCGTGTCTTCAACGCCGCACCGCCTTCAGTGCAGCTTCACATGTGGCTCGGTGCGTCGCAGCACCAAGCGCCCGATGGTGTCGAGCAGCGTCTTGAACCAGCCATGCAGCGCCAGCAGGTGCATCTTGTACAGCGACTTGTACATCACCATGGCGAACAGCCCCTGAATTTTCACGCTGCCCCCGATCAGCCCGCCCATGAGGCTGCCCACCGTGCTGTATTTGCCGAGCGACACCAGCGAGCCGAAGTCCTTGTACACATACTTCGGCAGCGGGTCGCCATCGAGCCGCGCCTTCATCGACTTGAGCAGCAGCGAGGCTTGCTGGTGTGCCGCCTGGGCACGCGGGGGCACGAATCCGCCTCCCGGCAGGGCACACGAAGCGCAGTCGCCGAGCGCGAAAATGTTGTCGTCCGTGGTGCTTTGCAAGGTGTCGCGCACCACGATCTGGTTGATGCGGTTGGTCTCCAGACCCAGGTCGGCCAGAAAGCCGGGCGCCTTCACCCCTGCCGCCCATACTTTCAACTCGCTGGGGATGACGGTGCCATTCTCCAAGGTGACGCCGTCGGCGGTAATGGCGGTCACACGGCAGTCCGTGAGCACGTCCACGCCCAGCCCCTTGAGCAGATCGGAGACGCCTTCGGACAGTGTTTCGGGCAACTGCGGCACGATGCGCGGGCCGGCTTCGATGAGCGTGAGCTTCACGGTCTGGTCGAAGTCCATGTTGTCGAGGCCAAAGGAGGCGATCTCGCGGGTGGTCTTGTGCAGTTCGGCGGCCAGTTCCACGCCGGTGGCGCCAGCGCCGATGATCGCCACATGCAGCTGGCCCGGACGCAGCGGTTCGTGCTGGCTGTTGGCGCGCAGGCAGGCGTTGATCAGCTTGCGATTGAAACGCACCGCCTGCTCGGCCGAATCGAGCGCAATGGCGTGCTCAGCCACGCCCGGCGTGCCGAAGTCGTTGGAGGTGCTGCCCACGGCAATCACCAGCGTGTCGTAAGGCACCGCACGGCGCGGGGTGATCTCTTGACCGTCCTCGTCCACCGTGGGGGCCACGAAGATGCGACGATTCTCGCGATCCAGCCCATCCATCGAACCGTTGAAGTAACGGAAATGGTGCCAGCGTGACTGGGCAAGGTATTCCAGTTCGTCGTCATCCATGTCCAGTCGGCCGGCGGCCACCTGGTGCAGCAATGGCTTCCAGATATGGGTGCGTTTGCGGTCGACCAGGGTGATGGTGGCGTGATTGCGTTTGCCAAGCGTTTCGCCCAAGCGGGTGGCCAGCTCCAGACCGCCGGCGCCGCCGCCGACGACAACGATCCGATGCAGGTTCGGATCAGCGGTGCTTCGCGCATCAGGCACTTGTGTGCCGTGGATAGGACTCATGCCGTAACTCCTTGAGGGTACTGAATAATTTTTTTGATCGCACCATTCTAGGGCGTTCTCGGGTTTCGTGGGAAGGAAATTTGTTGCGGTGCACCAGGAAAATGGCGCTCCGGCGAGTGCCGATCCTGCCTTCGCGCCCGTGGCACGGCACATTGCACGATCCATCCGCCTCCGATAGCATCCGTCGCGCATGCGCCATCCCGTCTCGACGCAATGCAGCGCACCATCCCGGAACGTTTCCCGACAAGCCGACGACCGAGACCGTCGCCGTCGCGCATGGAATACTTGAGGACAACATGACCGAAACCACGCCTCAAGACGATCTCCAGGCGGCAGACGAAAACGCCGTTGCCCGACGCAATGCGACGCTCTACGCAACTTGCCAGGCCTTTGGCGGGGCGGCTGGGCCGATCAACATCGCACTCGGCGGCATCTCCGGCAGCTACCTGCTGGCAGCCGACAAATCGCTGGCGACGCTGCCGGTCAGCGGCTACACGCTGGGCATCGCCCTGGGGGCGCTGCCGGCGGCCATGCTCATGCGTGCGGTCGGGCGCAAGGCCGGCTTCATGGGGGGCGCGGCGATCGGCATCGCCGGCCTGATGCTCGCCGCATGGGCCTTGTGGGTGCACTCCTTCTGGCTGTTTGCGTTGGCACTCACCCTCAGCGGCGTCGCCGGCGCCTTCGTTCAGCAATATCGTTTTGCGGCCGCCGATCGTGGCACCGCGAGCTTCAAGGCGAAGGCCATCTCGTGGGTGCTGGTGGGCGGCATCTTTGCCGCCATTCTCGGCCCGCAGACCGTGATCTGGACCAAGGATCTACTCCTCCCGGTGCCCTTTGCCGGCGCGTTCCTGAGTGGCACGGCCTTGATTGCGGTGTCGCTCGTCGTCCTCGCGTTTCTTGCGCCCTCGCATCCGGGCGGCGTGCAAACCGGCCCCTCGGCGGCGCCCGCGCGCCCGCTGCGCGAGATCGTCCGCCAGCCGCGATTCATGGTTGCCGTGTTGTGTGGCACCGCCGCGTATGCCCTGATGGCGTTGGTGATGACCGCCGCGCCGCTGGCAATGATCGGCTGCGGTTTCACAGCCGATGAATCGACGCTCGGCATCCAATGGCATGTGCTGGCCATGTTCGTACCCAGTTTCTTCACCGGTCAGCTCATTGGCCGCTTCGGCAAGACGCCGATTGTCGCCACCGGCCTCATCATTCTCGTCGGCTGCGGCCTGCTTGCATTGGCCGGCGTGGAACTGTTCAACTTCTGGGGCGCCCTCATCCTGCTGGGCGTCGGTTGGAATTTCGGCTTTATCGGCGCCACTGCGATGGTTACCGACACCTATCGCTTCGAAGAAAAGGGCAAGGCCCAGGGCGCCAACGACTTCATCCTCTTCGGCACCGTCGCCTTCGCCTCGTTCATGTCTGGCCAGATGCTCAATGCCTGGGGCTGGGGCGCGGTGAACTGGACGATCTTCCCGGTCGTGCTGCTGGCGCTCATGGCGCTGGGGTGGCTGGTGCGCGTGGAGCGAGAGGTCGCGGCCCAAGCTTAGCCCAGGTGGAAGCCCATGGCCGCGCGCATTCCCTGGCCGCAGCCAATACACATCGACCTGCTGCGCCGCGCAATGTTTTGGTCGTGTACGCCCGGTGCGGCGTTGTGCCGTCTTCGCTTCTCCGCTCCGTGACGCCGGTTTCGGTAGAAAGCCCGCTTGCCCATGATCAAATAGTCGAGTTGGTGCGATGCGGCATTTCGCTCTCAAATACGTTTGGCCAGACATTCGCGCCCAGGACGATCCCGTTTGCACGACAACGGGTGGCGCCAAGCGCTGAGACTTGATCCGCTTGCCGCGAGATGGGCTGCGCCGGTGTCGTGGCAAGCATGCCGTGGCGGCGGTGTTTTTCAGTCACGCATGGTTTGTTGTAATGCAACATTGTTGCAGTAGAGATCTGCTGATTTAACATCCCCCGGTTTTCTTGTAAGCCAATCGTGACAATGTTCTCAGTACAAATTCGGCTTATGGAATGATCGAAAATTTCATTTTGCTGTGCTGCAATATTTGTTTTCTAATAGCGCTGAAAAAATATTTGTGCCAAGGACGTCAAGCCCGTTGCACGGCAACCCGCCGCCGCCTTGGCAGACCGGCTTCAAGATAGAAAGGAGTACCGCAATGAAAACGAAAATTGCCATCGCACTGAGCGCGATCGCCCTGTTTGGCGCGGGTTTTTCCACGCAGGCGGTGGCCACCGATGAGCGTGCCACCATCATCAACTCGGAGCCCGGCTCGTACGAAGTCTACATCGACGGCGCCACCGGTTCGGCCTTCGTCAATACCCTCTCCGGCTGGAAGCGCACGACCACCACCACCGAGTTGAAGAATTCGAAGGCGGGCTCGTACGAAGTCTATGTCGATCCCAACACGGGTTCGACCTTCGTCCATACCGACAAGGGCTGGCAGCGCGCCAGCCAGGTGAGCAGCGCCCCCAAAGGCGCATAAGCGGGCTCACCCCTGCGGTCCGAATGCCGGTCTCCCGGCACGCGCTTGGTGGTGATTCCGCCGCTGCGCGCAGGACATGAAAACGGCGGCCTTCGGGCCGCCGTTTTCTTTGTCGGGTACTCGTCGCGCCGGGTTTGCGGCGGGTCGTGCGCCGTGTCGTGTTGAGTGGTAGTGTGCGTAAGGCGTCGCTGCAACGCGCGCCACGCGGGCTCGCTGAGGCGATGCTTGTTTCAAGCAACCATGGAATGTCGGCGCCGAAAATGGATACGTTTGCCTGGAAACCAGAGTACGAGTTGGGTGTGAAGGACATCGACGATCAGCATCACTATTTTGTCGGCCTGATCAACAAATTTGTTATTGAATTCGGGAAGTCGCGCGATGTCGAGTACCAGAATTCACTCGTTGAAGAATTGAATGCCTATGCGAAGTTCCACTTCCTCAGCGAAGAGAACATGATGATTCGCGCCGGCTACCCGGACTACAAGAAGCACAAGGGGCATCATCGCGATCTGCTGGATCGGCTTGGGGCCAAGGAGGTCGAGTTGGCACTGGAGCGCTCGGAGCAGCGTAAAGAAGAAGTGGTTGGCTATTTGATCGAGTGGTTTTTGGTGCACACCAACAAGGAAGATAGACAGTTGGCGGCGTTCTTGATCGAGAAGAATATGGCGGCGTGATGACCCGCCTTAGTCAGCAGCATCGGCTCCGCCGATCAATCAAGGTGCGTGATTTCAGGGCTTGACCCTGTTTGTCGCCCTGACCCTGTTTGTCGCCCAAACGCGAGGGCTTCACGACGCGGCCGGCGTCCGCGCATCCCGCGCCGCGAACACCTCGCGCGCGGCGAACAAACCGTTCAGCGCCGCCGGAAAGCCAGCGTACACCGCCATCTGCATGATGATTTCGACGATTTCTTCACGGCTGCAGCCGACGTTCAGCGCGCCGTGGATGTGAACCCTCAGTTGGGGTGTGGCGTTGCCCATCGCCGTCAGTGCCGCCACCACGCCGATCTCGCGCGACTTGAGGTCGAGTTGCGGGCGTGAGTAGATGTCGCCGAACGGAAACTCGATCAGGTAGTTGGCGAAGTCCGGTGCAATATCGGCCAGCGACTCGATTACACGTTCACCCGCCTCGCCGTCAATCTCCTTCAGTTTCTCCCACCCGCGGGTGTAGCGCTCGGACGGATGGGTCTGTTCAGTCGGGGTCATGGGCCTTTCTCCGGGGTGTTGCATCGGCCTGGGCGATCAGGTTTCGATAGATGTCGATCTTCTCGTCCAGCGCGCGTGAACTTTGGGTCAGTATGTCGATTTGCCTGGCCAGCCGCTCGCGATGGTGCTTGAGCATGTCGAGTCGTGCATCGAGCGTGTCATCGCCGCGCAGGCGCAACTCGGCATAGGCGCGGATCTCGGCCAACGGCATGCCGGTCACCTTGAGCCGAAGCACGAACTCGAGCCATCGCACGTCGTCCTGCCGATAGCGGCGGTGCCCGTTGGGTGCCCGTGCGGCGGGTAGCAAGATACCCTCGGCTTCGTAGAAACGAAGCGTGTGGGCGGAGACGCCACACAGGCGTGACATCTCACCGATGGTCAGAAATTGACGGGTCATGCGTTCATGCTAGAAGTTCGAGTGCACTCGAAGTCAAGCGCGGTGTTCCCATTGTGGCAAATGGGCGGGGCGAGCGATGTCGGTTGCCGACATGAGCTCAGTGGCTTGTTCCGCCGCAGTGAGCCGCCCCCGGCGGCTTGCAAGCAAGTGGCTGTCGTGTTTCCCTGAATACCCCCGAACCACCACGACAACGGATAGCGGATGAACACCCTTCACCCTGCCGATTACGTGATCGTGGCGGGCTACCTGCTGGTAGTCGTCGCGGTTTGCGTGCGTGTCACGCGCAAGAGCCCGGATGCCGACGAGTTGTTCCTTGCCGGGCGCACACTGGGTGCCGGCGTCATTGGCCTGTCGCTGTTTGCCTCCAACATTTCGTCCACGACCCTCATCGGACTACCGGGCGCGGCCTGGGCCACCGGCATCTCGGTGGCCAATTACGAATGGATGGCGGCGCTGGTGCTGGTGTTCACCGCGGTGTTCGTCGCGCCCGTGCTCATCGGGCGGCGCATCACGACGGTACCCGAGTTGCTCGAGCAGCGTTTCGATGCCCGGCTACGCAAGTATCTATCGGCCACCAGCCTCGTCCTGAGCGTGCTGCTCGACACCGCCGGCAGCTTGTATGCCGGCGCGCTGGTGGTCATGCTGTTCGTGCCCGGCCTGAGCCTCGGGCCCACCTGCGCGGCGTTGGCGGTGTTCGCGGGGCTGTACACCGCTGCTGG
>JBNKNO010000002.1:94801-95528 GCA_050293885.1 Rhodocyclaceae bacterium | reverse complement strand
CTGATGGTGCTGCCCGGCGTCATGGCCGTGGCCTTGTTCGCCGACCTCGATCGCCCGGACACGGTGTTTCCCCGTCTCATTGCCGAGTATGCCCCCCCGGGGCTGGCCGGGCTGATGCTGGCCGGGCTGCTGGCGGCCATCATGTCGAGTGTGGATTCGGCGCTCAACTCCGCCTCAACGCTGGTGATCTGCGATTTCGTGCAACCCCGCCACCCCAACCTGGATGCCAAGGCGCTGGCGCGCCTGGGCCGCATCACAACCTTGGGCATGATGGTGGTTGCCGCCCTGTGGGCCCCGGCCATCGACAGCTTCCCCGGCCTGTTCGCCTACCTGCAACAGGCCTTCGCCTATGTCACGCCGCCGCTGGTGGCCATCTTCGCGCTCGGCATGCTGTCGACACGGCTCAGCGCCACGGCCGCACTCGCTGGGCTGGTGACCGGTCACGTCGTGAGCGCCGCCTGGTTCATCGCCACGCAGATGGGCTGGCTGGGAGTGCACTTCACCATCGTCGCCTTCGTGCTGCTCGTGCTGACCGTGCTGGCAGCCGGCCTGTGGCAACTGGCGCTGGGGGGCTCGGCGAGCGCGGCCCAACTGGCCTCCGTCAATGCCGCCACGCTGCCCCCGGCACCGCGCGCCATACGCGTCGGCGCCGCCGTTGTTGCACTGCTCACACTGGTGCTGGTGGTGGCGTTCCGCTGAGCGTTGCGCCACGGCGACGTTCCGGCGT
>JBNKNO010000002.1:0-94442 GCA_050293885.1 Rhodocyclaceae bacterium | reverse complement strand
TAGCCATGCGAACGACCGCGATCACCGTCCCGGTCGCGCCCCCGACCATCCGCCATCACGCTGGTGCTCGCCAGCGTCAGGGACAGCAGCAGCGCAGAAGCAAAGCGGGTGTTCATGTGTGTTCTCCTTGACGGGTTGTCATCGCCGACCACAGGCAAACGCGCCATGGCCGATGCTTGACTTGTACTACCGGCGCACGCAAACGAAGGTCAAGGAGGTGTATCGGTTTGTGAGTGGCTTCAGGTAGCCCGGATGCAGCGCAGCGGAATCCGGGAGCGGTGTTACTTGGTTGTGAGGATGCTCCCGGCGTCGGGCCTGTGGCCCTCGGCCGGGCTACGGGTCGTGCCCCAATCCGACGGCAGGCGCCCATCGGCGATGTATGGATGGATCGTCGAGTAGGGCCAGTCGGTGGGGGTTGTGGCGTAGCCGTGCTTGACCGGGTTGAAGTGGATGTAATCGACGTGATGGCGCAGGTCGCGCTCGTCGCGGATCGTGTGTTCCCAGAAGCGCGATTGCCACACGGTTCGCGGATCGATACCTTCGGCCCGCAGTTGCCGGGCGAACAGCGCCTTGATCAGCCGCCAGCGCCCCGAATAGTCCGAATCATCCTCCGGCAATGTCATGACCACATGCAGATGCTCCGGCAACACCACCATCGCATCGATCCGAAACGGTCGCTTCGCCTTCACCCGTTTGAAGGCTAATCGCAGCGCATCGACATGCCGCACCAGCCAATCCGCACGCCGGTCGCGCAAGGTCACGGTGAAAAAGTACGTACCTCCCGACACATAGTTACGACGATATCGAACCATCGCGTTAGCATATGCACGTTGATTCTCCGCGTCAGTGGAAAAGTTGCGGGTTTCGTAGCCCGGATGCAGCGCAGCGGAATCCGGGGGCGGTGGTGGATCGACGGATGAATCCCGGAGTCGGGCCTGCGGTCCTCTCCGGGTTGCGCTTGCTACTTAGAAAGGTTTCGCCAGAACACGAGTGTCGTGCCATCGGGGCTGATTGCGGTTGCGGCAATCATCGGTGGATAGTCTTGAGGTGCTAGGTCGGTCGTTGACCAATTGCAGCTGTAATAGGTGTACCCATCCAGTGAGGCCGGTAGCCAAGCCGGCGAAAAACCTGGTCCCATGAACTGTCCGCCGTTGGCTGGGCGACAGTCGGGTGGCGGATTCCAGTTCGAGCCTGGGAGCGTGGCGACGAGAGCGCTTTCATTGGTATCGAGGTCGTGAATCTCGCGAATGTCCACAGCCTCCGGCGGCAACCAAACGGGAATCCATCCGGTACTCGTCGCGCCAGCCTTTCGAGCTTCGTGTGCGGTCGGATAGTAGGTTTCCACATTCTCATTGGAACACCCGAGCAGTGAGAGGACGGCGAAGGTACAGGTGAAGGGCATTAGCGCTGATCTTGGCATGCGATATCTGAGTGTTGGCTGTTGTCATCTGCATATTACGCAATAGATGGGCACGACAAAAAACGGCGACCTCCCGGTCGCCGTTTTCCTTTTCTCCCGCCGCATCGAGGCGACGACACCTTCATTATTTCTTCTTCCGCGCCGGTGGCACATCAGTACAGCTGCCGTGCGCCACTTCGGCCGCCATGCCCACCGTTTCACCCAGGGTCGGGTGGGGGTGGATGGTTTTGCCGATGTCGACGGCGTCGGCGCCCATTTCGATAGCCAGGCACACTTCGCCGATCATGTCGCCGGCGTTGGGGCCGACGATGCTGCCGCCGATGACCCGGTGGGTGTCGGCGTCGAAGATGAGCTTGGTGAAGCCGTACTCGGCGCCGTTGGCAATCGCCCGGCCGCTGGCGGCCCAGGGGAACTTGGCGGTTTCCACCTTCTTGCCCTCGGCCTTGGCCTGGACTTCGGTGTAGCCGACCCAGGCCACTTCCGGATGGGTGTAGGCCACGCCCGGGATCACGGTGGCGTCGAAGGCTGACTTCTCGCCAGCCGCGACTTCGGCGGCGACGTGGGCTTCATGCACGGCTTTGTGGGCGAGCATGGGTTGGCCGACGATGTCGCCGATGGCGAAGATGTGCGGCACGTTGGTGCGCATCTGCGCATCGACGGGGATGAAGCCGCGGTCGGAGACGATGACGCCGGCTTTTTCGGCACCGATCTTCTTGCCGTTGGGGCTGCGCCCGGCGGACTGCAGGATCAGGTCGTACTTCTGTGGGCCGTCCGGTGCCTTGTCGCCCTCGAAGGTGACGTACAGGCCGTCGTCCTTGGCCTCGACCGCGGTGGTCTTGGTGTTGAGCATGATCTTGTCGAAGCGGTGGGTGTTCTGCTTCTCCCACACCTTGACGGCGTCGCGGTCGGGGCCTTGCATGAGGCCGTCGAGCATTTCGACCACATCGACCTTGGCGCCGAGGCTGGAGTACACCGTGGCCATTTCAAGGCCGATGATGCCGCCGCCGATGACCAGCATCTTCTCTGGCACCTGGCGCAGTTCGAGCGCGCCGGTGGAGTCGACGATGCGATCGTCGCGCGGGATGAAGGGCAGATGCACGGCGGCGGAGCCGGCGGCGATGATGCACTGCTTGAACTTGATCACTTTCTTGGCGCCGGTCTTCTCCTGACCGTTGCCGGTGGTTTCCTCGACTTCGATGTGGTTCGGGTCGAGGAAGTGGCCGTAGCCGCGCACGGTGTCCACCTTGCGGCCCTTGGCCATGCCGGAGAGGCCGCCGGTGAGTTTGCCGATGACGCCGTCCTTGTGCTTGCGCAGAGCGTCGATGTCGACGCTCGGCTTGGCGAAGCTGACGCCGGCGGTGCTCATGTGCTCGGCTTCATCCATCACCGCGGCCACGTGCAGCAGGGCCTTGGAGGGAATGCAGCCGACGTTGAGGCACACGCCGCCGAGGGTGGCGTAGCGCTCGACGATGACGGTCTTGAGGCCGAGGTCGGCCGCGCGGAAGGCGGCTGAGTAACCGCCGGGGCCGGCGCCGAGCACGAGCATGTCGCACTCGATGTCGGCACTGCCGCTGTGGCTGGCGGCCGCCGGGGCCGGTGTCACCGGCGCAGCTGCGGCGGCGGGTGCCGGGGCGGCTTCGGCGGGCTTGTCGGCGGCTGCGCCGGCGGTGGTTTCCACCTTCACCAGCACCGTGCCTTCGGCCACCTTGTCGCCCACGGCGACCAGCACTTCCTTGACCACGCCGGCGTCGGAAGAGGGGACATCCATGGTGGCCTTGTCGGACTCGAGCGTGCAGATGGCGTCATCCACGGCAATGGTGTCGCCGACGCTGACGAACAGTTCGATCACCGGCACTTCATCGAAATCGCCGATGTCGGGGACTTTGACTTCTACGATTGAACTCATCTCGATACCCCCTTACAGCATGACCCGACGGAAGTCGGCCAGCAGGTTGGCGATGAGCACGTTGAAACGTGTCGCGAGCGCGCCGTCGATGACGCGATGGTCCGCCGACAGCGACAGCGGCAGGATGAGCTTCGGTTCGAACTCCTTGCCGTTCCACACCGGTTTCACGGCGCTCTTGTTGACGCCGAGGATGGCCACTTCCGGTGCATTGACGATGGGCGAGAAGTAGGTGCCGCCGATGCCGCCCAGCGAGCTGATGGTGAAGCAGGCGCCGGACATGTCGGCAGGGCCGATCTTGCCGTCACGCGCCTTCTTCGCCAGCGCTGCGGTTTCGGCGGCGATCTCGAACACGCCCTTCTTGTCGCAGTCCTTCACTACCGGCACCACCAGCCCGTTGGGCGTGTCGGCGGCAAAGCCGATGTGGAAGTACTTCTTGTAGATCAGGTTGTCGCCATCGATCGAGGTATTGAACTCGGGGAATTCCTGCAGCGCCTTGACGGCGGCCTTCATGAGGAAGGCGAGCATGGTGAGCTTCTTGCCCGACTTCTCGTTTTCCTTGTTGATCTGCTTGCGGAAGTCCTCGAGGCCGGTGATGTCGGCATCCTCGTGATAGGTCACGGCGGGGATCATCACCCAGTTGCGAGCGAGGTTGGCACCGGAGATCTTCTTGATGCGTGACAGCGGTTTGGTTTCGATCTCGCCGAACTTGGCGAAGTCCACCTTGGGCCACGGCAGCAGGTCGAGACCCGCACCGCCACCGGCGGCCGGAGCCGCTTTGCCGGGAACGGCGCCAGAGGTCATGGCGCCCTTGACGAAGCCCTTGACGTCGTCAGCGGTGATGCGGCTTTTCGGGCCGGTGGCCTTCACCTGGGACAGATCCACACCCAGCTCGCGGGCAAACGCGCGTACCGAGGGGCTGGCGTGCACCTTGCCGCCCAGCTTCACGGCGGACGGTGCTGCGGCTGCAGCGGGGGCTGCGGCCTTGGCCGGTGCGGGGGCTGCCGCGGAAGCCGGTGCCGCGGCTGGTGCCGGTGCACTTGCGGCGGCCGGGGCGGCTGCGGCGCCAGCGCCGGATTCGACCGTGATCAGCACGCTACCTTCGGACACGTTGTCGCCGACGGCGACCTTCACTTCCTTGACCACGCCGGCAGCCGAGGAGGGCACGTCCATGGTGGCCTTGTCGGATTCGAGCGTGCAGATGGCGTCGTCCACCGCGATGGTGTCGCCGACCTTGACGAACAGTTCGATGACCGGCACGGCGTCGAAATCGCCGATGTCCGGCACCTTGACCTCGACCGTGCCACCGCCACTGGCGGCGGGTGCCGGTGCAGGGGCAGCAGCCGGCGCGGGGGCCGCTTCTTCCTGGGTCGGGGCGGGCGCTGCCGCGGCAGCACCTGCGGCTTCGACCAGCACCAGCAGCGTGCCTTCGGACACGTTGTCGCCAACGGCGACGCGCACTTCCTTGACCACGCCGGCGGCGCTGGACGGTACGTCCATGGTGGCCTTGTCGGATTCCAGTGTGCAGATGGCGTCATCCACGGCGATGGTGTCGCCCGGCTTGACGAACAGTTCGATGACCGGCACGGCGTCGAAATCGCCGATGTCGGGCACCTTGACTTCAATGAGTTGGCTCATGGTTCAGTCTCCCTCGGCTATTCAAACGGTGACGGGGTTGGGCTTGTCGGCGCTGAGGCCGTACTTGCTCATGGCCTCGGCCACCTTCTCGCGCGCGATCTTGCCTTCGTCGGCCAGCGACTTGAGCGCGGCCAGCGTGACCCAGTGGCGATCCACCTCGAAGAAGTGGCGCAGCTTCTCGCGCGTGTCGGAGCGGCCGAAACCGTCGGTGCCGAGCGTGAAGTAGCTGCCCTTGATGTAGGGGCGAATCTGCTCGGAGAACATGCGCACATAGTCGGTGGCGGCAATGGTGGGGCCATCGAAGCCGGCGAGCATCTGCTCGACATGTGACTGTTTCGGTTCTTCCAGCGGATGCAGCAGGTTCCAGCGCTCGATGGCGTGACCGTCGCGCGCGAGCTCGTTGAAGCTCGGGCAGCCAAAGATGTCGGCTTCCACGCCCCAGTCGTTCTTGAGCAGTTCGGCGGCGGCGATGACTTCGCGGAAGATGGTGCCCGAGCCCAGCAGCTTGACGCGCGGTGCGTCGCTGGCCGGCGCCGAGCTGAACTTGTACATGCCCTTGATGATGTCGGCCTCGGCGCCCGCCGGCATGGCCGGGTGCTCGTAGTTCTCGTTCATCACGGTGATGTAGTAGTAGACGTCTTCCTGCTCGGCGAACATGCGTCGCATGCCGTCTTGCACGACCACGGCCACTTCGTACTGGAAGGTGGGGTCGTAGCTCACGCAGTTGGGGATCATCTGCGCCAGCAGCAGGCTGTGACCGTCCTCATGCTGCAGGCCTTCGCCATTGAGCGTGGTGCGCCCGGCCGTGCCCCCGATGAGGAAGCCGCGGGTGCGCTGGTCGGCAGCCGCCCAGCACAGGTCCATGGTGCGTTGCAGGCCGAACATGGAATAGAAGATGTAGAAGGGGATCATCTGCACGCCGTGCACCGAGTAGGCGGTGCCGGCGGCGATCCAGTCGGCCATGGCGCCGGCTTCGTTGATGCCTTCCTGCAGCACCTGGCCGGTTTCCGATTCCTTGTAGAACATCAGCTGGTCATGGTCTTCGGGCACGTACTTCTGGCCTTGCTGGTTCCAGATGCCGTACTGGCGGAACATGCCTTCCATGCCGAAGGTGCGGCTCTCGTCGGGCACGATCGGCACCACGCGCTTGCCGATCTCCTTGTCCTTGAGCAGCGTGTTCATGATGCGCACGATGGCCATGGTGGTCGACAGCTCACGGCCTTCGCCCGACGCTTTCAACAGTGCGTCGAACTTGTCCAGCGCCGGCACCGGCAGTGCGTCGGCGGTGCGACGGCGGCTGGGCAGGAAGCCGCCCAGCGCGACGCGGCGGTCGCGCATGTACTTGTACTCGGCGGAGTCTTCCGGGAATTTCAGATACGGCAGTTTCTCGAGCTGGTCGTCCGGCACCGGCAGGCCAAAGCGGTCGCGGAAGCGCTTGATGGACTCCACATCCATCTTCTTCTGCTGGTGCGAGGTGTTCATCGCCTCGCCGGCCTGGCCCATGCCGAAGCCCTTGATGGTCTTGGCGAGGATCAGCGTCGGCTGGCCCTTGTGATTCACCGCGGCGTTGTAGGCGGCGAAGATCTTGAAGATGTCGTGGCCGCCACGGTTGAGGTTCCACACCTCGTCGTCGGTCCAGTCGGCAACCAGCGCGCTCAACTCGGGGGTGTTGAAGAAGTATTCGCGCACATAGGCGCCGTCCTTGGCCTTGAAGGTCTGGTACTCGCCGTCGCACAACTCCATCATGCGTTTCTTGAGGATGCCCTTCTTGTCACGCTCGAACAGGGCGTCCCAGTGCGTGCCCCAGATCAGCTTGATGACGTTCCAGCCGGCGCCGCGGAATTCCGACTCCAGCTCCTGGATGATCTTGCCGTTGCCGCGCACCGGCCCGTCGAGGCGTTGCAGGTTGCAGTTGATGACGAAAATTAGGTTGTCGAGTTTCTCGCGCCCGGCCATGCCGATGGCGCCGAGCGATTCGACCTCGTCGGTCTCACCGTCACCGAGGAAGGCCCACACCTTGCGTTGCTCGGCCTTGGCGGCGTCGATCAGACCACGGCTGGCGAGGTACTTCATGAAGCGTGCGGAGTAGATCGCGCTGATCGGGCCGAGGCCCATCGAGACGGTGGGGAACTGCCAGAAGTCCGGCATCAACCAGGGGTGCGGATAGGACGAGATGCCCTTGCCGTCCACTTCCTGACGGAAGTTGTCGAGTTGCTCGTCGTTCAGTCGTCCGAGCATGTAGGCGCGCGCATAGACGCCCGGCACCGAGTGGCCCTGGAAGTAGATCAGGTCGCCGCCGGTGTCGTGCTCGATGCTCTTCCAGAAATGCGAGAAGCCCACATCGTAGAGGGCGGCGGAGGAGGCGAAGGAGGCGATGTGGCCGCCGACATTGGTGTACTTGTTGGCGCGCACCACCATCGCCATGGCGTTCCAGCGGATATAGGAATGGAGTTTGATCTCCATGTCCGGATCGCCCGGATAGCGGGGCTGCTGGTCGGTGGGAATGGTGTTGATGTACTGCGTGGTGGCCGAATAGGGAATGTCGATCCCTTCTTCGCGGCCTTCCTCGATCAACTTCTCGATCAGGAAATGTGCACGTTCGGCGCCTTCGTTGGCGATCACGCCCTCGAGCGCGTCCGTCCACTCGCGGGTTTCTTCCGCGTCGGTATCTGCCCGCAGGCCGACGTTTTGTGTCGTGCTCATGCTTCTCTCTCCTCTCCACATCAATCCATTGTCGGTCGCTCGCGTTGTGGGCGACGACCGGGGATCGTTGCGTCTACGAATGTACCCGTGTCGCAACGGTTTTTCGCACTATAAAACGATGTTTCATGATGCGCAATACGTAGATACACTACCTATCGGTTTTGCCGTGTCGTCTCCTGATGTCTACGGGGGGAGCGTGGCAGCCGCAGGCGCGCGCATCACGGCGCGGGCGCGCATGCGCAGGAGCGCGCGCGGGGTTCGATGTAAAGCGTAGACGGTCGACGCCCCGCCGGCAGGCGTGCGTGATCTATCGTCGGAAGGGAAAAAGACCGGCCAGGGACGAGGGAGGGAGGGAGAAAGTCCCCGGCCGGTCGTGAAATGGGCTCAGGTGTGGAGCTCATCGGTTGGCAGCACGTGAGCGGTCTTGCTCGTAAGCAAAGACCACATGGCCGTTTTTGACTTCCCCCATGAACGGTACCGAAGTGTCGTCGATCGCTTCGTGGTCGTCCCGGGAAAACGGCTTGTCATAGGTCATGACAACACCCTCGATCCGTTCTTTGAGGTCTTCGAGCGCCTCGCGGATCTTGTCGCCTTCGGTGTTGCCAGCCTGGCGAATCGCCGCTGCCAGTACCAGCATCGAATCATACCCTTGTGCCGCAGCCGGGGGAACCGGTATGCGTTGCGCGCCAAAGGCTTGCCTGTAACTTTCGGCAAAGGCCTGCTGGCGTGCCGATGCGCGTTGCTGGATGTAGGTTTGCGGCATGCGCGCGCCCTCCGCGTTGGGGCCCGCCTGCTCTATAAAGTTCGACATACCCAGCGTCCAGCTCCCGATCAACGGTACCCGCCATCCGATGGTCGACATCGCATTGGCGATGTGGGCGAGTTCCGGCCCGATGCCGTAGGTCAGAATCACTTCGACGCCGGCGGCTCTTGCGCGACGTATCAGCGGCGTCATGTCGACATCGCGCAGATTGAATCGCTCGACGAGGGTGGCGCCCATGCCGCGCATGGCCAGCGAGTGGATGAGGTCGAGTTTGCCGAGTTGGCCGTAGTTGGTGGCGTCGTGAAAGATGGCGATCTTGCGAAAACCACGGCGCTCGACCGCTTCCTCGACGATCATCGCCGCCTGGATGGTGTCGTTGGCGGACATGCGGAACACGTAATTTTCAGGGTAGCGGGGCGGGAGAAACTGCTTGGTGACGATCGACCCGGTCGCCACGCTGGTGATGATCGGGATGCGCGCGCGCTGGTAATGTTGTTGCGCGGCGAGTGCGACACCGGTATTGACGATGCCGACGCCGGCGACGATGCCTTCCTTTTCGATCATTTCCTGAATGACCTGGGCGCCGCGTTCGTTGCGTGCTTCGTCGTCGCGTTCCACAAGTTGGAGCGGACGGCCGAGCAAGCCGCCTTTGGCGTTGATTTGCGCCGTCGCCAGCCGTATGCCGTTGCGCATCGCCAGGCCCATCGGTGCGGAGCCGCCGGTGAAAGGACCGCTTACGCCGATCTTGATCGGCTCGGCGCCCCACGCCACGGTTGCAAACAGGCAATACAGCAAGCAAATGACGCAGGCGCGCAAAGTGGGGTCTCCTCCCGCTGGATCGACCCAATGTAATTGCCATGGCAAGTGAGGCAAAATTGGCGAAAACCCTATGGTGAGCGCTTTGCCGCCCATGGCGGGTGCTCTAGGGGATTCACCCGATGCCGGTGTCGCCCGGCCGCAGACACAATGCATGTGGCAGGCTGTGGCCTTCGTGGATGGGATTGTTTGGCCCAATGGCAGATAAATTGGCAACTCGCTCGATGACCCGCAGGCGCGGCCAGTGGTACTGGACCGCGCCCTATGTGGCGGTGGTCGTCTTTGCGCTCACCATGCTGGTGCTGGTGTGGGTGCTGCAACGTCAGGAGACCGAGGTGCAGCGCAACGCCATTGCGCGCGACGTGCAGTGGGCCGAGCAGACGATGCGCCTGCACATGCAGGGGTCGGAGGAGTTCCTCACCCAGATGTCGCGTGATCTGGCGGCGGGCGCGCTGGATCTGGATGCGTTCCAGGTGCGCGCCAATCAGCACATCGCCAACAATCCGCAACTGATCAATATTGTCTGGGTGGGGCCGGGCGAGGTGGTGCGCTGGAGTGCGCCCTTCGATACCACCGACTGGCTGGCGGGCGATGCGCTCACGGCCGCGCAGAGCGTGCCGTACTTTCGGGCGCGCGACATCGGGCGTGCCACCTACGGCGACGCCTACGTCAACACCCGCAACGAGGCGGTGCTCGAAATGTACGTGCCGGTGCGTCACGGGCGGCGCTTCATGGGGGCGATGGTAGGGGTGTATTCCATCGACCGCATCGTGCGCCACCTGGTGCCCGACTGGTTCTCCGAGAAATACCGGCTGGCACTGATCGGCCCGCGCGGCGACCAGCTGGCGGTGAACTCGTCGGTCGAGGCGCTCGACGAGTTGGTCTCCTACGCCATCGCACTCGATCCGCCTGGCAACGGGCTGGTGTTGCGGGCAACGGCGTTTCGCACTGTGGGCGACATTCCGCGCGCCTTGCCGGTGGCCTTGATCGTCGGCCTGTCCGTTTTCGTGCTGTGGAGTCTGTGGCTGTTGCGCGGGCACATGGAGCGCCGCGTGCGGGTGGAGAAGGAGCGCGACCGCCTGTTCAATCTCTCGCTCGACATTCTCAGTATCGTGAATGCGGACGGCAGCTTCCGCCGTTGCAATCCGGCCTTCGAACGCCTGTTGGGCTATCCGGCGGCGGGGATGCCGGGGCGCACCTTGCTCGAACTGGTGCACGAAGAGGACGTGGCCGCGACGGTGGAGCAGTTGCGGCTGTTGAGCGCGGGCAAGCCGGTGAGCTTCGAGAACCGGGTGCGTTGTGCCGACGGCAGCTACAAGTGGCTGGTGTGGAGCGTCAATCCGGTGCCCGAGGAACAGCTGTTCTATGCCGTGGCGCACGACATCACCGGCCGCAAGGACGCCGAAGAGGCCTTGCGTGCGGAGTCGGCTTTCCGCCGTGCGATGGAAGAGTCGGTGATTACCGGCTTGCGCGCCATCGACATGGACGGGCGGATCACCTATGTGAACCCGGCCTTCTGCCGACTGGTGGGCTTGTCGGCGGAAGAGCTGGTGGGCGTCGAGCCGCCGTTTCCGTATTGGCCGCAGGAGAGCATGGAGACCTGCCAGATCAATCTGGACCGCACCTTGCACGGCGAGGCCCCGCCGAGCGGTTTCGAGATGCGCATCGTGCGTCGCAATGGCGAACGCATCGACGCGCGCTTCTACCTGTCGCCGCTGATCGACGGGTCCGGCAAGCAGACCGGCTGGATGGCATCGGTCACCGACATCACCGAGCCGAAGCGCATTCGCGCTGCGCTCGAATCGGCGCAGGCGCGTTTCGAGGCGGTGCTCGACGGGCTGGACGCGGCGGTGTTCGTGGCCGATCCGCACAGCGATGAAATCCTGTATGCCAACCGCGCCTTCAAGGCGCTGCATGGTTTCGATGCGGTGGGGCGTTCGGCCCGCAAGGTGGCCGATCCACAGCCGGAGCAGGGCGACTATCGCGTCGATCCGCGCCGCCTGAACGCCAACGATGTGCCGCTCGAACTGTTCGACGGCGAGTTGCGCCATGCGCTCTCGGGGCGCTGGTATCACGTGCGCGAGCACGCCACGCGGTGGGTCGACGGGCGAGTCGTGCGCATGGGCATTGCCACCGACATCACCGATCGTCGCCACATGGAAGCCATGTCGCGTCAGCAGGAGGAGCGCCTGCAGCGCACCGCGCGGCTGGTCACCATGGGTGAGATGGCCTCGACGCTGGCGCACGAACTCAATCAGCCGTTGGCGGCCATTTCCAATTACGCGATGGGGTGCGTGCGCCGGCTCGAGAACGGCGAATACAAGGAGGCCGACCTGCTCGCCGCCATGCAGAAGGCCAGCTTCCAGGCGGAGCGCGCCGGCAAGATCATCCGCCGTATTCGCGACTTCGTGCGCAAGAGCGAGCCGCGACGGGCGGCCGTGGCCTTGTCGGAAATTGTGGAAGATGCGCTCGGCTTCGCCGAAATCGATGCCAGGAAGGCGAGGGTGACGATCGAGCGCGACATGGCGGCGGGGCTGCCGCCGGTGTTCGCCGATCGCATCATGATCGAACAGGTGATGCTCAATCTGGTCAAGAACGCCATCGATGCGATGGTTGATGTGCCGGAGGAGGAGCGCCGGCTCGCGCTGTCGGCGCGGCTGGTCGACGGCATGGTCGAAGTCTCGGTGGCCGATCGTGGGCACGGCATTCTGGGCGACGATGTCGAGCGCTTGTTCACGCCGTTCTACACCACCAAGAGCGAGGGCATGGGCATGGGCCTGAATATCTGCCGCTCGATCATCGAGTTCCACGATGGTCGCTTGTGGACCGAGCCCAACCCGGAAGGTGGTACTGTCTTCAAATTCACTTTGCCCGTGGAGATTGCCAGTGAACGCGTTGTCCGCCGCGCCTGACCAGACTGTCTATATCGTCGATGACGACGAAGCCCTGCGCGATTCGCTGGTGTGGCTGCTCGAATCGAACGACTACCGGGTGGCCTCGTACGCGTCGGCCGAGGATTTTCTCGCGGCGTATCGCGCCGACATGGCCGGCTGCCTGGTGCTCGACGTGCGCATGCCGAGCATGAGCGGGCTGGAGTTGTACGAGCGTCTGCGCGACCGCCATGCCACCTTGCCGGTGGTGTTCATCACCGGTCATGGCGATGTGCCGATGGCGGTGTCGGTGCTGAAAAAGGGGGCGGTGGATTTCATCGAAAAGCCGTTTTCGGACCGCGACATGCTTCAACTCATTGACCAGTGTCTGGCGACCGAGCGCGAGAATCGCGACCGTTTGCGGCAGGACGCCGCCGTCTCCCGCCGGCTTGACCACCTCACCGCGCGCGAGATGGAAGTGCTCGAACTGATCATTGCCGGCCGCCTCAACAAGCAGATTGCCGACGACCTGGGCATCAGCATCAAGACCGTGGAAGTGCATCGCGCACGCGTGATGGAAAAGATGGAAGCCGGTTCGCTGGCCGAACTGGTGCAGTCGGTCATGGCCTGCGAGGCCGCGCGGGGGCGTTTCTCGACGCTTTGAAACACTTGCCTGCCGGCTGGCGGACCGTGGGGCAGGGGTCGCACAACATCCTGATCCTGCGCTAGAATTGCCGGTTTTTCGCAAGGCGAGTTCCCATGTCTGCACGCATTCTTGACGGTAACGCGTTGTCGGCCGATGTTCGTGCCGCGCTGGCCGAGCAGGTCGCGGCCATCAAGGCCCGGGGCATCACCCCCTGTCTGGCGGTCATTCTGGTTGGCGAGAATCCCGCATCCGCGGTCTACGTGCGCAACAAGGTGGCCGGCTGCGAGAAGGCCGGCATGCGCTCGCTGCGCTTCGACTACCCGGCCGATACCGACCCCAAGGTCGTGCTCGACAAGATCGCCGAACTCAATGCCGACGACAGCGTGCACGGCATTCTCGTGCAATTGCCGCTGCCGCCGCAGTTCGACGAAAAGGCAGTGCTCGAAGCCATTTCGGTGAGCAAGGATGTGGACGGCTTTCACGCCGAAAACGTCGGTCGCCTGTCGCAGGGGCAGCAGGCGTTCTTCCCATGCACCCCGCATGGCGTGATGAAACTGCTCGAAGCCGGCAATATCGAGGTGAGCGGCGCCGACGCGGTCGTCATCGGTCGCTCCAACATCGTCGGCAAGCCGATGGCGATGCTGCTCACCCAGGCCGGCGCCACCGTCACCGTGTGCCACTCGAAAACCCGTGATCTGACCAGCCATACGCGCCGCGCCGACATCCTCATCGTCGCCATCGGCCGGCCGATGTTCGTCACCGGCGACATGATCAAGCCCGGCGCCGCGGTCATCGACGTCGGCATGAACCGCATCCCCGCCGGCATGCCTAACGAAGGCAAGCTGTGTGGCGATGTCGACTTCGCCTCCGCCAGGGAAGTCGCAGGCGCCATTACCCCGGTGCCCGGCGGCGTTGGTCCGATGACCATCACCATGCTGCTGTCCAATACGCTCGAGTCCGCCGAACGGCAGGCCGAGCGCCAGGGAGTGTGAACATGAGCGACCCCGTACAGATCGGCATCATCATGGGCTCCAACTCCGACTGGCCCACCATGCAGGCCGCCGCGCGCGTGCTCGAAGATTTCGGCGTGGCGTTCGAAGCGCGCGTGGTCTCTGCTCATCGCACCCCGGACCTCATGTTCGACTACGCCGAAAGTGCCCGCGCGCGTGGCCTCAAGGCGATCATCGCCGGCGCGGGTGGCGCCGCCCACCTGCCGGGCATGGTGGCCGCCAAGACCACCTTGCCGGTGCTGGGTGTGCCGGTGCAGTCGAAGGCGCTGTCAGGAAAAGACTCGTTGTTGTCCATCGTGCAGATGCCCAAGGGCGTGCCGGTGGCCACTTTCGCCATCGGTGAAGCCGGTGCGGCCAACGCCGCCTTGTTCGCCGTCTCGTTGCTGGCCAACGAAGACCCGGCGTTGGCCGACAAGCTCGCGGCCTTCCGCCAGCAGCAGACCGACACCGTGTTGGCGATGACCTTGCCGCCCGTCGAGCGGAGCTGAACTCGTGAATCACGCTGCCGAATCCATTCTGCCGCCGGCCACGCTCGGCATGCTCGGTGGCGGTCAGCTAGGCCGTTTCTTCGTCCATGCGGCACACGAGATGGGTTATCGGGTGTGGGTGCTCGACCCCGATGCCAACAGCCCGGCCGGCCAGGTCGCCGATCGCCATCTGCAAGCCGACTACGAAGACTTCGCGGCGCTCGACCTGATGGCGGCCGAATGCGCGGCGGTCACCACCGAATTCGAGAACGTGCCGGCGGCCACGCTCGAGTACCTCGCCAAGTTCATCCCGGTGCGTCCGGGTGCCGCCGCCGTGGCGGTGTGTCAGAACCGCATCGCCGAAAAAACCTTCCTCGCCGACAACCGCCTGCCGCATGGCCCGTTCATCGCCGTGCGCAGCGCCGACGATCTGGCCGATGTCGATGCGGCCATGTTCCCCGCCATCCTCAAGGTGGCGCGATTCGGCTACGACGGCAAAGGGCAGGCGACGGTGCACGATGCGGCCGAAGCGCTGCACGCGTTTCAGGGGTTCGGGGCCGAATCCTGTGTGCTGGAAAAGCGTCTGCCGCTCGATTGCGAAGTCTCGGTGGTGCTCTCGCGCGAAGCCTGCGGCGAGGTGAAAGTCTTTCCCGTCGCCGAGAATCAGCATCGTCACGGCATTCTCGACGTGTCCATTACGCCGGCCCGCGTGGGTGACGCGCTGGCGACGCGTGCCCGCCAGGCCGCCGAGCACATTGCCACCCGGCTCGAATACGTCGGCACGCTGGCGGTCGAGTTCTTCATCAGCGGCGGCGAGTTGTATGTGAACGAAATGGCGCCGCGCCCGCACAACAGCGGCCACGCCACCATCGACGCCAACATCGCCGACCAGTACATGCAGCAGGTGCGCGCCCTGTGCGCGCTGCCGCTGGCCGACACGCGCGCCCACAGCGCCGCCGTGATGGTCAATCTGCTCGGCGATCTGTGGTACCAGCGGGCGGACGAGCGTGCGCACGAGCCCGACTGGTCGGTGCTCCATGCCGTACCCAATCTGCGCCTGCACCTGTATGGCAAGCATCACGCGCGAGCGGGCCGCAAGATGGGGCACTTCACCGTCGTCGATACCGACGTCGAACAGGCGCTCGCCGCCGCGATGGATGCCCGCCGCGCCATCGGCATCTCCGATGAGTGATCTCGACACCTTGTTGTCGAAAGCCGTGGCCGCCTTGCGGGCCGGCCGGCTGGTCGGCTTGCCGACCGAAACCGTATATGGCCTTGCCGCCGATGCGCGCAACCCCGAGGCCGTGCGCCGCGTGTTCGCTGCCAAGGGGCGCCCGGCCGATCATCCGCTGATCGTGCATCTGGCCTCGGTCGATCAACTCGATGCCTGGGCACGTGACATCCCGCCCGTGGCCCGGCGTCTTGCCGCCGCCTTCTGGCCCGGCCCCATGACCCTCATTCTCAAACGCCAGCCGTCGGTGCCCGACGCGGTCACCGGCGGGCAGGACACCGTTGGCCTGCGCGTGCCCTCGCACCCGCTCGCCCATGCGCTGCTCAAGGAGTTCGGCGACGGTCTGGCGGCGCCCTCGGCCAACCGTTTCGGCCGTGTCAGCCCGACCACCGCCGCGCATGTGCGCGAGGAACTCGGCGACCAGCTCGCGATGGTGCTCGACGGCGGTGAGTGCGAAGTCGGCATCGAATCGACCATCGTCGATCTGTCGCGCGGCGAGCCGGTGCTGATGCGCCCGGGACGCATCAGCAAGGACGAACTGGCCCGCGCCGCCGGCGTGCCGGTGCTCGACCGCGAACAAGCCAATGGCAACAATCCGCGCGTCAGTGGCGCGCTGGCCTCGCACTATGCGCCGAGCACCCCGGTACGTTTGCTCGACGCAGTCAGTTTGTACGCCGCCGCGGATGAAGCGCGCCGCCAGGGCATGGCGGTCGCGGTATTGGCGCGCACCCTCATCGACGATGCGCCGCCGGCCGGTTCGGTGTGGCGTATCGCG
The DNA here is from genome assembly GCA_050293885.1 of Rhodocyclaceae bacterium. Classification (GTDB taxonomy): domain Bacteria; phylum Pseudomonadota; class Gammaproteobacteria; order Burkholderiales; family Rhodocyclaceae; genus Nitrogeniibacter. The sequence continues at coordinate 78,200 of JBNKNO010000002.1, read as the reverse complement.
CCGGCCGAGCCCGTCGCCTATGCGCACCGCCTGTACGCCAGCCTGCGGTGGCTCGATCAGTGCGGCGCCAAACAGATTCTGGTCGAGGCCTTGCCCGACACCGCCGAGTGGCGGGCAGTCAACGATCGCCTGCGCCGCGCGGCGACGCCCAGTGCGTCGCAGAGTTCACAAGGCTGATTCGCTGGCGCTATAATCCGCCGCTCGTGGGGCCGTAGCTCAGCTGGGAGAGCGCTGCGTTCGCAATGCAGAGGTCGGGAGTTCGATCCTCCTCGGCTCCACCACAAAATACCCTACAAAAACAGCGCATTACGCCGGTCGGTGTGGTGCGCTGTCTTGTTTTTTCGCGATCGCATTCAAGTCGTCGCATGGGGTGACGTTAATTTTGTCAGGTGAGGCGAAAGCGCTCACCGCTTGATCCGACAAAGGCAAACCCGACCGAAAGGCGGGGGCGCAAAGTTACCGGCCTGAAAGAGCTTCGGCTCCATGGCAGCGGGACCGCCGGAGCGTCACGTCGACCGTGGATATTGCGTCACGGCTCGTGTGCGCATTGTGTGGTCCGCATGTCCCCCGACCGGTCACCGCCTCCCGCCTTCGATTCATGGAGGCGAGGCCATGCGACTGCTGTCAGCAAAACCCAAACGATTCGCACTGAACGTCCTGATGCCGCTTGTGCTGTGTTCGGCAAGTGCTTCCGCGCTGGCGGACGCGTCGGTCTTTGCGTGCCAGTACGAAGGCGGGCTGAATGTTCGCTGCGTCGAGGCGGACACCGGGGCGGTCATTCTGGTGCCCTTGTATGCCGAGGCCTTCGACCGGGCGCGGGTGCAGCAACTGACGCGTGCGGTGATGTGCGGCGGGGTCGCCAACTGCCGGGTCGAATTCGCCAGCGATCCGATCACGCTGGCGCGGCTGGATCCGGTCGAGTTGGTGGATCGAACCGATGCCGCGCTCAACGACTGAGGAAACGCGCTTGCGACTGGCCCCCGATTTGCTTCTGTCGGGGGTATGCGCGCCTTCTTTTCTTGTCGTTTCGTTCGGGTACTGCTTGCACTGATGCTGGGAGGGGTCTTCGCGACGCCCGCCGGCGCATTTCTGCGCGCGGTCGAACCGTCGCCCGACCCGGCACCCGCCGCCGCGAAATCCACCGCCGCGAAATCCACAGCATTCATGCCGCGGCCAGATCGCGTGCCCGACGACGACGGGGGGTTTCTCGACGCCCGCAACCCGGATTTTTCCACATTGCAGCGTCCCGCCTCAGCCCTGCAAGGGCTGCCGATGGATCGGGATGGTCGTGTCGACTGGGTCACCGCCTTGCGGCAGGGCTGGATACATCCGCGTGCGTCCGTACAGGGTGACGCGACTACGACAGTGCTGGACCTCGATGTGATCATGCGCGGCACCCGCGCCATGCCCTGGGTGCGTTTCCCGCATCGAACGCACACCGAATGGCTCGATTGCAGCAACTGCCATCCGGCGCCGTTTCCGGCGGGAGGCGCCAAGCTCACCATTCGCATGGAAGACATCTTCCGCGGCCGCTATTGCGGCATGTGCCACGACCGCGTCGCCTTCGTCACGCACCGCAATTGCGACCGCTGTCACAGCGTGCCGCAGACGGATTAGGGTCTGTGGACATTCATCCGATGGATCGCTTTGTGGCCATGAGCGTACGCCTTGTGGCGCGCCTTCATGGCCACAACGCGATCCACTTTCCTACTGTGAACACGCCCTAGCGCATCGCGTCGGCGGCCAGCAGTCGTTGCATGTCGGGAATATGCACGCTGCGTCCTTGCACATGGATCAAGCCGCGCTCCGACAGCTGGCGCAGCAGGCGCGAGAAACTCTCGTGCGTGAGATTGAGTAGCGAGGCGATGGTGCGCTTGGCTGCGGGGAGCGCGACGGTCTGGCTTTCGCGCGCGTCTTCGGCCAGGTTGGCCAGATAGGTGACGACGCGCGAGATCCCCCGTGGGGTGGCGGTGGTGCAGATGCGGTCGATGAGCTTTTCCGCGCGGCGTGATACTTCCAGCATGGTGCGGTAGGCCAGATCCGGGTCGCGGTTCAGCGCTTCGAGAAACGCCGCGCGCGGAATCTGCAGCAGATGGGTGTGGATGTTCGCTTGCGCCCAGTGGCGATGGCGCGCGTCGAGTAGCAGGTGGATCTCGCCGAACACATCGTCGGCGCCAAACAGTTCGATCACCCGTTCGCGCCCGTCGGCGTCGAGCGCCATCACTTGAACGCTCCCCTGGAGGATGCAATACACGTGTTGGGCGGCATGGCCACGGTGGAACACCATGTCGCCGCGCTTGAACTGCTTCAGTCGCGCCTGATCGAGCAGGACGTGCCTGACATCCGGCTCGCACGGTGCGAACAAGGGGTGCGTGCCCAAGGCCGTGTTCATGCGGGCGTTGCGGTTCAGCTGGGTACGGCGCATGGGGCCAGCGGGGGAAAGGGCGGTGTCCATCATCAGTTCACCGCCGTGTTGGTGCGCAGATGGGCCACGCCGCCGAAACTGCCCACCCACAGGCTGCCGTCTTCGTCGGTGGCCATCGAGAAGACGGCGTTGTTGAACAGGCCATCTTCGGTTTTGAGCACACTGAAGTGGTCGCCTTGCTTGAGCGCCAGACCATTGTTGGTGCCGATCCACAGGCGATTCTGGCGGTCGCGGTGGAGCATGAACACATGGTTGCCCGGCAGCCCCTCGAAGGTGGTGAGGTTGGTCCATTGGCCATCGACGTAATGCGCCAGCCCGCCCCCCCAGGTGCCGGCCCACACGCTGCCGTCGGCATCGACTTCGAGCGACACGATGTAGTTCGGGTTGTAGGCCTGATCCACGTCGTCCAGCCCCATGTCCTTCTTCTGCTGGGCGTGGTGGACGGAAGCCTTGGACGGATCGCTGTTGTAGGCGATGGCCTTCTTCACCTTCTCGTAGGGGGCGCCGATGCCGCGTGCGTGGTTCCAGTTTTCCCACTGGCCGTTCTCGAAGCGGGCCATGCCACCTTCGGTAGCGAGCCAGATCTCGCCGTTCTTGCCCTCGGCCAGTCCATAGACCCAGTCGTTGGGCAGCCCGCCGTCGGTACTCGCCACGGTATGCAGCTCCCAGGCGCTACGGTCGTCCAGCTTGCCGCCGCGAATGTGGTTGACGCCGGACCAGGTGGCGATCCACACGTCGCCGTTGCGCGTCTCGAGCACGTCGTAGACGAACGCGTCGCCGAGCCCTTCGGGAATGTTGTAGGTCTTCCACTGGTCGGTGGCCTCGTCGAGCACCGACATGCCGCCGCCGTAGGTGCCCGCGGTGAGCTTGCCCTGGATGCGACCGACGTAGAACACGCCGTTGGAGAGCAGCCCGCTTTTGACGTCGTAGAGTTTGAATTCGTCGCTGCGCGTGTCGTAACGCACCACGCCGCCGGAGGTGGCGACCCACATCACGTCGGGGTCGGCATGCAGCGCCTTGACGTTCTTGTTACCGACGCGAAAGTGGGTGAACTTGTCGCCGAGGTTGGCGCCGACCTTGCCGGCCCGTGGGGCTTCGTGCGCTGCGGCGCTCGGCGGGGGTGCCTTGGGCGGCATCGTCGCCGCGACGGCCGGGACCGGCGCCTGTGCGGCCGGGGCGGCGGGTGTCGCGTCTTGCTTGCCGAGGCTGTAGGCGCCGACAAGGGCTGCGGTGACGGCGACCAGCGAGGCGCCGAGGACGGTATGGTTCATGCGAAAGACTCCCTAGGGCGTGTTCATGGTAAGTAAGCGGTCGCGCGCAGCGCTGTTTGTGTTCAGGGCAAGGCGCGCCGACGCAGCCTGGGTGGCCCCCAGGCAAGGAGGGCGCAACACGGCCATGGGCGCAAACAGCGCTGCGCCCAACGGGTGATGATCACAAACGCCCGCCACGGCGTTGCACTCGTTGCCACGGGGGCCACCCTTGTCCGCCTCGCGCGCCTTGTTTCGAGCATTCATGATCATCACGCGATCCACTTCCCTGCTGTGAACACGCCCTAGTTACGTCCGATTCGGGCCACGCCGCCGCGTGTACCCACCCACACGTCGCCATTGGCCTCGGTGGCGATGGCATACACATGGCTGTCGAGCAGGCCGTCGTGATGGGTGTAGTTGGTCCAGGTCTTGCCGTCGAAGCGCGAGACGCCCTTGTCGGTGCCGAACCACAGCGCGTTGTCCCGATCCCGCGCAATGGCGAACACGATGTTGCCGATGAGCCCGTCGCGGGTGGTGTAGTTGGTCCACGTCTTGCCGTCGAAGCGTGCCGCGCCGCCGCCCCAGGTGCCGGCCCAAACATGGCCGGCGGGGTCGACGAGCATGGCGAAGGTGTAATTCGGGTTGTAGGTCGGGCGACCGGCGGTCAGCGTGGACAGGTCGTGCCGCGAGCGCGTGCCCAGCCCGGTATTCGCGCTGGCCGGTAGCTGCGCGACGTTTTCACCGCCCAGACCGTCTTCATGCGTCCACGAGGTCCAGCGTTGGCCGTCGTACATCGTCACCCCGCCCTCGGTGCCGAACCACACGCGGCCTTGCTGATCGACGTCGATGCCATACACCCACTCGTTGATCAGTTCCTTCACGTAGGTGGTGAACTTGCCGGTTTTGACGTCGAAGTGATTGACCCCGGCCCAGGTGCCGATCCACAGGTTGTCCTGCTTGTCGTTGGCGAAGGCGTAGATCCAGTAGTCGGCCAGCCCGTGCATGGGGAAGTAGGTGGTCCACTTGCCGTCCTTGTAGCGCGAGGCGCCGCCGGCGTTGGTGCCGAACCAGGTGTAGCCGGCGGTGTCGGTGCCCACCGCGAACACGTACTCGTTGGCGAGGCCATCGTTGCGGGTGAAGGTGTTCACCGCCGCCTTGCTGGCCAGGTCGATTTCATGCACCCCCGCCGAGGTGCCGACCCACAGGCGCTTGCCGGTCGGGTCGATGTGCAGTGCGCGCACATACACGTTCTCGCCCACCTTGAAGGTCTCCAGCACCTTGGCCTTGGTGCTTTTCGTGTCCGGTTGAGTCTGGGCCTGTGCCGGCGCCGTGGCCAGCAGGGCGGCGAGCCAGAGTGTCGCGATGGCAAGAAGGGGTCGGGTCATCGTTGCAGGGTCCGAAGATAGGAAATCACGTCGAGAATTTCGCGGTCGCGCAGAATGCCGAAGTAGCCGGGCATGGCGCCCCGACCGGTCTTGATTCCGCTCAGCAGGTCGGGGTCGGCGCGCATGAGGCCGTCGCCGCGATTGAATTTGGGGGCATTGGACATGACCCCTTCACCGGTGGCGCCATGGCAGCCGACGCAGTGCATCGCATACAGACGCTGCCCATTGGCGGCGTCGGCGGCCATCAATGGCGGGGCCAGCAGCGCACAGCACAGCAGGACGGCCAGGGTTTTCACGATGAGTCGCCGTTGCCGCGTCGGGCGCGCACGGCCGTCGCTTTCTCGCGCAGCGCGGCGGCGCGGGCGGTGTCCGGCGGTAGGCCGAAGCGGCCCGAGACGTAGGCCTCTGCAAGTGCGTCGATGGCCGGCAGGTAGCCGTGGTCGGCCGCCTGCGTCAGCATCTGGCGTGCTTCGTCCGAGTCGGTGGCATCGGCGCCGAGCTTGGCATCGCCTTGCAGATAGGCCTGAGCCAGCGCGTTGATGGCGAGCACGTGCTGCTGGGCGGCCGCGAGGCGCAGCAGCCGGGCCGCTTGCGCGGGATCGCGCGGCGCGCCTTCGCCGGCCAGCAGCATCACCGCCAGGCCGTATTGACCGTCGGCATTGCCCTGCTCGGCGGCGCGGCGCAGGTAGGCGATGCCTTCTTCATCCATGTCCGCCTTGTCCAGAATGTCGCCATACAAGGCTTGCGCACCGGCGTGGCCGGCATCGGCGGCGCGTTTGAGCGGCACCATGGCGCCCATCATGTCGCCGTCTCGATAGCGTTCGGTGCCCACGGCGAAATCCTCGGCAACGTCGCCATGGGCCGTGCCCACGACGGCCCACAGCGCGATGGCAAGCCAGAGGTTCCGGCGTCGGGGAGAAGGTTTCTCGAATTCGGGAAAGTGCATGGTCGGTCTGCGGCCCAATGTCCTGTGGTGATGGGCGCCTGGCGGCGCGGTTACGGCGTATCGGCGGTTTCTTCCAGCTTGCGATACAGGCTGGATAACCCAATGCCCAGTCGCTGCGCGGCAAGCCGCCGGTCGCCGCCGGTCTCGTCCAGCATCCGGCGAATCAGCGACACTTCGATCTCGCGCAGCTGATCCCGCAGATACCCTTGATTAGCAATGGCTGTGCCAGCGTTCGTCGGCAGCACGTGGTGGTGGGTGATCTCCGGCGGCAGGTCGGCGCTGGTGATGCAGCCGTCCTCGGCCAGAATGCAGGCCCGGTTGATGACGTTTTCGAGCTGACGCACGTTGCCGGGCCAGTCGTACTGGGTCAGCAGGCGTTCGGCGTCGCCATCGATGCAAAGCGCGGGGTGCTGCCCGCTGCGTTCGGTCTCGCGGGTGACCAGAAAGTCGATGAGCGGGCGCAGGTCGCCATTGCGCTCGCGCAGTGGCGGGATGAGGATGTGGAACATCGAGAGCCGGAAGTAGAGGTCTTCGCGGAAGCTGCCGTCGGCGACCATCTGCCCCAGATCCCGGTTGGTGGCGGCGATGATGCGGCAGTCCACCCGGCGTGCCTGTTCCGAGCCGATGGCGCGGATTTCCTTGTCTTCGATGGCATGCAGCAGCTTGGTCTGCATGTGCATCGGCAGCTCGCCGACCTCGTCGAGAAAAAGCGTGCCGCGATCGGCCTGCAGGAATAGCCCCTTGCGCGCCTTGTCGGCGCCGGTGAACGCGCCCTTGGTGTGGCCGAAGAACTCACTTTCGAGAAGATTCTCGGGAATGGCACTGCAATTGACCGGTAGAAACAGGGCGTCCGCGCGAGCGCTCTGCTCGTGGATGCCGCGTGCCAACACCCCTTTGCCGGTGCCGGACTCGCCGGTGATGAGTACCGTGCTTTCGGTCGGCGCCACCTTGTTGGCCAGCCGGTCGAGTGCGCGCATGGGGGCGGACGAGAACTGAAAGGTCTTGTGCTGGGGGCGGGTGATCTGGCGCAGTACCTGGTTCTGCTCGCGCAGCCCGCGCATGGCGGCGACCTGGGAGATGCGGTGGATCAGTTCGTCCGAATTGACGGGCTTGGTCACATAGTCGCTGGCACCGGCGCGCAGCGCTTCGACCGCGCTTTCGGTGGAGGCGAAGGCGGTGACCATGATGAAGCTGGTCTCGATGCGCGATTCGCGGATCGAGCGCACCAGATCCACGCCATTGCCATCGGGCATCTTGATGTCACACAGCGCGATGTCCACGTCGCCGCGCACCAGCTTGCTGGCCGCTTCGCTGCAATTGCGTGCGTCGTCTACCGAATAGCCGGCGCGTTGGCAGGCGTCGCGCAGAATGTCGCGCACGGCCCGTTCGTCGTCGATTACCAATACATGCATGGGTCTTGCCTCAAGAGGGAACTGTCCCTGGCGCGCAAGAGGCGGGCAGCGGCAGTTCGATGACTGCTCGTGTGCCCCGGCCAGGGGTGGAGTCGAGGGTGAGCGAGCCACCCGCTTCGCGAATCAGTTCTCTGCTGAGGGTCAGACCCAAGCCGGTGCCTTTGCCGTTTGGCTTGGTGGTGAAGTACTCGTCAAAGGCATGCTCGAGGGTACGAGCGTTCATGCCTTTGCCGTTGTCGGTGATCTGGATGATCACTCTGTCGTTGCTGCTGATGGTGCGCACCTCGATCAGCCCCTCGCCGGGGGCGTGATGCTCCAGCGCGTCGGCGGCGTTGATGAGCAGATTGAGGAGCACCTGGGTCAGCCGGTCGGCGATGATGCGCACCGCCGGCAATTCGCTGTCGAGCTCGGTGTCCACCTTGAGCTTGCGAAAGCGCTGATCGAAACTCAGGAAAGCGCAGGTGTTGCGCATCAGCTGATTGATGTCCTGCAACTGCGGCGTGGCCGGCAGCGGATGGGAGAAATCGGCGATCTGGCGTGTGATGGTGGAGATGCGTCGCGTCTGCTCGAGGATCAATTCGGGCTGGCAACCCCGGCCCATATGGGCGCAGGCATGTTTCTGGCGCATATCCAGAATCGAGTCGGCGACCCCGCTGATGGCGGCGATGGGGTTGTTGATCTCGTGCGCGAGTTGCGCCGCCAGGGAACCGATGGCCGCCATTTTTTCGCGATGGAATTTCTCCTGGCGGTTGCGCTCGATATGGCGTTCGCGCTCGCGAAGCTCGTCCTGCATGCGGTTGACCGCCACCATCAGCCGGCCGACTTCGTCATGGCGGTTCACCTTGAGCGCCGTGCCGCGATAGCCATGCACGATTTCGCTGGCGCGCGTCTCCAGCGTGCGAATGTCCCAACTCAAGCGCTTGAAGAAGACGATGATGGCCGCGCCCAGGGCTACGAATCCCACCACCGAGAAGATCAGGCCCTGCAGCGTCACCCGGTCGTAGGTCGTCTTGTAGGCATTGAGCAGTTGCAGCTTTTCGTTGCGCGTCCGGCGTGTGACCGAATCGAGCTCGGTGATCAACTCGTGCAAGGTGTTGCGAGTCACCGCCAACACCCCCCGGGTGGTGTTGTGCACGATGTCGTTGACCAGCGCCTCGAGCTTGTTCGCCAGCATCAGGATGCGCGCGTGGCGGCGTTCGAGCGATTCGAGCAGCGAGCGCGTCGCTTCCAGTTCGATCACCGTGGGGGGGGCGGCGGCCAGCGGATCGGGCGCCGAAAAGGCGATGTTGACCGTCAGTAGGGTGCGCGCCATCGACATGTTGATCTGCACCAGCTGTTCCTCGGTGCGGTGGACGGCTTCGAGCTCATGCACGGTGTCGAGCAGCTTCTTGCGCTCCATGTTCGTGAACAGCCCCACCAGAGAGCCGTAGATCACCAGCAGCAAGAGCGCGATTGTGCTCTTGCCGCGCAGGCTGCCCAGCCATGCGCGCGCGGAGGTGTCTGGCGCGAGGGTGGAAAACAACGGTTGCAAGGTGGCCTGGATGCTCACGAATGATCCCGATGGGAAGGCTTGAACCCGGTATGTAACTTGCTGTTCATCTGCCAACCGTTGAGCAAGAACGGTGCCGGGCAAAAAAAAGGCGAAAGAAGAGCGACTGCAACCATCCAACACCCACAGGGGAGGATTTATTCCCATGAAAGAGAACAACACCGCGGAACGGGCACCGACGGCGCACTGGCGTCGTTGCTGGCAATTGGCGCTGGCAGTAGCACTGGCGGGGTGGTTTGCCACCAGCGCGTTGGCCCAGGGCGACCTGAGCCAGGCGCTGCGCGACTACGACAACGGTTTGTATGCCCAGGCGGCGCCGGTGCTGATCGAACATGCACGCAAGGGCGAGATCGAGGCTCAGTACAAGCTCAGCGTCATGCATTTTTACGGGCGCGGGGTTCCCGAAGACGAGAACGAAGCGATGGTGTGGGCGCAGCGTGCGGCCGCCCAGGGCGATGTCAACGCGATGTACTTCATCGGCACCATGTACGTGTTCGGCGACACCTTGCACACCACGGTGGAAGACGCCGATGTGGAAGCGGCAAAGTGGTACTTCGAAGCGGCTCGCCGCGGCCATGCCGACGCCGAATATGGACTGGGGCTGCTGTTTCTGGCCGGCAAGGGCGTGGCGCAGGACCAGGGCGAAGCCTTCAAGTGGATCGGGCGGGCCGCCCGCCACGGTCACGTCAACGCACAGGATTTTCTGAAAGGGCACCCGAGCCCGCATTGAGCCGGGTGCACTGGCCTCGGGGGACGAGGCCTAGAGTGGCTTCTTGTAGGTGACGGCGCCGCGAATGTCGCCCGGCCGATAGCCGGTGGCCTGGTCGTGCGGGTATTCGGCGCGAATCTGCGACACCGTGGCGGCAGAAAGCTGGTTGTCCGCGCCATGGCAGTTCAGGCACATCTCCTTGACCGGAATCGCTTTCATGAAGCGGAAGTAGGTCCCCGCCGGTTCGCTGACGATTTCGCTGTATTCGATCTTGCCCGGGTTTTCGCCGGCCGCGGCACGACGGTCGAAATCCTGCAGGACGCGCTGTTCCCACTGGTCCGGCGTGCCCAACGCCGGATTGCGCACTTTCAGGCTCACCCGCTTGATCTGCACGCCGTACTTGCGCGATATGGAGGAGGACACCTCGGGCGCGGTGTATTTGCACACGATGACTGAGCGCAACGCCCCGCTGAGGCGATATTCGCGCAGCAACTCGCCGCCGATCTGGCTGATCAGCTCGCCGCTGATCTGGCGGGCGTCGGACAGCAACATGTTGGTGTCGTTTGCACCCTGGGCGAGCAGCGGCGATGTGTTCACGCTGAGGAGCAGCGCGCAGGCCAACAGGCGATGGTTTTCAGTCATGGTCGATGTGGCGCGTGGCCGGATGAGTTGAAGGAACGATAGCGGATTCTGACGGCGCGCACACGCGCGCCGAGGTGGCCGCACAGGGCTGGGGGGCCAGCAGGACGGCGCCAACGGCGACGGCCGCGAGGCTCAGGGCGAAGAGAAGGTCACGCATCAGCATGGGTTCGGCTCGCTATCGAGGTGTTGCCGGGATGTATTTTTTTGAAGCAACCCGCGTGCCGGGGGTGTGCGCCCGCAATGGCGGGCGGTGTGCCTGGTTGTGTGGGCGATATTCCCGGTATTCGGGAAGCTGTATTCCTGAAATCGGGAAAATGGGCCATCAATGTGCTGCCGGAATGCCGGGGGTGGCGGCCGGCAGGGTGCCGGTCCATTCCCACAGCGCCGCTTCGGCGCGACGGCGGAAGCGGTCCTGCGGGTCGGCGCGATGCAGGAAGGTACGCATGGCGCCGATGGCGCCAGCGCGATCGGCCAGCGCGTCGAGTGCCACCGCCAGCCCGTAGTAGGCGTTGGCTTGTTCGGGCTTGATGTCGATGGCGCTCAGGAAAAAGTCCCTTGCCGTGTCCCAGCGGGCCAGTCCGCTCAGCGCGAAGCCCATGTTGACATGTGCCTCGGGCAGTTCCGGCGCAATCGACAGTACCCGGTGGAAGGCGACCATGGCGTGCTCGTACTGGCGCATGTGCAGCATCATCACGCCTTGTTCGAAATGGCGGCGTAGCGCGTGTGCCTGCGGATCGGCGTTGACCGCGGCGCGCGCCTGAAACAGCGGGCGCGGCGCGGGCAGGGCGTCTATCCAGTCGAAACTCGGCCACCAGGCAATCGCCAGTCCCAGCAGCGCGATGCCGGCGAGGCTGACGGCGAGGGCGTGCGGCCGACGGTCGTGGCGCGTGTTCATGCGCGCGCGTGCCATCGGGCGAGCCGCCGCGTGTGCCACCGCGTAGGCCATATCTGCGACTGACCACAGCCGACGAGCGCACCCAGCGCGGCCAGCGTGCCGCCGATGCCGATTAGTGTCGAGGCCATGAGCACCGGCATGTCGGCGCTTGCCATGTCGAGCGGCAGCTTGCGCGCCAGCCCGGCCACACCGCCGGCAAGCAGGCCCGCCATCATCACCAGCAGACCAATGCCATGGCACCACAGTGCCGCCCGTGCGCGCGGCAGGGCAATGGCGAACAGACACACGCTCAAGGCGCCCACCACGCCGTGGTAGTGGGCCGGGATGGTGGTCGTCTGGGTGCCGATGAGCGGGCCGATCAGCAGGCCCGACGCGCACAGCACGAACGACAGGCGGGCGGCACCGCCTTGCCGCCACGGGCGTGTCATAAGCGCGCCGAGCACCAGTGCCGGGCCGAGCGCGAAGCGCATCACCGCGCCGTGGGTGGTGTCGACGAGCTCGGGGTGGCGTAGCGAGACGAGCGGGGCGACGAGCGCGAGCAGGGCGGTGGCGGCGAGCACGCTGCGCATGCGCGGTATCGTTTGCCCCGCGGGTAGCCACAGCCCCATGAGCAGCATGGTCCACGCGATCTGCAACTGATGGCCGGCGCCCCACAGGGCGGCACGTGGCGTGTCGCCGCTGCCCAGGCGCACGGCCGCTTCGAGTGCGGCCAGCGCAATCGGCAGGCGCATCCACAGCAGCGCCCAGCCGCGGGTGTCGACCGGGCGGTGGCGGCAGCTGGCGGCCACCACCAGCACCGCGACGACGAAGCCGGCGAGTGCGGTGCCGTAGGCTGGATGCGTCAGGTAAGGCAGGTAGTCCGCCAGCACCGGCGTGCCGCCCCCGGCCAGGCCGATGGCGACGCCGCTCAGTGCGCAAGCGCCGGCCCATGCCGCCGTGCGGGGGCTGGCGTGTGGCGCGCCGGATTGCCAGAGCGCCGCGCTCATGGCCAGCAGCCACACCAGCGTCACCAGGTCGACATGCAGGACCAGCGCGCGCGAGAAGGCGTCGGCGTGAAGCGCGGCGGCCACGAACGGCGTGCGCGCGGCCACCAGGGTGAGCGCGCACAGGGCGCCGATGCCGAGTGCGACGATGGCCAGGCGGTGCCAGGCGCGGGGGGCGGGGTGGTCGAGGGTGATGGGCAGCATCAGATGGCTCCCTGGTGCGGCGAGGTGGACACGAAAGGCACGCCGAAGAAGGTGAGGAAGGCGACCACGAAGACCGCCATGATCATCGTGGCGTGGGCGTGCGGCGGCACGCGGAAAGCGACGCGTGCGTGCAGTGCGCCGGCGAGCACCAGCCAGGTGATGAAGGCCCAGGTCTCGAGCGGGTCCCAGGCCCAGTAACGGCCCCAGGCGTCCTGTGCCCAGATGGCGCCGGCCACCAGCATGAGCGATTCGAAGATCAGGCCGATGGCCATGCAGCGGAAGGCCAGTTCGTCGAGCCGATGGTCATCCGGCAAGCTGGCGAAGCGCCGCCCGCCGACGCCGGCCCGGCGCAGCAGGATCACGCCCGCCAGCCCCACCGCCACCAGCACCGCGCCGAGGAACACTTTGCCCAGGCCGATATGGATGAACAGCCAGGGGGTGCGGTAGGTCGGCGGGAAATGTCCCTCGCCGGGATGCGCCACCATCAGCCAGCCCATCATCACGAACAGCAGCGGCATGACCACCACCGCGGTGGCGCGGATGCGCGGGATGCGCCAGTAGGCGAGCGTGAACGCGACCATCAGGCTCCATACGTTGGAGCTGAGAATCTCGAACAGGGTGATGAAGGGGCCGTGGCCCAGCCGCGTCCAGCGCAGTGCGATGGCGGCGGTATGGAGGGCGAGGCCGAGCACCATGAGCGCCAGCACCCGCGGTCCGGGGCGTGCGCCCAGCGCGACGCGAATGATGGCGACCGTGCCGGCGATGACGTAGGCGATGATGCCGGCCCACAGAATGCGAAGTTCGTTTTCCATCTCAGGCGTCCCAGGGGGTGGCGGCGAACTTGCGCCAGAAGTGAGCGGCCAGACTCAGCACGGCGACGGCGCAGGCCGCCGCGAGCCAGGGCAGGGTCCAGTCGTAGAACACGGTGTAGCCCATCCAGGCGGTGAGGCCGTCGAAGCGTAACCGGCCCTCCGGCAGGTCGATGCTGTCGCCGGGGCGCAGCTCGAATCCGGTGCTGTCGTGGCGCACGATCAGGCGTGGATCGTTCGGCAGTCGAAACGACGAGGGGGCGGCCGGATCGAGCACCACGTCGTCGAACTTGAGCATGAGCCACAGCGCTTGCCGGGCACCGGGCGGTTGCCAGTCCTGCGACTGGGCGTACTCGTGCAAGGGGTAGGCGGGCAGGTGGATGGCGCCTTGGCGCACGATGCCATCGCTGTCTTGCCAGCTCAGCAGGGGGGCGAAACCCTTGTTGAAGCTGGTGTAGAAGCGATAGCCGCCAATCACCAGCGGCGTCTGGTCGCCGATGACGGCCGTTTGCGGACGGCCTGCGTCGACCCAACTGACGCGGTTGCGGGTCGGGCCGCGGCGCACGCCCTCGTCGTAGTCGATGTCGAAACCGAGGTTGGCAAAGCGGATCGATTCGATCCCGCCAAGGTGCCAGGGCCCCCGCTGCTCGCTGGCCAGATGGCCGTCGAATTCGCCGCCGACGGTGACTTCCGCCTGGCCGCTCAGGGCACTCAGGCGGCCGAGGGCGATGAGCACGATGAGCGCCAGCAAGGCCAGGTGAAAACTGAGCAGCGGCACCTGCTGCCGGAACTTGGCGTGGGTGGCGATGGCTGCCAGCAGGTTGATTGCCAGCGCGGCGAGCGGCAGCACGATGCCCCAGGTGCGCGCCGGGGCAAGGTAATAAGCCAGCACCGCGCCGGCCAGCAGGGCGAGCAGCAGCGCCAGCGTGAGCTTGAGGGAGGCCAGCGCGCGCAGCGGGTTTGCGATGTGGCCACGGCGCGCCGCCGGGCGGATCAGGGTGGATTGCTGCATGTGCTGATCATCCAGTCCTTGCCGGTTTGCGTGTCGTTGTTGGTATTGCCGTTGCTGGCGGGGATGCGATCGGCCGCGCCCTTGCCATCCGAGCCGCAGTTGCTGTCGCTCCAGTTGCCGGAGGTGGCGAAGGTGCGCACCTTGAGCTTGGCGCGCATGTAGTACGGCCCTTCGCTGTAGTTGTCGGCATCGCCACTGGTGTTCACTTCCTTGCTGCCGGCCTGGCCGGCTTCGGCGCCGACGTCGTTGAGATTGGCCAGCAAGGCCTTGTTCTTCCAGCCATGGGGCACCGCCACGTGGCACCAGCTGCAGTAGATCTTCTCGATCTTGTCGGTGTGGTAGTTGTGCAGATTGCCGCGCCCGCCGCCGAAGAAGCCGGAGCGCCGGCCGGAGTCGCTGCGGCCGGTGTACACCGCCGGATCGTGGCACTTGAAGCACAGGAAATTCGGCGCCGGGTTGCCGTCGCGCGTCATGCCGCCCAGGCCCGGTCCCCAATCGCCCTTGAGAATGAACTTGCGGTTCGATCCATGCGGCCCCCACGGTTGGTTGCCGGTCGGCACCACCGTGCCGTCGGGGGTGTCGGAACCGTGGCAATCGCTGCAGAACATGGTCTGCGTGCCGACATCGTCACGCCACGGGCTCAACCACGGCGAGGTGCTGGTGATGCCCCGCGCGACCAGCGGGCGAGCGGTTGCCCCGACCACCGGATGCCAGGAGCGGTGGTTGTTGGTCTGGTAGGCGGCACCGGCGCCGGTGTTGCCCAAGGCATCGCTCGGTTGCAGCTCGCGCGCCTGATTGGTGTAGCGCGAGAAGTTGATGCGCCCGTCCGGATCCTCGGGCGTGAGGCTGGTGGTGTTGCCCAGCAGCGGGCGGGTGGTGCCGTTGGGCAGCACGTTGTCGTCGGTGTAGCCGTAGTCGGAATGGCACTTGAGGCAGATCTGGTATTCGCGCGTCACGTAGTTGGCGCTGGCGGCGGTGTTGACGCTCGCACCGGGGTCGCCGCGCTTGACCAGATAACTCGTGGGCAGGCTGAAGAAGCTGCCGTCGCCATACACCGGCTCCACCCCCCAGGCGCCGCGCAGGGCGCCGGAGATGATGTTGGTGTGGCCGGCCGCGTGATTGTGGCTGGCGCGTGTGTCGATCGAGGTATTGGCGGCATTGAGCGCGCCGGGCAGACCGTTGGCCGCGCGGATGATGCGGTGCGGGTTGTGGCAGTCGGTGCATTCGGCGTGACGGTTGTCGGTGTTGGTCACGCCGAGCCGCTCGCGCGGTTCGAGCATGTCCTTGCCGCATTGGCTGACGGGGCCGGTGCAGTCGGCGAATCCGGCATCGTTGAAGTTGGCGTCGATGTCGTGGCGCTCGTCGCCAGCGGCCTGTTCCGCCGAGCGGATCGGCATGTGCCGGCTGAGCGAGAACTCGGTCTGGATGTCCGGCACGTTGCCACTGGCGGGCGACAGCACGCTGCCGGCGCTGTTGGTGTGGCACTGGTAGCAGGTTTCCTCGATGGCCGGGTTGCCGCCGGTCTTGGGGCTCAGCGGGCTGTCGGTGCCTTCGCGCAGCAGCCGGCGCGAACCGGCCACGGTGTGGGTGTCGTGGCAGTTCAGGCAGGCCGCTTTCCAGGCCGGTTGGGCGAGGGGAAACTGGCGCTGGTCCGCCGCCAGGCTCTTGTAGGTCTCGTCGGCGACGTTGGGGTTGGCATGGACCGAGAACGCCCAGCTGCCGTTGCCCTGGTTCTTGTCGTGGCACGACAGGCAGATGATGTCGCTGTCGGTATTGGCGGCATTGCTCGGCGGCGTTTCCTGGAAGCGGTTCAGGCGCAGGAACTTCTGCAGCCCCTTGGCCGCTTCGTCGGTGTCGTACAGGTGCGGGTCGTGGCAGGTGGCGCATTGCAGCTGGCCGGTGCCGCCGGTGCCGGTGGGCTCCAGTGGCAGCCTGGGTTTGTAGCCGGGACCGCGTACGCCCAGCACCGAGCCGTCCGCCGGCCATTGCTGGTTGGCATCCACCACGCGCAGTTCGCCGTCGCGGTTGGCCAGCGCCGTGGTGTAGTCGAGCGAGATCGGGTGATCGTTGCGCAGGTCCACCCCCAGCCGGCGGGTAAAGCCGGTGGTCTCGCCCGCGCCCTCGGGAATCGTGCCGCCCACGCCGGTGCCGCTCATGGCGATGCTCTGGCTGCCTTCCACGCCCCCCTGGCCGGACAACACGTTCACGTTGCCGATGGCGAGCGAGCCGTCGTGGCACGACAGGCACAGCTTCGACGACCCCTCCGGTTGGTCGAGCACGCGGCCGAGCAGCACTTCGGCGTCGAGCGAGGAGGAGGTGTAGGGGGTGTAGGTCTGGCCCGACAGCTTGCGGTTCCACAGCGGCGCGACGCCGGCGGTGGCGCCATGGGGCGTGTGGCAGAACACGCACACCTGCGATTCGCTGGTGGCCTGCACATCGCGCGTCGGCGGTGCGCCGGTGGTGCGGCCGACCGCGGTGGCGGAGAAGTTGTGTTTGGTGGCGCGCACGTCCGAGACCTTCTCGGCGCGCGCGGCGACCACCAGCGCGAGCGACAGACACACGGCCGCCGCCAGTTCACCCCGCCTCGGCACGGCTGCCTCCCAGATAACGGAACACCACCACGCGGCCGTTGAAGGTGTCGGCCACGAACACCCGGTCGTGCGCGTCCACCCATACCCCGGCGGGCAGATAGAAGCGGCCCACGGTCTGTCCGGCGCCGCCGATCGGCATCAGAAACTCGCCCTCGGCGTTGAACACCAGCAGACGGTCGTAGTAGGACTCGACCACATACACATTGCCTTCGCTGTCGCTGGCGACGCCTTTGGGGCGCACCAGATTGCCCAGGTAGAGCCCGCGCTCGCCCACCACCTGAACCGCGCCCTCGCCGCTCAGCGGCAGGATCTGCACGCGGCTGTTCATGGTGTCGGTCACGTACAGACGGTCGCCAGCGATGGCGATATGGGTGGGGTAGTTGAACTGGCCCGGCGTGTCGCCGCGGCCGCCGATGGTGCGCAGCCAGCGCCCGTCGGCCGCGAACACCAGCACCGCGTGCTGATAGGTGTCGGCCACGTACAGCTCGCCGGTTTTGGGGTCGAGCGCCAGGCCAGTGGGGCGTTTGAGCAGCCCCTTGCCGATCGTGGCCTGCGGCTGGCCGCTGGCGTCCACATGGGCGATCAGGCCGAGGTCGGCGTCGGCCACCCAGGCGCCGCCGTCGGCGGTGGCGACGATGCCGATGGGGGCGGCAAAGCGGGTGAGGCCGCTCGCGTATTCCCATACATTGAGTTCGCCCGCCACCGGGTCGAACACGAACACCGCACCGCGGCTGACGTCGGTCACCATGATGCGTCCGTCGGCCGTGCCGGCAATCGCCTGCGGTCGCTGCAGCACATTGGGCATCGCTTCCTGCCCCAGGCCGGTGAGCCAACGCAGGAAGCGCGTCATGCCGCTGTCGTTTTCGCGGTCGCGCACGAAATTCTGCTCGCCGACGAGTTCGCCGGCGTACTGGTAGCGGGGGATCTCGGGGGCGGCCGGCCACATCAGGCGGTGTCCGCCGCTCACCTTCGCGATGCCGAATTCGAGCCGTGCCGGTGATTGCGTGCCGGCGCAGGCGGCGAGCTGGCCGACGAGCACGAGTAGCAGAAGGGAGCGAAGCCAGGCGTTCATGGTCGGTCGCGGGGGGGAAGTGGAGGCAGGCGGAATTGCGCGATGCGTCCGCCCGGGCCGTCGGCCAGGTACAGCGAGCCGGCGTCGATGGCCAGTGCCGACAGCGCCGTCAGCCCCAGCGCGGGCGCATCGAAACGCGCGATGCGCGCGTCGTTGTGGATGACATGCAGGCGACCGTCGGCGCCGTCGATGAGCCACACCCGGGCGTCGGCATCCACCGCCATGGCCTGCGCGTGTTCGAAGCGAAGCGATTCGACGCGTCGGGCGATGCGGCCCTCGCGGTCGAGTTCGGCCAGGCAGCGACAGTCGCGCGCGATGGCGAAGGCCCGATTGGCGCCCGCGGCAATCAGCAGCAGATCCGGCGATTCGTCCTGCGCCGGCAGCGGACGTTGCTGGCGCCCCAGGGCGCCGAATTCGTGCAGCGAGCCGTCGGCGTCGAGCACCCACAGGCTCACCCGGTCCGGGGCGAGGCCGATGGCGGTGGGGCGAAACACTTCGTCGGCGTCGTCGAGCGTGGTGAGCGTTCGCCCGTCGCGATCGACGCGGGTGATGGCGCCGCGATCGGGGCGCATGACGAACAGCCCGCCCCCCGGGGCGGCCGCGAGTGCGACCGTCGGCAGCGCGGGCAGCGTGCCGAGACGGGCGATGCGCTGGCCGATGATATCGACACGCAGCAGGGCGCCGGCGCCGCTGTCAGCAACGAACACGTCGCCTCCGTGGGCGGCGATGGCGCTGGGGTAGATGAGTTTGATGAAACCGCCTGCGGCCGGCCGGCCGCCGCCATCGGGCAGACCGCCCGCGAGGGTGTGCAGCGGCAGCGGCGTCGGCATCTCGGCGCCGGCACTGGCGGGGAGGCCCAGTGCGCCCAGGCACAAGAGGAGCAGAGCGAGGCTGCGCACCTTACCAGCGCCCCGGGCCGTTGGTTTCGTGGCCGCCGAAGATGCCGGGCGGCAGCCCCGGTTTGCCGGAGTGACACAGATGGCAGTTTTCCGGTGCCCAGGCGATTTCACCGTTGTGGCAGGCGCCGCAGAAGCGCCCTTCGATGATGTCGTTCATCTTCACGTCGTTCGAGCCGGCGCGCATCTCGAAACCCAGTTCCGCATGGCACACCTTGCAGCGAAAGCGGATGCGGTGAAACCAGTGCGGGAAGATGACCGGCCGCACGCCCGCCTTCTCCGAATGGCGGTTGAGTACCACGTCGGCGTATTCGGCGCCGCCCGTCGACGGCCACAGCATCAGGCCGGCGAGCAGGGGCAGGGCGAGGCGCAGGTGGCGGGGGCTCACGGCGCGCGGCTCCGGCGTGCCTTGAGCGCTTCGATCTCCGCGGTGGCCGCTTTGTGCGGCACGCTGTGGCAGCGATTGCACTCGGTCAGCGGGAACGATACCGCGCCGTGGCACACACCGCATTGCTCCCCTTGCAGGATGCGGTACATGCTGATGCGGGTGGCGCCGGTCTTGCGTTTGAACAGCTTGTCGTGGCAGTTGCTGCAGTCGAGCCATTCGGTATGTGCCTTGTGCGGAAAACGCACCACCGGCATGCCGCCGCGCAGGTTGAGCAGGATGTCCTGATCGAGTTCGGGGGTCTCGCGATTCGGATCGAGCTTCTTGATCGGCGAGATGTGTCCTTCGCGCAGCGCCTGGACCCAGCGCACCTGGTTGCCGGTGGTGTCCGGCGGCAGCGGGGCGAGGGCTTCGGCCGGGGCTTGCAGCAGGCCGATGGCCGGCCCGGCCGGATCGTGCAGTTCGTCCTTGTCCAGCGGCGTCCATTCGCCCGCAACACTGTTGAGCGACAGCAGCAGCGTCAGTAGCGCCAGCAAGGAGACCGCCAGACGGCGGCGGTCGGCGTGCGCGTGTGGCATCGGCGCGATCAACCCGGAATGTACACACCGGCATTGCGGATCGCCTTGACCAGTTCCCCGGTGGAGTCTTCGAGCAGGTGGATGGCATCCTCGTGCGCGCCGCGTGAGGCCGCGGCCTCGGCCTGGCCGCGCAGGGTGCCGGCCCGTTGCAGGAACTGGCGCACCATGTCGTTGAACTGGGTCTTCTGCTCGTCGAGCAGCACCTTGATCAGCATCTGGTGGGTGTCGTTGCGATCGAGTTCGTAGTGGTATTCCTCTTCGGGGGATGAAAAATGCAGCGAGCGTACCAGCGTGTCGCCATTGCGCAGTGCGCTGATGGAGGCCTTGGCGATCAGGTAGGCGCGCTCCACCACGGCCCGCGCCGCGTCCGTCTTGTTCGACTTCACCAGCGCATCGGCTTCGGTCAGCAGGGCTTCGACCTGATGGGTGCTTTTCTGGGTGCCGGCGACATCGGGCTTTTCCGCCGCAATGCGCTTTTGCGCATCGAGCAGGGCCAGCACGCTGTCGCGCTTGCTCTGATAGTCCGTGTGCGCCTTGTCGGCCGACAGGGTCTTGGGGGTGGCATCGCGCACCGCGCCGAACATCGCCACGCTGGCTTTGGATAGCAGATCGCCGGCGGCGCTCAGATCGCCGGCCGCCATGGCCTGTTGTGCCTGCTCGTACAGTGCGCGCGCCTCGGCATGCTTGCCGCGGGCGGCCGCATCGCCGGTCTCGTCGATCTGGCGCGCGGCCGTCGAACGTTCGAGCAAGGTATGGACCGACTCGAAGCGTCGTTCGAGTTGGGTCCGGTCAGGTGCGCGTGATTCGATACGATCCTTGGCACTCTCGGCGAGCGCAGGCAGGCTGGTGACGATCAGCATTGCGCTGCTCAGCACCAGAGCCAGGCCAGTGGGCCGACGTAGCATGATGAACTCCAGATATTTGTAAGATCCCCATTAACGGGAACACGTGGTTGATCATTTTCATTCCCCGAGCGCGCGCGTCAGCGTCAGTCCAGCCGACTGCAGGCTGTGTTCGAGCGCCTGCGTGGCGCGCTCCAGCCGTTCGGTGGCGGCGTCGAAACGTCGGGCGGCGGCCTCCTGTTCGGCGGCATCGCGCTCGGCGCGGTTGGTGTCGAGTACGGCGTTCAGCCGGGCGGTGCGCGCGGCGTCGGTTTTCAGTTCGGTAATGGCGACCGGCACCAACTCGGCAAAGCCGCGGTTGCGCGCGGCGGCGGCGGCATAGCGCTGCGCCGGCGTGCCGACCGGCTCGGTGTAGTCGAGTGTGTTGCCGCCGATCATTTCGGCGTGCATGCGGCTCAACTGCGATTCGGCGTCGCGCAGCCGCGCCATGCCCTGGTCGGGACGGCCCGATCGGGCCAGTTGCCAGCCCTCGTCGATCAGGCCATTGACCCGTGCCAGGGACGGATGCGAGGCGGCGCGCTTGGCACCAAGGCGCTTCGCGATACCGTCGCGCAGCGATCGGGTGCTGGAGAGCATGGCGACGAAGTTTTCGCTGGCGTGCGGATTGGCATCGGCCTGTGCGGCGAGGCGGCTGCGCGCTTCGCTCACCAGCCGCATGGCTTCATCGAGCGCCTGGGTGGCGGTCTCGACATCCTGCGCCGACAGGGCGGCCGTCGCTTGCGCGTAGGCTGCCCGCGCCGCGCCGATCAGTTTGTGTGAGGCTGGGTCGTTCCCGGCGTCGATGCGCTTGACCGTGCTCGAGCCCTCGAGCACGTGGGCGACGAGCTTTGCCTTGTGCTGCACTTGTGTCAGCGGCGCCTTGGCGGCGTCTTCCGACTCGTGCGCGTGTGCCGCCCAGGCAACACATGCCAGCGAGACGACGAGCCACCAGCGCCGCGCTCGTCGTCTTCCCAGGTCGTTGTCTCGCGCGTTGTGCCGCATGGAGTTGTCTGCCTATTTTTTGGCTGCGCTTGCCGTCGGGGCCGGCATCTTCTTCTTCGAATGGCAGTTCCGGCACTCGGACACCGGGAAGGCCACCTTGCCGTGACATACCCCGCACTTCTGCCCGAGCAGGATCGCCGCCATGCTGATCTGGTTGGCGCCTTTTTGCGGGATGAAGATCTGGGGATGGCAGTTGCTGCAGTCGAGCCACTCGGTGTGCTGTTTGTGCGGGTAGACCACGTCGGGCATCGAGCCCTTCACTTCGCGCACGATGTTCAGGTCCATCACCACTGGCGCGGCGCCGGGGTCGAGGCGGTCCCAGCGCGGGGCGATGTGGCCGCCGCCGAGCGCCTGCACCCAGTTGACGCGGTTGCCGGCGTTCGCCTTGGGCAGCGGAGCAAAGGCGTCGCGCGGGGGTTGCAGTGCTTGCGTGCCATCGTTGACGGGGTCGTGAATGCCGTCCTCGGTCGGCGGCAGGTTGCGCTTGCCGACCGGTTTGAGCAGGCGGTTGAAGGCGTTCACTTCGGCGACCGCCTGCGCCTTTGTCTGCGACGGTTGGGGGGGCTTGGCGGGCGCTTTGGGCAGGGCGGCCGCGCTGTTCGGCTTGGGTGCCTCCGCGGCGGCCGGCTGGGCGCCGTTGCCCTGGCGTACGGCGGCGACCATGTAGTCGACGGCGGCCTTGATGTCGCCATCCGAGGCGCCGGCCATGCCTCCGCGCGGTGGCATGGCCGGCGGTTTGCCCTTGAGGGCCGACTGATAAAGCATGTCGATACCGCGCTTGATCCGCGGCGCCCAGTCGGCGGCATTGCCGAATCGCGGTGCGCCGGCGATGCCGCCGGTGTGGCAGGCGGCGCAGGTCGAGTCGTATATCGTCTTGCCCTTGCCTGATGGCGCGGCGGCCGAGGCGGAGGCCAACAGCAGGGCGGCGGTGAGTGACAAGAGGTGCAGGCGGTTCATCGTTTGACCTCCTTCGCTGCCGGCGCCGCGAGTTTCTGGATCGTGCTTTCGTGCACCTGGGTGTTGGTGCCGGGCTTGGCCGAGTGGCACAGGTTGCAGTTCTCAACCGACCAGGCCACGTCGCCGTTGTGGCAGGCACCGCAGAACTGGCCGTCGATGATCTTCAGCATGTTGATCTCGTTGCCACCGGCCTTGAACTTGAAGCCGAGGTCGGCGTGGCACACCTTGCAGCGAAAGCGCATGCGGTGAAACCAGTGGGGGAAGACCACCGGGCGCATGCCGGCGGTGTCGGAGTAGTTGTTGATGACCACGTCGCCGTACTCGGCGCGGGCGGGTTGGGGGGCGGCGAAGAAGGCGACGAGGGCAGCCAGGAGCAGCGCGAAGATCGCGCCCAGCCGCCAGTCGGTATGTGTTTTTTTGACGTGCATTGTTCAACCTCGATGGCATGAAAGTCGGCCGCGCGACATCAGAACGATCCGAAGTCGCGACTGAGCTTGAAGAACAGCAGAGCATTTTCCTTGCCATCCACGGTGGCGACCCGTAATTGCAGTTCGCCATGCATCCGGCCGATGCGGTAGCGCAGGCGTTGATCGAGGTCGCGCGTGACGCGTTCGCGCGAGGCGTCGGGATTGCCGCTCAGGCGCGAATCGGTCTGAAATGTGTTGGCGGTGAAGCGCAGCGCGTAGCGCAGGTTGCGCACCCCGAAAATGGCGCTGTGGTTGTAGGTGATATTGGCCGATACGTTGGTGTCGGTCGGCCGGTCGAAGGCCTGGCTGCCGGCGCTCGTGCTGGCCGTTTCGCGGCGCTGGGTGGTGCGCTGCCAGGTGAGGTTGGCGGTCAGTTCCGCCCGTGGCGACAGTCGCCAGCTGCCGTTGGCCTGCAGGTTGTAGAGGCGGAAATCGCTGTCCGCATCGCCACGGGTGCGGCTGTCGGAAACGTTGGCGCTGACATAGGTCAGCAGGCCCTCCGCCGGTGCCGTGCGCCAGGCCAGGCCGACAGAGTGATTGAGGGTGTTGGTGCTGATGGCGTCGATGCCGCTGGCGTGGACGGTCGTGAGCCCCTGCGTGGCGGTCAGCGAGAGGGTGGAGATCTCGCTCATCACCCAACTGCGGTTGAGGCTGTGGCCGGCCGCGACGCTGGTCGAGCGTTGGTTGTCGTCGTCCGTACTGACGTTGGAAACGCTGCCCGATCCGTACCAGTTGTAGGAATAATTCCCGAAAGTGAGAGGATCGGCGCTGTAGTTCGCGCCGAGTGTTTGCGCGCTGGTGAGGCTGTCGGCTTTGCCGGTTTCACTGCGCGTGAGCGTGAGCGAGCCGAAAAAGCCGAGGTTGCGGTTGGCCTGATAGTTGAGGCTGCCGGTGGCGCCGATGGAGCGCAGCGTGAGGTCGGTGCCGGCGCCGCTGTTCTGCGAACCGAGGTAGCGCACGCTGGCGGTGGCGCGCCAGGGGGAGTTGATGGGCGTCCAGTTGGCGAAGCTGTAGGCCTGTAGCGTCTGGTTGCTGCCGGTGAAACCGGCGACGCCGGCATTGTCGAAATTCGAATCCGAATAGGTGGCGAGCGTCTCGATCATCAACGCGTCGGAGGCCCGGAAGCCATGGCGGGCCGAAGCGACCCGATCGGTGACGCTGCCGTCGTCGGCGCGGTCGTTTCGCGCATAGCTGCCGTCGAGGTTGAGGGTGTGGCGCTCGCGCGTGAGCTTCAGGCCGCCCGCGAGCCGGTTGACGGTGTCGTCGCCGAAGCTGCCGGTCAGCCGGCTCAGGTCGTACTGGGCGAAGCTGCTCCAGCTGTCGCGCGGGGGGCGGTATTCCTGCCGCAGACTCAGACGGGTGCGGCGGTAGTCGGTGTCGGCGACGGCACCGTCGGTGCGGCTGTCCGACAACGACAGGCTGGCCTGGAAGGGGAAGCGGCTGAGCGGGAAGACATTGAGTGTGGTGGTGCCGGTGATGGAACTGGCGGCCAGATTGTTGTTGCCTTCGTTGTCGGCGTCGATGAAGGTCAGTGACAGGTCGGCGCCGATGCGGGCGATCCAGGGTTGCACCAGGTAGGAGCTGGCGCGCAAACGGGTCTCGAGCTGGCGTTCGCTCGACTGCCCGGCAGTGTCGCTGTCGCGTTGTCTGAAGCCGAGCGAGACCGTGCCCCCCCAGCGGATGGGGGCCAGCCCCCAGCGCTTGGCGACGCCGTCATCGTCTGGCGTGGTCTCGGTAGCGTTGGTGTCCTGCGGCGCCGCCTCGACATTGGCGTCGGGTGCGGGCTCGATGGTGGCGTCAGGCGCCGGCTCGATGGTGGCGTCCTGCGCCCACAGGGGGGCCGGCACCACCATCGGCACCGTCATCAGCGCGCCGATCAGCGCGTGCAGGCGACGGTGCCGGCCCGCCGACGGGGTGGGCCCGAAGCGAGAAGGTGATGGGGGACGCCTCATTCACCGCAGCCGCCTCATCGCGTCTCGCGGCTCTGCGCCAACGCCGGATAGCGCTCGGTGTTGAGCTCCACCTTGGCCTTGTTGCGCAGCGCAGCCAGATAAGCCGTCCAGGCCGCGTCGCTTTGCTCGCGTGCGAGCAGGTCGCGCGCACGTTCGGCAACCCGAGCGAAGGGGTGATGAATGGCGGCCTTGCGATCGAGCAGCTTGAACAGCGCCACGCCTTGCAGCACGCGGATCGGTTTGGACAGCTCGCCAACCTCGATGGTGTCGATGGTCTCCTGCAGGCCTTCGGGAATCATGCCCCGATGCAGGTAGCCGAGGTCGCCATCCTGCTGGGCCGAGGCGTCAGCCGAGACCATGCGTGCCTGTTCGCCGAAATCGGCGCCGTCCTCGAGTCGCGCATGCAAGCGGGCGGCCTCGGCATCGGCGCCCTGCCAGGCCTCGGCGGGCGAGGATGGGGCGACCGCGAGCAGGATCATGGCTACATGCAACTTTTCCGGCTCGGTGAACTTGTCTGCGTGGGTGTCGTAATAGGCACGCACCTGCGCCTCGGTCGGCGCCGGAATGGCACGCGCGCGCGCCTGGATGATCTTGAGCCGACTGTCTTCCTCGAGCCGGGCGCGCAGGCCGGGCAGCAAGCGCTCGCGATTCTGCTGCCAGCGTGGGCTGTCCTTGTAGCGGGCCTCGTAGCTCGCGATGGTGGCGTCCACTTTCGCGGCGTCGGCGGCGATGTGCAGGCGTTTGGCCTCGGCCACCAGCAAAATGCGATGAATCATCTGGTCGGCCACGTCACGCATCAGCGCGTTGACCTCGGCTTCCGGCGGCTGGCCGTGATAGAACTTCTGGCGCGCGGCATTGTTGGCGGCCTGTTCGTATTCGGTCGCGGAAATGACCACTTCGCCCACGCGTGCGACGAAAGCGTCCGGGCTCGGTGGGCTGGATTGGGCGGCCGCGGTATTGGCGGCAACGCCGGCACCCGCGAGGGCGAGGAAGACGGTGATCAGTGATTGGATCGGTTTCATGGTAATCCTGTCAGGTCGGTCGGTACCCGGGTGGCGAGCGGTCGCCGTGGGTGAAGAACGAACGTGGGGGGGCAATGCCCCCCCACAGGCTCACTTGACGTGGCAGGAGAGGCAGATTTCGCTGCCGGCCAGCGTCACGCGCATGAAGTGCACGTTGTCGGTGCCTTTTGTTTCCACGTGCGGGTCGTGGCAGGACGCGCATTCCACTGACGGGCCATCGCCGCCGGTGAAGGTCCGCGTGTACAGCGCGATGTCGGTCTTCTCGCGCGCACCGGAGGTGCCGCCCGTGGTATCGACCCAGAACACCTGCTTGGTATTGACGATCTTGGTCTGCACTTCGGTGCTCTTGAAGTCCAGATCCGAGCAGGTGCCACTCACCGTCGTGCCGGCGCCGGTCAGGCCACCGCCGCAGTACTCGATGCCGATCGGGTGATCGTTGCGAAGGTCGGTGCCGAGATTGGGAATCGGCGTGCCGGTCAGTGTGTCGCCACCGGCTGCCCAGGTGAAGGTCAGACCGGTGGCGCCGCCGCCGGTGGCATCGTAGCCGCCGGAACCCGGGGCGTTGATGATGTTGTCCATGGCTTGGGTGCCGTCATGGCAGGACAGACAGGCCAACGATACCGAGCCGACCGCCAGTATTTCGCCGTCGAGACTCGAGGTGTTCAGATCGGCGTAGGTCTGGTAGGTGTTCGATGGCAACACCTTGTTCCACAGTGGCACTGCCGCCGAGGTGTCGGCGCCGTGTGGTGTGTGGCAGAAGACACAGATCTGGTCGGTCGAGGACGTGTTGTTCGGTCCGGGACCGCCACTGGTCAGGTTGTGTTTGGTATTGGCAATGCCGCCCCAAGCGGTGCCCGCGAGCACGGCGAGAGCGGTTGCGGCAACCGCGTGTTTCAGTAGTTTTTTCATGACTAGACCCCCTTGTAACCCCCTAAAAGAAACAGGTTTGGAACGTTGCGGCGCCTGAATGCGCTGGGCTGAGCAGGCCGCAAAGGGCTCTATGCAGCTTTCATGCCATGATGAAAAAATGCCATAAGGGTGTTTTGGTGTGTTCTTATCGTATTGTTTTTAAACTAAAAAAATAAATATCGATGGCCTTGTCTCTAGTCGAGGTCAAGGTCGGCGTGTTGGCGCTGATTCCCAGCTTCTGGAAGGCGCCGTCGCCGGAATCGGGAAAGATGCGAGGTGCTCAGTGCGCGGGTGCCGCCGCGCGTGCGCCAAGGTTGCCGCCGTCGGCCGGGAGGGCCCAGGGGCGGAAAATGTCGAGCTTGCGAAACCATTGGTCGACAAAGAAGACGCGGCCGTCGTCGTCGATGGCGATACCGGAGGGCAGCATGTATTTGGCTGGTCCGTTCTTTTCCGAGCGCTCGCCGATGAACATCAGCAGTTCGCCGTCGGGGGTGAATATCTGGAAGTTGCCGAAGGCGGCGTCCACCACATAGACGTTGCCTTCGGGGTCGGTGGCCACTTCCTTGGGGCGGGCAAAGTTGCCCACCTGGCGCCCGACGGCGCCAAAGCTCTCGCGGTAGCTGCCGTCGGTGTTGAAGACCTGCACGCGGAAGTTGCCGCCATCGACCACGTACAGGCGCCCATCCCGGCCGATGGCCAGATCGCGGGGCAGATTGAATTCCCCGGCGCCGGTGCCGCGCCGGCCGATGTCCATGATGTGTTTGCCGTTGTGCGGGTCGAACACGCGCACCCGGTGGTTCTCCGAATTCACGCCGCCGATGTCGACGATGTAGACGCGCGTGCCGGCGGGGTCGACGGTGACGCTCGAGAGCCGGTCGAAGAGCTTGTCACCGCCGATCTTGCGCAGGTAGCGACCGTCGCGCGAGTAGATCAGGATGGCTTTCTGGGTGGCATCGGCGACATACAGATTGCCCTGGGCGTCGGTGTCGATGCCCAGCGGCTTGATCAGTTCGCCGGGTTCATCTTCGCCGATGGCGAAGTAGCGTTGTTCGGCCAGGTCGAACACTTTCACATGGCGGGAGGCGGTGTCGCTGACGAAGACGCGCCCGTGATGCACGGCCACGGCGTAGGGCTTGCCGAGGAAGTCGCCGGTGCGCGCCTCGCCGGTCACGTAGCGGCGGAAGGCGTCGTCCTCGCTTTCGGGCTTGATGTCGGCCGAACTGGTGATGCTGCGCTCGAACACGAAACGCGGTTCGTCGGGCGGTTTCGGGAACACCAGGGGCGCTTCGGCCTTGGGGCGTTCGGCGCTCTGCTCGGGCAGTTGCGCGCAGGCCGCCAGCAACAGGGCCGGCAACACGACAATCGGCAAGGCGAATCGGCGAAACGGGTTGGCGGGCATACGTGTTCCTTTGGATGGTCGATGCCTGCTCACTTGATGTGGCAGGTCAGGCACAGTCCGCCGTCGGCGGGTGTGCTGCGCAGGAAAACCGGGTTGGTCGAGTGCGGGTTGTGGCAGCTGGCACACTCGATGAAAGGCACCTCGGTGCCGTCGCGTTCTTCGACGCGCACATATAGCGGCAGATCGCCGCGACGACGGCGGTCGCGGTGGTTCAGGCGCGAGGTCCACCACACCGGGCGATTGTCGACCAGCGCGCGATAGGCGGGTCGAAAGCTCTCCAGATCCTTGAGGTGTTCGGCGAGTTTGAGCGGCGCGCCCGAGACGAGCGCAGATTCGACTGCCCGTGCGCGCGTGGCGGGATCGAGTCCGCCGCGATAGGGCACGCCGAAAGGGTGATCGTAGGACAGGCCGGTGACCGAAAAGGCCTGCACCGCGTCGTGGCAGGACAGGCAGGCCAGCGATTGCGAGCCAACCGCCGTGTTGCCTTTGAGCCCGAGGCGGCCGATGTCGTCATACATATTGAAGCGGAACTCGCGCGGCAGGGACGGTTGCCAGCGAGGCGGCACGCCACTGTCGGTCGAGGCAATGGGGGTGTGGCAGAAAATGCATAGCGCGTCGGTGTCGCGCGCCTTCACCCCGGCGCGGCGCGCCAGGTTGTGTGGCGTATCCCGCAGGTCCTGTGCCGGGCTCGCGCCCACGACGGCAGCCAGCAGGCTGATCAGGAGGGCGTGTGGCCGGGACGGCAACCGAAAAACGAGCCATGTCACGATGTCGCTTTACCAAAGCAGGGACGATTTTCCCGAATTCGGGAAAAGCCGACCCCGATTTGCGGGGCCGGCATCCGGCTTACTTGGCCGCGCCGATCATGTAGGCGACCGCGGCCTGGATCTCGGCATCGGACAGGTTGGCCGCACCGCCTTTCGGCGGCATCACGCCCTTGCCCTTGGTGGCCGATGCCACCAGCGCCGCTTCGCCAGTGGCGATGCGCGGTGCCCAGGCGGTCTTGTCACCGAACTTGGGGGCCTGGGCAACGCCCGTGGCGTGGCAGGTGGCACAGGTTTTCTGGTAGACGGCCTTGCCGTCGGCAGCGTGCGCCACGGGCATGGCGAGGAGGGCGGCAGCGGTGAGACTGAGGAAGGTTTTCATGGAATGAGCTCCTGAGATGGAAAGAAGTGTTGCATCGAAAAACATGTTGGTGAGTGCATAAGCAACCCACATGCCACCGTCTGACGATGTCTTCCGGATCGCTTTTTGCTTGAAGGGGGTGTCTTCGATAAAGCACGAGGTTGATTCCGTGAAAACGCTGCCCCTGTTCCTGCGCGCGCTCTTCGTTTTGCTGCTGTTGCCGATCTCCCCGGGTGAAGCGGCCAGCGCCATTCGGGCCGACCTGCTCTATCACAACTACTGTTCGGTCTGTCACGGCGACAAGGGCGATGGCAACTCGCGTGCGCGCAACAGCCTGAGCCCGTCGCCGCGGGATTTCACCCACGGGCAGCAGATCGGCCGCGACGCCATGATGCAGATCGTGGCGAACGGCAAGCCGGGTACCGCGATGGTGGGCTGGAAGACCCAGCTCTCGGGCGAGGAGATCGCGGCCGTGGTCGATTACGTGCGTGCGCAGTTCGTCGCGGGCAAGGGCGCAAGCCAACCCATTGCCGGGGTGTCGGGCATCAACGCCCATGGCGGCCGGGCCAGCGATTCGCCGGCGGCGGCTGCGGCGACGCGGCACGCGCCGGTGGCAACGGCGCCCCAGGTGCGCGCCGACATGAGCCTGCCGTACATCGGCGGTTTGAGCGGTAACGCTGCGCGCGGCAAGGCTTTCTACGATGCCAACTGCGCGACCTGCCATGGCCTCAAGGGCGACGGGCAAGGGCCGCGCGCCTATTTCATTCGGCCGGTGCCGCGCAACTTTCTGGTCGAACCGGCGCGCAGTACGTTCAATCGTCCGGCACTGCAAACGGCCATTTCGATGGGTCGGCTGGGCACTGAAATGCCCGCGTGGAGCAAGGTGATCGACGCCCAGCAGATCGTGGACGTGGCCGAGTACGTGCTGCAGAGTTTCATTCTTGCGCCGCCGGCGCGGGCCGAGCGCGCGCAATGAGTCGTGGCTTGCTTGGCGGGACGCTGTTGCTCATCGGGCTGGCGGGTGTGCTGATGGCCGTCGGTGGGCAAGCGGCAGCGCCGGACCTGGCGGCCGGGCGCGACATCTACAACTTCCGCTGTTATTTCTGTCACGGTTATTCCGGTGACGCCAACACCTTGGCGGCGACCTATCTGAGCCCCAAGCCGGCCGCCTTCACCGCGCTCGATCCGAGCGATCGAACGCGTGCGCAGATGATTCGCAGCGTGTCCGAAGGGCATCCGGGAACGGCCATGAAGCGCTTCGCCGGCATTCTCGACACGCGCCAGATCGCACAGGTGGTCGATTTCGTGCGTGACGAGTTCATGCGCCGCAAGGCACCCAACACGCGCTATCACACGCCCGAAAACGGTTGGCCCGACCACGAGCGCCATCGCGAGGCGTTTCCGTTCGCCACCGGCCAGATTCCCATGGATGGGGATTGGGCGGATCTGAGCCCCGAGCAGCAGGAAGGCAAGCGACTGTTTCTGTCGGCCTGTGTGTCGTGTCATGACCGGGCGCGGGTGATTGACGACGGGCCGGTGTGGGAAGGGCGGCCCGTCTCCTATCCGCGCAATCAACATGTACCGGGCGTGTTGCCTCCGCCCAGCCGTCTCGATGCCATCACCAGCGCCAGCCCCTACCTGCTGCACGACGTGATTCCCGAGATCGGCGGGCTCAATCCCGAGGAGCGGCGGGGCGAGCATCTGTACCAGAAGAATTGCGCCTTCTGCCATGCGGCCGACGGCACCGGCAAGAACTGGATCGGCAGCTTCATGACGCCCCATCCGCGCGATCTGACCGAGACGCGCTTCATGTCGGGCATGACGCGCGTGCGCCTGCGCAGGACCATTCGCGAGGGGCTGCCGAATACATCCATGCCCGCCTGGCGCAGCGTGCTCAAGGACGACGAGATCGACGCCATTGTTGCCTACGTTTCGCGCGCCTTTCACCCCTTGCCTGAGCAATAGCGGATCGTGCCGGGGTGCCGGTGGTGTCGCGTCGTCGTGGACAACGATCGACGCTCAAGACGGCGTTGTCACCCCTCGGCCGGCGGCGGCAGGTCGAACAGCGCGAGAACGCGTTCGACCATCGGCCGGTAGCGCTCGGGGCAGGCCAGGCACCACGCCTCGAGGTAGTCTTCGAAGCGCTTGGTGGCGTCGGCACGTTGGGCGTTGAGGTAGCCGATGGCGGCCAGCCCGTCGGGGTGCTGCTCGAGCACCGTCAGCAACTGATTGGAGACGACTTCATCCTGCTCCCGCAGATAGGGGTTGTTGCGCAGGGTGTCGCGGCGTTCGGCATACCACGTGGCCAAGGACTGGTGTGACGGCAAGCGACGATGCGGCGCCTGCCGCAGCATGCGTGCATAGCGGCGCATGGCCGGCGCATAGGCTGACCAGGGATTGTCGAGCGCGCGCGATTCCCATTGCTGCGCCAATGTGTCCAGCGTCAGCAAGGCCACGGCTTCGCACAGGCTTTCCTCGAACCACTGATTGACGCTGACGACCTGCTCGTCGACCAGCGGCTTGTTCGCGTAGTTGGCGTGGATATGGCACAGCTCGTGGGCGAACTGGTAGGCGAACTGATACCAGCGACCGTCACGCGCGGACAGATGGACGATGTATTCGCCATGGGCGCCGCGCGCGTAGAGCACCATCGGATTCGATTCGCCCGGCTCGATCCGTATCGTCCTCGCGGTGCGCGCGGGAACACGGGCATCAAACGTGGCCGCGATGGTCTTGAGGAGCGAGTCGAGCCGGGCCAGGTCGGTGTCTCCCCATCCGTTGGGGGCGATCTGCAGCCGGGTCGTCGCCTGGACGAGCGCGGCCGATGGCCGCTCGTGACGGCCGGCAACGTCGGCGTGGGCAACACAGAGCGGGGCGAGCGAGGTCACGAGCAGCGCGCACAACTTGCGTGGGTGGCGTGCCACGCGTGGTGTGCGTTGCCGGCATCGGCGGGGTCGGATCATGCGGAACATCGCGCTGCCTCCGGTCGTTGGCGATCACTGGACCATGAAACAAGTCTAGTGCAGGTCTGCGTGGGCGCACCCCCCGCGTTCCGATGATCAAGGATGCGTTGTAAGAGATGACGGGGGTCGTACGACGAATCAGTGCAGGCGAAATTCAGGCCTCGCAAGCGCCGGATCTCCCGCAATGCCGGGAAGACCACCGCACCGCGAGACGACGCCGGCAACGATCGCGGCCCGTGGCCGCCAAGAGATAGAGAATGGAGAACGCCATGAATACCTTGACCAAAACACACATGAAGCGACTTTTGATGGCTGCGACCCTGGTGCTCGCGCCGACGGCCGTCTTGGCGGCTCAGCATGCCCCTGCCGGTGGGCACGCCGCTTACCGCAACGCATTCAACGCCGGCGGGCCGGTGACTAGCCAGGCGGTAGCGTCCCAAGGGGTCATGGGGCCGGCGGGGCCGACCATGGCGACGAGCGCTTCGGCGTGTCGCAACGATCCCCACGCCCTTGTGCAGCAGGCGCTGTGGGGTGATGGCCCGGGGTATGAATGCCATGTGTCGATGCCCGCGGCCAGTGGTGCCCACGGGCCGGCCGGGCCGATCATGGGACACGGCGATGCGTTCCAGGTCTATCAGCGGAGCTTTACGGCCGACTAGGCGGGTCAGGCCAGATGCCAGGGGCCAAGTGGCGCGCCGGTGACCTGATGGACGCCGGCGCGCCACGCCGTTTCGGGCGGCATTTTCCTGCCCGGCCACGGCGGGCGCTTGTTCGCGGTGCACTCTCGATGTCAGGTGTGCGGCGACGGTGAGGCGGCGACCCGGCGCGTCGGAGAGCAGCGGGGCGATGCGCCGGCAGGGTGTCATGCGGCGCTCTCGGTGGCAAACCAGTTCATTTCCAGGCAGCGGCGCAGCCCGTTGCGGGCGCGATGCAGGATGACGTGGCAGTTGCTGATCGAGATTTGCAGCTCGCGGCAGATCTCCTCGGTATCGAGTTCGAGAAATTCGCGCATCATGAAGACGCGTGCCGTGTTTTCCGGCAAGTCCTCCATGCACGCATCGAACACCGTCCAGAATTGCTGCTGCGTCAGGCTTTCCTCCGGATCGCCCCAGTCGTGCGGCATGGCCTGGGTGTTCCAGCTGTCCTTGTCGTTGAACAGGCGTTCGAAGGCGCCGTCGGCGGTTTCCCCTTCGTGTGCGGTGAGCGCACCGATATTGACGGTGCGCACGTTGCTCCGAATCAGGTCGATGATCTTGTGGCGCAGGATGCCGAATACCCAGGTCTTGAATTGGGAACGCCCGGTGAATCCGCTGGCGTTCTTCATGGCGCCGATGATGGCATCTTGGACGACGTCTTCGGCGGCCGCGTCATCGCGTAGCTGAAGACGCGCGAATCGCACCATGTCGCGTCGCAGATCAAGCAGACCGGCGTCGTCGAATGGTGGGGGCAGGGCGTCGTTCATGCGTCTCTCCTCTCGGCTATGCGGAGTTGGTTGGTGGCTGCGCTATAAGTGGACACGCAAAATGGCACCAGATAGTTCAGTGCGAGATGCGGCCAGGAAACCGGCAAACCGCTCGCCAACGTGTTGCCTTGATTGATGAGGTTGAGCACCGTGCCGACGACGAAGGCGAGCTTGAGCGCCGGGAGCACGATTTCCCGACGACGGCAGACGGCGATGAATGTCCGGATGGCTGACATGGTGGCGACGCCTCACGCGAACGCGGACTCGACCGCGTTTTCGGTCGTGCCGCTCGGCTGGGCGGTGCGTGCGTCGTGGTGATATCGGTCAATCAGTCCCATTGTCTTCCCTTGGTGTCGAGTGTCCGCCGGCCGGCTGCAGTCGGCGCACCTGTCAGCGGTTAGTCGTGGATGTACCGCCATTTCTTACGGCGGGACGTGCATTTATTTGCTTCTGCGACGTGATCCGGGCTTCGGGTGTAAGGAATACGGAGGCGGTCGCGACTAAATCAAGTTCGTCTCGGGGAAAGTCATGAATGCCAACGATCATCTGCCCGCTAGTGGCGTCGATCCCGTGCGCGGGGGTGATGAGGCGCCGTCTCGTCGCCGCGACGGGTCGCCGCTGGCGGTGTCGGTGCTGATGCCCGGTGCGGACGATGCGGGGCGTTTGGCGATGCAGCTGCGATTGTTGGCCGGCCTGCGCGGTAGCGCCGAACTGCTGGTGTCGACGGCCTTGCCGCCAGCGCATGTGCCCCGGTTGGCCGCGTCTGCGGCAAGCCGCATCATGCAGCTCGATGGGCCGGTCTACACGCGCGTCAATGCGCTCGCCACACAGGCGCGCGGTGAATTCCTGCTGCTGATCCGCCCGGGTATCGTGCTGCCGATCAGCATCGGTGCGCTGGTCACGACGACGCTCGACGAATGCGCTTGTGAATGGGGGTGGCTCGACCTGCGCTATGGCAAAGGGCGTTTCCGTCGCCTGCGTTCCTTGTGGCGCCGGTTGGGCGCACACAGCCGTTGCCGGCTCGATGATGCCCACCCGATTTTCGTTCGCCGGTCGCTGTTCGCTGCCATGGGCGGGCTGCCGCCCATCGCCTGCGGCAGCCATCGTGCCCTGGGGCGATCGCTGCGTGCCGCCGGTTATCCGGCCGCGCGCTGCGCTCGCCCGGTGCTGGTGAGCGGCGGCTGAGCGCGTCCCCGGACCCGAATCCATGTCAGCTCATCGTGCCGGATCGTGCCACGCGCGCTCGGCAAATACCGGGTCGAGCGGGGTGTGGAACAAGTGATTGGCGTAGTTGCTCAGTGTCTTGACGGCGAGCGCGAGGACGATATCGAGGATGTGGCGTTCCGAATAGCCGGCCGCAAGAAAAGCGGCGACCTCGGCCTTGCTTGGGAGGCCCCGCGTGTGGTGCAAGGTGCGTGTGAACGCGGCCAGCGCGGCCAGCTTCTGGTCGGCGATGTCGCGGCCGTCACGGATCGCGTCGGTGACCGCCGGGTCGAGGCCGGATTTCTTGTCGGCGAGGAAGGAGTGTGCGGCAACGCAGTACTCGCATCCGTTTTCGCGACTGATGACGAGAAACACGACTTCCTGCTCCGGCGGCGTAAACCCGGAGTCGGCGCGGAAGGACGCGTAGCCCGTCAGGTAAGCCTCCAGATAGCCCGGCGAATTGACCATGCCGGCGTACATGTTGGGGACGAAGCCGAGATTCTTTTGTGCCTGCTCGAGCAGGGCCTTGCCTTTCGGCGCGGCGGTGTCGATGGTCAGGGCCGGGAGTTGCAGGGTGTGTTCGGCAAGCATGGTGTTCTCCATTCGTTATTTGGGACCGAGCGGTCCAAAACTGGCAAAAAAATTAGTCGAGTGCCGACAGGGCGACCTCGGCGACTTCTTCGATGGCGGCCGCCGGCATGCCGGCCTTGGCCATGGTTCGCAGGCCGCTCATGGTGGTGACGATGAAGCGGGCCAGCGCCGCTGCGTCTTTTGCGGGGGCGATTTCGCCCGCTTGTTGAGCCTGACGGACGGCGTCTTCGAATACCGCGGCAAAGGCGCGTGTGCTGTTGTCGACGCGTTCCGCGATGAGTAGGTCGCGGCCGGCGAATTCGGTGGCGGTGTTCATGATCAGACAGCCCTTGCGCGGCTGTGAGCCGGTGGCTTCGTCGGCGGTCGAGCGCAGCACGGCGGCAATGAACGCCCGCGGTGAGGCACATGCGGACAGCGCACCGCGCATCTGCCCCACCTGGCGCTCGCGAAACCAGTCGAGCGCGCGGGTAAACAGCGCATGCTTGCTGTCGAATGCCTGGTAGAAGCTGCTCTTCGAGATGCCCATTGCGGCCAGCAGATCCTGCAGCGAGGTCGCTTCGTAGCCGTGTTGCCAAAACACCTCGGCGGCTTGCTGCAGCGCGAGGGCGGGGTCGAAGCCAAGGGGGCGTCCGTGTGTCATGTTCCGAATTGTGTACCAATCGGTCCGAAAGTCAACCGGCCGGTGTGCGCGCATGGCCGCGGGCGCATGTCCTGCTTCAACCGGTTGAAAACACGAGGAATGTCTTTTGGCTGCCGGCGCGTTGGGTGAATGTTGATTTCGTCGATGGGGTGACGGGGTACAATACGGGCCTTTTCTGACAGATTGACGGATTCGATGAAGACCACTTTCCTCGATTTTGAGCAGCCCATTGCCGAGCTTGAAGGCAAAATCGACCAGCTACGGTTCGCGCAGGACGATTCGGCTGTCGATATCTCGGAAGAGATCAAGCGCCTGGAGGCCAAGAGCCAGACGCTGACCAAGGATTTGTACGGCAAGCTCACGCCCTGGCAGATGGCCCAGGTGGCGCGTCATCCGCAGCGGCCCTACACGCTGGATTACGTGGAACACATGTTCACCGACTTCCAGGAGCTGCACGGTGATCGGGCGTTTGCCGACGACCGCGCGATTGTCGGTGGACTGGCCCGCTTCAACGGGCAATCGTGCGTGGTGATCGGCCATCAGAAAGGGCGCGATACCAAGGAAAAGATCCTGCGCAATTTCGGCATGCCGCGTCCGGAGGGCTATCGAAAAGCGCTGCGTCTGATGCGCACCGCCGAGAAGTTCAACCTGCCGGTGTTCACCTTCGTGGATACGCCGGGGGCCTACCCGGGCATCGGCGCGGAAGAGCGCGGGCAGTCCGAGGCCATCGGCCACAACCTGTATGCCATGGCCGAATTGACCGTCCCCATCATCTCGACGGTGATCGGCGAAGGCGGTTCGGGCGGTGCGCTGGCCATTGCGGTGGCCGACCAACTGTTCATGCTGCAATACTCGACCTATTCGGTGATTTCACCCGAGGGGTGTGCCTCCATCCTGTGGAAGAGCGCCGATCAGGCCAGTGTCGCGGCCGAGGCCATGGGCATCACGGCGGCACGGCTCAAGTCGCTGGGGCTGGTGGACAAGATCATCAACGAGCCCTGCGGTGGCGCCCATCGCAACCATCTGGCGATGGCGCAGACGCTCAAGCGCACGCTGGCCGACGCCTTGCGCGTGCTCGCCGATCTGCCGGCCTCCAAGCTCGTCGAGAAACGCTATGAGCGTCTGATGAGTTATGGCAAGTTCAAGGACGCAGCGGCCAGCTGACGCCTTGGCCGCCATCCGGGAGCGGGTGGCGGATGTGCTGGCCGAGGCCGCGGTTGCGCCTGGCCAGTGCCTGTTGCTCGGTCTGAGCGGCGGGCTCGATTCCATCGTATTGCTGCATGCGCTCGCGCCTTTGCGCGAGCGTTTTTCGTTTCGGCTGCAGGCCCACCATGTCCATCATGGACTGAGCCCCAACGCGGATGCCTGGGCCGCGCATTGCGCGCAGCAGTGTGCCGTGCTCGAGGTGCCATTGGCGGTCACGCGTGTGCACGTGGAACCGCTCGGCAAGGAAGGCTGGGAAGCGGCCGCGCGCCGCTTGCGCCACGCGGCCTGGATGGACGCCCCTGCCGATTGGTGGGTGACCGCGCATCATCGTGACGATCAGGCCGAATCGGTGTTGTTCCGCTTGTTTCGCGGCGCCGGGGTGCATGGTGCGGCGGCCATGGCGCGCGTCGATGCGGGCCATGGCAGGCCGGGGCGGCTGCGGCCTTTGCTGGCGTTGTCGCGGGCGCAGTTGGAACAGGCGGCGCGTGCCGCCGGTCTGGACTGGGTCGAGGACGAGAGCAATGCCGAACTGCGTTTTTCGCGCAATTTTCTGCGCCACGCGGTGTTGCCGCGTATCCGGGAGCGCTTCGCCGGCGTGGACCAGACGCTGGCGCGCGCGGCGGGGCGTTTTGCCGAGGCGGCGCAATTGCTTGACGAGCTGGCGGCGCAAGATGCCGTGGTTTGCGGCGAGCGACCGATGGCGCGTGCGGCGCTGCGGGCGCTGAGCCCGGCGCGACAGGCCAATCTGCTGCGCTGGCAGTTGGGGCGAATGCACCTGGCGATGCCGGATGAAGCACGTCTGCACGAGGCGCTGCGCCAGTTCAATCACTGCGGCCTCGACCATCCCTTGTGCTTGCCGCTGGGCGCGGCGGTGCTGCATGCCTATCGGGATCACGCATGGCTCACGCCGGTGCTGCCCGCGGTGCCGGCTTCGCCCGTGCGCTGGGCGCCGGAGACGCCGCAGCCCTGGGGCGAGGGGCGGATTGTGGTGCGCGAGGCCGTTGGCCAGGGGGTGGACGCGGCGCGAATCGAACAGGCGTCGGCGTGTGAGCTGCGCGCGCGCTGGCCGGGCTGCCGCGTTGCGCTGCCGGGACGCCCGCCCAAGGAGGTGCGCAAGCTCGCGCAGGCGTGCGGCTGGTCGCCCGTGGCGCGGGATCGGCTGCCGATCTTGTGCGTGGACGGCGTCGTGGCCTGGATGGCCGGGGTGGGTGTGGCTGCGGGTTTTGAATGTTCGCCCGGCGCACCCGGCTGGGTGCTCGCATGGGAGCGGCCCGCGGTCTATTCCGCGTCGGGCGAGACGCTTTTGTAGAGCCCGGCGAGGGTCAGATGCTGGGCCAGTTCGACCGCCGAGCGTACGCCCATCTTATCGAATACCCGCGCACGATGGACTTCGACGGTGCGCATCGAGATGTTCAGCTCGTCCGCAATTACCTTGTTGAACTTGCCGGCCAGAATCAGGCCCATGACTTCGCGCTCGCGGGTGGTGAGTTGTTCGAGGCGTTGGGCGACGTCGTGTTGGGTGGTGCGCTGGGCCGCGAGGCGGGCGTCTTCGGCCAACGCGGATTGCACGATGTCGACCAGGGCGTTGTCGTCGAAGGGTTTTTCGACGAAATCGAAGGCGCCGCGTTTGAGTGCGCTGACGGCCATCGGGACGTCGCCGTGGCCGGTGATGAAAACGATCGGCAGCCGACTGCCGCGGCGACGCAGTTCGTTCGAGCAATCGAGCCCGCTCATGCCGCCCATGCGGATGTCCATGACGATGCAGCCGCGCCAGTCCGGCTGCCAGGCCTCGAGAAAGGCTTCGGCCGATTCCCAGGTGGCACAGGGCACATCGCGGGTGCGAAACAGCCAGGACAGGGCGTCGCGGATGGCTTCGTCGTCATCGACGATGTGCGTGAGAGCGGTGGTGGTGTCGGTCATGACGCGGTGGGCAGCGAGAAGGTGAAAATCGTACCACCGTCGGGGCTGGGCTCGAAACTCAGGCGGCCGCCGTGCAGTTCGGCAATCGAACGGCAGATGTTCAGGCCCATGCCCATGCCTTCGTCCTTGGTGGTAAAGAAGGGGTCGAAAATGCGGGCCGCCGCCTCCGGATCGATGCCGCGCCCGGCGTCGGTGACGCGCAGGTGGACTTGCCCGCCGTCGCGGCAGGTCTCGATGCGAATGATGCGCGGCCGGTCGGTGACATCGCGCATGGCGTCCATGCCGTTGCGGATGAGGTTGACCGCGACCTGTTCGAGCATCACCGGGTCGGCATTGACCGGCAGCGCGTCGGTGGCGAGGCGGGTGTCGAGTTGCACCACGCGTTTGCGCGCGTCCGGGTCGATCAGGCCGACGGCGTCGGTGATCACGGTGTTCAGATCGAAGGTTTCGCGCTTCGGTTCGCTGCGGCGGACAAAATCATGCACACGGCGGATGATGTCACCCGCGCGACGCGCCTGGCGGGTGATCTTGCCGATGATATCGCGCAGCTCGCCGGGGTCGGAGAGCGGCTTGTCGAGCTGATTGAGACAGCCGGAACTGTAACTGGAGATGGCCGCCAGCGGCTGGTTGAGTTCGTGCGCAAGGGTCGAGGCCATTTCGCCCATGGTGATCAGGCGCGAGGTGGCTTGCAGCCGGTCTTCCTGCTGGCGCGCGAGGGCTTCTGCCCGTTTTTGCGAGGTGATGTCGAGAAAGGAACCCATCCAGCCGGTCTGGGTGCCGTTGGCATCGATCAGCGGCGCCTCGAAGATGAGCGTGTCGATCATGTGGCCGTCCTTGTGGCGAAAGCGCAGTTCCACGCCTTCGCGTGGCGCGCCGCCGGCCAGAATTTCGTCGTGAATGGCGTACGTGCCTTCGATGTTCTGTGGATCCCAATAGGGCATGGGCGGGGCGGCACCCATCAATTCGGCTTCGCTATAGCCGGTCATGCGGCAGAAGGCGGGGTTCACGAAGGTGATGCGGCCTTCCATGTCGCGGGCGCGCAGGCCGGTCAGCAGCGACGCTTCCATCGCGCGGCGGTAGGACATCTGCTCGCGCACGGCCATTTCCGCCTTTTGTCGGCCGACGGTGTGGCGGCGCAGTTGCCACAGGCTCCATACGATGACGCCGCCGAGCAACACCAGCGCACTGATGATCAGCACCGGCACCCAGCGGGTGGGGGTCTGGTAAGCGGTGACGTTGAGGGTCAGGCCGTAGCCGGGCGGGTCGAAGGGGATGGTGTATTGCTGGTGGCTGGCGGATGCTTCAACCTTGGATTTGGTGGCAATCTCGTTGCCGTCGGCATCGTGCACGCTGACCCGGTAGCGTTCCGAGAACCACCAGGGCAGTTCGCGCACCACCAGTTGCTGCAGCGAGTACACGCCCACCATGGTGCCGACATGGCGGCTGCTGATGAATACCGGCACGTGAACGTTGAAGCGCCATTTGTCGCCGAGGACGGGGTAGGCGGCGCCATACACCGGCCGGCCGACCGCTTGCGCAAGACGCGAGGTTTCGTGCGAGGGCAGGGCGCCACGGGTCTCGCCCACTGTGACGTCTTCCGTTGCATAGGGACGACCGCCAACGATCTTCCCGTTCGCGTCCAGCCACAGAATCTGCACCAGGCCGCTGTCCGGCTTGAGCAGCTGGTTGAGACGTGCATCGGTTTGCACGCTGACTTCGTTTTCGGACAGTAGCGCGGGGCCGATCTGGCCGAGATACTCCTCGTTGCGATCGAGCCGGAAGCGTAGATCCTGCTCCATCCACAGCACGTCGTTGATGAGCGTCTCGTGCTGTTTTTCGTCGTCGAAGTGGCGCGTCATCCACACCAGCGCGACGATGCCGATGATCATCAGCCCGAGGGTGACCGAGGGCAGGCGCCAGTACCAGGCGGGTGTGGTAGCGTAGAAACGATGGTCGGTTTCGGGCATCGGGGCGGGGTTTCTCGATGATCGGCGGAGGCGGACAGGCCTCATCATGCCCGCTTTGCGGTGCCGGCGATATTGCGGATAACAACGACATGACTGGAGGAGATGGCGCGATGACGCTGCGCGTATGGCTTGTCGCCTTGCTGATGGGGGCGAGTTGGATGGCCGGGGCCGCCGAACCCATGGTGGTCAAGTTCAGCCATGTGGTCGCACCCAACACCCCCAAGGGAATGGGGGCGCTGAAGTTTGCCGAACTGGCGCAGAAGTACTCGGACGGGCGGGTGCGCGTCGAGGTGTATCCGAACAGCACTCTCTACAAGGACAAGGAAGAGATGGAGGCCCTTCAGTTGGGCGCCGTCGAGTTCATTGCGCCTTCGCTGGCCAAGTTCGGTCCGCTCGGTGTGCGCGCCTTTGAAGTGTTTGATTTGCCGTACATCTTCGACAGCTATGCCGATCTGCACAAGGTGACGGGCGGCCCGTTGGGCGCGCGCATGCTCGAGGCGCTCGAACCGCGGGGCATCAAGGGGCTGGCGTTCTGGGACAACGGCTTCAAGTCCTTCTCCGCCAATGTGCCGATTCGCACCCCGGCGGATCTGCGCGGGCTGACCATGCGCATTCAGTCGTCGAAGGTGCTCGATGCGCAGATGCGCTCGCTCGGCGCGCTGCCGCGGGTGACGGCGTTTTCGGAGGTATACAAGGCGCTGGCGGCGCATGTGGTGGATGGCACCGAGAATCCGCACTCGAACTTCTTCACCCAGCACATGAACGAGGTGCAGAAGTATA
The DNA here is from genome assembly GCA_050293885.1 of Rhodocyclaceae bacterium. Lineage (GTDB taxonomy): Bacteria > Pseudomonadota > Gammaproteobacteria > Burkholderiales > Rhodocyclaceae > Nitrogeniibacter. The sequence continues at coordinate 36,011 of JBNKNO010000002.1, read as the reverse complement.
TGGCGATCACCGACCACGGTTATCTGGGGTATGCGGTGATCACCAACGCAAAATTCTGGGACGGCTTGCCGGGCGATGTGCGCAAGGCGCTTGAGCGCGCCATGCGCGAGGCGACCGAGTTCACCAATCACATTGCCAAGGCCGAGAACGACAAGGCGCTGGCCGCCGTGCGTGCTGCCGGCACCACGCAAATCCATGTGCCGACGCCGGCCGAGCGGGAAGCGTTCAAACGCGCCTTGTTGCCGGTGCATCAGGCCATGGCGCGCCGCATCGGGCAAGACTTGATCGAAGCGATCTACGAGGAAACGGGCTTCGATCCGAACGACTATTGAGCCGACGGTGGTCGGGTCGCACCCGATGCTTACCTGTTGTTACGCATTGGCCGCGGCAGGACCCCCGATTTTTGCCGGGGTGAGTGATGGGAGATGTCGCGGATTGTTGATAGAATGTCGCGTTATTCTTTTTGTTGAACCACTTAAGACGTTTTGGAGCAATCCCATCATGGCAATTGAACGCACCCTGTCCATCATCAAGCCCGACGCTGTCGCCAAGAACGTGATCGGCAAGATCTATCAGCGCTTTGAAGACGCCGGTCTGAAGATCATCGCGTCGAAGATGGCTCACCTGTCTTCCCAGGAAGCGGGGCAGTTCTATGCCGTGCACAAAGAGCGCCCGTTCTTCAAGGATCTGGTCGAGTTCATGACCTCCGGTCCGGTGATGATCCAGGTGCTCGAAGGTGAAGGCGCGATCGCCAAGAACCGCGAGCTGATGGGCGCCACCAACCCGAAAGAAGCCGCTGCCGGTACCATCCGCGCCGATTTCGCCGAGTCCATCGACGCCAATGCCGTGCATGGCTCCGATGCGGCCGACACCGCCGCCGTGGAAATCGCCTTCTTCTTCCCGGGTATGAACGTCTATAGCCGCTGATACCCGCGCGCTCCGCGCCCAGTGGGTCGGCCCGGTCAGCGGGCCGATTCCATTTGCAGCGGAGCAGGAAACACGATGACGAACAAGGTCAACCTGCTGGATTTCGACGTCGATGGGCTCATCGACTGGTTTGCCGCGCGTGGCGAAAAGCCGTTTCGCGCCAAGCAGGTGATGCGCTGGATCCATCGATTCGGCGTCAGCGACTTTGCGCAGATGACCGATGTGGCCAAGGCCTTGCGCGCGTCGCTGGCCGAGGACGCATGCATTGTGGTGCCACAGCCGATACGCGATTCCGTCTCGGAAGACGGCACCCGCAAGTGGCTGCTCGATGTCGGCAATGCCAACGCGATCGAGAGCGTGTTCATTCCCGAGACCAATCGCGGCACCCTGTGCATCTCGTCGCAGGCCGGTTGTGCGCTCGATTGCTCGTTTTGCTCGACAGGCAAGCAGGGTTTCAACCGCAATCTGACGACGGCCGAAATCATCGGGCAGTTGTGGCTGGCCAATCGCTTGCTGGGCGCGACCGCCGACGGCGAGCGCGTCATCAGCAATGTGGTGATGATGGGGATGGGTGAGCCGCTGGCCAACCTCGACAACGTCATCGTCGCCTTGCGCCTGATGCTCGACGATCACGCCTATGGCCTGTCGCGCCGCCGTGTCACGGTGTCCACCTCGGGGATCGTGCCGGCCATGGATCGTCTGCGCGAAGCCTGTCCGGTGGCGCTCGCGGTTTCCCTGCACGCCCCCAACGATGCGCTGCGCGACGAGCTCGTGCCCATCAACCAGAAATATCCGCTGCGTGAGTTGCTGGCGGCCTGCCAGCGCTATCTCACTGCCGCACCGCGCGATTTCGTGACCTTCGAGTACGTCATGCTCGACGGGGTGAATGATTCGGACGCGCATGCGCATGAACTCGTTGCCATCGCGCGCGAGGTGCCGTGCAAGTACAACCTGATCCCGTTCAACCCGTTTCCGAAGTCGCCGTATCGCCGGTCGCCGGCGGAGCGAATTCGTCGCTTTGCCGGTATCCTGCAGGATGCGGGAATCGTTGCAACGACCCGCAAGACGCGTGGCGATGACGTCGACGCCGCCTGTGGCCAATTGGCCGGGCAGGTGCTCGACAAGACGCGTCGAACCCAGATTCTCCAACCCGGAAACGCACTGCGCTCATGACACAACGGAAAGTTCTTGCCTTTGCAATCGTGGCGGGTCTGGCGGTGGCCGGGTGCGTCACCAATCCGACCCAGTCAGGTTCGCCGACCACCTCCGCTGAAATCCAGCGGCCGGCGGCGGACCGGCCGGTGACCACCCAAGCGCAGAAACGCGCCAAAATCCACACCGACCTCGGGATGGCGTATTACACGTCGAGTCGTTATGGCACCGCGCTGGACGAAGCGCGTGAAGCCATCGGCTACGACAGCAGCTACGCGCCGGCACATCATCTCAACGCGCTGGTGCTGATGGCGCTGGGCGATGTCGGCACGGCGCAGGCCAGTTTCGAACGCGCCGCCCAGCTCGCACCGGGCGATCCGGAAATCAACAACAGCTACGGCTGGTTTCTGTGTGTTCAGAAACAATACGATGCCGGACTGAAACGCCTGGCGCTGGCCGCGCGCAACCCCTATTACGACGCAGTGACCCGACCGCTGACCAACAGCGGTTTGTGCCTCGCTGCGCAGGGCAAGGACGAAGCGGCAGAGGACTATTTCCGCCGTGCCGTGCGGGCCGACGGGAACAATATTCAGGCCTTGCTGAACCTCGCGGCGATCGCGATGCGCCGAAAGAACTATGAAGCGGCGCATACCTACCTCAGTACCGCCCACCAGCGCGGGCACGCGACTGCGGAGTCCCTGTGGCTGGGCGTGAGGGTGGAGCGGGCGCGGGGTGCGCACGATGCGGAAGCGAGCTATGCGAGCCAGCTCAAGAGCCGCTTCCCGACCTCGCCCGAGTATCAGAAGCTGATCGAAGGAAAATACCAGTGAGCGATGCTTTCGGCACCATGGATGCGGATCAGGCGCTTGAGGCACCGGCCTCCGGCGTGGGCGAACTGCTGCGCACGACCCGGGAGGCGCACGGGTACACCGTGGCCGACGTCGCTCAGGTCTTGAAGCTGACCCAGCGCCAGGTCGATGCGCTTGAGGCCGAACGTTTCGATACTTTGCCGGGCGCGGCATTTGCGCGCGGGTTCTTGCGCAACTACGCCAAGGTGCTCGGCCTTGATCCGGAGCCCTTGCTTGAGTCGCTGGCGCAGACCGATGGCGTCGGTTCGCCCGAACTGGCGCCCGTATGCAACGCCGAAGGCACCATGCCGGCCGGTGACGGTGGTTTGCGGCCCTCCGCCATGCCCATTGCACTGATTGCGCTGCTGTTGCTCGGCGTGGTTGTCGCGGGGTGGTATTTCAACTGGTTTGCGCAACCGCGAGAGATCACCGATACCCGCGAGGCCATCGAAACGCCCGTGGCGCCTGCCGCGGTAACGCCCGTGCCGCCCAGTCTCGATCTGGCGCCGGTGGTGATTCCCGACGATGCACCCAGCGAGCCGAGCGCGGCGCTCAACCCGGAAGCCGCCGCGCCGAGTGCGGCGGAAAGTGCGCCGCCGCCGCTGCAAGAGGCCGTGATGCCGGCCGAAGCCCCGACGCCATCGACCGAGGCGACCGAGGCGGTCGAGGCCCCCGCTGAGACCCCCGCGCCCGAGAGCGAAGCGCCCGCGGTGGTGGATACCACGCCCCGGCTGGTTTTTCGCTTCAGTGGCGAATCGTGGGTCGAAGTGCGTGACGCATCGGACAAGATCATCTTCTCGCGCACCAACCGGCCCGGTTCCGTGCAGGAAGTGCAGGGCAATCCGCCGTTCAAGTTGGTGGTGGGCAACGCCAAGGAGGTCTCGCTCGAATACAGGGGTGAGCCGGTGGATCTGGAAACGCACACGAAAGTCAGTGTGGCAAGGCTGACACTGAAGTGAGCGCAGCCTTGAAACCATCGATTGCCGGTCGCGCAGCCACGCGTCGGGAAACCCGCCAGGTGCGCGTCGGCGACGTGCGCGTGGGCGGCGGTGCCCCCGTTGTCGTGCAGTCGATGACCAACACCGACACCGCTGACCACATTGCCACCGCCATTCAGGTGGCCGAACTGGCGCGTGCCGGTTCGGAGATGGTGCGCATCACCGTCAACAACGAGGACGCCGCGCGCGCCGTGCCGAAAATTCACGAGCAGCTGCTGCGCATGAATGTGGATGTACCGCTCGTGGGCGACTTCCATTACAACGGCCATCGCTTGCTGACCGACGTGCCCGAATGCGCCCGAGTGCTCGCCAAGTTGCGTATCAATCCGGGCAACGTGGGGGCTGGGGTCAAACGCGACACGCAGTTTGCGTCGATTGTCGAGATCGCTTGCAAGTACGACAAGCCGGTGCGCATCGGCGTGAACTGGGGCAGTCTCGATCAGGCGGTGATGGCGCGGGTCATGGATGAGAACGCGCGTCGCGCCGAGCCGCTCGATGCCGGCGCGGTGATGCGCGAGGCACTCGTGACCTCGGCGCTCGAATCGGCCGCGCAGGCCGAGCAAGTCGGCTTGCCGGGCGATCGCATCATCCTCTCGGCCAAGGTGTCGAGCGTGCAGGATCTGATCGCGGTCTATCGCGATCTGGCGCAGCGTTGCGACTATCCGCTGCATCTCGGTCTGACCGAGGCCGGCATGGGTTCGAAGGGGATCGTCGCGTCCACGGCCGCGCTGGCGGTGTTGCTGCAGGAAGGCATTGGCGACACCATCCGCATCTCGCTGACGCCGGAACCGAACGGAAGCCGCACGCAGGAAGTGGTGGTCGCCCAGGAGATTCTGCAGACGATGGGGTTGCGCGCGTTCACGCCCATGGTCACCGCCTGCCCGGGATGCGGTCGCACCACCAGTACCTTTTTCCAGGAACTGGCCTCGAAGATTCAGTCCCACGTGCGTGAGCAGATGCCCAAGTGGCGCGAGGAATACGACGGCGTCGAGAACATGACGCTGGCGGTGATGGGCTGTGTGGTGAACGGGCCGGGCGAGAGCAAGCACGCTGATATCGGTATTTCCCTGCCGGGCACCGGCGAGACACCAGCAGCGCCGGTCTATGTCGATGGCGAAAAGCGTGTCACCTTGCGTGGCGACAATATTGCCGCGGAGTTTCAGGCGCTTGTCGATGACTACGTGGCCACGCGATACAACAGAAAAGCGGGCTGACCCGCACCTATTAGAAGAAAGACAAAGCATGAGTCGAAGTTTGCGTGCCGTGCGCGGCATGAACGACATTTTTCTGGACGAAGCCGAAACCTGGGAGCAGTTCGAGGCGCTCATTCGCGACTGGCTCAAATGCTATGGCTATCGTCCGATCCGCACGCCGATTGTCGAGCCGACGCCGCTGTTCAAGCGCGCCATCGGCGAGGTGACGGACATCGTCGAAAAGGAGATGTACTCCTTCGAAGACGCGCTCAATGGCGAGCACCTCACGCTGCGCCCCGAGAGCACCGCCTCGTGTGTGCGCGCCACGTTGCAACACAGTCTGCTGCACTCCGGACCGAAGCGGCTGTACTACTACGGCCCCATGTTTCGTCACGAGCGGCCGCAAAAGGGGCGCTATCGCCAGTTCCACCAGATCGGCGCCGAAGCGCTCGGCTTCGAAGGGCCGGACATCGATGCGGAACTCATTCTCATGTGTGCGCGGCTGTGGGACGATCTCGGCCTGGAAGACATTCGCCTCGAGTTGAATTCGCTGGGTTCAGCCGAAGAGCGCGCCGCCCACCGGACGGCGCTGATCGCGTATTTCGAAGCGCACAAGGATGAGCTCGACGAAGACGCCAACCGCCGTCTGTACAGCAATCCGCTGCGCATTCTCGATACCAAGAATCCCGACATGCAGACGCTGGTCGAGGGGGCGCCGCGGCTCGATGCCTTCCTGGGTGAGGAATCGCGCACGCATTTTGAGGGCGTGCAAGCCGTCCTCAAGGATGCCGGCCTGCCCTACACGATCAACCCGCGTTTGGTGCGTGGCCTCGATTATTACAACCGCACGGTGTTCGAATGGGTGACCGACCAGCTCGGCGCACAGGGCACGGTGTGCGCCGGTGGCCGCTACGACGGCCTGATCGAGCAACTCGGCGGCAAGAGTGCGCCTGCCACCGGTTTTGCCATGGGCGTGGAGCGTTTGCTGGCCCTGTGGCAGGCCTCGGGCGGGGAGCCGGAGCGTGAGGTGCCCGACGTTTATGTGGTGCATCAGGGTGAACTGGCCGATCGCATGGCCTTCGGCGTGGCCGAAGGGTTGCGCACGCAAGGTTTCGCCACCGTGCTCCATTGCGGCGGTGGCAGTTTCAAGTCACAAATGAAGAAGGCCGATGCGTCGGGCGCTCCCTGCGCCGTGATCATCGGTGATGACGAGGCGCAGGCGGGCGAAGTGACGCTCAAGCCCTTGCGCGACGGCGGCGAGCAACTGCGTGTTGCCGCCGATGAACTGGCCGATCGATTGGCCGACCTCCTTTTTACCGTGGAAGACGACGATGGCAGTGTATGACCTCGAAGAACAGGAACAACTCGCCGAACTGAAGGCCTGGTGGGCGACGTACGGGAACACCATCGTTGGCGCCGTGTTGGCGGTGGTGGTGGCGGTGGTTGGCGTCTTGGGCTGGAAGTCGTATCAGCGCAGCGACTCGGCTGAAGCGGCCGCCTTGTACGCCGTGGTGCAAAACGCCGTGAGCCAGCACGACGCTGCCGGGGCGCGTCAGGCGGCCGGCCAGATTCTCGAAAAGTATTCCAGCTCTGCTTATGCCAGCATGGCAGCGATGCTGTCGGCCAAGGCACAGGCCGATGCCGGTGATTGGGCTAACGCCGCGCTGGCGCTGGAGTGGGTCATGGCGAACGCAGACCTTCCGGCGATGCAGGACATTGCCCGGCTGCGACTGGCGGCCGTCAAGCTCGATGCGGGTGAGCTCGACGCGGCCCAGTCCTTGCTGGCGCAAGCACCTGGCGAGTCTTTGACGGTGCGCCATCAAGACTTGCTTGGCGACGTGCTGGCGGCGGCCGGCAAGATCGACGAGGCACGTGCCGCCTACGACAAGGCGCTCGAGGCCGCCGCGGTCAACGCGGTCGCGGGTGATCGCAGTGCGGAGATCATTCGTCTGAAGCGTGACGCGCTTCCGGGAGGTGCCAAGTGACCGTGAAATCCATGTGTCTGCGCGTCTTGCCCGTCGTCGCTGCGCTGTCCTTGTCTGCGTGTTCGTCGCTCAATCCGTTTGCCAGTTCTGGCCCCGAGATGGCGCCGTTGCCGCAGATCACCCCGACCGTGACGTTCGCCAAGCGTTGGTCCGCCAGCGTGGGGGATGCGGGTATCTACAATTTCGAGCCCGCCATTGTCGGCAACGAGGTACTCGCCGCGGGTGAGGATGGCGTGGTGGCGCGCTTTGGCGAGAACGGCCAGCAGCGCTGGCGCGTCACCGTCGAAGGCGGGTTGACGGCCGGTGTGGGTGCGGATGATAGCCTCGCCGTGGTGGCCAACGGTCGCGGTGAGGTTGTTGCGCTCGATGGTGCGACGGGTGCTGAACGCTGGCGTGCCGCGGTGAATGCCGAAGTGCTCGCGGCGCCTGCCGTGGCGCGCGATTTCGTTGTGGTGCGCAGTTCCGATAACCGACTGTTCGGGCTCGATCGCGAGCGCGGCGAGATCAAATGGACCTACAAACGCACGACGCCGCCGCTGACGCTGCGGACCCAGTCGGGCATGCTGATCGACCAGAATGTGGCCGTGACGGGTTTTCCCGGCGGCAAACTGGCCGCTATCAATCTCAATAATGGCACCCTGATTTGGGAGCTGACGGTGGCTTTCCCCAACGGCAGCACCGAGATTGAGCGCATTGCCGATGTCACCGGGGTGCCGGTGCTGCATCGACAGAATCTGTGTGCCGCGACCTACCAAGGGCGTGTCTCCTGCTTCGACATCACCAATGGCAAGACTGTCTGGAGCCGGCCGATTTCGTCCAGTGCCGGCATCGCACGCGACGCGCGTCAGGTCTATGTTTCAGAAGAGAGCGACGCCGTGTCAGCGCTCGACGCCTTTAGCGGTGCCAGCATCTGGCGGCAGGACAAACTCGGTTTGCGCCAACTCAGTGCGCCGCTGGTCAACAGCGTCGGTGTGCTGGTGGGCGACGTCGAGGGGTATGTCCATGTGCTCAATCGCGACAACGGCGCCTTCATCGGCCGGGTCGAGACCGACGGCAGTGCCGTGCGTGTGGCGCCGCGGGCGCTCGGCGACGCCGCTGTCGTGCAGACGCAGGGCGGCCATATTTTCGTCCTTGACGCGCGCTGAAGAGAAAACAACCAAGTGAAACCTACGCTCGTTCTTGTCGGTCGCCCCAATGTCGGCAAGTCGACCCTTTTCAATCGGCTCACGCGCAGCCGTGACGCGCTGGTGGCCGATCAGCCCGGCCTCACGCGTGACCGCCATTTCGGCATTGGTCGCATGGGCGATCGTGACTATCTGGTGGTCGATACGGCCGGTTTCGACCCCGTGGCCAAGGATGGCATCATGCACGAGATGGCGCGGCAGGCCGAGCAGGCCATTGCCGAGGCTGACGTGCTGCTGTTCCTGGTCGACGGCCGTTCCGGCCTGACGCCGCATGACGAGCAGATTGCCGCGCGTCTGCGTCGTGCCAACCGGCCGGTGTTCCTCGTCGTCAACAAGGGCGAGGGCATGAACCGGAGCCTCGTCGGCGCGGAGTTTCATGCGCTGGGTCTGGGTGATCCGCTGGTGATTTCAGCTGCACACGGCGACGGCGTACGCCCGTTGCTCGACGAAATCTTCGCTGATCTGCCTCCGGACGAGCCCGAGGACGAAGATCCCGATCGTGGCCCCAAGGTGGCGATCGTCGGTCGCCCCAACGTTGGCAAGTCGACGCTCATCAACACGCTGCTGGGCGAGGAGCGGCTGATCGCGTTCAACATGCCGGGCACCACTCGCGATGCCATCGCCGTGCCCTTCGAGCGTAACGGAAAGCACTACACGCTGATTGATACCGCCGGCCTGCGTCGCAAGGGCAAGGTGTTCGAGGCGGTCGAGAAGTTTTCGGTCATCAAGACGCTCCAGGCCATCGAAGAGGCCAATGTGGCGGTGCTGGTGCTCGATGCCAGCCAGGATATCTCCGATCAGGACGCCCACATCGCGGGATTCGTACTCGATGCCGGTCGTGCGCTGGTGGTGGCGATCAACAAGTGGGACAGTGTCGATGACTATGCGCGTGAGCAACTGAAAGAGGCGATGGCGCGCAAGCTGCATTTCCTCGGCTTTGCGCGCACGCACACCATCTCCGCCCTCAAGTCACAGGGGATCGGCGGGTTGCTCAAGTCCGTGGATAGTGCCTACGCGGCGGCCATGGCCAAGATGTCCACGCCACGCCTGACACGGACCTTGCAGGAAGCGGTCATCAAGCAGGCGCCGCCACGCGCCCGCGGCTTCCGCCCCAAGATGCGGTACGCTCACCAAGGTGGGAGCAACCCGCCGATTATCGTCATTCATGGTTCGGGGCTCGACAACGTGCCCGACAGCTACGCCCGCTACTTGTCCCGCACCTTTATGGAAGCGTTCAAACTGCAAGGAACGCCGTTGCGGATACAATTCCGTTCATCGAGCAACCCGTTTGCAGACAAAGATTGAAACCGCGCCGAGAAATCGATTGCCGCATCCATTGGTGTTGCAGTGCGAAATCCGATAAATTACGAAAACATAACGATTAGAGGCTAATCATGAGTAACAAAGGCCAACTGCTGCAAGACCCCTTCCTGAATGCACTGCGGCGTGAACACGTGCCGGTGTCCATTTACCTGGTCAATGGCATCAAGCTTCAGGGGCAGATCGAATCCTTCGACCAGTACGTGGTGCTGCTGAAGAATACCGTGACGCAAATGGTGTACAAACACGCCATCTCGACCGTCGTGCCGGCCCGTCCGGTCAATTTCCAGCAGCAGGAGCCGAGTGAAAACGGCGCCTGACCGGATGTTGCGAACGACGCGGATGACGGGAGACATGCCGCGTGTTTGACCGCCCGGACGCCGGCGAGCGTGCGGTTCTTGTTCAGGTCGATTTTGGCCAGGATGCGATTGACGAGCGCCTGAGCGAACTCATTTTGTTGGTGGAAAGTGCGGGCGCGAACGTGGAAGCCGTGGTGCATGGCAAACGGCGTGCGCCCGATCCGGCGTTGTTCATCGGCAAGGGCAAGGCCATGGAAGTGGCCGACATATTGCGCCACAACGACGCCGATCTGGTTATTTTCAATCACGATCTCGCCCCCGGGCAGCAGCGAAACCTCGAACGCCTCCTGAACTGCCGAGTCATCGACCGCACCTCCCTGATCCTCGACATTTTTGCGCTGCGCGCCAAGAGTCACGAGGGCAAGTTGCAGGTCGAGCTTGCCCAGCTCGAGCATCTGGCGACGCGGCTTGTCCGCGGCTGGACTCACCTCGAGCGACAGAAAGGGGGGGTTGGCTTGCGCGGACCGGGTGAAACCCAGCTTGAAACCGACCGTCGATTGCTCGGCGTGCGAGTCAAGTCGCTCAAGGCCAAACTCGCCAAACTCGAGAGTCAGCGCAAGGTGCGGCGTCGTGCGCGTGAGCGTCGCGACGTCCTTTCCGTCTCCATCGTCGGCTACACGAACGCGGGCAAATCGACGCTTTTCAATGCGATGACCAAGGCGGATGCCTACGCCGCCAACCAGTTGTTCGCCACGCTCGATACGACCTCCAGACGACTGTATCTGGGCGAGGTGGGGAACATTGTGCTCTCCGATACGGTCGGATTCATTCGTGAGTTGCCGCACTCGTTGGTTGCGGCTTTTCACGCAACGCTCGAGGAGACCGTGGCCGCCGATCTATTGCTGCACGTGGTCGATTCGAGTAGTGAAGACCGGGACGCGCAGATCGACGCCGTCAATGAGGTATTGACCGAAATTGGTGCGGGCGACGTGCCGCAGATACTGGTCTGGAACAAGATCGACAAGACTCGCTTGCCGGCACAGGTCGATCGGGATGCCTGTGATAAAATCAGCCGCGTTTTTGTGAGTGCAAGAACCGGCGAAGGGCTCGATTTATTACGCGTGGCGCTGGCCGAAGCCGCTCAGACATTTCATGACGGGTTGCGTGGTGAAAAGACACCGCCCACTCCCTCCCATTACGATCCACTTCATTCCTGACGGAAAGATTCATGTCGCTAAATGATCCTCGCTGGGGTAACAACCAGGGGAACAACCACGATCAGGATGGCCAGAAAGATGGCCCCCCCGATCTTGATGACTTGTGGCGCGATGTCAATCGTCGCCTTGGCGGGCTGTTTGGCCGGCAAGGGGGCGGCGGCGATGGTGGCCAGGGCGGCTCAGGCATGCCGCATCTGAGTCCCAAGCAGTTCTCGGGCGGCATCGGTGTGTTGATTGTGCTTGCGCTCGGTGTCTGGGCCGCGAGCGGCTTCTACATCGTCGACGCCAACCAGCGTGGCGTGGTGCTGCGTTTCGGCGAATACGCCGAAACGACCGATCCTGGCCTGCAGTGGCGCTTCCCGTTCCCGATCGAAAGTCACGAACTGGTCGATGTGGCGGGGGTGCGGACGGTCGAAGTTGGCTATCGCAATGCCGACCGCAACAAGGTGCTGCGCGAGTCGCTCATGCTCACCGACGACGAAAACATTGTCGACATCCAGTTTGCCGCGCAATGGGTGCTCAGCAGTCCCGAGAAGTATCTGTTCAACAATCGCTCGCCCGACGATGCCGTGAAGCAGGCCGCCGAGACGGCGATGCGAGAAATTGTCGGCCGCAGCCGCATGAACTTCGTGCTGTACGAAAACCGGGAGGAAGTTGCGGAGCGCGCCAAACAGCTCATGCAGACCATTCTTGACCGTTACGAGACCGGCATCCAGATCAGCCAGCTGACCATGCGAAATGCCCAACCGCCCGAACAGGTGCAGGCGGCGTTCGATGATGCGGTGAAAGCCGGGCAGGACAAGGCGCGCCAGAAGAACGAAGGTCAGGCCTACGCCAACGAAGTGATACCGAAGGCGCGAGGCACCGCGTCTCGCCTGGCCGAGGAGGCCGATGGCTACGCTGCACGCGTGCTGGCGAACGCCGAGGGTGAAACCAGCCGCTTCACGCAGGTGCTGACCGAGTATCGCAAGGCGCCCAAGGTCACGCGCGAGCGCATGTATCTGGATGCCATGCAGGACGTCTATACCAATACCACCAAGGTCATGATCGATACACGCAACAGTGGCAACCTGATGTTCATGCCGCTCGACAAGCTCATGCAGGCCGCTGGCGTGGGTGCGGCGGATGTCGTCAAGCGTACGGCGCCCAGTGGCAGTTCGTCGAGCAGCACCATGGAGACACCGGCGCCGCGTAGCACGAGTGTGGATGACTATCGTAGTCGGGACTTTCTGCGTAGTTCCCGTGACAAGGGAGGCCGCTGATGCGTGATCGCACTCCAGTTTTCGTTGGCGTCCTGCTTTTTGTCTTGGCGCTGCTGTCGATGTCGATGTTCACCGTCGACAAACGTCAATTTGCCATCGTGCGCCAGTTCGGCGAGATCAAACGGGTCATCAAGGATCCGGGGCTGAACTTCAAGGTGCCGTTGATTCAGAACGTCACCTATTTCGACCGTCGCATTCTTACGCTCGACACCCCCGAGCCGGAGCGCTTCATCACCTCCGAGAAAAAGAACGTGCTGGTCGATCTGTTCGTGAAATGGCGCATCAACGACCCCAAGCTGTACTTCGTCTCGGTCGGGGGCAGTGAGGATCGCGCTCGCACACGTATCGATCAGACCGTCAATGCCGGTTTGCGCGAAGAGTTCGGCAAGCGGACGGTGCATGAAGTGGTGTCCGGGCAGCGCGACGAGATCATGGATCGCATGCGCGTCAAGGCCGATACCGATGCGCGCAAGATTGGCATCGAAATCGTCGATGTGCGCCTCAAGCGTGTGGATTTGCCGACCGAGGTATCCGAGTCGGTCTATCGACGCATGGAAGCCGAGCGCAAGCGCGTCGCCAACGAGTTGCGCTCCGAAGGTGCGGCCGAGGCGGAGAAGATTCGCGCGGATGCCGATCGCCAGCGTGAGATCATCATCGCCGAAGCGTATCGCGAAGCCCAGCGCGTGAAAGGTGAGGGCGATGCCAAGGCGGCGGCGGTCTATGCCGAAGCATTTGGCAAGGATTCGGAGTTCTACAGCTTCTACCGCAGTTTGCAGGCGTATCGGGAGACCTTTGCCGACAAGGGCGACGTGCTTGTCGTCGAGCCGGACGGCGACTTCTTCAAGTATCTTCGCCAAGGTGCCGTCCGCGGAAAGCCAAACGCTGAATGAAGTCGTCGTTACTCATGGCATTTGCCCTCATGCTCATCATTGAGGGCATTTTGCCGTTTATTGCGCCGGCGGCCTGGCGGGAGACCTTTGCTCGACTCGTGCGTCTGGCGGACGGCCAGATTCGATTTATCGGTTTGAGTTCGATGCTGCTCGGTCTCATTCTGCTTTTTCTCTTTAGTGAATAGATAGTTACATGCGCTGGGTTCTTCCCGAATACTTTCAGGATGTGCTGCCGCCCGAGGCGGACAAGCTCGAACATTTGCGCCGGCAATTGCTGGACGCGTTTCGGGCCCATGGTTACCAACTGGTGGTGCCTCCGCTCGTCGAATACCTCGATTCACTGCTGACCGGTGCCGGGCAGGATCTCGGCTTGCGAACCTTCAAGTCGGTCGATCAGCTCTCGGGCCGGACCTTGGGGGTGCGTGCCGACATGACGCCGCAGGTGGCGCGCATCGACGCCCATCTGCTCAATCGTCAGGGCGTCACCCGGCTGTGCTACTGCGGGGCCGTGGCGCACACCATGCCGGCCTCGCTCACGGCATCGCGAGAACCGCTGCAACTGGGGGCGGAAATCTACGGTCATGCCGGTATCGAGGCCGACATCGAGGTCATCCGCCTGCTCAATGACGTGCTGCGCATTGCCTGCGTGCCGACCTCGCGTATCGATCTGAGCCATGTCGGCCTGTTCCGCGCGGTGGTGAAGCGGGCCGGGCTGGACGATGACGCCGTGCGCGACATCTTCGGCTTGCTCCAGGCCAAGGATATTCCGAGCCTGAGCGAAAGGCTGGCCGGTTTCGATGAGCCGGTACGCAGCGCGTTGCTGGCCTTGCCGCGGCTGTACGGCGGTGTCGACGTGTTGGTGCAAGCGCGCGCGCAATTGCCCGACTGGCCGGAGGTCGTTGCGGCGCTGGATGCGTTGCAGGCGGTGGCTGAAGCGCTGCCTGGCTTGCCGATCAGCATCGATCTGGCAGACCTGCGCGGCTACCATTATCACAGTGGTGTCGTGTTTTCGGCCTATGGTGGCAACTCGGCCGGCGCATTGGCGCTGGGCGGTCGCTACGACGCCGTTGGACAGGCCTTTGGCCGAGGTCGTCCGGCGACCGGATTCAGTCTGGACTTGCGTGAACTGGCGCGCGGCCTGCCCGAGGCGACACTGCCCGGCGGCGTGCTGGCGCCGGCGCAAGGCGCCGAGGGGCTCGCCGAGACGGTGGCCGCTTTGCGGGCGAAAGGTGAAATCGTAATTGAGGCGCTGCCGGGCCATGACGGCACGTGGCGCGAGGCGGGATGCGACCGTCAGCTTGTATGGCAGGGCGACCAGTGGATGGTCGTGCCGCTCGAGGGAGATTAAGCAGCAAATGGCAAAGAACGTAATCGTCATCGGTACCCAGTGGGGCGATGAGGGCAAGGGCAAGATCGTCGATTGGCTGACCGATCATGCACAGGGCGTGGTGCGCTTTCAGGGCGGTCACAATGCAGGCCACACGCTGGTCATCGGCGACCAGAAGACCGTATTGCATCTGATTCCGTCGGGTATTCTGCGCGAAGGCGTCGCCTGTTACATCGGCAACGGCGTGGTCATTTCACCGGAAGCCCTGCTGTCGGAAATCGACAAGCTCGAGGCGGCCGGTGTCGCGGTGAGCGATCGTCTGCGGATATCAGAGGCCTGTCCGCTGATTCTGCCGTACCACATCGCGCTCGACGTCGCGCGCGAAGCCGCCCGGGGCACCAAGAAGATCGGTACTACCGGCCGCGGCATCGGCCCGGCCTATGAAGACAAGGTGGCCCGCCGTGCCTTGCGGGTGCAGGATCTGATGCGCCCCAAGCGCTTTGCCGAGCAGTTGGCCGAGTTGCTGGATTACCACAACTTCATGCTCACCCAGTACTACCAGGCCGAAGCGGTCGATTTTCAGAAAACGCTGGACGACGCGCTCGCCATGGCGCCGCGCATCGAGCAACTGGTGGCCGATGTGCCGCGCGCGCTCTACGAAGCCAACCGTGACGGCGCCAATCTGCTGTTCGAGGGCGCGCAGGGCACCTTGCTCGATATCGATCACGGCACCTACCCGTTCGTCACCTCCAGTAACTGCACTGCCGGTGCGGCCGCGCCGGGCGCTGGCGTCGGCCCCAACATGCTGCACTACGTGCTGGGCATCACCAAGGCCTACACCACGCGTGTCGGCTCCGGGCCGTTCCCGACCGAGCTGTACGACGCCGAAAGCAAGCTCGACCCGATCGGAAAGCATCTGGCCACCAAGGGCAACGAATTCGGTTCCACCACGGGGCGCGCGCGCCGCTGTGGCTGGTTCGATGCCGCCGCGCTCAAGCGCTCGATCCAGATCAACGGGGTTTCCGGTCTGTGCGTGACCAAGCTCGATGTGCTCGATGGTGTCGAGGAAGTGAAGCTGTGCACCGGTTATCAACTCGATGGCAAACTGTGCGACATCCTGCCGGTGGGTGCCGAAGAGACCGAGCGTTGCGTGCCGGTGTATGAATCACTGCCCGGCTGGCAGGAGAGCACCGTGGGCGTGAAAACCTACGAAGCGCTGCCCGAAGCCGCCCGGGTCTACCTGAAGCGGATCGAGGAAGTCTGTGCCGTGCCGGTGGACATGATTTCGACCGGGCCGGATCGCGACGAAACCATCGTCCGCCGCCATCCGTTCAAGTAACTTGTTGCGCCCCACCGATGCCGGTTGGGGCGCAGGTTTTACGCAGGTCAACGCAAAAGAGCCGACCTTTCGGTCGGCTCTTTAAAACTGGTGCCCAGAAGAGGACTCGAACCTCCACGTCCTTACGGACACTAGCACCTGAAGCTAGCGCGTCTACCAATTCCGCCATCTGGGCAAGAGGGCGAATTATAGCGGCAAATACTGAAACTGCAAACGAAACATGGCGGTGCACCACAAAAGAAAAGGCCGGTCAGCGAACTGACCGGCCTTCTCCGGAATTTGGTGCCCAGAAGAGGACTCGAACCTCCACGTCCTTACGGACACTAGCACCTGAAGCTAGCGCGTCTACCAATTCCGCCATCTGGGCAGGAAGGCGCGAATTATATCGACTCATAGAAGATTGTCAATGAACTCAACGAACAACAAGAATACGAAGAAAAACACTGAAAACAAGTCGAGCAGTCGCTCGACCCGCAAACCCGTCGCGGCGTTGTTGGCGCCACGCCCCACGGGCGCCGTAGCGGCCACCAAACCTGCGCCCACCGAAAAGGCCGCCAGCAAGCGCAAGGTCAGCGCCGTTCGCCGCGCCGATCCGTTCTACGCACGCGAAACGGAGCGCTACGATCACCCCTTGCCGAGCCGCGAATACGTGGTGCAGATGCTGGCCGAGCAGGGCCGGCCGATGACCATGGAACAACTGGCCAGTGCGCTGGATATTCTCGAAGCGGAAGAGCCGTTCTTCGAGCGTCGCCTGCGTGCCATGGAGCGTGATGGCGATCTGGTACGCAACCGGCGTGACGCCTACATCATTCCCGAAAAGGTGGCGCTGATTCGCGGCCGCATCGAGGGCCATCCCGATGGTTTCGGTTTCCTGATTCCCGACGAGGGCGGCGGCGATGTCTTCCTTGGGCCGCGTCAAATGCGCGAAGTCTTGCACGGCGACCGCGCCATGGTGCGCATCACCGGCACGGATCGTCGCGGGCGCCCCGAAGGGCAGATCGTCGAGGTGCTGGAGCGTGCCAACACGCGCATCGTCGGCCGCGTGCTCGAAGAGCACGGCGTGTTGATCGTGAGTGCCGAGAACAAGCGCATTGCGCGCGACATCCTGCTCGCGCCCGGCGGCCGCAAGAAGGTCAAGTCGGGCGATGTGGTGGTGGTCGAGCTGATCGAACAACCCTCGCGCTACGCGCAGGCGATCGGCAAGGTGGCCGAGGTGCTCGGGCAATATGCCGATCCCGGCATGGAGGTCGAGATTGCGCTGCGCAAACACGATCTGCCGTTCGAGTTTTCGGCCGATTCCAAGGCGCAGACGCGCAAGCTGCCGGACACCGTGCGCAAGAAGGACATGGCCGGTCGCGAGGATATCCGCCATCTGCCGCTGGTGACCATCGACGGTGAGACCGCCAAGGATTTCGACGATGCGGTGTTCTGCGAGCGTCAGGGGCGCGGCTATCGGCTGCTGGTGGCGATCGCCGACGTGTCGCACTATGTCGAGACCGGCTCGGCGCTCGACGCCGACGCGCAGGAGCGGGGTAACTCGGTGTATTTCCCGCGCCGCGTCATTCCCATGCTGCCGGAGAAGCTCTCCAACGGCTTGTGTTCACTGAATCCGCAGGTGGATCGGCTGTGCATGGTGTGCGACATGAGCATCGCCGCCACTGGCGCCATCAAGCAATACCGCTTCTACCCCGCAGTGATGTTTTCGCATGCGCGGCTCACCTACAACCAGGTGGCCGCGGCACTGTTCGACCAGGATGCCGAGGCGCTCAAGGTGGTGGGCGAACGCCTGCCGGATCTGCAGAACCTCGACAAGTTGTTCCGCGTGTTGCTCACGGCGCGTGCCAAACGTGGCGCGATCGACTTCGAAACCACCGAAACGCGCATGATCTTCAACGACAACGGCAAGATCGATCGCATCGTGCCCGAGTCGCGCAACGACGCCCATCGCATCATCGAGGAGTGCATGCTGGCCGCCAACGTGTGTGCGTCGGAGTTCCTCGCCGAGCACAAGCATCCGGCGCTGTACCGCGTGCACGAGGGGCCGTCGGAAGAGCGTCTCAAGCAGTTGCGCAGCTTCCTGGGCGAATTCGGCCTCGATCTGGGCGGCGGCAACGAGCCGCATGCTTCAGACTACGCCAAGCTGCTCGGCAAGGTGAAAGGGCGGCCCGACGAACAACTGCTGCAGACGGTCATGCTGCGCTCGCTGCGCCAGGCCATCTACAGCCCCGACAACGTTGGCCACTTCGGTCTCGCCTACGAGTCGTACACGCACTTCACCTCGCCTATCCGACGTTACCCGGATCTGCTCATCCACCGCGCCATCAAGGCGGTGCTCAAACGCAAGAAATACGATCCCGGCGACTGGGAAGCCATCGGCCTGGCCTGCTCGCAAACCGAGCGTCGCGCCGACGATGCCACCCGCGACGTCGAAGCCTGGCTGAAGTGTTTCTACATGCAGGACCGCATTGGTGAGGTGTTCACCGGCAGCGTCTCCTCGGTGGTTCCCTTCGGCCTGTTCATCGCGCTCGACGACGTGTTTGTCGAAGGCCTGCTGCACATCTCGGAGCTGGGCGAGGACTATTTCCAGTACGACGAGTCGCGCCACGAGCTGTACGGCGAGCGCAGCGGCAAGCGCTTCCGGCTCTCCGATCGCATCACCGTCAAGCTCATGCGCGTCGATCTGGAAACCACCAAGATCGACTTCCGGCTGGTGAGCGAGACCGATGGCGCTGCTGCCGCGGGCCAACGCCAGGGCAAGAAGAAAGGCAAGCGACGTGGCTAAGTCATCTTCATCCGGGCGCGATACGCGCTTCATCTTCGGCTTTCACGCGATCCAGTCGCGGCTACGCAACGATGCCGAATCGATTCACGAGATCCACGTCGCCAGCGGGCGCAGCGACGCGCGTTCGCGCGATCTGGTGGCGCTGGCCGAATCGCTCGGCGTGCGCGTCATTCCCACCGACGCGGCACGACTCGACGGCATGGCCAACGGCGCGAAGCACCAGGGCGTGGTGGCGCGCGTCGATGCCCAGCACAAGGTGCTCAAGCTCGAAGACGTGCTCGAAACGCTCGAGGGCACCGCGCTGCTGCTGGTGCTCGACGGCGTGACCGATCCGCACAACCTCGGCGCCTGCCTGCGGGTGGCCGACGCCGCCGGCGCGCAGGCGGTGATCGCGCCCAAAGACCGTTCAGCCAGCCTCAACGCCACCGCCATCAAGGTGGCCAGCGGCGCCGCCGACACCGTGCCCTACGTCACCGTCACCAATCTGTCGCGTGCGCTCAAGCAGATGCAGGCGGCCGGCATCTGGATCGTTGGCGCGGCGGGGGAGTCCGATCAATCGCTCTACGATGTCGATCAAACCGGCCCGCTCGCCTGGGTGCTGGGGGCGGAGGGCAGCGGGCTGCGCCGGCTCACGCGCGACACCTGCGACGTGCTCGCGCGCATTCCCATGCACGGCTCGGTCGATAGCCTCAACGTGTCGGTGGCCTCCGGCGTGTGTCTGTTCGAAGCCCGTCGCCAGCGCGGCGGCTGAACCCGCAATCGGGCGCAACCGGAATCGGCAAACCTGTTAGAATGCGCCGCGTGGCGGGTCTCCCCGCATTGCAGCGCGGTGAACCTGGTCAGGGCGGGAACGCAGCAGCCACAGCCGTTTCCTGCAAGTGCCGGGGGTCAGGCTCGCCACCCTAACAAGAACAAGGAAAACGCCGCATCCACAAGGGTGCGGCGTTTTTCATGGCTGCCTATCCCAGGGCGGTGTCGAGCAACATCATCAGACAAAACCCGCCGATGAGTCCGCTGGACGCGAGCGAGGCGTTGCCCCGTTTTTGTGACTCCGGAATGATCTCGTGGGCGACCACGAAGAGCATCGCACCACCGGCGAAGGCGAGCGCCCAGGGCAGGATGCTTGCGAACACGCCGACCACGCTGGCCCCCATCACCGCGGCGATCGGCTCGCTCAAGCCGCTGAGGGCGGCGATCACGAAGGCGAAGCGGCGACCGTAGCCCGCGCTTACCAAGGCCGCAGCGACTACCAGGCCCTCGGGAATATCCTGGATCGCAATGCCGCCCGCCAGTGCCGCACCCCGGCCGATGTCCGTCTGCCCGAAACCGACGCCGATGGCGAGTCCTTCAGGCACGTTATGCAGCGCGATGGCGGCCACGAAGAGCCATACGCGGGCAATGTCGGCGCGGCCCACGCCGTCGGCGGTCAGTGCATTCTCCACGTGCTCATGGGGCAGAAAATGGTCGGCGACGAGCAACAGACCGGCGCCGAGCGCAATCCCGAAGACGACCACGCCACCCGCGCTCCACTTGCCCATGCCGAGCGACGCGGCCGCGTCGAGTGCCGGAATCACCAGTGAGAAGGCGGTGGCCGCCAGCATCACGCCGGCGCCAAAGCCGAGCAGGGCGTCGATCGTGCGTGCACCGATGCGACGGGCGAGCAACACCGGCAGGGCGCCCGCGGCGGTCGCGAACGCGGCAATGAGACCGCCCTGCAAGGCGGCTCCGATCGCCGGGTTGCCTGTGTCGGCGCGCACGCCACTCACCGTGAGCGCAACCACGCCCATGAGCAGCACCAGCGTGCCGGCGACTTGCGCGGTCGGATGTTTGCGTTTGCCGCCGACGATCACGAGTTGTTTGATTTCTTGTGCGGACATCGTGCGCATCTCCCGATTTCTGATGCCTTCAGTGTGCCGAGCGGCGCTTCATTGATCCAATCAATTGTTACTAACAAATCGATGTAAAAAACAAATCAGAATCCGCGAGTGCTGGGCGGGGGGCGTCGCGGTTTGCATGGCCGCCAACACGCAACTGCCGGTTCAGAGACTCTGGGCCAGCGCCGCGAGCCACTCCAGCCATGGCTCCGGGAGGTGTATCGGCTTGCTTGTCATGGTGTCGTCTCCGTTCGAAGGCCACTTTGATAGTGGGTCTGCATGATTGGAGTGGCTAATTGATTGTCGATATTCGATAGATTGGAATTTTTGATCGCGGCGTTCGCGCGCCGGTGAACCACGGGCGTTCGCCTGCTAGAATTCGCCCCATGTCCTATCAAGTCCTGGCCCGCAAGTGGCGCCCCAAGAGCTTCGACACCCTGGTCGGCCAGGAGCATGTCGTCCGGGCGTTGACCCATGCGCTCGAAACCCAGCGCCTGCACCATGCCTACCTGTTTACCGGGACGCGCGGCGTCGGCAAGACCACCATCGCGCGCATTCTCGCCAAGGCGCTCAACTGCGAGACCGGCATCACGCCGACGCCTTGCGGACAGTGTTCGTCGTGCCAGGAGATCGACGCCGGACGCTTCGTCGATCTGCTGGAGGTCGATGCGGCCACCAACACCCGTGTCGACGAGATGCGCCAGTTGCTCGAAAACGCCGCCTATGCGCCTACCCGCGGCCGCTTCAAGGTGTATGTGATCGACGAAGTGCACATGCTCTCCAACTCGGCCTTCAATGCCATGTTGAAGACGCTCGAAGAGCCGCCCGAGCACATCAAGTTCATTCTCGCCACCACTGATCCGCAGAAAATTCCGGTGACTGTGCTGTCGCGCTGCCTGCAGTTCAACCTCAAGCAGATGCCGCAGGGGCATATCGTCGAGCATCTCACGCGCATTCTCGAACAGGAGAACGTGCCTACCGAGCCGGCGGCGCTGCGCCATCTGGCCAAGGCGGCGGCGGGTTCCATGCGCGATGCGCTGTCCTTGCTCGACCAGGCCATTGCGCATGGCGCCGGCAAGGTCGAAGACGAAGCCGTGCAGGCCATGCTCGGCACCGTCGGCGACGATCACCTGTTTGCGCTGCTCGACGCGCTGCGCGAAGGCAATGTGGTCGCCATGCTCGAGACGGCGGCGGCCATGGATGCACGCAGTTTGTCCTTCGAAGCGGCGTTGCAGGCGATGGCCTCGCTGCTACAACGCATTGCGGTGTTTCAGTTTGCGCCGGCCTCGGTCAGCGATGCCTTTGAGGCGGAACGCCTGCAGCCTCACGCCGAGGCCTTCGATCCCGAATTCCTGCAGTTGGCCTACCAGATTGCGATTCACGGCCGCGATGAACTGCCACTGGCGCCGGACGAATACGCCGGCTTCATCATGACGCTGCTCCGTCTGCATGCCTTCCGCCCCGACAGTGGGGGGGCCTTGCCTGCCGGCGGTGGTGGCAGCGTCGCCGCGCGGCCCGCAGCGCCCGTCGTGACGGCAGCGCCACCCGCCGCGGCGCCAGCGCGGCAGTCCGCCCCACGGCCGGCCCCCGTGCCTGAGCCAAGCGCGCCGGCGGCGGTGCATACGCCGTCGCCCACATCGGCCGTATCCGAGGCCCGGCCGGTGGCTGAATCGGCGCCCATTGTTGACACCAGCCCGGCGCCCAAACCCATGAGTGGCGACGTGCCGCCTTGGGAAGATCTGCCGCCCGAAGCGATGGATGCGTCGCCGCTCGGTCCGGTGCCGGACGAAGCGCCGATGGCGCTGTCGCGTGGCGCAGCCCCTGACGCGGTGGCTAATGCGCCCGAAACGCCCCGAGCGTCGGTTGCACTGACAGAACCCGCCGAGATGGTTCGCTCGTCGTCAGCGGAGGCTGCGCGGGCCCCGGCGGTTGCTCAGGGCGAACTCGACTGGCACGGTTTGATTCGTGAGCTGGGTCTGAAAGGCATCGTGCGCGAATTGGCGCAGCATTGTGAGTGGGGCGGTATGGCCGATGGCGAGATTCGCCTCACGCTCGGCGAGATGCACAAGCATCTGCTGCACATGAACGCGGCCAACCACGAGCGCTTGCAGGCCGAGCTGAATCGGCACTTCGACCAACCGGTGCGGCTCAAGATCGAGATTGGTGCCATCGCCGGTGAAACGCCGGCCCAGCGCGATGCTGCCACTCGCCAGGTACGCCACGCCGAAGCGGTGGCATCGCTGGAGCAGGATCCGTTTGTGCAGGAAATGATCGAACGCTTCGATGCGACTCTTCAGGAGTCCTCGGTGCGTCCCCTCTGACGTTTGAATTGGAGCAAATGCAATGATGAAAGGCGGTATCGGGGGCCTGATGAAGCAGGCCCAGAAGATGCAGGAAAACATGCAGAAGGCGCAGGAAGAGCTGGCCGCCATCGAGGTGGAAGGCCAGGCCGGCGCCGGCATGGTGAAGATCACCATGACCTGCAAGCATGATGTGCGTCGCGTCGAGATCGACGATTCGGTGATGGACGACAAGGAAATGCTCGAAGACCTGCTGGCGGCGGCGGTGAACGATGCGGTGCGCCGCGTCGAAGCCACTTCGCAGGAAAAGATGGCGGGTTTCTCGGCGGGCCTGAACCTGCCGCCGGGCTTCAAGATGCCGTTCTGAAGGCTGCGCCCTGCCGTCGCCTGGGCTGACCAAGGAAGCCCGGCATCGGCTTGCCGCTTCGGTAGGCCGCACCTTGGGCTTCGCGACGCGCCACCCAACCCACACTCGCCCGACCAAACGGTTTCGCCACGATGACCCCTTCCGCACTCGATGCGCTGATCGAAGCCTTGCGCTGCCTGCCGGGCGTGGGCCCCAAGTCGGCTCAGCGCATGGCCTACCACCTGCTGCAGCGCGACCAGAAGGGCGCGGCGCGGCTGGCCGCCTCGCTCGGGCACGCGCTCGACACGCTGCGCCACTGCGCCAAGTGCAATACCTTCACCGAAAGCGAGATCTGCCAACGTTGCGCCAACCCGCAACGCGACCATCGCGTGCTATGCGTGGTGGAGATGCCCTCCGATCTGTCGATGATGGAGCAGACCCACGTGTTCAACGGGCTTTACTACGTGCTTATGGGGCGCATGTCGCCGCTCGATGGGCTTGGCCCGCGTGAGCTCAAGCTCGACAAGCTGGTGGAGCGGGCGACCGACGGGGTGGTCGAAGAGGTGATTCTCGCCACCAACTTCACCAACGAAGGCGAAGTGACGGCGCACACCGTGAGCGAATTGCTGCGTGCCCGTGGCCTCAAGGTGAGCCGCATCGCACGCGGCGTGCCGGTGGGTGGCGAACTGGAACACACCGACATCGGCACCATCGCGCAGGCGCTGCTGGAGCGTCGGTCGGTGTGAGGGGTGTCGCCATCGATACCGGCGTCGCCATCGGCGCAGGGGAGTGAGCATGAACCAGAAACCGCTGGCCGGGGTGAGGGTGATCGAATTCGGCACCCTGATCGCCGGCCCTTTTTGCACCCGGGTGCTGGCCGAGTTCGGCGCCGAGGTGATCAAGATCGAGACGCCGGGCAAGGGCGACCCACTGCGCAAATGGCGCAAGTTGCATGGGGAGACGTCGCTGTGGTGGTACGTGCAGGCGCGCAACAAACAATCGGTGACA
Source organism: Rhodocyclaceae bacterium (assembly GCA_050293885.1). Taxonomy (GTDB): domain Bacteria; phylum Pseudomonadota; class Gammaproteobacteria; order Burkholderiales; family Rhodocyclaceae; genus Nitrogeniibacter. The sequence continues at coordinate 11,760 of JBNKNO010000002.1, read as the reverse complement.
CTCAATCTCAAATCGCCCGAAGGCGTTGAGATTGCACGCAAATTGGTCGCTGACGCCGATATCGTCGTCGAGAACTTCCGCCCCGGCGTGATGGAAAAGCTCGGCCTCGGTTGGGAGGTGTTGTCGGCAGATAATCCGGGTCTGGTGATGGTGCGCCTGTCGGGCTTCGGCCAGACGGGCCCCTACCGCGATCAACCCGGTTTCGGCGCCATCGGGGAGTCGATGGGGGGCTTGCGTTACATCACCGGCTACGCCGATCGTCCGCCGGTGAAGACAGGCATTTCGATCGGTGACTCCATCGCGGCCTTGTGGGCGGCGCTCGGCGCGCTCATGGCGCTCAGACACCGCGAAGTCAATGGCGGGCAAGGGCAGGTGGTGGATGTCGCGCTCTATGAAGCGGTGTTCGCCATGATGGAGAGCCTGGTGCCCGAGTTCGACATGTTCGGCTTCATCCGTGAGCGTACCGGCAACGTGATGCCGGGCATTACGCCGTCGAACACGCACACTTCCAGAGACGGCAAGCACATCATCGTCGGCGGCAATGGCGACGCCATTTTCAAGCGCTTGATGCAGGCGATCGATCGTTCCGATCTGGCAAACGATTCATCGCTGGCCGACAACGCCGGGCGCGATGCCCGTGCCGCGGAAATCTATGGCGCCATCGATGACTGGGTCGCGCGGCATGATGCGGCGATGGTCATCGACACCCTCAAGGCCGCCGATGTGCCGACTTCGCCGGTGTACTCCGTGGCCGACATGTTCACCGATCCGCAATTCCTCGCCCGCCAGATGTTCGAATCCCTGTCGCTGCCGGGGGGCGCTTCCGTCAAGGCACCGGGCGTCGTGCCGCGTTTGAGCGACACTCCCGGCAGCACGGAATGGCCCGGCCCGGCCCTGGGTGAGCACACCGAGGCGGTCCTCCGCGTGCTGGGGTTCTCCGGGGCGGACATCGATCGGTTGCGCTCAAACGGAGTGATCTAGCGCAAGGCATTTGCGTCTGGAGCGAGCAGAATTGCTGTCTTGCAACATGCAAGCCCTTCTTTCAGCGTGGTTTTTTTGCGAAGAGGTGCGAATGTGGCGTAAGTAAATGATCTCAAAGGATTTACCGAGATCGGACTTTTTTTGCACTGCCGTATTCGTTATACTTCGCAGGTTTTTGCACAAGATTTTTGCTTCCTATCTTTGGGGAAATGGCTCATGAGCAGTGAAGAGAAGATGGACAGTGGCCGCCGCGAGCTGCTGCTGGCGACCTCGGTTGCCGGTGGCGTCGCCTGTGCGGCGACGGCTGTGCCGTTTGTCGCCAGCCTCACGCCGTCCGAGCGTGCCAAGGCCGCCGGTGCGCCGGTCGAGGCCGATGTCGGCAAGCTCGCACCGGGTGAGATGATGACCGTCGAATGGCGTGGCAAGCCGGTATGGATTCTGCGCCGTACTGAGGAAATGCTGGCGACCTTGCCGGAACTTGACGATCAGATGGCCGATCCGAAGTCCGAAAAATCGGTCCAGCCGGAGTACGCCAAGAACGAAAATCGTTCCATCAAGCCGGAGTATCTGGTGACGGTCGGCATCTGCACCCACCTGGGCTGCTCGCCGTCCACCAAGTTCAAGACCGGTGACGCCAGTGGCTTGGGCGCCGACTGGAAGGGCGGTTTTCTCTGCCCTTGCCACGGCTCCACCTTCGACCTGGCCGGCCGCGTGTTCAAGAGCAAGCCTGCGCCGACGAACCTGGACGTGCCTCCGCACAAGTATCTGTCGGAGACGAAAATCCTGATTGGTGAAGATGGGACGGCCTAAGTCATGACAAGCAAATCTCAAGCGATGATGGACTGGATCGACGCGCGTTTCCCGCTGACGTCGACCTGGAAGGCGCATCTGTCCGAGTACTACGCGCCGAAAAACTTCAACTTCTGGTACTTCTTCGGCTCGCTGGCCCTGATGGTGCTGGTGATCCAGATCGTGACCGGCATCTTCCTGGTCATGCACTACAAGCCGGATGCGTCCCTGAACGACGCCGGTGTGCCGGTAGCCTTTGCGGCCGTCGAGTACATCATGCGCGACGTGCCGGGCGGCTGGCTGATTCGCTACATGCACTCCACCGGCGCTTCGGCATTCTTCGTGGTCGTGTATCTGCACATGTTCCGTGGTCTGCTCTACGGCTCCTACCGCAAGCCGCGCGAACTGGTCTGGTTGTTCGGTGTTGCCATCTTCCTGGCGCTGATGGCCGAAGCCTTCATGGGCTACCTGTTGCCATGGGGGCAGATGTCGTTCTGGGGCGCGCAGGTGATCGTGAACCTGTTCTCCGCGATTCCCGTGATCGGCCCGGACCTGTCGCTGGTCATTCGCGGTGACTACGTGATCTCGGACGCCACCCTCAACCGCTTCTTCTCCTTCCACGTCATCGCCGTACCGTTGGTGCTGATCGGCCTCGTAGCCGCCCACATCGTGGCGCTGCACGAAGTTGGCTCCAACAACCCTGACGGTGTGGAGATCAAGAAGAAGAAGGGTGCTGACGGTATTCCGCTCGATGGCATCCCCTTCCATCCGTACTACACCGTGAAGGACATCGTCGGCGTGGTCGGCTTCCTGATCGTGTTCAGTTTCGTGATGTTCTTCATCCCCGAAGGTGGCGGTTACTTGTTGGAATTCAACAACTTCATCCCCGCCGATCCGCTCAAGACCCCGCCGCACATCGCGCCGGTGTGGTACTTCACGCCCTTCTACTCGGTGTTGCGGGCGGTGACCTACCCGCTGTTCGGTCTCGACGCCAAGTTCTGGGGTGTGATTGCCATGGGCGCATCCGTGATGATCTTCGCTGCATTGCCGTGGCTGGATCGCAGCCCGGTCAAATCGATCCGCTACAAAGGGCCGATCTTCAAAACTGCCCTGATGATCTTCGTGGTCGTTTTCATCATCCTGGGTTATCTGGGCGTGCAGCCGCCTGACAACGGCGGTATCAAGGACACCACCTCGCAGATCTGCTCGGTGCTGTACTTCGCCTTCTTCCTGCTGATGCCCTGGTACAGCAAGATGGACAGCTACAAACCCGAACCGGAAAGGGTGACCCACTGATGAATACGCGAGCAATGAAACTTCTGAAGCGCCTGTTTGCGGCGGCGCTGTTCGTACCGGCGCTGGCGATGGCCTCCAGTGACGTGCATCTGGACAAGGCGCCAGTGAGCATGGACGGCGCCACCCTGCAGCGCGGGGCGAAACTGTTCGTCAACTACTGTTTGAACTGCCACGGTGCCAGCTATCTGCGCTACAACCGGCTCACGGAAATCGGTCTGTCCGAGACCATGATCAAGGACAATCTGATGTTCACCGCCGAAAAGATCGGTGAGCAGATGAAGATCGCCATGCGCCGGGACGACGGCAATGCCTGGTTTGGTACGGCTCCGCCGGACCTGACCTTGATTGCACGTTCGCGTGCGCCATCGATGTTCAACAGCGGCGCCGACTGGCTCTACACCTATCTGCGTGGTTTCTACCGCGACCCGTCGCGTCCGACCGGCTGGAACAACACCGTGTTCCCGAACGTTGGCATGCCGCACGTGCTGTGGCAGCTGCAGGGCGACCAGGTGGCCAAGGAAGCCGAGCACGGCGTCGAACTCGAGCTGGTCAATCCGGGCACGATGAACGCCGAGGAGTACGACAAGGCCGTGGCCGATCTCGTCTCCTACATGGTGTGGATGGGCGAGCCCATTGCCGAAAAGCGTCAGGCTATCGGCGTGTGGGTGCTGATCTTCCTGGCTGGCCTGTTCGTCCTGAGCTACTTGCTCAAGAAGAACTACTGGCGAGATATTCACTAAGCTTTCGGGTCGCCGTGGGCGGCCCGCAGGTTGATTTTTGCGCCGTATGCCTTCGGGCATGCGGCGTTCAGCATTCATGGAGCTGATACTGACATGATGAATCTGTACTCCGGAACGACGGACCCCTTCAGCCATCGTTGCCGGATTGTGTTGTTTGAAAAAGGCATGGATTTCCAGGTCATTGATGTGGACCTCGATCACAAGCCCGAAGACATTGCCGTGATCAATCCCTATAACCGCGTGCCGGTGCTGGTCGATCGCGATCTGGTGCTGCACGAAGCGAACATCATCAACGAATACATCGATGAGCGCTTCCCGCATCCGCAGTTGATGCCCCCCGACCCGATCCTGCGCGCCCGTGCCCGCCAGTTGCTGCACACCTTCGAACAGGAGTTGTTTGGCGATATCGACGTGCTCGAAAAGGGCCAGAAGGCGGCGGAAAAGGTGCGCGCCAATATTCGTGACCAACTGACCCAGCTGGCACCGATGTTCGCCAATCAGGATTTCATGCTGGGTGACGAGTTCTCCATGCTCGACGTGGCGGTTGCCCCGTTGCTGTGGCGTCTCGAGCACTACGGTATCGATCTGCCCAAGGCCGCGGCACCGCTCATGAAATACGCAGAGCGTATCTTCAGCCGTCAGGGGTTCATCGATGCACTGACGCCGTCCGAAAAGGTCATGCGTCGGTAACTTTGTTTCACCGGCGCCGGCCACATGGCTGGCGCCGACCGCACGAGGAGGGCGCATGTCCACCGTTTCCACCAAGCCGTATCTCATTCGCGCCATCTACGAATGGTGTCTGGATCAGGGCTACACGCCTTATGTTGCGGCCATGGTTGACGCCAATACGCGGGTGCCGCCCGGAACGGTCAAGGACGGTCAGATTGTGCTCAACGTGAGTCCGGATGCGACCAACCAGCTGGACATGGGTAACGAGCTGATCGAGTTCCAGGCCCGTTTTGGTGGTGTCGCGCATACCTTGCGCGTACCCGTTGCCAATGTGGTCGCCATTTACGCGCGTGAAAACGGCCACGGCATGGCTTTCGAGGTTGAGCCGGAAGCCGAATCCGAAGACGCCGAGTCGGACGAGATGCCTGCCGAAGTGACGCCGCTGGACGTTGTCGACAACGACGATTCAGCGCCGCCGCCGGATCGGCCCGACGACACCCCGCCCAAGGGCGGTGGGCGCAGTCACCTCAAGGTCATCAAGTAGCGTTCAGCGTGCCACCCGGCCGTCAAGCGGCCGGGCGTATCGGGGCGGCACAGGCCGTGACCGGTGTGTGCTCCGCTTTTGTACCTGACCATTCCCGGTAGAGGGCTGCGAGTCGGCCTGCCATCGCATCCGCAGACCAGGTGCGCGCATAGTCTTGCGCCTCGAGCGCAAGCCGATGGCGCAAATCGCTGTCGCGCAGAACGTCGTCGACCACCCTGGCGAAACCGGCCGCGTCGTCGGGGGCGATACGGCAGCCGCGCTGGGGTCCGAGGATGTCTTTCGTTCCCATTTCCGCAATGGCGACCACGGGCGTGCCCAGGGCCATGGCTTCGAGTAAGACCAGCCCCTGTGTTTCGGTGTGCGATGCGAACACGAACAGATCCGCCGCACGATAGCAATTGTGCAATTCATCGTGCCGATCGAGATAGCCGAGGAAGCGCACGTGCTGCTCGAGTCCACGCCGCGCGCATTGCGCCCGCAGGGAGGCCAGTGCGGGGCCTTCGCCGGTGACCACGAGCAAGGCGTCGGGTTGCGTCTTGCGCAGTTGATCGGTCATGTCGATGAGTTGCCCGATGTTCTTTTCATGCGCGACGCGCCCGACGAACAGCAACACCTTGCGATCGGGCGCGATCTGGTAGCGTTCGCGAAAGTAGCCCCCGTCGCCGCCATGAAACCCCTGTGTCGGAATGCCGGTTGGCAGGACGTGCATGGGCTGGGTGACGCCGTACTCGATCAGCGCGTCGCGCATCGCCGAGGAGGGCACCACAATGGCGTCGAGCGCGTTGCACTGGGTGCGTGAAAAGCGGCGGGCGGCGGCGCGCAGCCATTTTCTCGGGGCGAACGGCACGTAGTGATAGAGGTATTCCTCGAAGAAGGTATGGTAGGTCGCCACGCACGGCACGCCGAGTTGTTGTGCGAGTTCGAGGCCGGTGTAGTGGGCGATGAAAGGGGTCTGCACGTGCACGATCTGCGGTGCCAGTTCGCGCAGTTGCGGCAGCAGGGCACGAATCTGCGCGCGCTGCATGATGCGGTCTTCGGGGTCGATAGGCAGGTAGCGCGACGGAATGCGCAGTATCCGGTCGTCGTCCTGCCGGATGTTGGGGTAGGTCGGCGCGATCAGGGTGGTTTCCACCGCATGGGCGCGCAGCGTCTGGCGAAAGGTTTCTATCGAGGTGCTGACGCCGTTGATACGGGGAAAGTACACATCGGACAACATCAACACGTTCATGGGTGGCCTCTCTTGTGTCATGCGCGCCAATCTAGATGAGCCGCATGACGGTTTGTTTGCAGCGCGTGCGCGGGATTTGATGTGCATCACCACGACGAGCTTCCGTTTGGCGTAGGTTTCGTGCTGGCGTGTGCCAACTGAATTGCAGGGTGTGAAGAGGGAAATGAAGCAAATGGAATGGAGCGATACGCTTGAATTGGGGCTGGCGCCCATGGATGCGACGCATCAGGAGTTCGTTGCCTGTTACAACGCGCTGGCGAGTGCAAGCGAGGCGGAGTTTCTCGCCTGCTTCGACGCATTCATCGACCACACCGTGGCGCATTTCGAGCAGGAAAACGTGTGGATGGCGGCGGTGAACTTCCCCGGCTGCCACAAGGCGGAACACGACCGCGTGTTGGCGGTGTTGCACGACGTGCGCAAACGCGCCGCCTTGGGCGACATGGCACTGGCGCGTCGCCTGATCGAAGAGTTGCCGCCGTGGTTCGAAAGCCACGCCACGGGCATGGATGCGGCGCTGGCCTTTCACCTGGAGACCATCGGTTTCGATACTGTCACCGGCGAGATCGGGCATCCGGAGAAGCTCTCCGGCGTCGATTGCTCGACGGCCGGGTCCAGCTGACGGATCGTCAGTCGAAGCGGCTGCCGAGGAAGGGGAAGTCCGGCGTTGGCGGCGTGCCCGACATGAGGTCGGCCAGCGCCGCCGCCGAGCCGCAGGCCAGTGTCCAGCCCAGGGTGCCGTGCCCGGTGTTGTAGTAGAGATTGAGCAGGCTGCTCTTGCCGATCAGCGGTCGATTGCTCGGGGTGGTCGGGCGCAGGCCGCACCAGGCTTTGGCGCCGGCAACGTCGGTGCCGCCGGGAAAGGTCGATTCCGCCCAATCGAGCAGGGCGCGCCCGCGCCGTTCGTCCAGAGACAGGTCATAGCCGTTGAGTTCGGCCGTGCCGGCGACGCGCAGCGTATCGCCGAGGCGCGAGCACACGATGCGGCGCGCTTCGTCGGTGAGGCTCACGGCCGGCACGCGCTCGGTATCGATAATCGGCAGGGTCATGGAGTAGCCCTTGATCGGATAGATCGGCAGGCGCTCGCCCAGCGGCGCCACCAGCTGCGGGCTGTAGCTGCCCAGGCACAGCACGTAGCTGCTGGCCTTGAGTCGGTCCGGCGTGCCATCCGCGCGGGTGACGCGCACGCCTTCGACCAGTCCGCCGAGGTGATCGAAGCCATCGATGCGGGTGTCGAACAGAAAACGTACGCCGTCCGCTTGCAGGCGCTCGACCAGTGCCTCGATGAAGCCGTGCGCATCGCCCGATTCGTCGTCCGGCGCGTAGATGCCGCCCAGCGGCTTGTGCGCCATGTGCGTCAGCGCCGGCTCGATGGCGAGGCAGCGTGCGGTGTCGCAAGCCTCGGCGTGAATGTGGTAGTGCGCCAAGGTGGCAACGCGTTGCGCGATGCCGCGCGCGCCGGCGGCGTCGAAGAACAGATGCAGGATGCCGCGCTCGGTGTGGGTGTAGTCGATCCCGGTTTCCAGACGCAGTTGAGCGAGGCACTCACGACTGTAGCGGGCGAGCGTGGCAATGGCGCGGGTGTTGTGCTCGGTGCGCCAGGGCAGGCATTCGCGCAGGAATTGCGCCGCCCAACGCCACTGGTGCCAGTCGGCACGGGGTGTGAACTTGAGCGGCGCGTCTGCCCGCCCGAGCCAGCGCAACACCGTGAGTGGTGCCGAGGGATTGGCCCATGGCTCCGGATGACTGACGGAAATCTGCCCGCCGTTGGCAAAGCTGGTTTCCATGCCGGGTGCGTGCTGCCGGTCGACGACGGTGACGTCGAGACCGGCCTTTTTCAGATACCAGGCGGAAGTGACACCGGCGAGGCCGGCGCCGAGAACGAGCACGTGCATGACGACGGGTGGCGGGTGGGCGCATTGGGCGAGCGCTGATGATACCGCCAACGTGCAGTACGCACCGGAAAACGGGATAATTCGCGGTATTCGAATTCCAGCCTTTTGACGGAGCCTCCCCATGCAACGAGTCACGCTCACCCAATTTCTCATCGAGCAGCAGCGCGCCGGCCACATGACGGCCGATCTGCGCCTGCTCATTGAAGTGGTGGCGCGGGCGGTCAAGGCAATCAGCGTCAATGTCTCGAAGGGCGCGTTGGCGGGCGTGCTGGGCGAGGCCGGCTCCGACAACGTGCAGGGCGAAGCACAGAAGAAGCTCGACGTGATCGCCAACGACATCCTCATCCAGGCCAACGAATGGGGCGGCCATCTGGCGGCCATGGCCTCGGAAGAGGTGGAAACGATTCAGGCCATTCCGCGCGACTACCCGAAAGGCGGCTACCTGCTGCTGTTCGATCCGCTCGACGGCTCGTCCAACATCGATGTGAATGTGTCAGTGGGCACGATCTTCTCGGTGCTGCGATACGCCGGCAATGGCGAAGAGCCGACCGAAGCCGATTTTCTGCAGTCGGGCGACACGCAGGTCGCGGCCGGCTACGCGGTGTTCGGCCCCTCCACCCAGTTGGTGCTCACCGTCGGTAGCGGCGTGCATGGCTTTACGCTGGATCGCGAGATGGGCAGCTTCATCTACACCACACCAAACATGACGGTGCCGGCCGATACGCAGGAATACGCCATCAACTCCTCCAACGCCCGCTATTGGGAAGCGCCCGTGCAGCGCTACGTCAGCGAAATGCAGCAAGGCAAGAGCGGCCCGCGTGGCAAGGATTTCAACATGCGCTGGGTGGCCTCCATGGTGGCCGACGTGCATCGCATCCTCACCCGTGGCGGGGTGTTCATGTATCCCATTGACGAAAAGAACCGCGACAAGGGCGGCAAGCTGCGCCTGATGTACGAGGCCAACCCCATGGCCATGCTCATCGAACAGGCCGGCGGTGCGGCCACCACCGGGCGCGAGCGCATCATGGCGGTCCAGCCGGAGCGCCTGCACCAGCGCGTGCCGGTCTTTCTCGGCTCGCGCAACGAGGTGGAGCGGGTCACGGCCTATCACAACGAGCGCTGATCCGGCCCGCCGTCAGAGGCCAGGCCGCCCTTCGGGGCGGCTTTTTTGTGTCGGTTGAAAGCGAAGCGGGGGCGTGCGTCGGCATCCGCGGCGTGCGACCTTGCGCCTTGCCGACAGCGAACGCAATACAATTCGCCCATGGCAAATTCTTTCCGACGCTTGCGCCACGCCGCGTGGCTTCTTCTGTGTTGTGTCGCGTCGGTGGCCTACGCGCAGGCGCCGGTGGCGCTCGATGTGTCCGATGAGCTGCGTCCGCTGTTGCAAAAGCATCTTTCGGTGCTGCAGGAAGACGTCGTCTCCACCGCGCCCGGCGCGCGCGAGCAGCAGGCACTGGTTCAGCGCTCGCGCAAGGAAATTGCCGAGCTGCTGGCGACCGAAGGCTACTTTTCGCCCTCGGTCAGCCGCGTCGGCGACGGCATGCCCATTCGCCTCAAGATCGAGCCGGGCGCGCGTACGCGCGTGGAATCGGTCAGTCTTCGGTTTGAAGGCGCGATCATCGATGCTGCCTATGCGGCGCGGCGCGCACGCATCGAGCAGGCATGGCCGTTCAAGGCCGATCTGCCGTTTCGTCAGGCGGATTGGGACGGTGCCAAGGCCTGGTTGCTCGACGAAGTGTCGGTGCGTGATTTTCCAGCCGCAAAATTTGTACTCACACAGGCGGAGGTCGACCCCGAACGCGCACATGCCCGGCTCGAACTGGTCGTCGATTCCGGCCCCGCCTACACCATGGGCGAACTCCAGCTCGAGGGGCTCGAGCAATACGACCCGCAGCTGGTGCGTCGATACAACGTGATCGAGCCCGGCACGCCGTATGACCGCGACGCGTTGCTGGATTTGCAGCGGGCGCTGCAGGCCACCCCTTACTTTTCGTCCGTTATCGTCAGCATGCCGACCGACGGGCCGACGGCAAGCGCACCGATCCTGATCCAGTTGGCCGAAGCCAAGCCCAAGCGCATCGAATTTGGTGCCGGTTACAGCAGCAACAACGGCTATCGTGTCGAAACCAGCTATCGCCATGTGGACTGGCTGGGGCGCGGCTGGCAGCTCAACACCGGCCTGCGGCTGGAGCAGCGTCACCAGCTATTGTTCGCCGACGTCTTCCTGCCGCCGGCCCGGCAAGACCATCAAGACAGCTTTGGCGCCCAGGCGGAACGTGCGCGCTCGCAGGGCCTGAGCACGCGCACAAGCGCGATCGGCGCTGCCCGGCGCCACCAGCGTGGCGACATCGAAACCCACCTGGCGTTCAAGCTTCAGCGAGAAGTGTTTTCGCCCGACGGTGCCGACAGCACGCGCAATCAGGCACTCACCGCGAACTGGACGTGGACGCTGCGTCGTGTCGACGACCTGTTCAATCCGCGCGACGGTTTCGTTGTTTCCGGCCAGATCGGTGGTGGCGCCAAGGCCGCGCTCTCCGATCAGAATTTTCTGCGGCTCTCCGGCCGTTTGGCGTTCTATGTACCCGTGGGCAAGCGCGACGTGCTGCTGATGCGCGCCGAAGGCGGCGCGACCCTGGCGCAAAGCCGTGAAGGCATCCCGCAAGACTTTCTCTTCCGCACCGGCGGCGCGCAAACCGTACGCGGCTATCAATACAACAGTCTGGGTGTGCAGCAGGGCGATGCCATCGTCGGCGGCCGATACATGGCGCTGCTCAGCACCGAATACACCCACTGGTGGAAGAACGATTGGGGCGTTGCCGCATTCATCGACGCCGGCAACGCCATGGATGATCGTGAAACGTTTCGGTTGTTCACCGGCCTGGGCCTCGGTGCCCGCTGGCGCAGCCCCGCCGGCCCCCTCGCCGCCGACCTTGCCTATGGCACGGAAGAGCGCCGAGTTCGACTCCATTTCTCCGTCGCCGTCGCCTTTTGATCGGCCCGAAGCGCGGTTGTTGCACAAAAGCAACAGACTCGCCCCGGCGCGCAGGCGCAGCAGGCGTTTTCTCTTGCTCAGCCCCGCCGGGGTTTGCAAAATTGCAACAACTTCTCAACTTGAGGGGTCAGTCGGGCTCAGAAAAGCGAGCCCCTACTTCTAAAACACAGGAGAAATCCATGCAGAAGAAACTGATTGCGCTGGCCGTCGCCGGCCTGATGGCAGCACCGGCATTTGCTCAGTCCAACGTCACGATCTACGGTCGTTTCGATATCGGCTTCCAGTCCCGTACCGGTGACAACGGTGCCGTGAGCGACACGACCAACGGTGAAACCGGCCTCGATACCGGTCTTCAGGGCGGCAACCGCATCGGCTTCAAAGGTGCTGAGGACCTCGGTAACGGTCTGAAGGCCGTCTTCGAAATGGAATTCGGTTCCATCAAGAACGACATCAAGGCCGGTGGCATCAACGGTAACCGCCACTCTTACCTCGGCCTGGCCGGTGGCTTCGGTACCGTGGTTGCGGGTCGCCTGGACGGTATCCGTTACGGCATCTACAACAAGTACGATCCGTTTGCTGGTGGCACCCTTGGTAACTTCACCCAAGTGACCGGTCAGGTTGACCGCGCC
>JBNKNO010000001.1:225472-233413 GCA_050293885.1 Rhodocyclaceae bacterium | reverse complement strand
CCGCCGCACCAGGGAAGAAACTTCGGATAGTCCTCCACCCTGTCCACGAGATCGAACATCTGCGCGGGGGTGAATTCGATCAGGACAACTTTCTTGACGGCGGCCATGGGTGTGATTGCAACGAAGCGGAACTGCTAGAATGCGCGATTCTACCGCATCGCCGCAGCCCCCAACCATGAGCATTATCGACAATCGCAAGGCCTTTCACGATTTCTTCATCGAGGAGAAGATCGAGGCCGGGCTCGTGCTCGAAGGCTGGGAAGTGAAGGCCATCCGTGCCGGGCGGGCGAACATCAAGGAATCCTACGTCCTCGTTCGCAACGGCGAACTGTTTCTGCTCGGCATGCACATCACCGCGCTCATCTCCGCCTCCACGCATGTGAAGCCCGATCCGGTACGCACCCGCAAGCTGTTGCTGCATGCCCAGCAGATCGACCGCCTCATCGGCCAGGTGGACCGCGAAGGCTATACCCTCGTCCCGCTCGATCTGCACTATTCAAAAGGGCGCATCAAGGCCACCATCGGTCTGGCCAAGGGCAAGAAGCAGCACGACAAACGCGAAGTCGAGAAGAAGCGCGACTGGGATCGGGAAAAAGCCCGCCTGATGCGCGTGAAGGTCTGAAACACCCGCAGCGCACTTCAGAACAACGGGAGGGCGGATGAGCGCAACCGGCAACGAACACCCCATCGCCGCCACCCCCCGGCCGCTGGCCTCCGACGACCTCGCCACCGCGCAGGCACGCCAGTTACGCGCCGGCTGGTACCGCCGGCATAGCCGCGCACTCATCGCGATCGCCGCCATCGCCCTTGCGCTCATCGCCATCTGGCAGTCCTGGCGCATCAGCGAACGCAACGGTCTGGAGACCGCGCGCCGCATCGGCGACGAGCGGCTCACCCTCTACACCAGCACGGTCGAAGGCGCGCTCGACCAATATCGCTATCTGCCCTTCGTGCTCGCGCTCAACACGGGCGTACGTGATCTGGTCACTGCCGGCGGCGACAACGCGCCGGTCAATCGCTATCTTGAAATCGTCAATGCCCGCGCCGGAGCGGCGGCGCTTTTCGTGATGGATGCCCACGGCGACACGCTGGCCTCGAGCAACTGGGCCGAGCCGCTGTCCTTCGTTGGCCAGAACTACGCCTTTCGCCCCTACTTCAAGCGTGCCGCCGCCGGCGAGCCCGGTGAGTTCTTTGCCATCGGCGTCACCACCGGCCTGCCGGGCTACTTCATGTCGGCGCCCATCCACGGCCCGACGGGGATTGCCGGGGTCGCGGTCGTCAAGGTCGATCTGGATCGCTTGCAGACCGACTGGACCGAAGGCGGTGAAACCGTACTCGTGAGTGACCGCAACGGCGTCATCTTTCTTTCCAGCCGCCCGGACTGGAAATACCACAGCCTCGACGTACTCTCGCCCGAAGTGAAGGCGCAAATCCGCGCCCGCCGGCAATACAACAATGTGCCGCTCGAGCCACTGGCGCGGGGCAAGCCGCAAGCAGGCGTGCCCGACGCCATCAGCATCGACGGCGAGGCTTTCATCGAGCGCTCGCGGCCGCTGGCCCAGCCGGGCTGGCGCATTCACTACCTGTCACCGATGGCGCCGGTGCGCCGCCAGGTGCTCGGCGTGGTCGCCACCACCACGGTGTCCGCCTTTCTGGTGGTGGTGTTCGTGCTCTATCTGCGTGAACGCCGCGCGCGTCAGCGCTCGCTCGACGAAGCGCGCGAGGCCATGGCGCTACGCGCCTTGAGCGAGCAGTTGCAAGGCGAGGTGGATGAACGACGACGCACCGAGCACGAATTGCGCACCACGCAGGACGAGCTCATCCAGGCCGGCAAGCTCGCCGCGCTCGGGCAGATGTCGGCCGCCATCGCGCACGAACTCAATCAGCCGATTGCCGCCATTCGTACCTTCGTGGCCAGCGGCAAGCGGCTGCTCGAGCTCGATCGCAAGGACACCCTGGCCGACAACCTGGCCTCGGTGTCGAGCCTCACCGAACGCATGGCCGCCATCACCGGTCAACTCAAGACCTTTGCGCGCAAGAGTGAGGGCCGCAATCAGCCAGTGGCCTTGCTCGACCCCATCAATGCCGCGTTGGCGCTGCTCGACGGCCAGATCCACATGGACGCCGCCGAAGTGCGCTTCGCGCCCCCCGCCCATTCGCCCGTCGTGATGGGCGATCCGGTGCGCATCGAGCAAGTACTGGTCAATCTCATCCGCAACGGTCTGGACGCCATGAAGGACGCCGACGCGCGCGTGCTCGACATCGCGCTCACCGTCGAGGGCGAAGAAGCGCTCATTCGCATCCGCGACAGCGGTCACGGCATCCCCCCGGCCGCCATGGGCCAACTGTTCGACCCCTTCTTCACTACCAAGGATGTCGGCGAGGGCGTCGGGCTCGGGCTGTCGATTTCCTACGGCATCGTCGCCGACATGGGCGGCACGGTGCGCGCGCACAACAATGCGGACGGCCCCGGCGCCAGCTTCATCGTGCGCCTGCCGATCATTCCCCCCAGCCAGGAGGCGCCGAAATGAACCCGACCGGCCATGTGCTGCTCGTCGACGATGAACAAGTGATGCGCACCGCCACCGCGCAATGGCTCGATCTGGCGGGCTATGCGGTCACGGCGCTGGCCGACGCGCGCAGCGCGCTCGATCGGCTCTCCCGGCAGTTCGACGGCGTGGTGATCAGTGATGTGAAGATGCCGCGCATGGACGGCATGGCGTTGCAGCAGGCCATCGCTGCCATCGACGCCGACATTCCGGTGGTGCTGGTCACCGGCCACGGCGACGTTGCGATGGCGGTCGAGGCGATGCGCAACGGCGCTTACGACTTCATCGAAAAACCCTTCGAGCCCGAGCGCCTGCTCGACATCGCGCGGCGCGCCTGCGACAAACGCCATCTGGTGCTCGAGAACCGCCAACTGCGCCGCCGGCTCGACGAAGCCACCGACATCGAACGCCGCCTCATCGGCCACTCGCCGGCCATGCGCCGACTGCGGCAGGAGGTGACGGACATCGCCGACACACCGGCGAGCGTACTCATCACCGGCGAGACCGGCACCGGCAAGGAAGTCGTTGCCCGCTGCCTGCACGACCTGAGCGCCCGCGCCAAGGGGCACTTTGTCGCCGTCAATTGCGCCGCCATTCCCGAAAACGTGTTCGAGAGCGAACTGTTCGGCCACGAGGCCGGCGCGTTCACCGGCGCGCAGAAACGCCGCATCGGCAAACTCGAACATGCCAGCGGCGGCACCCTGTTTCTCGACGAGATCGCCAGCATGCCGCTGCTCATGCAGGTGAAGCTGCTGCGCGCGCTGCAGGAGCGCGAAATCGTGCGCGTCGGCGCCAACGATCCGGTGCCGGTGGACATCCGCCTGGTGAGCGCCAGCAACGTCGATCTGAGCGAGGCCGTCGCCAGCGGCGCTTTCCGCAACGATTTGTACTACCGGCTCAACGTGGTCGAGCTGCACCTGCCCCGGCTTGCCGAGCGCGAAGACGATCTGCCGCTGCTGTTCGAGTACTTCGCCGCCGAAGCCGGCCGGCTATACCAGCGCCCGGTGCCGCCGCTCGACGCCGACGGCCTCGCCGCGCTCTGCGCCCATGCCTGGCCCGGCAACGTGCGCGAGCTCAAGAATGTGGCCGAGCGCTACGTGCTCTCTTCCATGCCGCTCGCCGAACGGCTGCCGAGCATGCTTGGCCAGGCCTCCGACGCCACCGCCGACAGCAACGGCCGCACCCTCGCCGACCTCACCAACGACTTCGAACGCCGTGTGCTCGAACGCAGCCTGCGCCGTCATGGCGGCAACATTCAGGCGGTAATGGACGAACTCGGCCTGCCACGGCGCACGCTCAACCAGAAGATGGCCAATCACGCGCTGGAGCGGCGCGACTTCCTCTGAACCACGCGCCATCGGCAAAATCTTGCCGACGCGTTGCCCGCCGCGCGCAACAATCAGCGCATTCGACAAACTTGTGTGCACCCGCACACCCGCTGCATTCCCGCATCCGGCGCGCCCTACCGAATCCCTGCTGCGCCGCGCAAGTGGCACTGCGCTTGCAAACACATCCTCCCAGGAGCGCGCTCACCGCGCGCCCGGCATACCAATAACGCCCACGAGCGAATGGAGGATTCAATGAAACGACCCATGTTCAAGCAGCTGGCCCTGGCCACCGCCATCACCGTCGCCGCGTTCGGCTCCACTGCCTACGCGCAGGAGAGCCGCGACTACCTGCTGGCCACGGCGAGCACGGGCGGCACCTACTACCCGGTCGGCGTCGCGCTGGCCACGCTCACCAAAGTCAAGCTCACGCCCAAAGAAAAGATCGGCATGTCGGCGATCAACTCGGCCGGCTCCGGTGAAAACGTCAAGCTGCTGCGCGACAACGAAGCCCAATTCGCCATTCTGCAGGGCCTGTTCGGCTACTACGCGTGGAACGGCAAGGGCCCGATCGAAAAGGACGGCCCGCAGAAGAACCTGCGCTCGGTCACCATGCTGTGGCAGAACGTCGAGCAATTCACCGTCATGAGCGAATACGCCAAGACCGGCACCATCGCCGACATGGCCGGCATGAAGGGCAAGGGCTTTGCGATGGGCAAGAAGAACTCGGGCACCATCGGCTCCAACAAGACGCTGATGAGTAACCTGGGTATCGACATCGAGAAGGACTACGACCTCGTGTTCGTCGGCTACGGCCCGAGCGCCGATGCCATGCAGAACGGCCAGATCGCCGGCATGAGCACCCCGGCGGGCGTGCCCACCGGCGCCGTCACCCGCGCTTTTGCTTCCATGGGCGACAAGGTCACGCTGCTCAACTTCACCGACGAGCAGATGAAGCAGGCCGACGGCGGGCTCGAACTATGGACCCGATTCACCATTCCCGCCGGCACCTATCCGGGGCAGGACAAGGATGTGAACACCATCGCCCAGCCCAACTTCCTCGCCGTACGTGCCGATCTGGACGAAGACGCGGTCTACAAGATCACCAAGACCATCTACGAGAACCTGCCCTTCCTCAACGCCATCCACAAGGCCACCAGCGCCATGGCGCTCGAAAAAGCGCTGGCCGGCCTGCCGATGCCGCTGCATCCGGGCGCGGCGCGTTATTACAAGGAAGCCGGGCTCACCATTCCCGATCGTCTGATCGCCAAGTAGGGCGAGTGTCGCGGCGCCGGTCACAACCCGGCGCCACCCCCCCCCCCCCCCCACCCCCGGGCGCGCGCTTCCTCCTTGCGCGCGCCCACCTCGCAAGCTCACTCAGATAACGACAAGGAATGCTCATGAGCGAGGCAGGCAAGACCACGACCATCGCCCCCGAAAAAGACGAACACGACGCCCCGGTACGATCCGAACACGGCCCGATGGGCAAGGTAGTGTTCGTACTCGGCATCGGCATCGCGCTGCTGCACATCTACTTCAATATCATCGCGCTGCTGCCCAGTCTGTGGCAGAACGCCCTGCACTTCGCCGGCTTCGGCCTGATGTGTTCGCTGCTCTTTCCGCTGATGCGGCAGACCGGCGGCGCGCGCGACCGCCTAATCCTTGCCATCGACGTCGCCTTCGGCCTCATCGTCGCCGCCTCGGCGCTCTATCTCATTTCGCAGGAAGACGCGATCTACGCGCGTGGCGTGCATCTGGTCACCAGCGAATGGATCGCCGGCGGCATCCTCATCCTCGGCGCCATCGAATTCACCCGCCGCACCACCGGCTGGATCATCCCGGTGCTCATCGTCATTGCGCTCACCTACGTCGGCTGGTGGGGCGAACACATTTCCGGCGTGTTCCGCTTCGCCGGCCTGTCGCCCGAGACCATCCTGTTCCGCAGCATCTTTGGCGACGACGGCCTGTTCGGCAACATCGCGCTGATTTCCTCCACCTTCGTGTTCATGTTCATTCTGTTCGGCGCCTTCCTGCTGCGCTCCGGCGCCGGCGATTTCGTCATCGATCTGGCGCGCGCGGTGGCCGGCAAGACGGTCGGTGGGCCCGGCCTGGTGGCGGTGTTCGCCTCCGCGCTGACCGGCACCATCTCCGGCTCGGCGGTGGCCAACACCGCCTCCACCGGCGTCATCACCATTCCGCTCATGAAAAAAGCCGGCTTCCCGGCCAAGTTCGCCGCCGCGGTCGAAGCCGCCGCCTCCACCGGCGGCCAGCTCATGCCGCCGATAATGGGCGCCGGCGCCTTCGTGATGGCCAGCTACACGCAGATTCCCTACACCACCATCATCGGCGTGAGCGTCATCCCGGCCATTCTGTATTTCGCCTCGGTGGCCTTCTTCGTGCGCATCGAAGCTAAGCGCAGCCACGTGCACGTGGTCGAAGACGACGCCCCCACCGCCATGCAAGTCATCAAGCGCGGCGGCCTGCCCTTTCTGCTGCCGGTCACCGTGCTCATCACGCTGCTCGTCGTCGGCTTCACGCCCACCTACGCCGCCGGCATCAGCATCCTCGCGGTGATCGTGTCGTCATGGCTCACCCCAAACAAAATGGGGCCGAAGGCGATATTCGAGGCGCTGGCGCTCGGTTCGCGCAACATGGTCATGACCGGCGTGCTGCTGTGTGCCATCGGCCTGGTGGTCAACGTCATCGCCACCGCCGGCGTCGGCAACACCTTTTCGCTGATGATCACCGAATGGGCTGGCAGCAGCCTCATCATCGCCATCGTGCTCATCGGCCTGGCCTCGCTGGTGCTCGGCATGGGCCTGCCGGTGACCGCCTCCTACATCGTGCTCGGCACCCTCTCCGCCCCGGCGCTGTACAACCTCATCGCCGACGCCCAAGTCATCGACGCCATCGCCAACGGCGCCCTCAACGATCAGGCCAAGGCCGTGCTCATGCTCGTCGCCCCCGACCAGCTCGCCGCGCTCGGCAGCGCCATGAGCGTTGACGCCGCCACCGCCATCTTCAACCTAGTTCCAGTGGATCTGGCCGACGCCCTGCGCACCTCGGTGCTCGACCCGCACGCGCTCACCTTTGCCCTGCTCTCGGCGCACATGATCATCTTCTGGCTCAGTCAGGACAGCAACGTCACCCCGCCCGTATGCCTCACCGCCTTCACCGCCGCCGCCATCGCCAAGACGCCCCCCATGGCCACCGGCCTCGAATCCTGGAAAGTCGCCAAAGGCCTCTACATCGTCCCCCTGCTGTTCGCCTACACGCCACTGCTCGGTGGCAGTTGGGCGGAGATCGCCGAATTCGGCGTGTTCGCCATCTTCGGCCTCTACGCCTTCTGCGCCGGCCTGCAAGGCTATCTGGAACATCCTCTCGGCTGGCCGATGCGTGTCGTCCTCATCGCCTGCGCCATCCTGCTGCTGTGGCCGCTGCCGATCTGGGTCCACGTGGCGGGCATCGCGTTCTTTGTTGCGCTGTTTGTCTACAGCCGCCAACAAAGCGCAGCCGCCATGCCCGCGTGACGCAACACGCGCGCTCCTGACGCGTTCGCACCGAAGCGTCAGGACGCGCGGTCTGAATCGCCCTGCCGACAACGCAGCCCGGTGCCCCCAATTACCCTGAGCGCAACCATGGCCTTACGCCCTTTTCACCTGGCTTTTCCCGTCAATGACCTCGATGCAGCCCGCGCTTTCTACGGCGGCGTTCTCGGTTGTCCTGAAGGCCGCAGTGCGGATCACTGGGTGGATTTCGATCTGTTCGGCCATCAGATTGTTGCCCATCTGGCGCCCGGTGCCGGCCGCAAGGCGAGCAATGCGGTGGATGGGGACGAGGTGCCGGTACCGCATTTCGGCGTCGTGCTCGACAGGGCGGATTTCGACGCCTTGGCCGAACGGGTGCGCGCGGCGGGCGTGGTCTTCGTGATCGAGCCGCATGTGCGTTTCGCGGGGCTGCCCGGCGAGCAGGCGACGATGTTTTTCCTCGATCCGGCGGGCAATGCGCTGGAATTCAAGGCGTTTGCCGCGCTGGGGCAGCTGTTTGCCAAACAGTAGCGTTCAGCC
>JBNKNO010000001.1:223069-225375 GCA_050293885.1 Rhodocyclaceae bacterium | reverse complement strand
TCGATCCGGCGGGCAATGCGCTGGAATTCAAGGCGTTTGCCGCGCTGGGGCAGCTGTTTGCCAAACAGTAGCGTTCAGCCTGTTTCGCCGCGCATGATCCGTCGGAAGCCATCGCCCGACAATGAGCGCGCCTGCGCAAAGCCACCGACGAAGCGAAGCGTTGTGGGTGCGATCACGAATAGCGAAAAATCGGCAAAGCCGAACATCGGTTCGCTGTCGGGGAAGCGGGCCAGATAGGCTTGGCGGGCGGCCGCGTAGCGGTCGTCGTCGGCAACAAGCTGTCGTGCCTGCCCCTGGATGCTGAGCCGTGCCAGCGCTTGCGCCGGGAGCGCCGGAGCGCGTGGCGCGCTGACCATCAAGCCGACCGCGGGGTGATCGAGCATGTCGCGCGTGTGCGTGGCCAACTGGCTGACGTGGATGACGAATTCGGCGCTGTCGGGCAACAGCGCGTAGGGCACCATCGAGACGAAGGGAGTGCCCTCGTGCAGGGTGCCGAGCGCGGCGACGTCCTGCTGCGCGAGCATCTGCCGCAGTGCGTGGTTATGTTGATCGTTCATGATCGGCTTGCCTCACCCACCACTGATGTGCCGGATCTCGGTCACCGCGCCGGCGATGCCGTCGATGAGCATCTGCACGCCGATCACGGCGAGGATCAGGCCCATGAGCCGGGTGACGACCTTGATGCCGTTATGCCCGAGGTAGTTGACGAAGCGTTCGCCGAAGATGAAGCACACGTAGCTGATCCCGCACAGGAGCAGAAACGCCACCACCGTGACGATGAGATCGGAGACGCCGCCGCCCGATGCGAAGCTCATGGCGGTGGCGATGGTGCCCGGTCCGGCGAGGATCGGCATCGCCAGTGGCGTGATGGCAATCTCCATCTGCGCCTCAAGGCTGATCTGCTTGTCCTCTTCGCTGGGGTGTTGTACGGGTGAATGCTCTCCGCCGTGGAGCATCTGGTAGCCGACGATGGACACCAGCACGCCGCCCATGATGCGAAAGGCCGAGAGGCTGATACCGAAGAGCTGGAAGATCGTCTTGCCGGCGACCGAGAACAGCACGATGATCGCGAAGCTCAACATCAGTGCCTTGAGCGCGATCCGGCGTTTGACTTCAGGCGAGTCTTCGGCGGTGAGCCCGAGAAACACCGGGGTATTCGCGATCGGATTCATGATGGCGAAAAAACCCATGAAGACTGAAAGCGCATGCGCGCCGAAACCATCCACGATATTGGCTCCCCGGGGTGCGTGGCCATTCGCGTCCGACATGACGCGTGTGCCAAGGCTTGAATATACCAATCGTGTGGTCGCGCTCAGGCGTGTTTGTTCCCCAAGACGGCGTCACGCGCGCCAGTTTCTCGCGTCGCGCTGTCACCGAAGGGCTGTCCGGCATGCGGCCGCTCATGCCAAACGTAAATTTCTATAGCTGTTCGGCATGGGCTCGAACACATCACCTATGATGAATACCGACCCCGACATCACACAGGAATCCAAGCGATGCAAGAATTCATCGATGGCTTGAATGTCAGCCAGTATCTTCCTGCCATCATCGATGGCGCCATCAATGTGCTGTTTGCGATCGTCATCCTCACGGTGGGCTCGTTTTTAGCGAGCAAGGTCAATCGGCTGATCTGCAAGACCGGGGAGAAGCACGAAAAGCTCGACAACACCTTGTTCAAGTTTCTGGGCAGTGTGGCCAAGTACATCGTGCTGGCCTTCGTGATCATTGCCGTGCTCAACCGCTTTGGCGTGCAGACGGCATCGATCATTGCCTTGTTGGGTGCCGCCGGCCTGGCGGTAGGCCTGGCGCTGCAGGGCACGTTGTCCAATGTGGCGGCGGGGGTGATGCTGCTGGTGTTCCGGCCCTACAAGGTGGGCGATTTCATCAACGCCGCCGACCGCTTCGGCAATGTCGAGGAGATCGACCTGTTCACCACCGTGCTGCAAACCTTCGACAAGCAGCAGATCATCATCCCCAACAGCCAGATCTGGGGCAATCAGATCATCAACCACTCGCATCACCCGGTGCGGGGTGTGGATATGCACTTCGGCGTGGCCTACAAGGAAAACACCGATGCCGTGCGCACGGTGATCAACGCGGTGCTCGCCAACCACCCCCACATCCTCAAAGACCCGGCGCCCTTCGTCGAGGTCGAGACGCTGAACGACAGTTCGGTGGATTTCCTGGTGCGGCCCTTCTGCGAAGGCGAGCACTACTTCAACGTGCTGTACTCGGTGCCCGAGCTCATCAAGAAGGCGCTGGACAAGGAAGGCATCGAGATCCCGTTCCCGCATCGCAAGCTGATC
>JBNKNO010000001.1:220489-222971 GCA_050293885.1 Rhodocyclaceae bacterium | reverse complement strand
GCCCATCCCGTCGAAGTAAAGTCTGTCTCACCCCGCCTGGCGCCACGCGCCGGGTGATTCGACGCGACAGGACATTCCATGCCAACCGCCCATTCACCCGAGCCCCCCGACAGCAACGCCATCGCCCCCGTGCTTCACCTGCGCTTTGATGCCAAGGGGAAGCAGGTGGACGCGGACGATGTCGACTTTGCCTACGAGTGGTTCCACATCCGGCGCGGCACGCCCGAGGCCGATACGTGGCTGGCGGGCGCGGGCTTGAGCCCGTTGGTGGTGAGTGCGCTGACGGCGGAAGAGACGCGGCCGCGTTGCACGGTGGATGGCGATGGCGTGCTCATCAACCTGCGCGGGGTCAATCTCATGGAAGGCGCCGACCCGGAGGACATGGTGTCAGTGCGCTTTCATGTGGAGAGCCGACGGGTGATCGGGGTGTGGCACCGGCCGCTGCATGCGGTGACCGACCTGCTGGCGGCGGTGGCGCGAGGACAGGGGCCGACGAGCCCGGGTGATCTGATCGCCAAGGTGGCCTTGCGGCTGGCGGATCGGGTGGAGCCGATCGTGTCGGCACTGAACGATCGCATCGACGACCTGGAAGAGCTGGTGCTGGACGAGACGCCGACGGCGATGCGCAAGGATCTGGGCGAGATCCGCCGCATGGCGATCTTGCTGCGGCGTTTCATGTTTCCGCAGCGCGATGCGCTGACGACGCTGGAAATCGAGGATCTCGACTGGCTCTCGAGCCACGACCGCAACCGCGTGCGCGAAGCCGGCGAACGCACCACGCGCCTGGCGGAGGAGCTGGAGGCGATCCGCGATCGGGCGACGGTGGTGCATGAGCAGGTGATGGATCTGCGCGCGGAGACGATGAACCGCAACATGCTGCTGCTGGCGATCGTGACCGCCATCTTTCTGCCGTTGGGGCTGATCACCGGTTTGCTGGGCATAAACGTGGGGGGCATTCCGGGTGCGGAGAACGCCGGCGCGTTCTGGATCGTGTGTGCGATTCTCGCGGCGCTGGTGGGGATTCAACTGGTGGTGTTCAAGTGGCTCAAGATTTTCTGAGTCAACGCGGCATCGGCGTAGAATCGGCGCGCTGACGATGGACCATTCCCTTGTCGCTTCCCCCCAAACCTCTGCGGACGCCCCCTCATGACCATGAAGAAAACCGATCTCTACAAGAATCTGGCCAAGCAGATCGACCGCCAGCAAAAGGCGGCGGGCACGCCACAGCGCTTTGGCGCCGGCGCGGCGGCCGTGGCGGGCAAGCGGGAGAAGTCTGCGGCGGCCGGCGGCAAACTCGTGCCCATCACCTGCCGTTTGCCGGCAGAGATGGTGACCCGGCTGCGTGAGCGTGCGCTGGAAACCGATGGCGGGTTGAGTGCGGTGGTGGCGCAAGCGCTTGCGCAATGGCTGGCTGGCAACACCGGGGAAGCCTCCTGAACACCCGCCACGCCGATTCGCACGACTGGCGTCGCGTCAGTCACCGCTTGAGCTTCAACGTACGATCTGCACCGTGTTCGGGATGATCACTGTCGAGGGCACCGTCTTTCCCTCGACAAGCTGCTTCATCGCACGGTAGGTCAATCGCCCGGTCTCGTAGAAGTCGATGCTCACGTAGCCATGCACGAGTTGGTCGTTCATGAGGCCTTGCATGTCAGGCGAGACCTTGCCGACGGCGGCAATGACGATGCGCTTGCGCTCGACGAGTTCGTCACGAAACGGTTCGACGGTGGATCGATAGGCCGCCGCGTCGATCACGGGCCAATGACCGACCGACAGAAAGACGTCCGGCTTGATGACACCGAACGTCATGGCCAACTGGCTCATGGTGCGCTCGATGGAGTCGGCGGAATTCCACGGGCAGCGATCAGCTTCGATCCATCCGCCCTCCCCCTTCAGGCGCTGATTCGGCGGAAACATCGGATCGCCGCTCAACGCCTGACGCACCCCCTCGACACGGAGCATGAGATTGGGGTCGTGCACAGCGCTCATGAGGCAGATCGAGCCCCCCGTGGGGCGCAATTCTTTGGCGACGCCGGCCAACGCCCGCCCGAAGTCGACATTGTCGATCCCGACATAGGTCTGGCTCATGTCGGCATTTTCGGCATCGAAGGGGGAATCGAAGGTGATGATGGGGATGCGCGCCGATACCAGGGTGCGGGCCACGAGTTGCGAATTGACCACGGAAATGGCCAGCGCATCGAAATTGCCGGAACTCAGCGCCTCCTGAAGCGCACGCACCTGCACACGAGGATGTGCCGCACCCCGCCCCCCCAGAAGCACGCACTCATCGCCCGTTTGCCGCGCTGCATCGGAACAACCCCGCCACGTATCGACAAAGTTGCTGTCGTCAATACTCTTGGCGAGCAGACCGAAGGTGAAACCGGTGGCCATGACCACCGAGCTTACCAGCGTGGCCCACAGCGCCATCACGGCCAAGCGGCATACCCGTCGACAATCATGTCGCACGGCTCCTTTGCGGCGT
>JBNKNO010000001.1:203945-220389 GCA_050293885.1 Rhodocyclaceae bacterium | reverse complement strand
CCAGCGTGGCCCACAGCGCCATCACGGCCAAGCGGCATACCCGTCGACAATCATGTCGCACGGCTCCTTTGCGGCGTCTGTTGCTGCCATGGGGTGAAACAAACACGGCGCCCCACCTCCTTTCTTCACGCTCCTGTCATCACCATAGTCCGTTCTCGGCATCTTTTTCTGACGATCCCTGCCGTTGGTCCGTTCAGATATCACAGGGCAACATTTTTTTACCCGCAGAGAACGGCGGTGGAACCCGGCAGGCGCCTCCCGCGGGCGCCTCGGCATCATGTTTCGCGGGTGCGCACAGCCATCCGCCAGTCCCCCTGCCGCTTGACAGCCCGTCAAAGCTGTAAATAATTACAGTCTCGACCGCTTCATTTCTCTCCTGCCTCTTTGTGTGCCGCCATGACTGTTCAGGCCCTGTCGCTCGATGCCCTGTTGACCCGCACCGATGTGTGGCGTGGGCAAGCACGCATGGCTGTCGGCGGGCCCAACGTGAGCAGCGGTTTCGCGGCGCTCGATGCGGCCTTGCCCGGCCGGGGTTGGCCTTGCGGCTGTGTGAGCGAGATTCTGAGTCCCGCCCGTGGCCTGGGTGAAGTCAGCCTGCTGCTGCCTGCGCTACGCGGGCTCGAAGCAGCGGCGGGCTGGGTTGTGCTGGTGGCACCGCCCGGGCGGCTGCATGCGCCGGGCTGGCTGGCGCGCAACGTGCCGCTCTCGCGTTTGCTGATCGTACAAGCCAGCGGGCAAGACGCCGCCTGGGCCTGCGAACAACTGCTCGGCAGCCATGCGCTGGCTGCCCTGCTGGCCTGGCTACCGGCCAGCCACCCCCGCCAGTTGCGCCGGCTGCAGGTGGCGGCCGCCAACACCCAGAGCCTGTGCACGGTATTTCGCCCCCACAGTGCCGCTCGCCATGCCTCGCCGGCACCGCTGCGCCTGGCACTGGCGGGCAGCACGCGCGGACTGCAGGTAGAGATTCTCAAACGTCGCGGTCCGCCACTGGCGGCCCCGTTGTGCTTGCAGATCGAGCGGCCGCTGGCCTGGACTCGTCTGTCGCCGCGCTTGGCAACAACCCGCACGCCCATCGGCGTCGACGCGTGAGCCGCATCTCATGCTGTGGCTCGCCATCCATTTCTTTCGTCTGCCCGTCGAGGTGCTGGCCCTGCCCGCGCCGGCGGTCGCCATCGCCCGGCAACGCATCGTGGTGGCGGACACGCTGGCCGAGCAGGCCGGCATCCGGCCCGGCATGCGGCTGGCCGATGCGCTCGCGCTCTCCGCGGTGCTGCGCCCCCATGAACGCCAGCCCGAGCGCGAAGCCGAGGCGCTGGCGGCACTGGCCTGCTGGGCGGGCGGTTTCACGCCGCATGTCAGCCTCGAAGCCCCCGACCGGCTGCTGCTCGAGATTGGCGGCTGCCTGCGGCTGTTCGGCGGGCTGGACGTGATTCTCAAGCAGGTGCGCCAGGGCGCGGCCGCGCAAGGCATGAGCATTCGCCTCGGGCTGGCGCCCACGCCGCGCGCGGCCAGCTGGCTGAGTCGGGTTGATGGGACCGACGCGGGCTGGGAGAGCGCGCTGGCCGAACTGCCGGTCGATGTCCTCGCACTCCCCGAGTCGGCGCACACCCGTCTGCATGCGCTCGGGCTGCGCACCATCGGCCGGCTCTACGGCCTGCCCTCGGCCACGCTCGGCCATCGCTTTGGCGCCACGCTGCCGCTGCAACTGGCACAGGCGCGTGGCACGGTGCCCGACCCGCGCGCCCCCTTCGTCTTCCCCGAGCGCTTTTCCCTGCGCCTGCAACTGCCTGCCAAGGTCGATCAGTCCGAACGTCTGCTGTTTGCCGCCCGGCGTCTGCTGCTGGCGCTGTGCGGCTGGCTGGAGGCCCGACAGGCCGGTATCAGCGCGTGCACGCTGGTGCTGATCCATGAAGATCTCACGCCCACACGCCTCACGCTCGGTTTTGCCACGCCCACGCGCAGCCACGAGCGCCTGCTGCGCGTGGCACGCGAGCAGTTCGAACGGCATCAGCTGGCAGCGCCGGTCGAGGAATTGCTGCTCGAAGCCGATGCGCCGCAAGCGCTCCCCGGCAGCAATACCCGCCTGTTCGGCCAGCAGGACGACGGCGCACTGGCGCCGGTGGTCGAACGCCTGCGGGCGCGGCTGGGCGATGCGGCGGTGCATGGCATTGCCCCCGTGGCCGATCACCGGCCGGAATGCGCGACCACACCGCTCCCCTGGCCGGCGGATGCAGCCGTCGATCTGCCCGACGCCCCGCGCCCCCTGTGGCTGGAAGAGCCGCCCCGCGCCCTGCGCGAACAGGCCGGCCGCCCCACCCACCAAGGCGCGCCGCTACGCCTGCTGACCCGCGCCGAGCGGCTGGAGAGTGGCTGGTGGGATCAGGGCGAAGCGCGCGGCGACCAGCGCCGCGACTACTTCGTCGCCAGCACACCGCAAGGCGCCTGGTTGTGGGTGTTCCGCGATGCCCGGGGATGGTGGCTGCATGGCTATTTCGACTAAGCCCGCGCGCCCCGCTTACGCGGAACTGCATTGCATCTCCAACTACAGCTTCCTGCGCGGCGCCTCGCACCCGGAAGAACTGGTTGCCCAAGCCTGGCAGCTCGGCTACGCCGCTCTGGCAATCACCGACGAGTGCTCGCTGGCCGGCGCCGTGCGTGCGCACGAAGGGCTCAAAGATGTTCTAAATAACTTTAAGTTAACATCAGAACAAACTGATTTCAAACTGATTTATGGCGCTGAATTTGTACTGAATTGTGGTTTGAAACTGGTGTTTCTGGCCTGCAACCGGGCCGGCTACGGCAACCTCTCGGCGCTCATCACCCTGGGCCGGCGACGCGCCCCGAAAGGTGAATACCGACTCAACCGGGGCGATCTGGAAGGCTTGGCGCCGGCCGCCGTGATGCCCGATTGTCTGGCCTTGTGGGTGCCGCATGAGAGCACCACCGAAGCCGACGCCCAGTGGTTTGCCGAGCGCTTTGCCGGCCGCGGCTGGCTGGCGGTGGAACTGCACAGCGGGCCCGACGATGCCGGCCAGCTCGCCCGCCTCAAGGCACTGGCCGACAGCGCCAATCTGCCCATGGTGGCAACGGGCGATGTGCACATGCACCGACGCGGCCGCCGTCCGCTACAGGACACGCTCACCGCCCTGCGCCACCGCAACACCGTGTTCGAGGCCGGCCATCGCTTGTTTCCCAACGCCGAACGCCACCTGCGCCACCCGCTGCGGCTGGCGCGCCTCTACCCGCCCGCATTGCTGGCCGAAACCCGCCGCATCGCCAGCCGCTGCCATTTCTCGCTTGACGAATTGCGCTATGAATATCCGCAGGAAGTCGTGCCGCCGGGCGAAACCGCTGCCAGCTACCTGCGCCGCGAGACCGAAGCCGGCCTGCACAAACGCTATCCGCAAGGCGTGCCCGACACCGTGCGCCAGACGACCGAAAAGGAACTGGCGCTGATTGCCGAGCTGCGCTACGAACCCTTCTTCCTCACCGTCTACGACATCGTCTGCTTCGCCCGGCGCGAAGGCATTTTGTGCCAGGGGCGCGGCTCGGCGGCCAACTCGGTGGTGTGCTATGCGCTGGGCATCACCGAGGTCGACCCACAGCGCGCGGCGCTGCTGTTCGAGCGTTTCCTCTCCAGGGAACGCAACGAGCCGCCCGACATCGACGTCGACTTCGAGCACGAGCGGCGCGAGATCGTCATCCAGTACATCTATAAAAAATACGGCCGCGATCGCGCCGCGCTGGCCGCCACGGTGATCCGCTACCGCACCCGCGGCGCGGTGCGCGATGTCGGCCGGGCGCTGGGCTTCAGCCCCGAGCAGATCAGCGCCCTGACCCGCTCCATGGCCTGGTGGGACAAGCGCGACCAGCTCCCCGAGCGCCTGCGCGACATCGGCCTCGACCCGGCCAGCCCACGGGTCACCAAATGGCTGGCGCTCACCGAGCAGATCATCGGTTTTCCGCGCCACCTGTCGCAGCATGTGGGCGGTTTCGTCATCTCCGAAGGCCCCATCGCCCGCCTGGTGCCGGTGGAAAACGCCGCCATGGCCGAGCGCTCGGTCATCCAGTGGGACAAGGAAGACCTCGAATCGCTCGGCCTGCTGAAGGTGGACGTGCTCGCCCTCGGCATGTTGTCGGTGATTCGCCGCGCGCTCGAACTGGCCGGGCAACGGCGTGGCCGGCCGCTGGCACTGGCCGACATTCCGCCCAAGGACGCGGCCACCTTCGACGCCCTGTGCGAGGCCGATTCGGTGGGCGTGTTTCAGGTCGAATCACGCGCGCAGATGAGCATGCTGCCGCGCCTCAAGCCCCGCCAGTTCTACGATCTGGTGGTGCAGGTGGCCATCGTGCGGCCGGGGCCGATCCAGGGCGACATGGTCCATCCCTATCTGGCTCGCCGTAACGATCGCGCCATGGCCGCGCGCGAAATGGCGCGGCTGCCCGAGCCGGTGCGCGCCGTGCTCGAACGCACGCTGGGGGTCTCGATCTTTCAGGAACAGGTGATGAAGCTGGCCGAAGTCGCCGCCGGCTTCACCCCCGGCGAGGCCGACGAGTTGCGCCGGGCGATGGCCTCGTGGCGGCGCAAGGGGCACATGCAGCAGTTCAAGGAAAAGTTAAGAAATGGCATGAATGAACGTGGCTATCCAATTGAATTTGCTGAAGGATTATGCCGGCAGATCGAAGGCTTCGGTGAATACGGCTTTCCCGAATCCCACGCCGCCAGCTTTGCGCTGCTGGCCTACGACTCGGCCTGGCTCAAGTGCCACGAGCCGGAAGCCTTTCTGGCCGCCCTGCTCAACAGCCAACCCATGGGCTTTTACCGCCCGGCCCAACTGGTGCAGGACGCCCGCCATCACGGCGTGCGCGTGCTGCCGGTGGATGTCAGCCACAGCGACTGGGAAAACACACTGGCCTTCGACGGCGCCCCCCGCCCGGCGGTGCGCCTCGGGCTGCGGGAGATCAAGGGCTTGTCACAGGCGGCGGGCGAGCGCATCGAAACGGCCCGGCGCCAGGCGCCCTTCGACACCCTCAGCGCGCTATCCACCCGCGCCGAGCTCAGCCGCGCCGAGCTCGACCGCCTCGCCGCCGCCGACGCGCTCAAATCGCTCAGCGGCCATCGCCGTGCCGCCCTGTGGGCCAGCAGCGGCCTGCACCGGCAGGGCGATCTGTTCGACACCGCCCCACCCCGAGAACAAGCGGTCGCCCTGCCGGCACAAGCCGAAGGCGAATCCCTCATCAGCGACTACGCCAGCCTCGGCCTCACCCTGGGCCGGCATCCGCTTGCGCTGCTGCGCGAACGACTCACGGCGCAACGCTTCCTCAAGGCCGGCGATCTGCTCGCACGCGAGCACGCCGCACTGGTGCGCGTCGCCGGCATCGTCACCTGCCGGCAACGACCGGGCACGGCCAGTGGGGTGGTGTTCGTGACGCTCGAAGACGAGACCGGCATGAACAACATCATCGTGCACGCCACGCTCGCCGACCGGCAACGCCGGGTGCTACTCGGCGCGCATTTCATGGGGGTGTTCGGGCAGTTACAGCGCGAAGGCAAGGTGATCCATGTACTCGCCAAACGGCTGGTGGATCTGAGTGACTGGCTCGGGGAGTTGAGTACGAAAAGCCGCGATTTTCATTGAAATGACAGCGACAGCCGTGCAACGGCTGACAAAACGCCGTGCGGCGACGCCCAAGCCGGTCGTTTTTACTCCGGAATACTCTCGACCGGGATGGCGAATCCGATGCCCTCGGTGCCCTGCAGAATCGCCGTATTCATGCCCACGAACCGGCCGTTTTCGGTAATCAGCGGGCCTCCGCTGTTGCCCGGATTGATCGGCGCGTCGGTCTGCAGATACTTGACGCCTTCGTGCTCGCGATAGCCGGAGAACACGCCCCCGGTGACCGTGTAGGTGAGACCCGAGGGGCTGCCCACCGTGTACAGCCGCTCGCCCTGCTTGAGCGAGGCGCTCTTGCCGCGCGCGATGAACGGGCAATCCGAAGCCGGCAGACGGAAGCTGGCCAGGTCGTGGGTATCGGACATGTTCATCTGATTGATGGTGTATTCGGTTCCGTCGACCAGCGACACCTTGTAGGTGGCGGTGCGGGCATAAAGCTCGGCCTTGCTGACTTCATCCTGCAAGGCCTCGCGCGCCAGTTCGGGCAGCACGCGCATCTTTTCCCTGAGCTTGTCGATCTTCAGGCGGATGGAAATGGCCTCGCCACTGTTCTCGCCAAAACGCCCGGCGGCTTCTTGGAATTCGGCGCGCAGGACTTCGATCCGGTTCAACAACGCTTGCCGCTGGCGTGCCAGTTCGGCACCGAGCACACGCGGATCGTTGATGGCCTGCATGAGCTTGTCCTTGTTGAACTGCACTACATGCTTGTTGGTGACGACCCGGCAGTCGCTGCTGACGATGAACCCCGACCCCAACGCATTCCACGGGGTCTCGATGAACACGGTCGCGTTGCGCGCTGCCTCGATGTGGTTACCGGGCGCGTGCGAGGCCAGCAACTTGGCGCGTACGCCGGTGGCGGGCAGGTCGCTGTCGGCCGTCGCGGTTTTGGCGACTGTGTTCGCACCGGCGGCCATCTCGGTGGCACCCTGCTTGTCTTCGCCCCGCATGAACACGAAAGCCAACACGGCACACACGGTCAATCCCGCACCGATCTTCAACCACGGCAGGCCCGCGGAGGCCGCCTCGGCCGGATCAGCATCGATGCGAGCCTCTTTCTCCTGAAGGTATTCGGCGTATTTGGCGAAGTAGATGCCGCAGGATTCACACTGCTGGGCGTCGGCCTGCACGTGGCCGCACTTGGGACATTCCATGGCGTATCGTCTGGATTTCGAGTTGACCGGTCAGGCTGAAAGCGGCGCGATCGGTGTGGGGGCTGATGGAGACATTTCGGCACGCCTCCAGCGTTTCTTGAGGCGCGCCGATCGGCACGCACGCCTTCAGTTGCGTCGAGAGGCCTCGGCCGAATCGTCCTCAACCACCTCCTCACGGATCACCTCGCCTTCAATGACAAGGCCACCGGGTGGATTCTCGCGCATCTGTTTGCGCAGATTCCGGGTCTTCCACCACAGGTAGCCCCAGACGATCAGCCCGCCGGTCACCACCACGGCAAACAACACCACTGAAAACATGAGCGCGAGCACGAAGATGCCGGCGCCGGCAATACCGGCGACGACCTTCTGCCACGGGCTCATGGGCTGCGCGCGGCGTCGCGAAAACTGCTTGAAGAAACGGACCTGTTCGGGGTCGATAGGCATCGGCTTTCCTGCCAGTACGGCGTGTCAAGCTTGAACGCTAACACCGATCGGTTTTACGCGCCTTGAAACGTGGCCGGCGTCAGCGCCAAAGGGTGCGGTGCGAAGCGCGACGTCCTGTGATTGCCAGAAACCATTTAGGTCGACTCTTCTAAAAACGTTATGCGCGACAGACAAATGGCAGGCGAACCACATCTCAGTAGTTGGATAAGCTTCTCCATTTCGCAGTCCTGCATTTTCCGGTAGCTCGCGTCTCTAGCACGAATATCGGCGTCGGCATCGTAGTGTTCAAGATTGGCAAACACACCCTCTGGAACAGCAGAATATTCGGCTCGGCGGACAACGATGTCTCTGACGGCAACCCGCCCTGTTAGGACTTCTTCCAAATCATCGGCGAGTTGCTTGGCTGCATCCATGGTTTCTAACTTGCCTCACGCCGACCCGGGCTCGATCCTCACTTCAACCCGCCGAGCCTCCTCGGGGGCGCCGGAACCTTCCGTTTCGGCGGGTTTTTCGAGCGTAATCCGCGCCGTGTCGATCCCTTGCCCAAGCATGAACTTTTGCACCGCTTGGGCGCGCGCCTTGGCCAGCGTCTGGTTGAAGGCAAGATTGCCACTGGCGTCGTGGTAGCCGGAGATCACGGCCCGCGCCTCGGGATGCGTCTGCAGATACGCCACGACCGCGGTCAGGGTCAGGCTGCGGTCAGCCGGAAAGTCGGCACTACCCAATGCAAAATAGACCTTGGCCATCGGCAGCTGGGCAGCGGCCACCGGCGCCTGTGCAGACGGCGGTTTGTCGTCAGCGGTGACGATGACCTGGCGTGTCACCGTAGCCGCGTTGCCGGCCCGATCGGTGGCGGAATAGGTGATGGTGTAGGTACCGGGCGAGAGGTTGTCGACGGTGCCGGAGCTGCCGACGCTCACGTCGCCATCAACGGCATCGCTGGCCCGGACGCCCGGTTCGATGAACGGCTCGCCAATCGACAGATACAGCGGATTGCTGCCGGCCAGTTGCAGCATCGGTGCCGTGGTGTCGGCAACATGGGCGGCGGTCGGCGCGCACGCGGGCACCGGACAATTCCGCCCGCCGGGGCCAAAGCCGAACAACGCCAGCAGCACGATCAGGACGAACAACGCGACTGCCACCAGCAGCCAGGTGCGACGAAACTCGGCCCAGTTCGGAGAAATCACACGATCGGAATGCATGTTCATGATTGCACCTCCTCACCGCCATCGAGGGCATCCTGCCAGGCCTTGAGTGCTTCCCACTGATTGTTGGCCGCCAGACGCGCCTGCGCGGCCCAGGTGCCCGGACGCGCGAGCGAATAACGTGATCCGGCGGCGTCGAGCACCGCCTGAAGGCGCGCCTCCTCACA
Source organism: Rhodocyclaceae bacterium (assembly GCA_050293885.1). Classification (GTDB taxonomy): domain Bacteria; phylum Pseudomonadota; class Gammaproteobacteria; order Burkholderiales; family Rhodocyclaceae; genus Nitrogeniibacter. Next base: position 211,747 of record JBNKNO010000001.1, on the reverse strand, counting down.
TTGCGCCAGTTGCGCGAAGCGCCGGATGCCGGCCTCGTGCAGCAACGAGCAGATCTTGGGACCGATGCCCTCGATCACGGTCAGATCGTCCGCGTCCGCCATCGCCTTGAGCTTGAAGCCCGCCGCCTTGGCGTGCGCGGTATCGAGCGCCGGGGGAGCGTTCATGGCGTCGATTTGCGACTCCAGCGACGCGATCCGGGCACGCGCGGCACTCAGTTCGTCGGTGTCGTCGGCTGTGGCGGCGGACGGCGCATCGACCGGATAGACGCCGAACACGAGCACATCCTGCAAGGTCTTGAGCGCTGCCCAACGATTGTGAAGTGCCAGATGCGCCTGATCGGGCCAGGTGCCGGGCACCGCGAGTTTGAAATTGCGCCCGCCGCCGTCGAGGATCGACTGCAAGGTATCGGCGGAGGTGTCCGCCAGTTCGGCAAAGCTGCGGATGCCGGCGGCATGGATGAGTTCGTTGATGGCCGGGCCGACGCCTTCAATGACGGTGAAGTCGTCCTGCGACGCGATCTTGAGCCCCGCTGCCCGCGCGGCGTCGAGATCCAGCATGGGCGCGGCACTGGCGCTCGCCAACGGCGTTGCGGCTCTTGGGCTCGCCGCTTCGCTTTCGACACGCACCATTTTCTCCACGATGCGTTCCTTGGGAGGCGGCTGATACTTGAGCCGGCGCGCACACCAGCCACAGATCAACCAGGCAATGAGCCCCCCTACCAGATAGGGCCAGAGCGTGCATAGAAACCAGGACATGGACGTGTCCTCCCGTCAGCGGTTTTCGATTCCGGGGGCAACCTGCCACCCGTCGTTTCATGCCAGTGCGCTAAATATAATGAGTCGAAACGGATGAACGGCGCAAATGCGTCTGGCGCACACAAAGATTTACGCTTTATTGATCACGTGCCGAGGCGCCGAACCAGCGCGTGTAGATGCGGTGATAGCTCCCGTCCTCCCGCAACGACAGGAGCGCCCGATTGAGGGTTTCGACCCGGGCGCTGCCTTGCGGAAACAAGATGCCATATTTTTCCGGTTTGAAAATCTGCCCGACGACCCGGGCGTGTCCGCGCCCGCGCGTGGCCGAAAAGTAGCGCAACACCGGTGCGTCATGCACCACCGCGTCGAGTTTGCCGTTCGTGAGCGCGTCGAACATGGCGCCGATGTCATCGAATGTCTGGTGCTTGATCGACTGGCTCTCGAGAAACGCAGCGGCCGTCGAGCCGCGCGTGGTGCCGACCCGTTTTCCGTACAGATCGGAATAGCTTTCGATGTCGGAACGCAGCTCATGGACCGTCATCGTCGACGAAATCTTCGCCACGAATGCCGACACCACGAACAGGCTGCACAACACCAGCGCGATGCCGAGCAGACGCGCCGGCAGGGTACGAGGCACGTGTTCTTCGAAACCGCCGTTGATCATCACCTGTAGCGTGTACCAGAAGGAAGGCCACATTCCCTCCCGATATCGGCGCTGAAAATACGGCGAATGGCGCCGCTCGAACAACCACATCAGGTTGGCGAGCACGAAGATGACCGCCACCGCGCTGGCGATCCACGCGGCCATCTCCCAGGTAAAGATGGCACGCAACACGCCGTTCGAGGTCGCATCCTCAGGCACGAGAATCTGCAACCCGGCATCGAACACCGGGTGAGAAAAATCAAACTGCAACTCACGGGCAGAGGTGATGGAGATGTTGCCGATCGCCAGGTCCGCGTCGCCGGCCGCCACCGCGTTGAGCATCTGCTTGAACGATGGCGTGGCGACGAGCTCGTATTGCCAGCCGAGGCGCTCGGCCAGCGCCGCGAACAGATCGACACTGAAGCCCGTCAGCGCCCCGTCTTGTGACATCGCAAACGGCTGACGTTCGACCGTGACCACATGCAGGACCGCGTCAGTGCGCTCGGCGGGCTCCACGGCGGCCAACGCTGGCGGGCCGGACAACACCGCCAGCAGCGTCCATGCCGCCCACACCAGCGATCGAATGTGCGCCATCACGATTTTCCCCATTGACATACGACTTTTGGCGAATTGCTGCAAAGCAGGCAGTTTCCCCTGAAACCACTGCGCCATGGGGGGTTGCTGCCAACCATGGCGCGCATTGTCACAATTTCGCAAACTATTTGTCTCGAACACCACCAATACGCTTGACAGCAGCACGACAGTTGACCAACTTGACGGTGCGTGCACAGCACACGCAACAAAAATAATAGATGAGGTCACATGGCACTGGCGCAAAGCAGCATCGAGAAGCTTCGGCAAGATCACGTATACATGATTCAGTTGATCAACCGAATCAAGGGGATGTGTCCCCAGCGCGGGGTGGTCGCAAGTTGCGCAGACTGTTCACTCGGAAAGCAAAGTGTCTGCCGGGGAAACGTCGAGCAGCTGATCCGCAACTTCGTCGAGGTCACGCTCAAGCACAATCTGCTCGAGGGGCTGTACATGGAGCAAGGCGCACCTGCCGAGCACCGGATTGCCCATAATCAGGCGCACCTCGACATTGCCGAGCAACTGCAACACATCCGCGCCGTGTTCTCCGACGACGGCAACAGCTTGGTCGCCATCGAAGGAATCGATCAGGTGTTGGCGGCACTCAAGACCCACGAAACACAGTTCGACGCACCACTCGAAGAATATTTGCGCATGGCATGATCGCCGCGATTGATCTTGTCCGGCCGCTGCGGCGGCCACGCCGGACACCCCCCAGTACCACACACGACTTGACGCAATCGCCCCCTCAGTGAAACCGCATCGCTGAACGTTTCTGCGCGCCCTCGGTATCTTGCCAAGATGCGCCGGATTGCCGTGCTTGCTCCCGTATAATCGCAAGCCCGCACGCAACACCGCCGCATCATGTCACGCCAACTACTCCCCACCCTGCCCTCGATCGACGCGCTCAAACCCGGCCAGCGGCTGACGCTGCCGGCGCTGGCGGGTTCGGCCGACGCCTTGGCAATCGCCACGCTCGAATCCGGCGGCATGCGGGTGGTGGTCACCGCCAACCCGATCGACGCCTTGCGCTTGCGCGACGAGATGGCCTGGTTCGCGCCTGAGCAACGCGTATGCGTGCTGCCCGACTGGGAGACGCTGCCCTACGACAGCCTGTCGCCACACCAGGATCTGGTGTCCGAGCGACTGGCGACGATGTACACCATCACGCGCGGCGAGGCCGACGTGGTGCTGGTACCCGCCTCCACGGCCCTGTATCGGCTCGCGCCGCCGGAATTCCTGGCCGCGCATACTTTCTTCGTCAAGCGCGGCGAGCGCATGGACGGCGACGCCTTCCGCGAGCAGATGACACTGGCCGGCTATGCGCATGTGACCCAGGTGGTGAGCCCGGGCGAGTACAGCGTGCGTGGCGGGCTGATCGACCTGTTCCCGATGGGCTCGCCGCTGCCCTATCGCATCGACCTGTTCGACGACGAAGTCGACACCATCCGCACCTTCGACCCGGATACCCAGCGCACGGTCTATCCGGTGGACCAGATCCGCCTGCTGCCAGCACGCGAATTCCCCATCGACGACGCTGGTCGCACTGGCTTTCGCAGCCGCTTCCGTGAGCGATTCGAGGGCGATCCGAGTCGCGTCAGCTTGTACAAGGATGTCTCCAACGGCATCGCGCCGGCCGGCGTCGAGTACTTCCTGCCGCTGTTCTTCGACGACACCGCGACGCTGTTCGACTACCTGCCGCGCGAGTGCCACGTGGTGCTGCACGGCGACGTACCCACGGCCATCGAGGACTTCTGGCGCGATACGCAGTCGCGCTACAAGCTGCTCACGGGCGATCGCAGCCGCCCGGTGATGCCGCCGGCCGATCTGTTTCTCGATCAGGAAGCCTTCTTCACCCGCCTGGCGGACTACCCGCGCCTGATGCTCGACGGCAAGAGCGACGCCGTCGCCGCCGCGCCCTTGCCGCCGATTGCGGTGGAACGCAAGGCCAACGATCCGCTGCACAGCCTGCGCGACTGGCTGGCCGGCTTCGACGGCCGCGTGCTGATGGTGGCCGAATCGCCCGGCCGGCGCGAAACCATGGCGGATTACTTCGCCGAATACACCTTGCCGATCGCGCCCTGCGACAGCCTCGACGACTTCCTCGCGCAGGAGGCACCGCTGTGCCTGTCGGTGGCGCCGCTGATGTCCGGCTTCGTGCTGCCCGAGGCGAAGCTCGCCATCGTCACCGAAACCGAGCTCTACGCCCACACCGCGCGCACCTCGCGCCGCCGCGACAATCGCCGCGAAGCCACGGTGGAAGGCTGGTTGCGCGATCTGTCGGAGCTCAAGATCGGCGATCCAGTGGTGCATACCTCGCATGGCGTCGGCCGCTATCTGGGCCTCATCCACATGGATCTGGGCGAAGGCGATACCGAGTTTCTCGATCTCGAATACGCCGGCGGCGACAAGCTCTTCGTGCCGGTCTCGCAACTGCATGTGATCACCCGCTACGCGGGCGCCGACCCCGACGCCGTCGGCCTGCATCGGCTCGGTTCCGGCCAGTGGGAAAAGGCCAAGAAGAAGGCCGCGATGCAGGTGCGCGACACCGCCGCCGAGCTGCTCTCCCTGTATGCGCAACGTGCCGCGCGGCCGGGTCATCGCTTCGATTTCAAGACACATGACCTCGAAGCCTTCGCCGAGGCCTTCGGCTTTGAGGAAACGCCCGACCAGAAAGCCGCCATCGACGCGGTGGTGGACGACATGAAGTCCGGCCGGCCGATGGATCGGCTGGTGTGCGGCGACGTTGGCTTCGGCAAGACCGAAGTGGCACTGCGCGCCGCCTTCATTGCCGTGGCCGACGGCAAGCAGGTGGTGGTGCTGGCGCCGACCACACTGCTCACCGAGCAGCACTACCAGACCTTCTCCGACCGCTTTGCCGACTGGCCGATCAAGATTGCCGAGCTGTCGCGCTTTCGCAGCGCCAAGGAACAGACGCAGGCGCTCAAGGAGCTGGCCGAAGGCAAGGTGGACATCATCATCGGCACCCATCGGCTGCTGCAGAAGGACGTGCACTTCAAACGTCTGGGGCTGGTGGTCATCGACGAGGAACACCGCTTCGGCGTGCGCCAGAAGGAAGCGCTCAAGCAGTTGCGCAGCGAGGTGGACATCCTCACCCTCACCGCCACGCCGATTCCGCGCACGCTGGGGCTCGCACTCGAAGGGCTGCGCGAGTTTTCGGTGATCGCCACCGCGCCGCAGAAGCGGCTGTCGATCAAGACTTTCGTGCAGCGCCACAGCAAGGGCATCGTGCGCGAGGCGGTGCTGCGCGAGTTCAAGCGCGGCGGGCAGGTGTATTTCCTGCACAACGAGGTCGACACCATCGAGAACATGCGCGATGCGCTTACCGAGCTGCTGCCCGAAGCGCGCATCGTCGTCGGCCATGGCCAGTTGCCGGAGCGAGAGCTGGAACGGGTGATGCGCGACTTCACCCAGCAGCGCGCCAACCTGCTGTTGTGCACCACCATCATCGAAACCGGCATCAACATCCCGACGGCAAACACCATCATCATCAACCGCGCCGACCGCTTCGGTCTGGCGCAGCTGCACCAATTGCGCGGCCGCGTCGGCCGCTCGCACCACCAGGCCTACGCCTACCTGCTCACCGACGCCCACGCCAAACCCACCGCGCTGGCGCAGAAACGGCTCGAAGCCATCACACAAATGGAAGACCTCGGCTCGGGCTTCTTCCTTGCCATGCACGATCTGGAGATTCGCGGTGCCGGCGAGGTGCTGGGCGAGCACCAGTCGGGCGAGATCCAGCAGATCGGCTTTTCGCTGTACACCGAGATGCTCAAGCGCGCGGTGAAGGATCTGCAGGAAGGCCGCGAGCCGGATCTCACCCAGCCGCTGGAGGTGGTGTCGGACATCAACCTGCACACCCCGGCGCTGCTGCCCAACGACTACTGCACCGACGTGCAGGAACGGCTCACGCTCTACAAGCGCATGGCCAACGCCAACAACGACGCCACGCTGCGCGACCTGCAGGAGGAGTTGATCGACCGTTTCGGTGACATGCCGGAGCAAACGACGGCGCTGCTTGAAACCCACCGCCTGCGCGTGGCGCTCAAGGACATGGATGTGCTCAAACTCGATGCGGCCGAACATCAGCTATCGATTCAGTTCGGCCCGCGCACTGCCATCGAGCCGATTACCGTGATCGAACTGGTGCAGAAGGACCCCAGCACGCGCATGACCGGGCAGGACAAGATCGTGCGCAAGATCGACGCACCGGGCGTGAAACAGCGCAGTGCCGCCGTACGCGCCCTGCTCAAGGATTTGGGTCTGATGAAGCCCTGAAGCCGGCACGGCGGCGCACGATTCGCGCCGCCACTCGCATTGTTCATGGCTTTGCGACGCCGGCACGTTAAAATAGGCGCTTTTGCCGCTGAAAGGTCCGCACCATGACCGTCGCCCAGACAGAAAACCTCAACATCATTGCCCAGGACGACATGCCGTCGCCGGGCGAAATCAAGGCGAGCCAGCCGCTCACCGACGCGGCCGCCGCATCGGTGCTCGCCGGTCGTCGGGCCGTGCAGGCCATTCTCGATCGCGAAGACCCGCGCCTGTTCGTCGTCGTCGGCCCGTGCTCGATCCACGACCCGGTCGCCGGTCTGGATTACGCCAAACGCCTCAAGGCGCTGGCGGATGAAGTCTCCGACACCTTGTTGCTGGTGATGCGCGTGTATTTTGAAAAACCGCGCACCGCCACCGGCTGGAAGGGTTACATCAACGATCCGTACATGGACGACTCCTTCCGCATCGACGAGGGCATGGCCAAGGCGCGCCAGTTCCTGCTCGACGTGAACGAAATCGGCCTGCCCGCCGCCACCGAGGCACTCGACCCGATTGCCCCGCAGTACTACGGCGACCTGATTTCGTGGACCGCCATCGGCGCACGTACGGCGGAATCGCAGACCCACCGCGAAATGGCTTCCGGCCTGTCGACCCCGGTCGGCTTCAAGAACACCACCGACGGCTCGCTCGACGCCGCCGTCAACGGCATCGTCTCGGCGGCCAATCCGCACAGTTTTCTCGGCATCAGCAGCCAAGGGCGTTCGGCCGTGTTGCGCACGCGCGGCAATCGCTACGGGCACATCGTGCTACGCGGCGGTGGCGGCCGCCCCAACTACGACACCGTGTCGGTCAATCTGGCCGAGAAAGCGCTTGAAAAGGCCGGGCTGGCAAAGAACATCGTGGTGGACTGCTCGCACGCCAACTCGTGGAAGAACCCGGAATACCAGCCGCTGGTGCTGCGCGACATGGCGCATCAGATTCGCGAGGGCAATCAGTCCATCGTCGGCGCCATGATCGAGAGCTTCATCGAGGCCGGCAACCAGAAGATTCCGGCCGACCTCAGCCAACTCAAATACGGCTGCTCGGTGACCGACGCCTGCGTGAGTTGGGACACCACGGTCGACATGCTGCGCCAGACCCGCGAGATGCTGCGCGACGTGCTGCCCAAGCGGACGTCGATTGCATGATCCTAGCCCGGAAATTTCACCAGGCCGGCCCCTTTCTGCCCGCAGCGTCAATGTCCGCGTGGCTTTGCCGCAGCCGACGTCCGAACCACTTTGGATCGTTGGGCCTGCGCGGTGGCTGCGCACGCATTGGCCGTGCATTTCGGTCGCGCCTCCTCGCCAAGGCCGCCCGGCCTTGTCTTCGTCGTTCGCGGCCGAACTGCATCGCCCACTACGCGCCCATCCATCCGCGCCCCGATGAAATATCCGGGCCAGAAACCGCAGTTGACCGCTTGTGCAGATCTATAAGGCCATGAATATGCGAAAGATTTCATCTTCGATGACGCTCGCCC
>JBNKNO010000001.1:198917-203846 GCA_050293885.1 Rhodocyclaceae bacterium | reverse complement strand
GAAACCGCAGTTGACCGCTTGTGCAGATCTATAAGGCCATGAATATGCGAAAGATTTCATCTTCGATGACGCTCGCCCATCCAGTGAGCGCGCTACGCACCCTATTGCACGCTTGGCGGGCGCTCTGGCAGCGTTGCTCCTCCTTACAACGTGCAGGTTGTGCGTCGTCGCGCCTTGCCAGCGCACCCGCCAAGCGCACACTCGGGCGCGTCCAACTACGGTTTCCAGGATGAATCTGGTCGTACTCGGGTGCGATATCGACACCGGATTGCTCAAGACTCTCGCCAAGCACACCGACGCACAGCGCATCGAACAGATTCACCCGGCCGCCTTTCGCATTGTCGGCGCCACCACCCGCGACGGCGTGGCGGCGTTGTGCGACGACGCCTCGGTCGACTATGCGTTTGTTCCGCAAGGGCGCCGTCTGGACGATTTCGGCCTGTTCGTTACCGACATGGATTCGACGCTGATCGACATCGAGTGCATCGACGAGATCGCCGCCGAATGCGGCGCCAAGCAAGAGGTTGCGGCCATCACCGAAGCGGCCATGCGCGGCGAGATCGACTTTCGCGAGTCGCTCACCCGCCGCGTCGCCCTGCTCACCGGGCTGGACGTGAGCGCACTCGACACCGTGTTCGAGCAACGCCTGCGGCTGAACCCCGGCGCCGAGGCACTGATTGCCGGGCTCAAGGCCGCCGAGGTGTCGACCATGCTGGTGTCGGGCGGCTTTACCTTCTTCACCGAGCGGCTCAAGACGATTCTCGGCTTTGATCATGCCTATGCCAATCAACTCGAAGTCGATGCCGGCAAACTCACCGGGCGCATCAGCGGCCCGATCCTCGACGGTGAAGCCAAGGCGGCCCATCTGATGCGTGTGCGCGACGACATGGCGCTACCGGCCGACCGCGTCATCGCGGCGGGCGATGGCGCCAACGACCTGCCCATGTTTCACGCCGCCGGTTTTTCGGTGGCCTTCCGCGCCAAGCCCGTGTTGCGGGCCGAAGCGGACTGCAGCCTCAATCATCACGGTCTGGACGCCATTCTCGGGCTGTTCGAATAAGCGGTGTTTGCCTCGGACGAACCGGTCGCGCTGTTCGATAGCAATCTCGACGGACAGCGCGCCATTCGCCTGAGCCGTCTCGTGCGTCACCTGCGGTGCACAGAGCCGGCCGAGCTCGACGCCGCCTTCGCCGCCATTGACGCCGCCGGCGCGGACGGCAACTGGGTGGCCGTCGCCGCCTCATACGAACTGGGCTACGCGCTCGAACCGAAGCTCGCCGCCCTGCGTCCACGCAGCGAGACCCCGTTGCTCGAGGCCTGGGTTTTCGCGCACTGCGAGTCGCTCGCCGACGCGCAGGTCGACGCCTGGCTGGATGGGGCGCCCGGTCCGGCCGGTTTGCTCGATTTCACGGCGGGAATCGATCGCGACGCCTATCTGGCCGCCATCGGGCGCATCCAGCAGTACATTGCCGACGGCGACTGCTACCAGGCCAACTTCACCTTTCCATGCAGCGCGCAGGCGTATGGCACCCCGCGCGCGCTGTATCGCCTGCTGCGCGATGCGCAACCGGTGCGCTACGGCGCGCTCATCACCCATGCGCATGGCGCGCTGTTGTCGCGCTCGCCCGAACTGTTTGTCGAGCGCATCGGCAACACGTTGATGTGCCGCCCGATGAAAGGCACGGCGCCGGCCGATGCGCCGGCGGAAGCACTGACCGGCAGCGCCAAGAACCGCGCCGAAAACGTGATGATCGTCGATCTGATCCGCAACGATCTGGGTCGGCTGGCGCCACCGGGCAGCGTCGCCGTCAGTCGCCTGTTCGAGGCCGAGCGCTACCGGACCGTGTGGCAGATGACATCGACCGTGACGGCCCGCCACGTCTCGGCGTCCCTCCAGCGCATCTTCCAAGCGCTGTTCCCCTGCGGCTCGGTGACTGGCGCCCCCAAGATTCGCGCCATGGAGATCATTCACGAACTCGAATCCACCCCGCGAGAAATCTATTGCGGCGCCATCGGCTGGATCGCCCCGCATGGCGACTTCGGCTTCAACGTGCCGATCCGCACGCTTGAAATCGCCGCTGACGGCCAGGCCCGCTATGGCACGGGCAGCGGCATCGTGTTCGATTCGGTCGCGCAGGACGAATGGCGCGAATGCCTACTCAAGACCAAGTTCCTGCGCGATCTGCCCACGGGTATCGTGCTCATCGAAACCTTGCGCTGCGAGGGTGGCAGCGACGACCCGCTTCCCTGGCTGGACGATCATCTGGCGCGACTGAGCGATTCCGCCCGCGCCTTTGCCTATCCCTGCGAGCCCGCGAGTATCGCAACGCGACTGAGACAAGCCGCGGCAACGCTGAACGGCCCACATCGCTTGCGACTCACGCTGAATCAGGCGGGCGAACTCGCGCTCGCCAGCGCATCCCTTGACCCCTTGCCCGCTTCGCCGACCGTCACTCTGGTCGACGCGCCGATGCCGGCAAATGACCCGCTATTGCGCCACAAGACCAGCGCGCGACACGCCTACGACGCGGCGCTGCAGCAGGCCATGGCTGCCGGCCACTTCGATGCCCTGTGGTTCAACGAGCGGGGAGAACTGACCGAGGGTTGCCGCAGCAACGTGTTCCTGGAGATCGACGGCGAGCTGCTCACGCCACCGGAATCGAGCGGGCTGCTCAACGGCGTCTGCCGTCGGCGCTTGTTGCGTGACGGCCGGGTCAAGGTCGCGATATTGCATCGTGAGGATCTTGCACGCGCCCGTCGCCTCTACGTCGGGAACGCACTGCGCGGGCTCGTCGAAGTCACACTGTCGCCGGATTCATGCCATCCGGCGATCTGACGCGCTGCCTCCACCGTCGTCCCGCACCGACCATTCACCGACCGGCATGCCAGGGCGGATCGGCGAACACGTCGGCGAGAAAATCGACCAGCGCGCGCACCTTCACCGACAAGTGTTTTCGCGATGGATAGACCGCATAGATGCCGATTTCTCGCCCGGCATACTGCGGTAGCACGTGCACCAGTCTGCCGCTGGCCAGATCGTCGCCGATCATGAAATCGGGCTCCAGCGCGATGCCCTGCCCGGCCAGCGCCAAACCGCGGCAGGTATCCCCGCTGTTTGCCCGGGCCCGCGGGCGGGTCATTACCTCGTGAGTACCATCCGGACCGGTGAATCGCCAGACATCGCCATGGGCGGCGTATTCGTAAGCGATCGTCGCATGCGCGGCCAATTCATCGGGATGAGCCGGCTCGCCGTGTGCGGCAAGATAGGCCGGGCTGGCGCAAGGCAGTATGCGGGTCGTCGCCAGTTTGCGATGCACCAGCGTCGAATCGACGAGCCGGCTGATGCGCACCACCACGTCGAAGCCTTCGTCCACCACGTCGACCAGCCGGTCGGACAAGTCGATTTCCAGCGCCACCTGCGGATAACGCGCCATGAAGGCGCCCCAGACGTCGGTCAGATGGCGAATGCCGAATGAGACGGGCGCATTGACGCGCAACTTGCCCACCGCGTGTCCCGTCACCTCGCCGACCGCGCTGTCCGCCTCTTCGAGCTCCGACAGAATCTGCTTGCAGCGATCGTAGTACGCCCGCCCCGCCTCGGTAATCGACAAGCGCCGCGTGGTTCGTTGCAGCAGGCGCGCACCGAGTCGCTTCTCGAGCTCGAGCACCGCACGCGATACCGCAGCCTTCGACACGCGCAGGACCTCACCGGCGGCCACAAAACTGCCGGCTTCGACCACAGCGACAAACGCTTCCAACTCGCGAAACCGGTCCATGGCCGCCTCCTACTGTCTCGTATTTCGTAACAATACATCAATCAAATTGCTATTTATTCAGCTTAAATCATTCAATAGGATGAATGCATCTCATCTGACCGCCTTCTCGATCTCACCATGACCTTGCCCAGCCTGTTCATTTCACACGGATCACCCACCTTCGCGCTCGATCCCGGTGTGCTCGGACCTCAACTGACCGCATTGGGGAAAGCGCTGCCCACCCCGCGCGCGGTGCTCGTGCTTTCGCCGCACTGGATGTCGCGCGCGCTGACGGTCACGAGCGGCCGGCAACCCGGCACCATTCACGACTTCGGCGGCTTTGCGCCTGCGCTCTACCAGACTGACTACCCTGCACCCGGCGCGCCGGGGGTGGCGGCGGAGGTGATCGCGGTGTTGGCGCAAAGCGGCTTGGTCGCCAGCGACGACGACACGCGGGGTCGCGATCACGGCGCGTGGGTGCCGATGATGCATTTGTATCCGACCGCCCAGGTTCCCGTGATCCAGCTCGCCCAACCGCATACGCCCTCGCCGCTCGCATTGCTCGAACTGGGGCGGTCCGTGGCGCCCTTGCGCGCACGCGACATCCTGATCGTCGGCTCAGGCAGCCTGACCCACAATCTCTACGACATCGGGGCCGGCGCCGAAGCCAGCGCGTACGCGCGCACCTTTGCCGACTGGGTTGGGGCGCGGCTGGCTGCCGGGGACCTGGAAGCGCTGCTCAACTACCGCGTGGCATCGCCCGACGCGCGCCGTGCCCATCCCACGGACGAACACTTTCTCCCCTTGTTCTTCGCCATCGGTGCCGCCGACAAGGACTGGACACACGTGCAACGCGTCGACGGCGGCATCACCCACGATGTGCTGAGCATGGACAGTTTCGTGTTTGGCGGCGACGAACACCTGCACCTCGGCCACGAGGACATCAACGCCAACACGTCGAGGATGCACGCATGAACGCCCGCTACACCAAAACCGCCATCGGCCTGCACTGGCTGATCTTTTTGGCCATCGCGGCCAGTTTCAGCCTCGGTGTGTACATGCACGAGCTGCCGCTGTCACCCACCAAGTTGAAGCTGTATTCGTGGCACAAATGGGCCGGGGTGACGATCTTCCTGTTGGTGGTGTTTCGCCTCGGATGGCGACTGACGCACCC
>JBNKNO010000001.1:157435-198820 GCA_050293885.1 Rhodocyclaceae bacterium | reverse complement strand
CTCTATTCGTGGCACAAATGGGCCGGGGTGACGATCTTCCTGTTGGTGGTGTTTCGCCTCGGATGGCGACTGACGCACCCGGCACCCGCCCTGCCCGAGCACATGCCGGCGCACCTGCGACGCGCCGCCACCGCTGCCCACTGGCTGCTGTACGCGCTGATGTTCGTCATCCCGATTTCCGGCTGGCTCATGAGCTCCGCCAAGGGCTTTCAGACGGTCTGGTTCGGCATCGTGCCGCTGCCCGATCTGCTGCCGAAGGACAAGGCGCTGGGCAACGCGCTGGCCGAAGTACATGAGGCGCTCAACTTCACGCTGCTGGGGTTGGTCGTGCTGCATGCCGCGGCTGCCGTCAAACACCATTTTGTCGATCGCGACGACGTGCTGACGCGCATGTTGCCGCACCACCATTGAACCGGAGAACGCGATGAGAGTTCGCACACTCGCCCCGTTGACACTCGTTGGCGCCCTGTTGCTGCCCGCGCTGGCCGCCGCGCAGCCCTACGGCACGCTGGACGCAGCCGCCAGCAAGCTCACCTTCAACTACAGCCAGATGGGGGTTTCGCTCGACGGCGCTTTCCCGAAATTCGAAGCCACCGTGCGTTACGACCCGTCGGCGCCGACGGCGGCCAGCACGATTGTCGAGGTTCCCGTTGCGGCCATCGACACCGGCTCGGAAGAAGGTGACGACGAAGTTCAAGGCAGCGAATGGTTCGATACCGGCACCCACCCCATGGCGCGCTTCGAGTCCACCGCAGTCAAGGCCATTGGCCCGGGCCAACTCGAAGTCGCCGGCACGCTGTCGATCAAGGGCAACAAACGCCCGATTACCGTACCGGTGACCGTTATTGAAAAAGACGGCACCGCCACATTCGACGGCAGCTTCACGCTCAACCGAACCGACTTCGGTGTCGGCGCCGGCATGTGGGCAAAAGACGATGTCGTCGCCCACGCCATCACCGTTTCATTCCACCTGGTCACGACGCCACTGGCGAAGTAACTCATCCCCCGATTCACCCGACAACGAGGATCCATCATGAACAAGATCATTTCCGCCGCGCTGCTTGCCACCGTTTTTGCCGCACCCGCCCTGGCCGAGCCCGTGGTCTATACCATCGACAACCACCATACCTACCCGCGTTTCTCGTACAGCCATTTCGGCTACTCGAAGCAGTTGCAACGTTTCGACAAGACCAGCGGCACGGTCACGCTCGATGCCGAGGCCAGGACCGCGTCGGTCGATATCACCATCGACATGACCTCGGTCGACACCGGCTACGACACCTTCAACGAACACATTCAGGGCAAGGACTTCTTCGATACGGCCGACTACCCGACCGCGACCTTCAAATCCACCAAGGTAACCTTCAACGGTGACGCCCCGGCCACCATCGAAGGCAATCTGACCATGAAGGGCGTGACCCGGCCGGTCACGCTGACCGTGACCTCGTTCAAGTCGGCACCGCACCCGATGGCCAAGAAGCCGGCCATCGGCGCCAGCGCGACCACGGTGGTCAAACGCACCGAGTTCAACGCGGGCAAGTACGCACCGGCGGTGAGCGACGAAGTGACCATCGACATCGCGCTCGAAGCCATCGCCCGTTAACTTTCAACCCGCGCAGCGCGCCGTCCGACGGCCGCTGCGCCAACCCACAGGACGCCCCCATGCTCGTGAATGGTCGATGGACCGAAGACTGGCAACCGGTGCACGAAAGCGATGACGACGGCCGTTTCATCCGACCGACATCGGGATTTCGCGACACCATCGCCGAGGACAGCGCCAAGGGCTTCACGCCCGCATCGGGCCGCTATCACCTCTATCTCGGCTATATCTGTCCGTGGGCCTGCCGCACGCTCATCGCCTTGCATCTGAAGGGGCTGGCACGCCACATCAGTGTCGACATCATCAATCCCCGGCTGACCAAACAGGGCTGGCAGTTTGGCGGCTATCCGGGCAGTACGCCCGACACCGTCAACAACGCGCGCTACATGCATGAAATCTACACGCGCGCCGACCCGCACTACACCGGCCGCGCCACCGTGCCCGTGCTGTGGGATCGCCACCAGGCCACGATCGTCAACAACGAGTCGGCCGACATCCTGCGCATACTCGATCGGAGCTTCGGTGCGCTTGCCGACGACACCCACAACCTGTGCCCGGACGAGCTTGTCAGCGAGATCGACGCCGTCAACGATCGGCTCTACGCCCCCTTCAACAACGGCGTCTATCGCGCGGGTTTCGCCAGCACGCAAAAAGCCTACGACGAAGCCGTCGGTGACGTGTTTGCCGCCTTCGACTGGCTCGAACAGCGCCTGCAAACGCGTGAATGGCTGGTGGGCGGGCAACTGACCGAGAGCGACATCCGCGCCTTCGTCACCCTCATCCGCTTCGAACCGGCCTACTACGGCGCCTTCAAGTGCAACCTCAAGCCCTTGTCCGCCTATCCGGCCGTGCTCGCCTATCTCAAACGCCTGCTACAACTTCCCGCTTTTGCCGGAAGCGTCAATGTCGATCACATCAAGGCCGGCTACTACAGCATCGCGGCCATCAATCCGAGCGGGATCGTTCCGCGCGGGCCAAAGCTCGACTACATTGAAAGCATGAGGCGTTGAAGCACGGTCATCGTCGGCACGGTACTTGCGTTACCAAGTCCTTTTCCACTGGCGCGATCGAAACATGCGAAACAATGCCCCGCTTTGGCCTCGTCCCGGTGCAAAACCGGCCGGACTTCGGCACAATACGCACGCTTTGCGCACGTGCGTCGAGGTTTGTAGGAGGAGCGAGACATGCTGAGCCTGACCGACTGTCTGGATTTCATCGATCTGGACCGCGCCACCATCGACATCATTGCCGAGCACCAGAGCCTGAGCGAGGTCGTGGCGACCGAACTGGGCAATCATCTGGTTGCCGACCGACGCGGCATTCTGGTCATTCACGACATGCACCGCGATCTGATTGAAAAAGCCGCCCGCAATGGGCGACTCGATCGCGAGCGCGAACTGCGCAAGATCTACACGGCCTTTTCGCGCAAATACCCGATGCCACGCGGCTGCCTGTAGCACCGCTGGCGAGGGCGAATCACTGCGATAGCCATTGCTCGATCTGGGCACGAAGCGGCATCGAGCCGCTATGCACAAGCCGGCCATCCACCACTACCGCAGGCGTACTCATGACACCGTAGGCCATGATGGTTTCGGGGTTGGTTTCCTTGCTCACCTGCACCTCGCAGCCCAGCGCCTTGGCGGTCTGTTCGATCAACTCGACGGTCTTCTCGCACTTGGCGCAGCCCGAACCGAGCACGGATATCGTTTTCACATCACTCTCCTCACAAAGCCGGTGCCAACACATTCAGCACCCAACCCACCAGCGTAAAAGACACCAGCAGCACGCCGAACAGAATCGCCAGCAAGCGCATCTGCATGGCCTGCTTGAGCAAGATGAACTCCGGCAGACTGGCCGCCACAGTACTCATGCAGAACGCCAGCGTCGTGCCGACCGGCAAGCCCTTGGTGAGCAAGCTCTCCATCACCGGAATCACCCCCGTGGCGTTCGAATACAGCGGAATGCCCAGCAACACGGCCCCCGGCACCGACCACCATTGCCCCTGCCCCAAATGCGCCTCGAGCCAGCCATCGGGGATGAAGCCGTGCAGGCCGGCCCCGATGCCCACGCCGATGAGCACCCATTTCCACACCCGGCCGAAGATGTCGGCCAACTCGGCTTTGGCAAAGGCATGGCGCTCGGCAAGGCTCAGGCGGGCGACTTCGGTCGCCACACGCCCGGCATTGGGTGCCTGCTTATAGGCACGCGCGGCAAAGGGCTGGAGCAGGCGCTCGGCATGAATCTGGTCGAGAAACACGCCGCCGAGCACGCCCACCCCCATGCCGACGAGCACGTACAGCGCCGTCACCTGCCACCCCAGCAATCCGAGCAACAGCAGCACCGCCACTTCGTTGATGAGCGGCGAGGTGAGCAGAAAGGCCATGGTCACCCCCACCGGAATGCCGGCCGAGGTGAAACCGAGAAACACGGGAATGCTCGAGCACGAACAAAACGGCGTGACGGCGCCGAACGCGGAACCGAGCAGATAGCCGACACCGCGATGCCGTCCGGACAAGAACTGACGCACTCGCTCGACATTCAAGGAGGCGCGTATCAGCGCGATCACGTAGATCATCACCACCAGCAGGGCGAAGATCTTGGTGGTGTCCTCGACAAAGAAATGCAGCGCGCCGCCCAGCCGACTGCCCGGCGTCAGGCCGAGCAGCGAATAGACCACCCGATCGGCAAGGATTCCGAAGATTTCAAACATGCGCTGCGCTCCGCACGTCACCACCTTCATTCAGCATACGGCCGCCACCGCGCGCAAAGCTTGATACACCGCAAAGGCCGGGCGCCCGACGCACAAAGCGCACACCCAGGGTGTGCGCTTTGCACGACCGGTAGAGACCCGGTCAAAACCCGATGAACACGCCGCCAAGGCGGGGGAACGCCGACGCGCTCATCGGGACGAACCGAACACGTCGTCAGCTGTGACGACTGACCATCAATTCGTTCATCACCTTCTTGACGCCTTCGACCGACGCCGCCAGACGACCGGCGGTCTCGCGCTGGCTGGCGCTATCGACATCACCACTGAGCAGGATCACGCCACCTTTGACGTCGACCAGAATCTCGATGCCATGCAGGCTGCGCTCGGTGGCCAGTGCTGCCTCCACCTTGCCCTTGATGGCCGCATCGGCGGCCGCTTCGCTCATCGCCATGCGGTAGAAGTGGCTGTACTCACCCGCCGACACCGGCTGCGCCAGACCAAAAGCGACCGCCGTCGTCGCGAGAACAGCCGCAAAAGCCAATCGGTTATTCATTCCTGTCTCCTGTGAATCATTCAGCGCCGTGCCGTTTGAAACGACATCGACGCGACTCATTCAGCAGAGACCATGCCAACTTGATAAAACGCCGCCAGATCAGGCGATTGCGGCGCGCGTGCGGCGTCTCGCGAACGCATTGCGGCAACGCAGCCGCGATTGCGTCGCCCAGGCACGACAGATCATTGAGCAAAAAGCGAAAGTTCGCGAAACGACGCGCCTTACACGCGTCCCGAAACGGCGACGAGATTGGGCTGATCGTCTTCGCGGAACATGGCCGGCGTGAGCGCATGACGTTGCAGCAAGCGATAGAACTCGGTGCGATTGCGGTCCGCCAACCGCGCCGCGTCGGTGACGTTGCCCCCCGTCAGCTTGAGCAGATGGACGAGGTAATCGCGCTCGAAACGCTGCTTGGCTTCAGCGTATGTCAGGATTTCCGCACTCGGCGCACGCAAGGCCCGCTGCACCAGCGTGACCGGCACCAGCGGCGTGGTGGTGAGCGCACACACCTGCTCGACCACGTTGTAAAGCTGGCGCACGTTGCCGGGCCACTGTGCATTGGCCAGCAGCTCCAGTGCCTCGGGCGCGAAACCGTGAATGGTCTTGCCGTATTTGTTCGCCAGACCCTGCATGAAATGACGCGCCAGCAGCGGGATATCCTCGCGCCGTTCCTGCAGCGACGGCAGCGTCAGGCGCACGACGTTGAGCCGGTAGTACAGATCCTCGCGGAAGCTGCCTTCGGGCAAGGCGGCCTCGAGGTCGCGATGGGTGGCGGAGATGATGCGCACATCCACCGGCCGCGCCCGCGTGGCACCCACCGGGCGCACCGCGCGCTCCTGCAACACCCGCAGCAGCTTGACCTGCAGCGGCAGTGGCATGTCGCCAATCTCGTCGAGAAACAGCGTGCCGCCATCGGCACTCAGAAACAGCCCCTCGTGGGCCGTGGCGGCGCCGGTAAAGGCGCCCTTCACATGGCCGAACAACTCCGATTCGAGCAAGGGCTCGGGAATGGCGCCGCAATTGATCGCCACGAAAGGTTTGTCCGCACGTCGGCTGGCACGATGGATGGCGCGCGCGAGCAACTCCTTGCCCGCCCCGCTGGCACCGCGAATGAGCACGCTGGCATCGCTGGCGGCCACCAGGCGCGCTTCTTCGAGCACCTCGGCCATGCGCGCGCTGCGGCTGACGATCTCGGCGCGCCAACCGGCCTGATCCTGTCTGGCCTGCGAACACGCGGGGGCGGACACTTCCAGCGCCTTGCTCACCTTGTCGAGCAGCACGCGGCTGTCGAACGGCTTGGTGAGGTAGTCGAACACCCCGCGAGCCGTGGCTTCGACCGCGTCCGGAATACTGCCATGGGCGGTGAGCAGGATCACCGGCAAACCCGGATGGGTGTTGCGGATTTCATCGAACAAGGCCAGACCATCGCGCCCCGGCAGACGCACGTCGCTGATCACCAGCTCCGGCGTGACCACGGCCATGTGCGAGAGGGCCGATTCGGCCGAATCCACCGCATCGACAACGTATCCACTCGCTTCGAGCCGAATCGAAAGCAAGCGAAGAAGATCGGGATCATCGTCCACCAACAGCAGACGGGGTGCGGGGTGTGGGGGGCTGGCAAGGCGAGCGAGGCTCATCGGGTCGACTCCGTGGGACGGCTGGTTGGCGCGGGCAGGCTACGCTCGATGTCGGTCAGCGCGTCGAGTTTCTGTTGCAGGATGTCCATCTGGTCGCGCGCTTCGTGGAATTCCTTGAGCAGTCGTTCGTTCTGCCCCGCCAGGCGAACGCGCGCCAGGTACTGGGCATGCAGGATCCGGGCCAACGGATGAAAGATCGCCGCATCGGGCGAATTGTCGTCGAGCACCTTTTCGAGCACGCCCGCGCCCTTCGCCGGATCGGACTCGTCGCGGTTCTGCCCGTGAATCACGGCCAGCTTCATGAGCCCGATCGGCGTTGGCTTCTCATGCTCCAGCGCCTTGATCTGGGCAGCGCGTGCGCTCGCGTCGAGCGCCGCCTGTTCGCGGGCGTAGGCCAGAACGGCGCGCAGCGCCACATCGTCGGAACGCACCTCGGTGCGCACTGGCGAGTACATGAAGTGCTGACACCCGGCAAGCAACAGCAGAGCAGACACCGCGACCAGCGCGCGAAGGGAAATCAATCGATGGATCATGAAAGTCAGGCAGCCAAGGGAAGTTCGATTCGGAAGTGGGCGCCGCCTTCGCCCGAAACAAGGCTGACACGGCCCCCGTGTGCCTGGATGTATTCGCGCACGATCGACAAGCCCACGCCGGAGCCATCGCGCGCTTTCTCGGGCTGGCGGCGCCCCTGGAAGAACGGATCGAAGATGCGGCCGGCGTCCTCGATGGCAACGCCGGGACCACGATCTTCACAGTCGATATGCACATACTCTCCCGCACGCGTCGCGCGCAGCGTGACGACCGAACCCGGTGGGCTGAACGAAATCGCGTTCGCCAACAGGTTGCCCACCGCCACCGCGAGTTTCTCCGCATCGACATCGACAAACACCGGCGCCGCATCGAGCACGATGCTGACATTGTGGGACTGTGCCTGCAGCCGCTGACTCTCGACGATGCGCGAGAGCAGATCGCGCAGACGGATGTCCTCGCGATGCAGTCGGCGGGCGTCGAACACCGCGGCATTGAAGCCGAGCAGGTCCTCGATCCGCCCCTGCAGCACATGCACATTGTCATTGAGGATGTCGACCACCTCGCGCTGCGCCGGCACCAGCGGCCCGGCCACCTCATCCGTCAGCAGCGCGACGCCCTCGCGCAGCGCGGCAAGCGGGGTCTTGAGCTCGTGGGAGACATGCCGCAGCATGCGCACGCGATCGGCTTCGAGCTCAGTCAGGCGCTGGCGCAGCCAGTCCAGGCGCTGGCCTACCTGACGCAAATCCACCGGCCCCGAGACCTCGATGGCTTGTTCGAGCCGACAATCCCCCAGCTGCTCGATACCCCGCTCGATCTGCTTTACCGGACGGGCAAGCAGCCACCCGAACATTGCGGCGAGCGTGGCCGCCACCCCCACCGCAAGCGTCACCTGCCAGGCCAGCCGCAGGCGATTGGTTTCCAGCGCGTTGAGCAAGGCGGCGTTTTGGCGCGACACCCATCGACGCGCTTCGACGCTGAGTCGATCATTGAGGGCATGCATACGCCCGAGCGCGTCGCGCAACTCGGCATCACCACCGGGGCGCTCGAGGGCGGCTTCGGCCTGTCTGGCCGCGGTACGCCAAGTGTCGGCGACGCCCCCGAGCGTGCTCGGAGCCACGCGCGAAAAGGCGCTCAGCGCTTTTTCGGCGTCACGCCGTTGCTCAAGGAAACGTGTCTTGAGCGCCGGCGCTTCAAGCACCCGGTATTGTCGTGCGCTGCGCTCCATGTCGACGGTGCGCTCAGCCAGTTGTTGCGCGGCGGTCGTCAGCCCGATGGCGGTCTGCGCGCCAACCCGGCTCTCGACGGCAAAGCCTTCGAGCAGGCGCAAGCCCTGAACGGCGGCAGCCCCCAGAACGACGGCGATCAGCAAGAATCCGGCGAACAATATCTGCCGGAACGACATGCGTGAAAACATGCAAAAACACAGGCATTGGATGGGCATCAACTTTAGGCGACACCAGCGATTGACGCGGTAAGCAAATGCAAGTGCCGCGCGTTTGGTGCCGCCACCGGCAATCAAAACGTCGCCTTTTGGCGACGCCATGTTTCATCATGATTTCAATCGCTTGACGGCATGCCCGCGTAATCGTGTCGCCTATGAACGACAAATGCCGCCCGAAAACATCACCGACACATCGCCACCGTGACGCCACACCGCACCGTCAGTGCGTTTTTGCGTGATTGGCACGCCCCTTGCGAATGCCCCCGCAGCGACGGGAAGTGCCCGGCCTGAGTTCGACTGCAAGGAGATGCCATGTTCAACAAGTCCAGTTTGTTTCACAAACGCCAGGAAGCAACGCCACCTCAGAACGGGTTGAACCCGGTCAAATCACCGACAACGAGTCCTGCCCCGACCCCAGCCTCGCCGCTGTCCCGTCCGACACCCCGCCCCGGAACCTTTGGAGCCAACATGCGCAGCCAATTCGACACGCCCGCAACACCCGATCAGTCCACCGCCACGATGAAACAAGACACCCCGGCGAAGACGCCGACGGCCAAAGACGGGGGCAGTTGCCTGATCGTCGGCCCGGACGTGAAGCTGCGCGGCGCAGAGATTCTCGATTGCGACACGCTGGTGGTCGAAGGCCGGGTTGAAGCCACCATGGACAGCCGCGTCATTCGCATTGCCGAGAACGGATCCTTCTCCGGCAAGGTGGGCATCGATGTGGCCGAGATTCACGGCAACTTCGACGGCGACCTGACCGCGCGCGAACAACTCATCATCCATGCCACGGGACGGGTCAGTGGCACCATCCGCTACGGCAAGATCCTCATTGAAGAAGGCGGTGAGGTTTCTGGCGACGTGCAATCGCTGACATCGGCAAACAGCAGCAAGACGACCTCGTCCAAGGACGCGCAAAGCGCCCAGCACGACAACATCAAGCCGCTTGTGGCCAGCAGCAACTGACCCCACCCACTTTCATCCGCTCTTCTGCACTATTTGCGAGCACCTGCGGGTGCTCGCTCTTTTTTGGGGTGACGCGCGGCTCGTCCCCATCGATTGGCCTGCGCACGAGTGGCTCAGGTAAAGTCATGCCTTTCGAGCAATCAGAGCACAACCGAGCACCATGGCCCAATACGTAATGTCCATGCTCCGCGTGAGCAAAGTCGTCCCACCCAAGCGCCAGATCATCAAGGACATCTCGCTGTCGTTTTTCCCCGGCGCCAAGATCGGCTTGCTGGGCCTCAACGGCGCGGGCAAATCCACCGTGCTCAAGATCATGGCCGGTGTCGAGAAGGAATATGAAGGTGAAGTCCAGCATCTGCCAGGCATTTCCATCGGCTACCTGCCACAGGAGCCCGTGCTGGACGCCGACAAGACGGTGAAGGAAGAAGTCGAATCGGCGCTCGGCGAGATCATGGAAGCACGCACCAAACTCGAGGAGATCTACGCCGCCTACGCCGAACCGGATGCCGACTTCGACAAGCTGGCCGAGGAACAGGCCAAGTACGAAAACATTCTCGCCGCCGCTGGCGCCGATGTCGAAACACAGATGGAAATCGCCGCCGACGCGCTACGCCTGCCGCCCTGGGAGGCCAAGGTCGGCAATCTGTCGGGCGGCGAGAAGCGCCGTATCGCGCTGTGCAAATTGTTGCTCGCCAAGCCCGACATGCTGCTGCTCGACGAGCCCACCAACCACCTGGATGCCGAATCGGTCGAATGGCTGGAGCAGTTCCTGGTGCGCTTCCCGGGCACCGTGGTGGCCGTCACCCACGACCGCTACTTCCTCGACAACGCGGCGGAGTGGATTCTCGAACTCGACCGCGGCCACGGCATTCCCTGGAAAGGCAACTACTCCAGCTGGCTGGAGCAGAAGGAACAACGCCTGGAGCAGGAATCCAAGCAGGAAGCGGCGCGCATGAAGGCCATGAAGCAGGAACTCGATTGGGTGCGTTCCAACCCCAAGGCACGTCAGGCCAAGAGCAAGGCGCGCCTGGCCCGCTACGACGAAATGTCGAGCGTGGAATACCAGCGTCGCAACGAGACGCAGGAAATCTTCATTCCGCCCGGCGAGCGTCTCGGCGACAAGGTGATCGAATTCAATGGCGTGACCAAGGCCTTCGGCGACAAGCTGTTGATGGACAAGGTCAGTTTCAGCGTGCCGCCCGGTGCCATCGTCGGTGTCATCGGCCCCAACGGCGCGGGTAAGTCCACGCTGTTCCGCATGATTCAGGGGCAGGAAACACCCGATAGCGGCAGTGTCGAGATCGGCAGTACGGTCCAGATTGCCTCGGTCGACCAATCCCGCGAGGGGCTGGAAGACGACAAGACCGTCTTCGACGTCATCTCCGGCGGCGCCGACGTGCTGACCGTCGGCAAGTTCGAATTCCCCAGCCGCGCCTACATCGGCCGCTTCAACTTCAAGGGCGGCGACCAGCAGAAACTGGTGGGCAAGCTCTCCGGCGGCGAGCGCGGGCGACTGCATCTGGCCAAGATGCTGGTCGAGGGCGGCAACGTACTGCTGCTCGACGAACCCTCCAACGATCTGGACGTGGAAACCCTGCGTGCGCTTGAAGACGCGCTGCTCGAATTCGCCGGCTGCGCGCTCATCATCAGCCACGATCGCTGGTTTCTGGACCGCATCTGCACGCACATCCTGGCGGCCGAAGGCGAGTCGCAATGGACCTTCTTCGAGGGCAACTATCAGGAATACGAAGAAGACAAGAAGAAACGTCTGGGCGAGGAAGGCGCCAAGCCCAAGCGCATTCGCTACAAGCCGATCAGCCGCTGAACACCGCCTCACCTGCGCGGGCTGTCGTCGAGGCAGCCCGCACGCGTTTTGAGCCCGCCGGAACAAGCGCGTGATTGCACACTCTGACCTTCCATGCGCTGCCCCCGCCGGTGCACGCCGAACAGCCAGGAATCGGACATGCCGACTTTTCTCCAATCGTTCTTCAAGACTCTGACCGAACAAAGCGACGGATCGGCGTCGTACGAGCACGACCTGAGATTGGCCACCGCCGCCTTGCTGATAGAAATGATGCACGCGGACAGCGACATCGGAGAAGACGAGATCGACACCGTGCGCAACGCCTTGCGACACGAGTTCGAACTCGACGAACCCGAGCTCGACCGCCTCGTCGAACACGCCACCGCTGAAGCGCGCGAAGCGCCGGGCTACTTTGCATTCACACAGCGCATCAACGAGGCGTTTTCGTTGGCGCGAAAGCTGCGCGTGATGGAGTATCTGTGGCGCGTGGCGCTGGCTGACGGTCACCTGGCCGCGCACGAAAATCATTTGATGCGCAAGCTGGCCGACCTCATTCACATCGGCCACGGGGACTATCACGCCGCCAAGGAACGTGCGCGGCGCTATCTTCAGGCCAAGGGCGAGGCCGCCTGAACGGCGCCGCCGCCGATCGCTCCCGCACCGACGGGTGACGCCGTCATCTAGAGCTCGGCGCCCAAAGATAGCTCTTTCGAGCTAGGCCTACTCCGTTTGACCGATTGTGGGCGGGCGTTCCCCTGCCTAAGCTTTCCTTGTTACGACGGCGTCAGGCGGTCCGTGCCGCCTTGATTTTCACCGACGCCGGTGTCGACAAGGAGGGCCTCGAATGGACCGACGTTGCACTGCCGAGTTGTCACCAGACAGCATTACCGACCCGAGTCGGAACGCGCGGGCAGGCCGTGTGTTGGCGCAGATGCCGCTATTGAACGGGTTGCCGGAAACAACACTGGAGCTGTTGGCCAGCGAAGCATGCTTTGAACGCTACAAACGCGGCAGCGTCATCTTTCGACGCGGTTCGGAGCCGACGGGTCTGTACTTTGTCGTCGAGGGCGCGGTCAAATTACTGGCACGCGACCCAAGTGGCCGCGACAAAGTCATTGAGCTGTTCACCGAGCAGCGCTTCTTCGGCGAGCTCGGCGTGTTTCGCCTGTCACACTACCGCGCGTGGACACAGAGTGTGCGCGAATGCGTGCTGCTTCACATTCCCTCCCATGCGCTGATCAGTGCCGTCAAAGCCGACCACGAGCTTTCCCTGCGCATGCTGTCTGAAGTGTCCGGACGCATCCAGGCGCTCATCGAGTCGATCAGTCAGTCCACGCCGGCCCATGCGCACAAGCGTATCGTCGCCTACCTGCTCGAGCTTCGCGAAGGCGCCGGCGGCAACAGCGACTGGGTCACCCTGCCCGCGCCCAAATATGCCGTGGCATCGATCCTCAACCTGAGCGGCGAATCACTTTCACGCGCCCTGCGCAAATTGCGCGAAACCGGTCTGATCGAAGAAGGACGTGGCCGAACGATCCGGCTCGCGGACCTGCCAGCCATGCAGCGACTGCTCGAGAACTGATCGCCCGCCTCCAGAACCTCTTTGAGCCCGGAACCGCCTTGGTGGCGGAACCGGGTTTCTTTTTTGCGCCGTGCGATGTCGCCCAGGCCAACCAGACACTAGTACTTTAGGACTAGTCCTCCTGCACCGCCCCTCCCCTGCCAATGGGGAATGTTGTCCGCCGCCCGCCGCCGATAGGCTGTGTCGTATCCAGTCTGCTGTCTCGCGCAGGAGGAACACCACGCCATGAAATCGCTTCGCTACAAGCAATACGCAGTGCTCGGTTCAAGCACATTTGCCTTCACCATCTGTTTCGCGATCTGGATGATGTTCGCGGTGCTCGGGGTGCCTATCAAGGAGATGCTCAACCTCAACGAGACCCAGTTCGGCCTGCTGGCCTCGACACCGGTGCTCACCGGCGCACTGTCCCGCCTGCCGCTGGGCCTGCTCGGCGACAAGTTCGGTGGCCGGGTGGTGATTTTCGGCCTGCTGCTGGCCACGGTGATTCCGATCTACATGATCGGCTTCGCCACCGAATACTGGCAGTTCCTCGTCATCGGCTTGTTCGTCGGCCTCGCCGGCGGTTCCTTCTCGGTAGGTATCGCCTACTGCGCGCGCTGGTTCGAACGCAAGAACCAGGGCTTCGCGATGGGCATCTTCGGTGCCGGCAACGCAGGGGCCGCACTCACCAAGCTGGTGGCGCCATCCATCGTGGTCGCCTGGGGCTGGCAAATGGTACCGACCGTGTATGCGGTGGCGATGCTGGTCACCGCCCTGCTCTTCTGGATGTTCAGCTTCGACGATCCCGACCACCGCATCGGCAAGAGCGTGCCGCTCACCGACCAGCTGCGCGCGCTCAAGGATCCCAAGGTATGGAAGTACTGCCAGTACTACTCCATCGTCTTCGGCGGCTACGTCGCGCTGGCCTTGTGGATGACCGAGTACTACGTCGAGGAATACGGCTTCGGCCTGCGCTCGGCGGCCGTGCTGGCGGCGGCCTTCTCGCTGCCCGGCGGCGTGCTGCGCGCAGTGGGCGGCTGGCTGTCGGATCGTTTCGGTGCCCACAAGGTGACCTGGTGGGTGATGTGGGCCTCGTGGATCTGCCTGTTCCTGATGTCCTACCCGCAGACCCACCTCACGGTGCAGACCGTCCATGGGCCGCAGACCTACGACATCAGCCTCAGCCCGACCGTGTTCACGATCCTGCTGTTCATCGTCGGCGTCGCCTTCGCCTTCGGCAAGGCCTCGGTGTTCAAGTACATCTCCGACGACTTCCATCAGGACATCGGCGCGGTGTCCGGCATCGTCGGTCTGGTCGGCGGTCTGGGCGGCTTCCTGCTGCCGATCATGTTCGGCGCCCTGGTCGACCTGACCGGCGTGCGCTCCAGCACTTTCATGCTCATGTACGGCGTGGTCTGGGTCTCGCTGATCTGGATGTACTGGACCGAAGTCCGCCGTACCGACGTCATCAAAGGCCGCGCCGAACTGGCGACGGCCACTGAGTGATCGAAACATCCATCCAAGGAGATCTTCATGAATTCGAGCAACGCAGACGCACTGCCGCGCCCCGGTGGCGGGCAAGCCGACCAGGGGGCCGATCTGCACACCTGGGCGCCCGAGGATGCCGCCTTCTGGGCGGCCAACGGCAAGCGCATCGCCAACCGCAACCTGTGGATCTCCATCCCCAGCCTGCTGTGCGGCTTCGCCGTGTGGCTGATGTGGGGGATCATCACGGTGCAGATGCTCAACGCCGGCTTCCCCTTCAAGCCCGCCGAGCTGTTCACCCTGTCGGCCATCGCCGGCCTCACCGGCGCCACCCTGCGCATCCCGTCGAGCTTCTTCATCCGCATCGCGGGCGGGCGCAACACCATCTTCTTCACCACCGCGCTGTTGATGATCCCGGCGGTGGGCACCGGCTTCGCGCTGCAGGACCAGAGCACGCCGCTGTGGGTGTTCCAGCTGCTCGCCTTCCTGTCCGGCTTCGGCGGTGGCAACTTCGCCTCGTCGATGTCGAACATCAGCTACTTCTTCCCCAAGCGCATGCAGGGTCTGGCGCTGGGTCTCAACGCGGGGCTGGGCAACGCCGGTGTGACCACCATGCAGATTCTCATTCCGCTGGTGATGACGGTGCCGCTGTTCGGCGCCTTCAGCGGTGACGCGATCCAGCTGGTGAGCACCTCCGGCACGCTGATCGGCAAGATCCCCGCCGGTTCCGACACCTGGCTGGCCAATGCCGGCTTCGTGTGGCTGCTGTTGCTGGTGCCGCTGGCTTTCGCCGGCTGGTTCGGCATGAACAACATCCGCACCGAGGAAGTGTCGCCCCAGATCGGCTCGCCGATCGGCGCCATGAGCAAGATCGCGGGCATGCTGTTGATGGCCTTCATCGCCGCTGGCGTCGGCCTCTACCTGATTCTGCCGGCACCGATCGGTATCGGCCTGCCGGGCTGGACCAAGTGGTTCGTGCTCGCCGGCGTGATCGCGCTGACGGTGTTCCTGCTCAAGCTGATCCCGGGCCAGATCAAGCCCAACCTGCAGCGCCAGTTCTCCATCTTCGGCCACAAGCACACCTGGGTCATGAGCGTGATCTACACCATGACTTTCGGTAGCTTCATCGGCTACTCGGCCGCCTTCGCGCTGGCCATCAAGGTGATCTTCGGCTTCCAGCACGTGATGGTCGATGGCGTGATGACCCACACCACCGCCAACCCCAACGGCCCCTCGGCGCTGATGTACGCCTGGATGGGGCCCTTCATCGGCGCGCTGATCCGCCCGGTGGGCGGTTGGATGGCCGACAAGCTCGGCGGCGCGCGCGTCACCCAGTACATCACCTACGCCATGGTCGGCGCCGCGCTGGGCGTGGCCTATTACATGAAGGCGGCCTACCAGTCGGCCACGCCGGAAGAGTTCTTCCTGCCCTTCTTCGTGCTCTTCCTGGTGTTGTTCGCGGCCTCGGGCATCGGTAACGGCTCGACCTTCCGCACCGTCGCCATGGTGTTCCCGAAAGAGCAGGCCGGCCCGGTGCTGGGCTGGACCTCGGCCATCGCCGCCTATGGCGCTTTCATCATCCCCAAGGTGTTCGGCGAGCAGATCAAGGCCGCCACCCCCGAGTACGCGCTGTATGGCCTGGCGGCCTTCTACCTGGTCTGCCTGGCGCTGAACTGGTGGTACTACCTCGGCCCGAAAGCGGAATACCAGAACCCGTAAGCGGTGCACTGCGGCGCACCAAACCAAGCGAAATCGATTGAATTGCCGGGGGCACTCGCCCCCGCCACAAGGAGTCACCGATGAGTCATTTTCTCGACCGACTGAAGTTCTTTGAACGGGTCAAGGACACCTTCTCGTCCGGCCACGGCATCGTCACCGATGAAGACCGGAACTGGGAGGACGCGTACCGCAACCGCTGGCGCCACGACAAGGTGGTGCGTTCCACCCACGGGGTGAACTGCACCGGCGGCTGCTCCTGGAAAATCTTCGTCAAGAACGGCCTGGTGTCGTTCGAGATGCAGCAGACCGACTACCCGCGCACCCGCGAGGATCTGCCCAACCACGAGCCGCGCGGCTGCCAGCGTGGGGCGTCCTTCTCCTGGTACCTGTATTCGCCGCATCGCATCAAGCACCCGATGATCCGCGGCCGGCTGCTCGAGCTGTATCGCGCCGAGCGCAAGAGCGGCAAGGACCCGGTCGAGGCGTGGGCCGCCATCCAGGCCGACCCGAACAAGCGTGAGAAATACGTCGGCGTGCGTGGCCTCGGTGGTTTTGTCCGCACCGGCTGGGACGAAGTCAGCGAAATCGTCGCCGCCTCCAACGTCTACACCATCAAGAAGTGGGGCCCGGACCGCATCTACGGTTTCTCGCCGATCCCCGCCATGTCGATGATTTCCTACGCCGCCGGCAGCCGCTACCTGTCGCTCATCGGCGGCGCCTGTGGCTCCTTCTACGACTGGTATTGCGATCTGCCCGCGGCCAGCCCGCAGACCTGGGGCGAGCAGACCGACGTGCCGGAAGCGGCCGACTGGTACAACTCCACCTACCTGATCATCACCGGCGCCAACCTGCCGATGACGCGTACGCCGGACGCCCACTTCGCCACCGAAGTGCGCTACAAGGGCGCGAAGATCGTCTCCATGGCGCCGGACTACGCCGAGTACGTCAAGTTCGCCGACCTGTGGATGCCGGTCAAACAGGGTACCGACTCCGCCGCCTTCCTGGCCATGGGCCACGTGGCGCTCAAGGAGTTCTACATCAACAAGCAGGATCCGTACTTCCAGCAATACGCGCGCAAGTACACCGATCTGCCGATGCTGGTGACCCTGCGCAAGCACGAAGACGGCTACGTCACCGACCGCAACCTGCGCGCCTCCGATTTCGACGGCGCCATGGGCGAAGCCAACAACCCGGAATGGAAAACCGTCGCCTTCGACACCAAGAGCAACGGCTATGTGGCGCCGAACGGCTCGATCGGTTTCCGTTGGGGTGAGGATGGCAAGTGGAACTTGCTTGAGAAGACGGGCGCGGGTGCCGACACCGAACTCGAACTGAGCTGCATCGACAACCGCGACGACGTGGTGTCGGTGGGCTTCCCCCACTTCACCGAAGGCGAGTCCGAACTGCTGTGGAAGAACGTGCCGGTGCGCAAGCTCACGCTGGCCAACGGCGAAGAGACCCTGGTCGCCTCGGTGTTCGACCTGCAGGTCGCCCAATACGGTATCGACCGCGGCCTCGGCGGCGACAACGTGGCTTCGTCCTACGACGACGACACCGTGCCCTACACGCCGGCCTGGGCCGCCAAGCACACCGGCGTCAAGGCCGCCGACCTGACGCGTACCGGCCGTGAGTTCGCCGACAACGCCTCGAAGACCAAGGGCAAGTCCATGGTCATCATGGGCGCCGCCATCAACCACTGGTACCACAACGATCTGGCCTATCGCTCGATCATGAACCTGCTGCACATGTGCGGCTGCGTGGGCCAGACCGGCGGTGGCTGGGCGCACTATGTGGGCCAGGAGAAACTGCGCCCGCAGGCCGGCTGGGCACCGATCGCCTTCGCGCTCGACTGGCAGCGCCCGCCGCGCCACATGAACTCGACCTCCTACTGGTACTTCCATACCGACCAGTGGCGCTACGAAACCGTCGATGCCGATCAGCTGCTGTCGCCGGCCGGCAAGAACCGCAACAGGGGCCTGACCCTGGCCGACTACAACGTCAAGGCCACCCGCATGGGCTGGCTGCCGACGGCACCGCACTTCAACCGCAATCCGCTCGACGTGGTGGCGGACGCCGAACAGGCCGGCGCCACTGACGAAGCCGGGGTGGCCAACTACGTGGTCGACCAGCTCAAGAGCGGCAAGCTCGACGTCGCCTTCGCCGACCCGGACGCGGAAGAGAACTGGCCGCGCAACCTGATCGTGTGGCGCGCCAACCTGATCGGCTCGTCGGCCAAAGGCCACGAATACTTCCTCAAGCACTTGCTCGGCGCGCAGAACGGCGTGATGGCCGAAGGCGGCGACGGCAATCGCTGCCAGGAAGTGAAGTGGCGCGAGAACGGTCCGGTCGGCAAGCTCGACCTGATGGTGGACATCAACTTCCGCCTCAACTCCACCGGCGCCTACTCGGACATCATCCTGCCGACCGCGACCTGGTACGAGAAGAACGACCTCAACACCACCGACATGCACCCGTTCATCCACCCGTTGGGTGAGGCGGTGACGCCGGGTTGGGAGTCCAAGTCCGACTGGCAGATCTTCAAGACGCTGGCGAAGACCTTCTCCACCCTGGCCGCCAAGCACCTGCCCAACGCCAAGGATCTGGTCGCGCTGCCCATGCAGCACGACTCGGCCATGGAGCTGGCGCAGCCCTTTGGCGAGGCGCTCGACTGGAAGAAAGGCGAGTGCGAGCCGGTGCCGGGCAAGACCATGCCGATCCTCAAGGTGGTCGAGCGCGACTATGCGCAGACCTACAACAAGTTCATCGGCCTCGGCCCCTTGATGAAGAAACTGGGCAACAACATCAAGGGCATCGACTGGAACACCGACGCCGAGTACGAGGAGTTGAAGAAGAGCAACTACCCGGTGCGCGAGGAAGGTGTCTCCAAGGGCATGCCCTCGCTCGAGGAAGACATCTACGTGTGCGACGCCATCATGCGCATGGCGCCGGAGACCAACGGCGAGGTGGCCCACAAGTCATGGAGTGCGCTGTCGAAGAAGACCGGCATCGATCACCACCATCTGTACGCCGGCCGCCACGAAGACAAGATCACCTTCCGCGACATCGTCGCCCAGCCGCGCAAGATCATCACCGCGCCGACCTGGTCGGGGATCGAGTCGGAAACCGTGTCCTACACCGCCGGCTACACCAACATCCATGAGCACATTCCGTTCCGTACGCTGACCGGTCGCGCCCACTTCTATCAGGATCACGAGTGGTTCCTGGACTTCGGCGAGGGCTTCTGCGCCTTCAAGCCGCCGGTGGATCTCAAGGCGCACAACAACGTGCCGGCCAGCGTGAAGGCCAAGCCGCACCTGACCTTGTCGTGGATCACCCCGCACTCCAAGTGGGGCATCCACTCCAGCTACCAGGACAACCTGCGCATGCTCAACCTGTTCCGCGGCGGCCCCTACATCTGGCTGTCCGAAGAAGAGGCGGCGACGGTCGGCATCCGCGACAACGACTGGGTTGAGGCGATCAACTCCAACGGCGCCACGGTGGCTCGGGCAGTGGTGTCGCAGCGCGTGCCGCGCGGCATGGCGCTGATGTACCACGCCCAGGAAAAGAACATCAACGTGCCCGGCTCGAACACCACCGGCAAGCGCGGCGGCATTCTCAACTCGGTGACCCGGGTGGTGGTCAAGCCGACCAACATGGTCGGCGGCTATGCCCAGTTGTCCTACAGCTTCAACTACTACGGCACGGTCGGCTGCCAGCGCGACGAGATGGTGGTGCTGCACAAGATCGAGGATCAGGACATCGATTGGCTGGAACGCCCACTGACCGACGCGCGCGAAGCACAGCGCAACCCGGCCGGTATCGGACCCAAGTGATTCGTCGGGCGCGATCGATCGAACGCGACATCGCGCCCCACGCAAGAAACAGGAGAAACACATGAAAATCCGCGCACAGTTCGCGATGGTGTTCAACCTCGACAAGTGCATTGGTTGCCACACCTGCTCGGTGACCTGCAAGAACGTCTGGACCAACCGCAAGGGCGTCGAGTACGCCTGGTTCAACAACGTCGAGTCCAAGCCCGGCATCGGTTATCCGAAGCAGTGGGAAGACCAGGAAAAGTGGAAAGGCGGTTGGGAGAAGATCAACGGCAAGCTCGAGCTCAAGGCCGGCGGCAAGCTCAAGAAGATCGTGCAGATCTTCGCCAACCCGAACATGCCCGAGATCGACGACTACTACGAACCCTTCACCTTCGACTACGCACGCCTGCAGAACGCGCCGCTGTCCGAAGCCGCGCCGACCGCGCGTCCGGTCTCGCAGATCACCGGCGAGAAGATGGACAAGGTGACCTGGGGGCCGAACTGGGAAGACGATCTGGCGGGCGAATTCGCCTCACGCTCGCGTGACGCGAACTTCTCCAACATGGAAAAGGAGATGTACAAGCAGTTCGAAAACACCTTCCACATGTATTTGCCGCGCATCTGCAACCACTGCATCAACCCGGCCTGTGTCGCCTCCTGCCCGTCCGGCGCGCTCTACAAGCGCGAGGAAGACGGCATCGTGCTGGCCGACCAGGACCGCTGCCGCGGCTGGCGCATGTGCATCTCGGGCTGCCCGTACAAGAAGGTGTTCTTCAACTGGGAATCGTCCAAGGCCGAGAAGTGCATCGGCTGCTACCCGCGCGTGGAAAACGGCATGCCGACGGTGTGTTCCGAATCGTGCGTGGGCCGCATTCGTTACAACGGCATCATTCTCTACGACGCCGACAAGGTGCTCGACGCAGCCAGTGCCGACGACACCCAGGACCTGTACCAGGAGCATCTGGACATGTTCGTCGATCCCTTCGACCCGGAAGTGATCGCGCAGGCGAAGAAGGACGGCATCACCGACGACTGGATCCTCGCCGCGCAGAAGTCGCCCATCTACAAGATGGCCATGGAGTGGAAGATCGCCTTCCCGCTGCACCCGGAGTACCGCACCCTGCCGATGATCTGGTACGTGCCGCCGCTCTCGCCGGTGCAGTCGCAGATCGACCAGAACACGCTGCCCACCGAAGCCGATGGCGTCATCCCCAAGGCCGAGGCCATGCGCCTGCCGGTGCAATACCTGGCCAACCTGCTCACCGCCGGCAAGGAGCAACCGATCATCGACGCGCTCAACCGCATGATCGCCATGCGCTCCTACCAGCGCTCGGTGCATGTGGACGGCAAAGCCGATCTGCGCGCCCTCGAGGCCGTCGGCATGAGCGAGGATCAGGCCAAAGAGATGTATCGCTATCTGGCCATCGCCAACTACGAGGACCGCTTCGTGATTCCGACCTCGAAGGAGGAAATGCGTCTGGAGGATTACCACGGCTTCCAGGGTCAGACGGGCTTCACCTTCGGCAACGCGGCATCGCCCGGCATCAGCCCGAACGCGCTGTTCCCCGCACGACGCAAGGAGTCCGTCGAATCGCGCGAAATGGCCCCATTGGCCGAAGACACACACGACCCCACGGGCGAACGGTACTGAGGAGGGAAACTCATGCAAATCTACAAACTACTGGCCGAACTGCTCGACTACCCTGACCAGGCGCTGGTCCGGGAGCTGGACAACACCGTGACCGACCACGGCACGGCGGCTGTCTGGCTGGCCGAGATCGATCGCGACAATCTGTTCTCGGACGCCGATCGCGAGGCAATCGCGGCGTTCATCGATGGCCTGATCGCGCAAGACCCGACCGAACGCGAAGCGGCCTATGTGGCGACCTTCGACATGGTGCCCGAGCACAGTCTTCACCTGACGCACCACCTGTTCGGTGACGACAAGAACCGCGGGCCGGCACTGATCGATCTGTCGGAGTACTACAAGTCCTTCGGCTTCCAGCACGAGGAGAAGGAAATCCCCGATTTCCTGCCCCTCATGCTCGAATTCGTGTCGCAAACCGACCCGGCCGGCGCCAAGGTCTTCCTGGCCGATGTGTCGAAGATCTTCGCGGTGCTCGCGCAAAACCTTGAAAAGGTCGAAAGCCCCTACGCACCGTTAATCCGGATTCTCGAAACCCATGGCTCGCTGACCCGGCTGGCCGCGTGAGGAGTTCGCAATGTCATTCATTAAGCTGATTTTCGGCGTCTATCCCTACATCTGCCTGACGGTGTTCGTGGTCGCCAGCTGGATCCGTTTCGACTACCAGCAATACACCTGGAAGACCGACTCGTCGATGCTGCTCTCCAAGCAGAACATGCTGCTGGCCAGCAACCTGTTCCACATCGGCATCCTGTCGATCTTCGCCGGTCACTTCGCCGGGCTCGTGCTGCCGCACGGCCTGTGGCTGGGGCTGGGGATTTCCGACCTGGCACACCAGTGGATCGCCATCATCGCCGGCATCGTCTTCGGCGGCATGTGCCTGCTCGGGGGCGCCATGCTGTGGATGCGCCGTGTAAGCAACCACCGCATTCGCGTCACCGGCCGCAAGAACGACATGTTCGTCATCAGCTGGTTGATGATCACGCTGGTTCTCGGTCTGCTGACGGTGCCGTTCTCCATCGGCCATGCCAACCATGGTGACCCGTCCGTGATGCTGGCACTTGCCGCCTGGGTGAAGAGCATCCTGACACTGAATCCGCAGCCCGAACTGATGGCATCGGTAGATCCGATCTTCCGTGCCCACATCTTCTTCGGCATGACGGTGTTCCTGATCTTCCCCTTCACCCGTCTGGTGCACATTTTGACGGCGCCGCTGATGTATCTGGGTCGTGCCTACCAGATCGTGCGCACCAAGCGCCGACCGGCCTGAGCCACCCGAGCGAGGCGCGGACGGTCCCTTCCGGCGACCGTCCGCCGCCGTTGACAAGCCCCCACGCGGAGCGCAACTTGCCCCCTACGACGAACCACACCGGACTGAATTTCGTGAGTCGAATGGTCGGGCAGAAACTCGCCACCAAGATCCTCGGCGTCTTGGGGGGCTTCCTGTTGCTCGCACTCGCGGCCATCGGCCTGACCCTCTATTCCTCATGGAAACTCGAAGGCGTGGCCGCCGCCATCAACGACGCCGGCAGCCTGCGCATGCGCTCCTGGAAGGTCGCCCACGACGTAACCGTGCTGCCGCTCGACGGCATCGGCCGCCAGGCACGCTTGAAAGCGCTCGATGCCGAGTTGGCCGACATCGAAGGCGTCCAGGCGGGTCTGGAAAAAGGTGATCCCGCGCGGCCGCTGTTCATCCCCCGTGACCGGGGCATTCCCGACGACATGGCGAGTATCACCGCCTCCTGGCAAAACACCATGCGCCCCCTGGTCGACCAGGTCATCGATGCCCCCGACGCCACCACCCTGCGTGAAGCGACACTGGCGCTCGAGACCGCCACCCGCGATTACGTGACCCGCGTGAACGCGATGGTCAAGAAGATGGAAGTGGCGTTTACCGAGCACACCAATGTGCTGCGCACCTACCAGGTGGCTCTGCTGGCGCTTGCAGTGGTCGGCACCGTGATGCTCATGCGTTTCTTCTTCGTGGCCGTCATCCGGCCGGTGGACGCGCTGCAGCGCGGCATGCTGCG
Organism: Rhodocyclaceae bacterium; assembly: GCA_050293885.1. Taxonomy (GTDB): domain Bacteria; phylum Pseudomonadota; class Gammaproteobacteria; order Burkholderiales; family Rhodocyclaceae; genus Nitrogeniibacter. Next base: position 175,323 of record JBNKNO010000001.1, on the reverse strand, counting down.
CATGGAGGGCGAGGATTTCGCGGTCCGCGTTCCGGTGCTCACCAACGATGAATTCGGCGACCTGTCGCGTGGCTTCAACCGCATGGCCGATCACCTCCAGGGCCTGTATGCCACCCTGGAGCAGCGCGTCGCCGACAAAACCCGCTCGCTGGCGGACAAGAACCGCGAACTGCACATTCTCTATGACGTCAGTCGCTTGTTGCGCGAGCCGGTGGGCATCGAGGAATTGTCCCGCGGTTTTCTCGATCAGGTCTGTCGCACCTTCGAAGCCGACGCCGCCTCGGTGCGGCTGCTCGACGCGAGCGAGGAGAATCTCTACATCACCACCCAGCAGGGACTGGACAACGAGTTCGTCGAATCCGAGGCCATCCTCGAATGCACCGACTGCCTGTGCGGCATGGCGATGCTCGGCGACATCCCCGTGGTCAGCGACACCGACGGCCCCAGCAGCGTTCGCACCCGCGAAACCTGCGAACGCGCCGGCTTCGCCACCGTGACCGCGATTCCGGTCAACCACAACAAACGCACGCTGGGTATCTTCAATCTGTATTTCAAGGCGCCGAAAGACGTCTCCGACGACGACCGACAGGTGTTGCAAAGCCTCGGGCAACATCTGGGCATGGCCATCGAAAACGTACGACTGCTCTCGCGCGAGAAGGAAATGGCCGTTTCCGAGGAGCGCAACATGATCGCGCGCGAACTGCATGACTCGATTGCCCAGGGACTGGCCTTTCTCAACCTGCAGACCCAGATGCTGGAGGACGCGCTCGAACGTCAGGATGCGGCCGAGACCGACGAGGTGCTCGACATGATCCGGCGCGGCATCCAGGAAAGCTACGACGACGTGCGCGAGTTGCTCGGTCACTTTCGCGCCCGCTTGCCAGAGCAGGATCTGGCAGCCGCGTTGCGTCAGGCGCTCGATCGTTTTTCCGCACAGAGCGGCGTATCCGGGCACTTCGCGGTGCACGGCGAAGCACCGCCGCTGTCGGTCGAGGTCGGCACCCAGGTGCTCTACATCGCCCAGGAAGCGCTATCCAACGCGCGCAAACACGCCAACGCCAGTGAAGTACACATCGAGCTATGGCGCGATACCGAAGGCCTTCGCGTATCGATTCGAGACAACGGCGTGGGTTTCGACGCCGAGCCCAGGCACGCGGTCGATGGCATTGAGCATGTCGGCCTTCACATCATGAGCGAACGGGCGGCGCGTATCGGCGGCGTGCTCGAGGTGCGCTCCAGGAAAGGTCAAGGCACCGAAGTCTCACTGGCCGTTGCCTGGCACGACGAAGAGGAGAAATCGGCAGCATGAGCGAAGCCATCCGGGTCCTGCTGGTGGACGATCACGGCCTGTTCCGCAGCGGCATCATGGCGCTACTCAAGCGCAACGACGAATTCGAGGTGGTTGGCGAGGCGGCCGACGGCCTCGAAGGGGCGAAGCGCGCCAAACAGTTGCAGCCCGACGTCGTGCTGCTCGATCTGCACATGCCGGGAGTGGGCGGTCACGACGCCCTCCGCCTGATCCTCGAGGACGCACCGAACGCGCATGTGCTGATGCTGACCGTGTCCGAGGATGCGGACGATCTGCTCACCGCCCTGCGCGCCGGCGCCACCGGCTACCTGCTCAAGAACATCGAGGCCGAGTCCCTGACTGACGCCATCCGCATGGCCTCGCGCGGCGAACCGGTGGTGTCGCCACTGATGATGGGCAAACTGCTGGCCACCCGTACCGGCGAGACCCCCGCCGTCACACCCAGCCGGGCCAACGACGTCGCGCTCGAGAAGCTCACGCCACGCGAGCGTGACATCCTCGCCTGCATAGCGCGCGGCCAGAGCAACAAGCAGATCGCGCGCGAACTGGATGTGGCCGAAAGCACCGTCAAGATCCATGTCCAGAGCGTCCTGCGCAAACTCGAGCTGAGCAGCCGCGTGCAAGCGGCCGTGTTTGCCGTCGAACACGGTCTTTCGCAATCGTGAGTCACGAAAAACCGGTCCGTGCACGCCCGCGGCGCGCTGTCGTGTATTCGTGTTCCGGCTGTTCGAGCGCCGCGCAGATGGCCAACCACTTCGCCTTGCGCCTCGATCGCGAAGGCCGGGCCGACATGTCCTGCATCGCCGGCGTCGGCGGTGAGGTCGCGACACTGATGCATGTGGCGCGCTCCGGCCGGCCGCTGCTGGCGCTCGATGGCTGTCGATTGGCCTGCGTCGCGGCCACACTCCGCCGACACGATCTGACGCCTGCCGTGCATCTGAGGCTGGATCGACATGGCGTCAGCAAGCGCAAGAAGACCGCCTTCGATATCGCGCAGGCCGATCAACTGTATCCGGCTTTGCTCGACGAACTGGCACCCCATCTTGCCTCCGCGGACGAGTCGTGATCGCTTCGTGCCACGCGACCGACGATCGTCACCGCGATTCGCTCACACCGACGGTGCTTCCGCGCTGACAAGAATGCGCTTGACCGGCGAATCGTCGGCGCGGCACACCTGATTACGCCCGCCGCCCTTGGCCTGGTAGAGCGCGCGATCGGCACGATTGATCAGGGCGTGTGCGTCTTCCTGGTGATTCCACTCGGCCACACCGAAGCTGGCGCTGACGGTACCGACATCCTCGAACGGCACATCGGCGATCTTGGCCCGTACGGCTTCGGCCAGTGCCATGGCGGCCTCGATCGGGGTCTCGCGCAGCAGGATCATGAACTCTTCGCCGCCGAAACGCGCCGCACAATCCGAACTGCGCAACAGCTCACGCACGCGAACCGCGGTGTGCTTGAGAACCATGTCGCCGCTGTCGTGACCGAAGGTGTCGTTGATGCGCTTGAAGAAGTCGAGATCGAACATCACCACGGAAAGCGCGGTGTCATGCACGCGAGCGGCGGCCATTTCCGATTCGAGGCGCTCGAAAAATCGGCGGCGATTGACCAGATCGGTCAAGAAGTCTTTGGTCGCCAGATCTTCGAGGCGACGATTGAGCCGCGCCATGGGCTCGATCACCATGGCTGACAAGGCAATGTTCAGCCCGAGAAACATCAGTCCGAAAATCACCAGCAACGACATCATGAAGGTGTTGAAGGTCTCGCGTGCCTTCTCCAGCGGGTAGAGCATCGGCACCTTGACGATCTGCATGCCGACGGTGTGGCCCATCTTCCAGCCGAAACCGCCGGTGTTCCCGTACAGCTTGATCATGCTCGCCGGCGCCGCCGCGGGTTCGCCATGGCAGCTCAGACAACTCGGGTTGGAAATCGTGATCGGTCGTGCCACGTACAACGCGCGCTTGACCCCGCTGCCGTGCACGCCGAACACCTCAACCGCATCGCGCGGCGCGGCCTGTTGCCGGACGGTCAATTCGTCGATGATGCCGGCCTCCCAGGCCGTGGCACGATTGCGCGGATTGGTCGCGTCGAGCGTCGCCTCGCGGTACTCGTAGCCGGGGTAACGCGCCGAGAGGCGCCGCAGGGTTTCGGTCGCGGCAAACGCCGGCACCGTTTGTGGCAAGAACTGGTCTGCGTTGAGCGGATCGAGATGCGGTTTGATCTGGTCGGTGGTGTAGCTGCGAATCGCCAGCGCAGTCTCCATCAACACTTCGGAGTCGTGCCGCACGTCGTCGAACGCACTTCGTTCCAGAAAGCCGTAGTAGTAGATCCCCGCACCGATCAGGCTGGCGACGAATATGACGATCAGGACCAGATTGAATTTCAGGCGCAAGGGCAGCCCGCAGGCCGATGAGCTCAGTGACATTGGGGTTCTCTGGATGTCGGACACCGTCTTGCGCGGTGTGCCGCTTTACGCGCCGACATCGTCAGCGCAGGGCAAGAATGGTTGCAAAATATTGTCGCACGCATTCCCCCGCACGCCAACGGCATGCGGGCCCGGATAGCAACGGCTCAGGTGCCGACCAGACGCCCCAACTCGGTCAGACTCTTGGTGCTCGCGGTGGCGTGATAGGTGACCGGTTCGGGCACCCCAAGATAGTAGCCCTGCCCACGGGTGATGCCGGCGCTGCTGACCCAGGCCACCGTTTGTGCATCCTCGATCCACTCGGCCACCGTGTCGATGCCGTAGGTCTGTGCCACCTGAACCACGGCGCGCAGAATGTTCTGTGCACCCTCGTCCTGCACCACGCCGCGCACATAGGCGCCGTCGAGCTTGACGATATCCACCGGCAGTTTGCGCAGACTGGCGAAACTCGCCACACCGCTGCCGAGGTCGTCGAGGGCAATCAGGAAGCCGGCGCCGCGCAATTTTTCCATCAAGGTCAAAGCCACGGCGTGGTCGGCCACGGCCGCCGTTTCTGTGAGCTCGATACACACCTGATGCGGATTCACGCAGGCGCGGTCGAAGCAGTCGATCACCCATTCGACCAGCGACGGGTCCGAGATGGAGCGCCCCGACAGGTTGACCGACACGTAGCGTCCACCACGCACCATGTCCTCGAAATGCAAGGCCACCTGCTCGATGATGTGCCGATCGAGCCGGCCGATCAGGTCGTACCGCTCTGCCGGCGGAATGAACTCGCCCGCGCCGACCAACCCACCCGTTTCGTCGCGCAGGCGGGCAAGAACCTCATAGCCCCGGCCGCGGGTCTCCTGCAGATCGACAATCGGTTGACGCCACAATTCGATCCGGTCGTCCTCGATGGCGCGCTCGATGCGATGCGCCCAATGGGCATCGGAAGAGTGCCCCATGGCTTGCGGGCTCTGGTCGAACACCACGATACGGTTCTTGCCCGAACGCTTGGCGCTGTACATGGCCGCATCGGCGTCCGCGCGCGTGCGTTGCAGGGACTCGCCATCGGCATAGGCGCACACGCCGATGGAGGCGCTGATGCGGAAGGTCTCGCCCGTTTCGTTCTGGTAGGCATAGTCCGCAACCCCTTGCCGAATCGCCTCGGCAATACGCATCGCGACGTCTTCCGGGCAATCAGGCAAGGCAATGAAGAACTCGTCTCCGCCGATACGCGCGAGCACATCGGCCCGGCGCACCTGCTTGCGCATGAGCGTTGCGACCGCGCACAGCACTTCGTCGCCGGCCGCGTGACCGCAGGTGTCGTTGATGATCTTGAAGCGATCGAGATCGATGCAGATCATCTGACCGCCACACTTGCTGCTCACCAGCGCGCGCTCAAAACCGGCTCGGTTGTTCAAACCGGTGAGGGAGTCGTGTGTCGCTTCCCATTCGGCGCGGCGCATATGCTCGATCTCGTGACTGACGTCGTGCAGCACGACCACCAGGGTATCGTCGTCGAGCTCATCGCTCGCCGCGCTATCGAGGCGCACGCAGGAACCCTTGACCATGGTGAGTGTTTCGCGCCGGGGCAACTCGCAGGTCGTCGGCTCGATCGTCATCGGCCGGGCGCTCGTGGCCAGGGTATTCCATGCCAGCGGCTGCCCCCCTGCGGTCGTCAGCACCAACAGATCGTTGACGTCGCAACCGGCCATGGCGTGCGCCGAAACGCCGGTCAGGCGGGCGGCCGCATCGTTGGCCTGAATCACGCGAAGCGACGCATCCATGACCAGCACGGCATCGCTCATGGCGCGGACCACCTCGGCATACAGGCGGTCGCGCTGCTGGGCCAGGCGCACCTCATCGGCCGCCTGCATGATGTTGCCGATCCAGTTCCCCACTGCGTTGACCATGATCAGGATCGCGCTCTCACGGGCGCTCGCCACGCCATCGACGATCAGCAACCGGTGAGACTCCTGACGCGTGCAGGCCAGTGGATAGACAACCGAAATCGAGTCCTTGCCAAGCGGTAGGCTGAGTGGGAGATCCATCAGCTCATCGGTGTCGATCCGCGATGCGATCTGCGCATTTCGTTTCGACAACTCGGCACTGGTCAGACCGAACGCGCCGACCGGCGTCGCGCCATTGATGACACGCGAATGTTCGCCACAGCCCTCGGCAATCCACACGTGCAAGGCGCCGGTGTAACGCACCAACATCGCAAGACAGCCGTTGATACGTTTGATTTGCGGTAGCGGCGCGGAGACGATGTCGGCCAGGTCGCAGCGCCAACGCGAGAGTTCGAGCCGCTGGGCCAGACGCGAACCCGATTCGACCGGCGTACCGGCGAGATAGACTCGCCGACCAGCGCCGGGTATCAGCATGACGTTATCAAGCTCGATCAGCGCGGAGCCAAGCGCCTGACGCCCGAGATGCAGGGGTTCGCTGGACGCCACCACCTCGTGAATCTGGTCGCCCAGCGCCGGGTTGTGCAGCCATAGCTGACGGGCATCGTCGAGCGGGCCGTTGAGTTCGAGAAACAGCGGGCTGGCCGCGACGATCTCGTCCGCCTCCACCGCACACCAGTAGGCGTGCAGCCCGGCTACACGGCGCGCCAGATCGGACATGTCAGCGCACCCTCACCAGATCGAGGTACTGCTCCATCTTTTCCTGCGCGAGCACCTTCAACTCGCTCAAGGTGTCGCACTCGCCGGGTTCGTCGAAGCGATCGAACGGGTAGCGCACGTCGACACAACGATGTGCGCCTCGGAGCGCCGCGACCGCTGGGCTGGTACTGGCGGGATCGTCAAACCGATACAGGTCTTCGACCATCTCGTCCGGCAAGCCCATATCGCGGGCAATGCGGCCGGCACTCGGGCCTTCCCAACGGGCGGCATGTTCCGCAATATCCGCCTCACAGGCGAACGCCTCGGGGGCATTGCGCGATTCGTTGAGAAACTGGAAAGCGGGCAAATCGTGAAAGAGCCCGAGCACGTGGCAGTAGTCGCCCTGCTCGCCTCTGGAGATGGCAATCTGTTCGCCCAGGCAAGCCACTTCGAGCGAATGCGTCCACAGCAACTCGGCAAGTTGTCGCACTTCGGGTACAGGGATGCCGTCGACCAGCTGACGCATCACGATCTGAATCGCCAGAATGCGCACCCTGGCCGTCCCGACAATTGCGACGGCACGCTCGAGTTCGGTCACCGGCGCATTGGCCGCCAATGCCGCGGAGTTGGCCACGCGCAACACGGCGGCACTGATGCCCGGTTCGATATGAATCGCACGCGTGAGCGTGGACAGATGCAAAGCCGGGTCGGCGAGCAGGCTGCGAATGGCATTTGCCACACGCATGCTGGTCACCATCACGGGGGATTGCTCGTTGGCCGCCGACATGTCAGACCGTTGAACTCAGTGTCATGCTCAAGCTATCGGCTGAAAGTGATGTTTCTGTAGGATTATTCGCGGCCTCGCCGGCACCTCGTCCGGCAAATCCAAGACGTGTGTTTATGGCGACGGAATCCGATCCGCGGCAGCCCGGGGTATAAAGTCCGCGCGCAGGCAGCCGTAAGTTCTGAAACCACTCCATCAGGGCCAAGAAATGACAAACGCCAACGCCCGCCTGCGTATCACTTTCGACTTCGATCTGAACGTGCCGCAAGCCCTCGCGCAAGGCAACGATGACGCACTTGTGGATTCACTGCGCAAGATACTCGGGAACACGGTTTTCAACGGCATGCCGACGGTCACCGGCAAACAGCTGGCCAAGTCGGAGGTGAGCGTCGTCACCCACAGTTGTCAGTGCGAGGTGAAACGCATTGGCCTCGCGAGCGTTGAAAAAGCTGCGGTACGCGAGGCGGCGCCGCACCTGACCGACGAGGAGCTCGAAAAAGCCGGCATCCTGGCCGCACAAAAACTCCCCGCCGCGCCCGCTCAGCAAAAAGCACATATCCGCCGAATCGCGCTCAAGCTGGTCAACGACTACCGGCTCGTCCCGTGCACGGTTGACGCGGAACAGAGCGTTGGCGAGCGGATCGAGATGGGCGCCCAGCTCAATCTCACCAATGGCGGCGTGTTGGTGGACGACCATCACAAGAAGGTGCGGCTCAAGAGCGGTCAGCCGCCCATTGCGGTTCGCATCGCCAACACCGACATCGTGCTGCACGCACAGCTCGGCGGCCACACCCTGGGCGGCCCGCTGCTGGAAGTCAGTATCGACTCACTGGTGCCGCACCGCGACGTGTTGCTCGCCTGCTGGCAAGGCGAACACGCCACATCGGCGTGACGGGCACCATCTATTTCAGTTGAAAACCCCGAGCCTTGAGGGCGTCGACCAGTCGGTCACGCCCTGACAACGTCTGCGGCCCGGCCACGCGTTTGGTCGAATGCACCGCCCAGGTGCCGCGCACGTTCATCTGCTGCGCCGAATAGAATTCGGCCATCGCCGCGTTGTAGGCCGCGATACCGGCTTGCTGCGCTTCGGCGCTGTAGCGCTCGTGATGCAACACCACCGACTGAGGCGGCCGCGGCTTCACACTGGCCGGGCGAGTCGGCTCTTCATAACCCACACACATGCCGAACACCGCAAAGACGCGCGGCGGCAGGTCGAGCAAACGGGCAACTTCTTCCGGCCGATTGCGCATGCCGCCGATATACACCGTCGACAGGCCGAGTGACTCGGCCGCAACGACCGCATTTTGCGCAGCGAGCGCGGCATCGATGACGCCGACCACAAACATCTCGGTGAAATCGAGCGCCTCGGCGGGCATGTCCAGCGAGTGCGCCAGTGCGTTGAGCCGCGACAAATCAGCCAACCACACCAATTGCAGCGGCGCCTCACGCACGTGCGCCTGCCCGCCGGCACACTCGGCCAGCGCATCACGCGTCAGCGGATTGCGCACGGCCACCACACTCCAGGCCTGCAGATTTGACGAACTGGCGGCCGACTGCGCCGCCGCGACGATAGTGGCCAGTTGATCGTCACTGACGGGATCGGGCCGATAGGCGCGAACGGACTTGTGGGTCAGCAACTGCTCGATGACATCGTTGTGGCAGGCCGGCACACTCAGATCGGGCTGACCATAGCGCGCACGAAATTTCTCTTCGAAGGCACTCATCTCGAACTCCGGATTGGGATCGGCACGAGTGTAACCCGGATGCTTCACCGGGCCGGCCACACGCACATATCGGCGCTCAACGCGCCAGCGGTATCGGTGTCTTGCGGTCCACCGTCACCGCCGTGACCGAGTTCTTCGGGCTGCCAGTGATGACCTTGTCGGTATAGGTCAGATACACCAGCGTGTTGCGCTTTACGTCGACCATGCGCACCACGTGCAACACCTTGAAGATGATCGAGCGACGCTCGCTGAAGGCGTCCTCTTGCTGCGGCACCGGTTCGAGAAAGCGGATCGGCCCGACCTGACGACATGCAATCGACACGTCGGAAACCTCCTCCGCCACCCCGAAGGCGCCGGCAATGCCGCCGCGCTCCGGTTTGGCGACGAAGCAGGCCACGCCCGCCACCTTGGGGTCGTCGAAGGCCTCGACCACCAGTTTGTGCGAGCCGGTGAGCTTCCACTCGGTATTGACGGCGCCGATCTCGTCGGCGTGAGCAAGCGACGCACTCATCAGGAGCGCGCCCATCAGGGCAACAATTCGTTTCATGGCAAGACATCAGGGATCGGGCTGCAGAGATGTCCAGATGGGGACGATTGGCGGCAAAAACAAGCGCAACTCTGGCCGATCATCCCGCCCCGAACGTGGGATACTCATCGGGAATTTTCTCCGCACAGACCGCCATGAGCACCGCCAGCAAACGACTTACGCTCGAATCCCTGCTCACCCGCCTGCTCGAGGCCGGCCAGATCAGCCGGCAGGATCATGACGAAACCCTGACGAGCTCGCGCATGCGTGGCCGTCACGACATGCATCCACTGGCACTGGTGGGCGAACGGCGTCTGAGCCGCGCCTGCGAACCGCACGACGTGCTCAACGTCGAAACGCTCACCGAGTGGCTCGCGCAGCAAGCCGGCCTGCCCTACTTTCACATCGACCCGCTGAAGATCGACGTCTCCTCGGTGTGCGATGTGGTCAAGCACGCCTACGCCACGCGCTTTCGCATCCTGCCGGTCGCGGTGCACGCCGACGAGGTCACCATCGCCACCGCCGAACCCTTCGAGGCCGAGTGGCTGGGCGTGCTCGAACAGGCGCTGCAGATCCGCATCAAGCGCGTGCTCGCCAACCCCACCGACATCGTGCGCTACCTGGCCGAGTTCTACAGCCTGTCGCGTTCGCTCAAGCAGGCGGTGGCACAACACGAGGGCATGGAAAGCGGTATCGGCAACTTCGAGCAACTGGTGCAACTGGGGTCGAAGAAGTCGCTCGACGCCAACGACCAGGCGGTCATCCACATCGTCGACTGGCTGCTGCAATACGCCTTCGAACAGCGCGCCAGCGACATCCATATCGAGCCGCGCCGCGACGTGTGCAACGTGCGCTTCCGCATCGACGGCGTGATGCATCTGGTGTATCAGACGCCGGTGCCGGTGATGGCCGCCATCACCAACCGCATCAAGCTCATGGGCCGCATGGACGTGGTCGAAAAACGTCGCCCGCAAGACGGGCGCATCAAGACCCAGTCGGTCGGAGGCGAAGAGATCGAACTGCGTCTGTCCACCATGCCCACCGCCTTCGGCGAGAAGCTGGTGTTACGCATCTTCAACCCCGACGTGCTGCTCAAGTCTTTCGGCGACCTGGGCTTCTCGCACGACGAGGAACGCCGTTGGCGCAACCTGTTCGGTCAGCCCAACGGCATCATCCTGGTGACCGGCCCCACCGGCTCGGGCAAGACCACCACGCTCTATTCCACCCTCAAGGAACTGGCCAAGCCGGAAGTGAACGTGTGCACCGTCGAAGACCCGATCGAGATGGTCTACCCGCATCTGAACCAGATGCAGGTGCAACACAACATCGGGCTCGATTTCGCCAGCGGCGTGCGCACGCTGCTGCGCCAGGACCCGGATGTGATCATGGTGGGTGAGATCCGCGATCTGGAAACCGCCGAGATGGCTATCCAGGCGGCGCTCACCGGCCACCTGGTGCTATCCACGCTGCACACCAACGACGCCCCCTCCGCGCTCACCCGGCTGATGGATCTGGGCGTGCCGCCCTACCTCATCCGCTCCACCCTGCTTGGCGTGCTGGCGCAGCGGCTGGTGCGTACGCTGTGCCCGCATTGCAAGAAACCCACGCACATCGAAGCCGGCGACTGGAAGGATCTGGTCGCGCCGTGGACCTCCGCCCTGCCGCATCACGCCCAACAACCGGAAGGCTGCCTGGAGTGCCGCATGACCGGCTATCACGGCCGCGTCGGGTTGTACGAAATGATGATCATGTCGCCGAGCTTGCGCGAATGCGTCACGCCGGAAATGGATGGCGCCAATTTTCGCGCGCTGGCCGTCAAGCAAGGCATGCAGCCGCTGCGCCTCGCCGGTGCACGGCAGATCGCCGCCGGCACCACCACCCTCGAGGAAGTCGCCCGCAGCACGCCGCCGGCCTCGGGCGAACCGGGGCAATAAATAATCTCAGCCGTCGGCCGGGCTTACGCGAAGAATCCGCCCACCGCCCTCATCGAGCAGGTACAGCGCCCCGTCGGGCCCCTGGCGCACATCGCGAATACGCTGCGTCACGCCTTTGAGCAAGCGCTCCTCGCCAAGCACCTTGTCGCCATCCAGGTCGAGGCGAACGAGAAAGCCGAACTTGAGCGAGCCGACAAACAGGTCACCACGCCACTGCGGGAACAGATCGCCGGTGTAAAACGCCATGCCGGACGGTGCGATCGACGGTGTCCATACATGCACCGGCGGCACCACATCGTCGCGGGTGGTGCCCTCGCCGATGGGAAATCCGGTCACATACTCACGCCCGTAGGTAATCACCGGCCAACCGTGATTTCGACCCGGTTGCGGGATGTTCACCTCATCGCCGCCCTGCGGCCCGTGCTCGTCGGTCCATAGCTTGCCGGTCGCGGGGTTAATCGCCGCACCCTGAACGTTACGATGGCCGAAAGACCAGATCTCGCGCGCAAACACGGCGGAATCGGCAAAGGGATTGTTCTTCGGCACCGAGCCGTCGGGCAGGATGCGCACGATCTTGCCCAGATGCGACGCCGGCAACTGCGCCTTGTCGCGATAGGCATAGCGCTCGCCCAGCGTGACGAACAGGCTGCCATCCGGCGCGAACGCCAGGCGACCGCCAAAGTGCCCGCCACCGGGCGGATCTTCATTCTGCACAAAGATGACTTGCACCGCGCGCAGGCGGTTCCGCGGGCGATCGAGCACAGCCTTGGCCACCGCAGTGCGTGCGCCATGCTCGGTTCGCTGTGCGAAGGCGAAGAAGATCGTCTGGTTCTGCGCGAAATCCGGACTCAGGGCCACATCGAACAAACCCGCCTGTCCTTGATGATGGACTGCCGGCACCCCCGTTATCGGCACATTGATCTTGCCTGCCGGTGACACAATCCGCATGCGCCCCGGCCTTTCGGTCACCAGCATCGCGCCGTCGGGCAGAAAGGCCAGCGACCAGGGAATCTCGAGGCCGCTCGCAATCGTATCGACCTTCACCGCCGTAGCGGCAAACGCCCCACTCGAAAGGGCGACATACGTCAGCAGCACAACCGCTGCCGAGCACAACCGACGCGTCAGATGCATGCCCCTCTCCCCAGTCCAAGGTTTCCGATGTGACCACAGGATGCTGCATCGGTTCGACGCGGCTGCGGTACCATGACGCGCCCGCTCACTTTCAGGAACCCGCGTGACACACCCCACCCCCCTCTCCGAGCGGCTCGAGCTCGCACTGCAGTCTCGCCAAACGCTGATTCAAACCTTGCACGACAGCGACACCAATTGCTATCGCCTGTTCCATGGCAGCGTTGAAGGCGCGCCCGGTCTGACAGTGGATCGCTACGGCGACCTGCTGCTGGTGCAAAGCTTCCATGCACCCCTCGGCGATACCGAACTAAACGAAGTCCGCGCGTTCTACGACGCGGCCCACGCCGGACTCACGTGTATCTACAACGACCGCAGCGGACCGCATTCACGCGTGTCGAACACGCTCGGCGAGGCGGAACAAATCGAAGCGGAGAAAGCACGCGTGGTGACCGAACTGGGGGTCAACTACCGCATCCGCGCGCGCCATGAGGGTCAGGACCCGTGGCTGTTTCTCGACCTGCGCGCGGCCCGTCGACACGTCATGAAGATCGCCGAAGGGCGCTCGGTGCTCAATCTGTTCGCCTACACCTGCGGTGTCGGCATCGCGGCGGCCAAGGCCGGTGCGCGATTCGTGATGAACGTCGATTTTGCGCAATCCAGTCTGGACGTCGGCAAGGAAAACGCGAAGCTCAACGACTTGCCGCACCGCCCGCGTTTCGTGCGCAGCGATGTCTTCCCTGCCGTTCGCCAACTCGCCGGCATCGGCCAGGCGCCGCGTGTGCGCGGCAAGCGCATGCCGCCGTTTCCGCCGCTGGAAGCGAACCAGTTCGATCTCGTGTTTCTCGACCCACCGCGCTATGCCAAGAGCCCGTTCGGCGTCGTCGATCTGGTGAACGACTACCCCGCGCTGTTCAAGCCTGCGCTACTGGCCACCGCCCCCGGCGGCACGCTGATCTGTTGCAACAACGTCGCCCAGGTCGACCGCGAGGCATGGCTCGACCAACTGGCGCGCAGCGCACGCAAGGCGGAACGCCCGATTCAGCAGGTGGAATGGATCGTGCCGGACGCGGACTTCCCCAGCTTCGACGGCAATCCGCCGCTGAAGATCGTGGCACTGACCGTTTAGCCCGGCACCATCGGGGCAATCCAGGTGCAACGCGGATACGTGCTGCACCCCCAGTAATCACCATGCGTCCCGGTCGCCACGGTCATCTTCTGGCCGCACATGGGGCAGGTCGGCGAGGTGTAGTCACCGGCGGTTGCTTCGGCCAACAGGCGTTGCTGTTGCTCGGGTTCAAGACGAAGGATCATGGCCAACAGCACACGCGCATCGACCAGCACGATCTTGTGATGATGACCGAGCGCCTTCGCCTCGGGAGAGAAGATGCCATTGGTCATGAAGAAGGCGCGCTCGATCCCCTCGTGCGACATGACCCCCAGCAGTTCGCGTACGCCCTGAACGCCGGTCGCAACCGGTCCGCGCGTTCGCGCGTGCACCACGGCGGTGGCCTGCTTGGGTCGCGCTTCATCCTGAAACAGATAGATGTCCATGCCGCCATTCGCGGCGAGCGAAATAGCGACGTTGCGAATGCCTTTTTCGCGGTAATACGCCTCGCACAGTTTTTCGAATCGCCGCCATTCGAGTGACTGCAACACCTCCAGCGTCCACTCCCTGGTGGCCACTGCGGTCGCTCCGGGGATGACCGGCACATCCTCTTCCGCCCAGACCGTCTCGGGATTGATGTTGTCCGCCGGATCGAATTGAGTGGGTGCCGAATGAACGGTCGGCGGCGCATCCGAAAAACGCAATTCGGTGAGCGAAGCCATGCCATCGAACTCCGCCGGGGCGCGACGCCCGCGCACCATCATGCCGAACGCGGACGCCCCCAGAAACAGGGCTGCGCCGGCCCCGACGACCTGCGCCAGACGAACGGCGGGTTCGGTACCCTCGACACTACCGAGCAGTAAAGGGATGAGATACAGCCCGAGCACGGGAAACAGTATCGCCAGGCAGAACATCCCCTTCCACCCCAGCGCGGGTTCATGCGAAAACTGCGCCACCGTTTGATTCATGCCATCTCCGTCAGATGCGGGCGGCGTGCATCAAATCGCTTCGATGGCGCCCGTCTTCGTTTTGTCGTGGCGCGATGATGGCATACGACTTTCGTCAGGACAATGACAATTGCCAATGTCATTGATCGGTGCGTGACGTATGCCCGTATTTATCTGTCAGCCGCCGCCGAAACAGCACAAAGCCGCGATCGAAACACCGTTGCCCCGCGCACGCCTCGCGCATCTCGCACATGTGCTTCCCGCTTTGCACGAACACGCGCGTCGAGCGACAATGCGCGTCGAACCATTACCGCCCCACCTGCCGGTCCAATCCATGAAACTCGTCGTCGCCATCCTTTCGCTGGTCATTCTCGCCCTCGTCCTGCCGGTGTTCTTCATGCCCGAACCCGGCGATCTCGCGGCGCGCCAGCAACAATTACCGTGGGTGATCGAAACCGGGGCCGACGGCAATACCCACGTACTCGGGCTGACGCTGAACGTCAGCACCCTGGCCGAGGCCAAAACCGCCTACGGGCCCGACATGGTGGTGGCAATCGTCAGCGAGCCGGGAGAAACCGGCACGCTCGAAGCCTACGTGGCCAGCGCTCACGCCGGTTTCATTACCGGCAAGCTGATCTTCACTGCGCGTACGGATCGGGAGACGATCGAGGGCATGCGTGAGCGCGCCGCAAAAACCGAGTACATGGAGTCGACCACGCGCAAAGCCACACTCGCGCCCGCCGATCTGAGCACCGCCATGGCCTTTCCCATCCGCGCCATCAACTTCATTCCCTCGGCGAATCTTGATCGCGCCGCGATCATCGAGCGTTTCGGCACACCCGCCCGCGAAATCAGCCCCAACGCGCATCAGACGCATCTGCTCTATCCCGACAAGGGGCTCGACATCATCCTCGACACCAAGGGCAAGGAACTGCTGCAGTACGTCGCCCCGCGCGACTTCGACGACTTGATCGAACCACTCGCGAGCGCGTCTCAGTAGTGCGGCGGTACTTCGTCTTCCAGCCGACGCCCGGTTTCCGGCAAGCGTGAAATCACCATCTGTTTGAGTGCTTCGAGCTGACGCTCAAGCCGCTCGATGTGCTGCTGCTGACGAAACACGGTGAGGTTCAGCGTCTCGAGCTGATCCTCCGCGTCCATCAGCTTGCATTCCAGCCCTTCGATACGCGATTCCACGGGCACGCCCCTCGGTAAAAAAACGAGCATCTTAACCTGCCGGTAATACGACGGGCATCGCGCCTTCCGCGTTCTCGCACCTTCGTCGCAGCCACTGCGCATCACATTTCCTGATATGCGCTACGTAAAAAGTCACACCCGCAAATCATTCTTGCTGCATTAAAATCGCACGCTGACACCATTTCAGAACACCTCCATGGATCAGTTCAATCTCGTCTTTTCGGGTGACATTCTTCCCGGACATGAGCCTGACGAAGTCAAAGCCAAACTCGTCAAAATGCTCGGCGTCGCTCCTGACAAGGCGGACCGACTGTTCTCCGGAAAACCGATCGTCATCAAGAAGGATCTCGACGCGGACAAGGCCCAGGCCTATCGGCGCAAACTGGCGACCATGGGGATCGGCATCCGGGTGGAATCCCAATCTGCCCCCACACAGACCACGGCACCCAGCACGTCACCTGCGCTCGCCCCCATGACGGAGACCGGATCGACGCGCGCGGGATCGGACACCCCGCCCGATCAGCCCGACCCGACGACGGTGCTCGCCGAGCAAATGAATTGCCCGGAATGCGGGCACGCGCAGCCCAAGCGCACGCTGTGCATCAACTGTGGCATCGACATGCCGCGCTTCCTCGCCGCTCAGGCGCAGCAAAAAGAAGAGGCCAGTGTGCCGGGTGGTCTTGCGGCCGCCGCATCGATTCGCACCTACGAGCATGCGCCGATCTACACCGAAGCCGACGAACGCCCGCCCTTCTTCGGATTGAGCTTCGAGGGGCGTCTGTCCCGCCGAAGCTATTTCACCGGCACTTGCCTGCTGGGGCTGGTGATGTTCGCCACGACCTTCGCCGCCTTTGCCGCCGGCATGCCCAAATTGCTGTACCCGGTCGGCATCGTGTTCCTGTTCTTGTTCATTCGACTCGGTGTGCTGCGCACCCACGACTTCAACTGGGCCGGCTGGTGGGTCTTGCTCACGGCGATCCCTGGCATCGGCTTGGTGTATTCGCTGTTGATGTCGTTTTTCCCGGGGTCGCCCGAGGCAAACAACTTTGGTGAAAAGCCCGAACCGACCAGCTGGGCCCGTACCGTCGGCGCCTTCGGTCTGCTGGTTCTGATTCCGGTCGTGGTTGCTCTGATTGCACCTGCAAACCTCGCACGAGGGCTGAGCCAGTTTGCCGGACAAACCCCGGCAAACGCCGACGACATGGGCGTGGTCGCGAGCATGGATCTCACCGGCTACGACCCCGCCCTCAACGATCTGGTGATGTACTCACTGACCACCTGCGGATACTGCGCACAGAAACGCGCGCAGTTCGAAACGTTGGGGGTACGCTACGTCGAGGTTTTCATCGACATCGATTCAGGGGCCAATCAGGCACTTCAGACCAAGCTGGAGGCCATCGGCTACCGAGGAAGAGGTGTCGGCACGCCGGTCATCGAAATCAACGGTACGCTGCTGCCGAACAATCCTTCGCTCGACGAGATCGGCAAATACTTCTATCGCCGCCGCACCTAGCGAGCGCAGGCTCGTTCAGCGTTCAGATGCGCCAGAACGGGCTGCAGCATGGCGGCGCCCAGGCGCTTGCTGCGCGCGCCGTTCCAGCCCGTCTGTCCATCGGGCAACAAGGCGTTGTCCTTGAACGGCATTTCCAGCGTCAGCGACACGCAGCCGAAACGATGCGCCACCCACTTCGAGGCCAGCATCAGCATCTCCTCGCCAAAACGATCCGGCGCATAGCCATGGTCGCGCTGAAAGTCGGGGCTGGCGGCACACAACGCATCGAGGAAGACGTCCTGCCTGGTGCGCACCTCGGCCGGCACGCCCGGCACCCCGTCCACGCCATCAATGAACACGTAGGGCAGCGATTCGTCGCCATGGATGTCGAGAAACAACGCGCAACCGGTCGCTTCCATTTCGGTGCGCACATGCAGCACTTCCGGGCTCGCCTCGGCTGACGGCGACATCCATTCGCGATTGAGGTTGGCCCCCGCGGCATTGGTGCGCAGGTTGCCGCGTACCGCGCCATCCGGGTTCATGTTCGGCACGATGTAGAAACAGGCCTTTTCGCGCACCCGTCGAGCCATGGGGTCGGCGGCATCGAGCAAGCGCTCCAGCAAGCCTTCGACAAACCATTCGGCCATGGTCTCGCCCGGGTGCTGTCGGGCGATGATCCACACCGGCACGTGCTCGGGGCGCTGGCGACCGACGATGACCACATCC
>JBNKNO010000001.1:143758-156789 GCA_050293885.1 Rhodocyclaceae bacterium | reverse complement strand
ACCGGCGTGACGATGCGCCCCTTCACCGCCGCGGGCTTGATGACCTTGAAGTACTCCTCCGAGGCCAGATTCACCAGCACGGGCGGCGTAGCTTCGGCCAGAACCTTGTTGATCGCCTCGGTCGGCACATCGCCCCAGAACTCATACAGATTCTTGCCACCGGCGTTACTCACGCGCGTGCCCATCTCGAGCCGGTAGGCCTGCATCAGATCGAGCGGGCGCAGCACGCCATACAGCCCCGACAGAATGCGCAGATGGGTCTGCGCATAGTCGATACCCGCTTGGTCGAGCGTGCCGGCGTCGAGCCCGTCATACACATCGCCATTGAAGGCGAACACGCAGGGCTTGGCGTTGTTCCTGGTGAATGGCCGCTTCCACTGTTCGAAACGCGCCACATTGAGCGTGGCGATCTTGTCGGACACCTTCATCAATCCCGCCAGCGCGGCCGGCGTGTAATCGCGCATCACGCTCACCAGTTCGGCAGAGCGGTCGAGGAAATCGGGCTGCGTGGCACGATCGATCGGCGCGGGGTTTTCGTAGTCGAGGGACTTGGCGGGCGAGATGACGAAGAGCATGTGGGCAGCACTTTGAAGAGGCGGTTCGAATGCGTTCGATCTTAACAAAATCGACGCCACCGCCGCCGAGCCCGTTGCTGCCGTCACACTGGTTTGACAGCCTCGCGGTGTTGCCGGACCATTGCCCGCATCGATGCGCCACATCCCGAAGTTGCAATGACTGATAAACCCCTGCTCGAACGCTCGCGGGATGCCGTCTGGCATCCGTGCACGCAGATGAAACGCCACGAATCGGTGCCACTGGTTCCATTGAGCCGCGGTGAAGGCGTGTGGCTGTACGACACCGATGGACGCCGCATGCTCGACGGCATCAGCTCCTGGTGGGTCAATCTGTTCGGCCACTGCAATCCGCGCATCAACGACGCCTTGCAGGAACAGCTCGAAACCCTCGAACACGCCATGCTGGCGGGTTTCACCCACGAACCGGTGGTGCAGCTCTCCGAGCGTCTCTCCGCGCTCACCGGCAACGCACTCGGCCACGCCTTCTACGCCTCGGACGGCGCCTCGGCCGTCGAGATCGCACTCAAGATGAGCATGCACGCCTGGCGCAACCAGGGTGAAACCGGCAAGAGCCGCTTCGTGAGTCTGGCGGGCAGTTACCACGGCGAAACCGTTGGCGCGCTGGCGGTGACCGACGTGGCGCTGTTTCGCGATGCCTACGCCCCACTGGTGCGCAGCGGCGCCACCGTGCCCTCACCCGACGCGCGCGCCGCCGAGCCCGGCGAATCCAGCGAAGACGTGGCCGAACGCGCGGCACAGGCACTGGCGCACTATCTCGAAACGCATCATCACGACATCGCGGCCCTCATCGTCGAACCGCTCGTGCAGGGCGCCAGCGGCATGCTCATGTACCACCCGCACTACCTGCGCCGCGCACGCGAATTGTGCGACGAATGGAATGTGCATCTGATCGCCGACGAAATCGCCGTCGGCTGCGGGCGCACCGGCACGTTCTTCGCTTGCGAGCAGGCCGGCATCTGGCCCGACTTCATGTGCCTGTCCAAGGGCATCTCCGGCGGCTATCTGCCGTTGTCGCTGGTGCTCACCACCGACGCCATCTACGCGTGTTTCTACGACGATGATGTGCGTCGCGGCTTTTTGCACTCGCACTCCTACACCGGCAACGCGCTGGCCTGCCGTGCGGCGCTCGCCACCCTCGACATCTTCGCGGCGGACGACGTCATCGCCACCAACCGCCGCAAGGCGCAGCAACTGGGGGCAGCCGCGCGCGCGGCCTTTGGCGATCACCCGAAGGTTCGTCATCTGCGCCAGCAAGGCATGATCGTCGCGTTCGACGTGGAGTCCGAACAGGCGGATTTTTCCACCCGCTACTTTCAGGCGGCACGCGAGGCCGAAGTGCTGCTGCGCCCCGTGGGCAACACCGTCTATTTCATGCCGCCCTATATCGTCGAAGACGACGACATCGCCCATCTGGTTGGCGGCGCGCGTGCCGCCCTCGACGCCACCCTAAGATGAACCAGCTCGATCGCGTCAAGGCCGCGCTGGCGGAACGTCAGGCGGGCTCGCTCATGCGTGTGCGGCGCACGCTCGACACCCCGTGTGCCCCCCATGTGCGGGTCGACGGGCGCGACATGCTGGCCTTCTGCAGCAACGACTATCTCGGCCTCGCCAACGAACCCGCGCTGGCCGAAGCGCTGTGCGAAGGCGCCCGCCGCTGGGGTGCCGGCGCGGGTTCCGCCCATCTGGTGGGCGGCCACTACGCCGCACATCAAGCGCTTGAAGAACGTCTCGCCGGCTTTGTCGGCACAGACGCCGCGCTGTCGTTTTCCACCGGTTACATGGTCAATGCCGGCATCGCTGCCGCGCTCGCCGGCCGTGGCGACGCCATCTTCGCCGACAAGCTCAACCACGCCTCGCTGGTGGATGGCGCCCTGCTCTCGCGCGCAACGCTTCATCGCTACCCGCATGCCGACACCGCCGCCCTCGCGCGCCTGCTGGCCGCCAGCGACGCCCCGCGCAAGCTCATCGTCACCGACAGCGTGTTCAGCATGGATGGCGACATCGCGCCGCTGGCCGAGCTGCTTGCACTCGCCGAACAGCACGACGCCTGGCTGATCGTCGATGACGCACACGGCTTCGGCGTGCTCGGCCCGCAGGGGCGCGGCGCGCTGGCCGAATCGGGCCTGTCGCACTGGCGGCTGCTCACCATCGGCACGCTCGGCAAGGCCGCCGGGCTGTCAGGCGCCTTCGTGGCCGGTCAGCGCGACGCAATTTGCTTCCTCATGCAGCACATGCGCACCTACATCTTCACCACCGCCGCCTCGCCGGCCATCGCCCATGCGCTGCTCACCGCCATCGATCTGATTGAAGCGGGCGACGATCGACGCGCCCGCCTGCTCGCCCATCAACAACAACTGTTCGACGGCCTGCATGGCAGCCGCTGGCACCTGATGCCCTCGCGTACGCCGATTCAACCCGTGCTCATCGGCGACAACGCAGCCGCGGTATCGGTTGCCCAAGCCCTGTGGGATCAGGGGCTGTGGGTGCCGGCGATCCGCCCGCCAACCGTGCCGCAAGGCACCGCCCGGCTGCGCATCAGCCTCAGTGCTGCGCATACCGAAGCGGATCTCGCTCGCCTGATCGACACCCTGAACGCCACACAGGCCCACCCGTGAACACCGCCCTGAGTCTCATCCACGGCTGGGGCCTGACGCCGGCCATCTGGCAACCTCTGGCCGCACGACTCGGCACGCGCTACGCGGTCAGCTTGCCGACGCTCCCCGGCCATGGCGACGCGCCGCCGGCGCGCGGGGTCGAGGCTTGGCTCGACGCACTCATCGCGCAGTTGCCGGACGATGGCGTGGTGTGCGGCTGGTCGCTCGGCGGCCAACTGGCGCTGCAGGTGGCGCTGCGTGCGCCACAAAAATGTCGACGGCTGATTCTTGTCGGCACGTCGCCGTGCTTTGTTCAGCGCGCCGATTGGCCCACGGCGCTCGACACACCAACCGTCGATGCGTTTCGCGCGGGCTTTGCCACCGACCCCGCCGCCACCACCAAACGCTTCGTCGCCCTGCAAGCCATGGGCGACGCACAACGACGCCAGGTCACGCGTTGCCTGAGCGCCGCGCTCAGCCCGGTCGGGCCGCACAATCACTCCACGCTGGCGGAGGGTCTGGCGCTGCTGGCCGACACCGATCTGCGCCCCATGCTTGCCGACATCACCTGCCCGGTACGCGTGCTGCACGGCATGAGCGATGCGCTCATGCCCATCGCCGCGGCCGTCGCCATGGCCGAAGCGCTGCCCGATGCGCGCTTCACCGCCTTCGAGGACTGCGGCCATGCACCGTTCATTGGGCGCGCGGCCGACTGCGCCACGCTCATCGAAAGTTTCATTGATGACTGATCCGCACGACACCCGTCGGCAGGTACGCCAGGCCTTCGCCCGCGCGGCCGACACCTACGATTCCGCGGCGGCCGTGCAGCGCGAAGTGTGCGCCGATCTGCTCGCCCTCGCGCAAGCTCACCCGCCCACGCAGTGCGATCGATTTCTCGACGCGGGCTGCGGGACCGGCCATGGCGCCGATGCAGTGCTCGACTGGTTGGCCCCGACCCAGGCCATTGCTGTCGATTTCGCGCATGCCATGGTCGCACGCTGTCCGTCGTCGCGCTGGCAGCAGCGCATCTGCGCCGATTTGCAAGCGCTCCCGCTGCACGATCGAAGCGTCGACGCCTTGTGGTCGAGTCTGGCCATGCAGTGGTGCGATCCGGCGCGCAGCCTGTCGGAGATCGCGCGCGTGCTGCGGCCCGGCGCCAGCGCGTGGATTGCCACCCTCGGCCCGGCCACGCTGCACGAGTTGCGCGATGCCTTTGCCGGCGTCGACGATGCCCGCCACGTGATCGGCTTTCATGACGCGGATCATTGGTCACAGCGCGCGCGAGGCGCCGGCCTCGAGGTGCTCGACGTCCGTTCGCCGCCGCGGGCGGCCACCGCCACGACACTGCGCGCGCTGCTGCGCGACATCAAGGCCATTGGCGCCCATGCCGTCGGCGAAGGACGACGCCGCACGCCGCTGGGCAAGGCCGCCTGGCGCACGCTCGAGGCACGCTACGAACGCTACCGCCGCGACGACGGCCTGCTGCCCGCGAGTTACGATGTGATCCTGCTTGCGTTGAGGAAACCCGCATGACCCGCGCCTGGTTTGTGGCCGGCACCGACACCGAGATCGGCAAGACCTTCGTCACCTGCGCCCTGCTCCACGCCGCGCGCCGCGCCGGCCACCGCGCCGTGGGCATGAAACCGGTTGCCGCCGGCGCCGAGCTGATCGACGGCGAGTGGATCAACGAGGACGCCGCCCGGCTACGTGCGGCGAGCAGTGTCGCGCCCGCGCTGACCGACCTCAATCCGGTGTGTCTGAAGTCCCCCATCGCACCGCACATCGCAGCGCAAGAGGAAGGGTGCCGCATCGAAGTCGCCCCCATTCTCAACGCGTACGATCGGCTGACTCGGCACGCGGACGTGGTGTTGGTGGAAGGCGTCGGCGGCTTTCGCGTGCCGCTTGGCCCGGACACCGACACCGCCGATCTGGCGGTCGCTTTCGGCCTGCCGATCGTTCTGGTGGTGGGGCTTCGGCTCGGTTGCATCAATCACGCACTGCTCACGGCAGAAGCCATCCGCGCCCGCGGTCTCACGCTGGCCGGCTGGGTCGCCAATCAGATGGACCCGGGCATGTTGCGGGTCGACGAGAACATCGCAGCCATCGATGCTCGCATCGACGCCCCCCTGCTCGGCACCATCCCGCGCATTGCGTCGGGCACGCCGGAAACAGTCACATCGTTGTCGCTGCCGGCCTGATCCGCCGTACGACAGAAGTCACGCGAGACACCCCGGATCAATGCTAGAATTTGTGCAACGCAATATAAAACGATATTAAACCCCCAAGCACAGATCGTCCTTGCGCATCGCGCACTGCATCAAACATCCCACAGAGGATTTCCCCCGCAGTTCGTCGGCTGATGCTTATCGGCCGACGCGGTCGTGCTCCGCTCAACGGAGTTGCCCGTGTCCCTTCCCCTGACACCTACTGACATCAAGACCAACCTGCTCAGCGGCCTGACCGTCGCGCTGGCATTGGTGCCCGAAGCGATCGCCTTCGCCTTCGTCGCCGGCGTCCATCCGCTCACCGGCCTCTACGCCGCCTTCATGATGGGGCTCATCACGGCCGCCATCGGTGGGCGCCCGGGCATGATCTCGGGCGCCACCGGCGCCCTCGCGGTGGTGATGGTCGCGCTGGTCGCCACCCACGGCGTGGAATACCTGTTCGCCACGGTCGTGCTCATGGGTGTCCTGCAGATCGCCTTCGGCGCGCTCAAGTTCGGCAAGTTCATCCGCATGGTGCCGCACCCGGTCATGCTCGGCTTCGTCAATGGCCTGGCCATCGTCATCTTTCTGGCGCAGTTCGGGCACTTCAAGATCATCGGCGAAGACGGCGCACAGCACTGGCTGCAGGGCTCCGCGCTGGTCACCATGGGCGCACTCATCGTGCTCACCATGGCGATCATCTACCTGCTGCCGCGTCTGACCAAAGCGGTGCCTTCCTCGCTGGCCGGCATCGTGGTGGTCTCGCTGGTCGTGATTTTCGGCAACATCGACACCCGCACGGTGGGCGATCTGGCGTCGATTCAGGGCGGCCTGCCGAGCTTTCATCTGCCGTCGGTGCCGCTCGACTGGGAGACGCTGCGCATCATCCTGCCCTACAGCGCCATTCTGGCGGCCATCGGCCTGATTGAATCCTTGCTCACGCTCAACCTCATCGACGAGATGACCGACACCCGCGGCAAGCCGAATCGCGAGTGCATCGCTCAGGGCGCGGCGAACATCGTCACCGGGTTCTTCAGCGGCATGGGTGGCTGCGCCATGATCGGCCAGAGCATGATCAACATCGGCAACGGCGCGCGCAGCCGCTTGTCTGGCATCTCGGCGGCGCTGTTCCTGCTCAGCTTCATCCTCTTTGCCTCACCGCTGATCGAGCGGATTCCGCTCGCGGCGCTCATCGCGCTGATGTTCGTGGTGTCGGAAAAGACCTTCGAATGGGCCAGCCTGCGCGTGCTGGGCAAGGTGCCCAAGCACGACGCCTTCGTGATTCTGGCGGTCACCGTGGTGACGGTACTCACCGATCTGGCGATCGCCGTGCTGGTTGGCGTGATCATCTCCGCGCTGGTATTTGCCTGGCAACACGCCAAGCACATTCACGCCAACACGCGTGTGGATGAGGCCGGCTGGAAGATCTACGAGCTCAACGGCTCACTGTTCTTCGCCTCGATTCAGAACTTCCTGTCACTGTTTTCACCGCGTGAGGATCCGCAGGACGTGGTGGTCGAATTCAGGAACGCGCGCGTCGTCGACCACTCCGCGCTGGAAGCCATCGACGCGCTCGCCGAGCGCTATCGTGCGCAGGGCAAGCGATTACACCTGCGCCATTTGAGCCCGGACTGCCTGGAGTTGCTCGACAAGGCGCGCGACATGGTCGAGGTCAACCTGATGGAAGACCCCCACTACCACCTGGCAGACAGTCGGCTGGGCTGAAGCCGGACCAGACACAGCCCGGCGATCAGATCACTGCAAGGAGCTGCCCGGAGAGTTCCGGCAGGCGCTTTGTCGCCTGGCGGGACTCGTTCATGCAGCGCAGCCAATCGGCGTAGAGCTCGCGCAAGGCCGTGTGCGTCTCACAGGCTTTCACCGCGCGCATCAAGTCCATCTTGGTGTACTGCCCGTGAAAATGCACCAAGGTATTGATGATGAAGTTCTTGGCCTTCTCCAGCTCGTCTGGTGAGCGCGTGTCCGGCAGTTCGTCGAGCGATGCGGTACTGGGCGCGGCCGCATCCGGCGCATCTTCGGAACCCGCGAGTTCGACTTTTTCGATGAAGCCTTGATCGGTCAGTTCGTCGAGCATCTTGTCGACGCCGTCCATGCCGAGCATCGAACGCAGCATCTCGTCCGTACGCTTTCCATCGATCAGAATCAGCACACGACGCAACTTGGGTGACAGGCCGAACGAACGGCTCTCAATCTCGGCGAAGCCCTTGTTGGCTTTGGCGTAGGCAAGCATTTATCTCCTCCATCGGTGTCATTTGTGGTCCCGACGTATGCGAGCTCTTTGGCTCGTCTCCCTCGTCGCAAACAGTGATGCAGCGCTACGCGCCCAAAATCGTTGAAAACTTGCGCCCGTGCGCGGGCATTGTTCACGTTTTGCTGTGTGAGAGCAGGGGGAGCCGCACGGATGGGATGGGCGTGTGCGCTATTGCACAGCCGCGTCGCGATTCAGCCGAGCTGCCGCTGACGCACTTGCTCGAACAGACAGACCGCGGCAGCGGCGGCGACGTTGAGTGATTCCATCGTCCCGGGCATGGGAATGACAAGCCGGTCGGTCGCCAGCGCCTGCAAACTCGCCGATACCCCCGCGCCCTCGGCGCCGAACACCCACGCACCTTGCCGGCGCAGGTCGGCATCGAAGAGGTTGCCACTGTCCTCGCCGAGCGCGGTCACGAAGATACGCTCACCATAGTTGCGCAGGTAGGCAACGGCATCGACCTGTTCGTGGATGGCCATCACAAAGTGAGCGCCCATCGCCGCGCGCAACACGCGGGGCGACCATGCTTGCGCACAACCCGGCGTGAGCACGGCTCGATGCAAGCCGGCGGCGGCGGCGGTGCGCAACAACGTGCCGAGATTGCCGGCGTCCTGCACGGCGTCGAGCACCAGCACGTCGCCCGTTGTCGGCAACGCCGATGGCGATGTCGGCGTATCGATGACGGCGAGCATGCCGGAGGGTGTTTCAACCGGACTCAGTTGCGAGAACAGGGCATCGGGCACGATGGCCACCGGCACCGACGCTGGCAGTCTGGCACACAGCGCAGTGTGCTCGGCGCGCTCGGCCCCTTGCGTACTGAGCAGCACCGCGCACGGCACAAACCCGGCACTCACGGCGGCATCGACAAGGTGCGCGCCGTCGAGAATCGTCTGCCCGAGCTTTCGCCGGTCCCGCGCGTTGTGAGCAAGCGCCCTGACCTTCTTGATGAGCGGATTGTCGCGCGACGAGATCGTTTTCATGAGCGGCGTGTCGAGCTAGTCGTCGAACAGCGAGGGGTTTTCCCAGATCGCCCGCACCGGCCCGAAAGTCTTCCGATAGAAGTCCGCCACGCCATGTTCGCGGATGGCTGCCAGATGCGCCGGCGTCGGGTAGCCCTTGTGCCCGGCCAGGCCGTAGTGCGGATACGCTTGGTCAAGTACACGCATCTGCGCATCACGTTCGGTCTTGGCGAGTATCGACGCCGCGGAAATGGCCGGTTCGGTCGCGTCGCCCTTGACGATGGCGGTCGCCGGATATGGCACGTCCGGGCATCGATTGCCATCGACCAGCACGCGTGTGGGGGCGGCCCCCAGTGCCAGCACGGCCCGTTTCATGGCGAGCATGGAGGCATGCAGGATGTTGAGGGTATCGATCTCCTCGACGCTGGCTTCGGCAATTGCCCACGCCAGCGCGCGCTCGCGGATCAGCGGCGCGAGCGCTTCGCGGCGCTTTTCGGTCAGCTTTTTCGAGTCGCACAACCCGTCGATGGGACGCGCCGGATCAAGAATGACGGCGGCCGCCACCACCGGCCCGCACAACGGGCCGCGTCCGGCTTCATCAACACCGCAGATCAGGATCGACGCGCTCATGACACCTCTCCCAGCATCGGCAAAATGGCATCGGCAGCCTTGGTCGCGGTGTCCTGGCGCAAGCTTTGATGCAGGCTCATGAAACGCGCTTCCAGTGCGGCACGGGCGTCAGCGTCCTCCATCCAGGCGATGGCGGCATCGGCGAGGCGCTCCGGCGTCGCGTCCTCTTGCAGCAACTCGGGTACGAGTGAGTCATTGCAAAGAATGTTCGGCAATCCAACCCACGGCAGATACGCCATGCGCTTCATGAGACGGTACTGCAGCGCACCCATGCGGTAGCTGATGACCATCGGCCGTTTGAGCAAGGCCGCTTCGAGCGACGCCGTTCCGCTGGCCACCAACACCACATCCGCCGCGGTCATGGCTTCGGGGGCATGCCCGAAGAGCACATTGACTGGCAGCTCGCCACATTGAAGCTCGTAGCGCACCTGCTCGAAAATGTCGCGGGTCTGTCGTGTGGCAAGCGGCACCAGAAACCTGGCGTCGGGATAGCGCGCTGCGAGAAGCTTTGCCGCGGACAGGAACAGCGGCGACAGGTTTTGCACCTCCGACTCGCGGCTGCCCGGCAGCAACGCGAACACCGGCACATCGACCGGCAGCCGCAAGCGCTCGCGCGCGGCGTCCCGATCGGGGTGCAATGGAAACTCGTCAGCCAACGGATGTCCGACGTAGGCGGCCGGAATGCCGGCCTGCTCATAGATCGGCGCTTCGAAAGGAAACAGGCAGAGCATCTTGTCGACCGCCTTGGCGATCTTCTTGATACGCCCACCCCGCCAGGCCCAGATGGAGGGGCTGACGAAATGAACCGTGGTCACCCCACGCTGACGCAACTGCCGTTCCAGCCAGAGGCTGAAATCGGGCGCATCAACACCGATGAAGATATCGGGCGGATCGGCTAGCAGACGTTTGAGCAGCGACTTGCGAATCCCCGACAGCTCGCGATAGCGCTTGAGCGCGTCGACGTAGCCATGCACGGCGAGGCGATCGCACGGCCACCAGCTATCGAAGCCGAGCTGCGCCATCTTGGGGCCACCAATACCAAAACACGAAAGCGTTGGCAGGCGCGCCTTGAGTGCGGCAATGAGATGACTGGCCAGCAGGTCACCGGACGCTTCGCCAGCGACCATGGCGATACGAACCGCAGCCATGGCGCTAGCGAACGATCCCGCGATTGGAGACCGCGATGAAGTCGGCCAGCATGCGCACGGCGTCGCATTGCGTCGCCATGTTGCCAACCGCCTGACGCGCTTCTTCCAGCGTCAGGCCTTCCCGATAGAGGCTGCGGTAGGCGCGCTTGATGGCGCGAATATCGTCGGCTGAAAAGCCACGACGCTTCAAGCCTTCGCTGTTGATGCCATGCGGACTCGCCGGATTGCCAGACACCGTGACAAAGGGCGGAAGATCCTGCAGCAGCACCGTGCCAACACCGCAAAACGAGTGCGCGCCGACACGCACAAACTGATGTACGCCGGTAAAGCCACCGAGGATGGCCCAGTCACCCACATGCACATGGCCAGCCAGCGTCGCGTTGTTTGCGAAGATGGTGTGATTGCCGACCTGGCAGTCGTGCGCCACATGCACGTAGGCCATGATCCAGTTGTCGTCGCCCATGCGGGTGACACCGACATCCTGCGAGGTGCCGACATTGAACGAGCAATACTCACGAATGGTGTTGCGATCGCCGATTTCCAGCCGGGTGTCTTCGTCGTCGTATTTCTTGTCCTGCGGCACGGCGCCAATCGAGCAAAACTGGAAGATCTCGTTTTCACGACCGATGCGGGTGTGCCCTTCGATCACGACGTGCGGACCGATGCGCGATCCGTCACCGATTTCCACATGCGGGCCGATGATCGAGTACGGCCCGACCGCGACATCCGCGCCAAGCTTCGCGGCGGGATCGACGATTGCTGTCGGGTGAATCATCACAGCGTCTTGAGCGCACACATGAGTTCGGCTTCGGCAGCCACTTCACCATCAACGCGCGCCACGGCCTTGTACTTGTAGATGTTGCGCTTGTTGTTGGTGATGACCACTTCCATCAGCAATTGATCGCCCGGCGTCACGGGTCGCTTGAAAACGCACGTTGTCGATGCCGGCGAAATACACCACCTGATCGTCGCCAGGCATGTTCCCCATGCTCTTGAATGAGAGCACTGCAGCCGCCTGGGCCATGGCCTCGACGATCAACACGCCCGGCATGACCGGATGGTGCGGAAAATGGCCCGGGAAGAACGGTTCGTTCATGGTCACGTTCTTGAGCGCCACCACCCGTTTGCCTTCTTCGAACTCGACCACACGGTCGATCAAAAGGAACGGGTACCGATGCGGCAGGTACTTCACTATTTCGTTGATATCAATAATGGTGCTCACGACTCGCTCTCCCCTTTATCAAGTCGTTTTTCGAGTGTGCGAATGCTGTTTGCCATCGAATCGAGATGGCGCAGTCGCGAGAAATTCCTGACCCATTCCGCATGATTTTGCAGCGGCAGATTGGCTGTGTAGACGCCGGGCGAACGAATCGATTTGGTGACCAGCGTGCCCGCCGAAACGACCACGTCGTCCACCAGCGTCAGGTGCCCGATAATGCCGGCCTGACCACCAATCATGCAGCGCTTGCCGATGCGCGTACTCCCGGCGACCCCCACGCAGCCAGCAATGGCGGTGTCGTCTCCGATCTCCACGTTGTGGCCGATCTGAATCTGGTTGTCGAGCTTGACCCCGTTGCCAATCACGGTGTCTTCCATGGCGCCTCGGTCGATGGTGGTGTTCGCACCGATCTCGACATTATCACCGATCCGCACAGCACCAATCTGGGGAAACTTCACCCATTGTCCTTCGTCCGTGCGTGCGAATCCGAACCCATCGGCGCCAATGACCGCGCCGGCATGAATCAGGCAATCGTTTCCGATCACACAGTTTGCATAGACGGTCACGTTGGCTTCGAGACGAACGCCACGCCCGATGCGCGCGTTGCGCCCGACCACGCAGCCGGGCCCGATATACGCCGCTTCGCCAATCTCGGCCCCGGCCTCAATCGTCGCTCCTGCAGCCACGCAGGCACTGTCGTGGACGCGCCCGTCCACCGTCGCATTCGGATGAATACCCCCTGAATGAGCCTCAGGGGGATTGAGCAGGGCGACCACCCGCGCAAAATACAGGTACGGGTTCTTGGTGTGAATCGCGGCCAGCCCCGCCGGCACGTCGGTGTTCTCATCAACCACGACGACGGAGGCCCGCGTCTGGCTTAGCTGACTG
The DNA here is from genome assembly GCA_050293885.1 of Rhodocyclaceae bacterium. Taxonomy (GTDB): domain Bacteria; phylum Pseudomonadota; class Gammaproteobacteria; order Burkholderiales; family Rhodocyclaceae; genus Nitrogeniibacter. Next base: position 144,282 of record JBNKNO010000001.1, on the reverse strand, counting down.
CGATAGCGGGGATTGGCGAGAAATGTCACTTGACCTTCTCGCGCCCGCTCGAGCGGCGCTACGCCGCTGACCGCAATCGATGCCTCACCACGCAAACGCCCGCCGAGGCGGGCGATGATTTCGGCCAGCGTCAACGAACGCACTGACGGCGTCTTACTTGCCGTTGCCAAGTTCCTTGATGACCTTATCTGTAATATCGATACCCGGGCTGGCGTACACCGCCTCCTGGAAAATGATGTCGTATTTCTCGCGCTCGGCAATTGTCTTGACGGCTTTGTTGGCACGATCGAGCACGGTGGCCAGTTCCTCGTTGCGGCGCTGGTTCAGGTCCTCGCGAAATTCTCGCTGACGACGCTGAAACTCGCGATTCAGGTCGCCGAACTCACGCTCTTTCTTCTTGCGATCCGCTTCGGTCATGGTGAGACCGTTCTTTTCGAGATCAGCCTTCATCGCCTGGAGTTCCTTGGCCATGTTCTGCAACTCGCCATCGCGCTTGGAAAACTCCTGTTCAAGCTGACGCTGTG
>JBNKNO010000001.1:108748-143751 GCA_050293885.1 Rhodocyclaceae bacterium | reverse complement strand
CTTCATCGCCTGGAGTTCCTTGGCCATGTTCTGCAACTCGCCATCGCGCTTGGAAAACTCCTGTTCAAGCTGACGCTGTGCGAGAACCGCCGGTGCGGACTCACGCATCACGCGATCGGAATTGACAAAACCAATACGAGACTCCGCCATGACGCCCGGGGCAGCCACGGACAGCGCGACGCCCAGTATCAACGCGAAACGGGAAATCTTCACTCGAACCTCCGAAAACATATCGCAAAACATCAAAACGTCGACCCCAACTGAAACTGGATCTTCTCCGTCTTGTCCTCTTCCTTCTTCTTGAGCGGTTTTGCCAAGCTCAGCTTCAGCGGTCCCACTGGCGAACTCCACGCAAAACCAATCCCTGCACTATACCGCAGGTCACCGAAGGAAAACTTGTCGTCCTCGCCCCACACCTGGCCGGCATCGACAAACACTGACAAGCGGAAGGTCTTGTCGCGCCCCGTCCCCGGGAACGGGAAGAAATACTCCGCGTTCCCAATAATCCGGCGATTGCCGCCGATGGAATCATTATCGCCATCGGTGTTGATGATGCGCGGTCCGAGTGAGCTGGTTTCGAAACCGCGCACCGACCCGATACCACCAGCATAGAAATTCTTGTAGAACGGCAACGGCTTACCGCCATAACCATGCGCCCAACCCACCTCGCCGTTGACCATCAACGCAGAATCCTGCCCCACCGGGAACCAGAGCTGGTGCTGATACAAGGCCTTGACGAAACGAATCTCCGCGGGCGGCAAGGCAAGTTCGACGAACACGCGTTGATACTTGCCATTGCGCGGATAGAGGTAACTGTCACGGCTGTCACGCGACCAACCTATTGTCCCGAGCAGGCTTGTCGCCTGGTCGCCGAACGCATCGACGAAATCCTTGTACTGAACCGGGCTGTCGTTGAAGGTGGTGACTTTCGTTTGATCTATCGCCAGACCAAAGTTGATGCGATCGTCTTCCGCGATCGGCACGCCGAAACGCACGCCAAATCCCGTCGACGCTGTCTTGTAGCGCGACACGTCGAGTGTGTCCGCGTCGTAGGTTCGATGGTAGGCATCGAAACCGCGACTGACACCATCAATCGTCGAATACGGGTTGGTATAGGACAGCGAGTACACCCGGTTGGTTTTACTGGTGTTGATCGCAAAGGTCAGCGCATTACCCGAACCGAAGAGGTTTTGTTGAGAGACCGATGCCGACAACACGACACTCTCCGAGCTGGAAAAACCAACCCCGAGCGCGAGGTTACCCGTCTGACGCTCCTTGACCTGATAGTTCACATCCACCTGATCGGTGGTACCGGGCACGGCAGGCGTCTCGACGTTCACCTCGTCGAAGAAGCCCAGCCGGTCAAGCCGCACTTTGGAACGGTTGATTTGCTCGCCGTCGTACCAGGCACCTTCCATCTGCCGCATTTCACGCCGGATGACCTCATCTCGGGTGCGGTCGTTCCCGGCAACATTGATTCTATGCACGTACACGCGCTTGCCCGGGTCGACAAAGATGGTGAATGCGACTTCGTGCTTGTCGCGGTTGACCTCGGGCGCGGCGTTGACGTTGGCGAAGGCATAACCTTCATTGCCAAGCTGATCCGTGATCGCCTTGTTTGTTTCGGTCAGTGCTTCGCGCGAAAAGGTATCCCCGGCCTTGACCTTGACCAAGCGGCGATATTCTTCATCCGGAAGGATCAGATCACCGGTCAGTTTGACGCCAGAGACCGTGTATTTCTCACCCTCGGTGATACTGACGGTGACGTAGATGTCCTTTTTGTCAGGCGTAATCGACACCTGCGTAGAATCGATGCTGAAGTCGAGATAACCCTGATTGAGATAGAAGGAGCGCAGGGTTTCAAGATCGCCCGAGAGCTTCTGGCGGGAATACTGGTCGGTCTTTGTATACCAGGTCAGCCAACCCGGCGTGGTCTGTTCGAACAGATCGATCAAGTCGTCCTCTTCGAAGACCTTGTTACCGACGATCTTGATCTGTCGAATCTTGGCGGCGTCCCCTTCCGTCACATCAAAGCGCACCGCAACGCGATTGCGCTCCAAGGGCGTGACCGTCGTTTCGACCTTTGCACCATACTTGCCACGCGTCAGATATTGGCGCTTGAGTTCCTGCTCTGCCTGTTCCAGCACCGAACGATCAAAAATACGCGATTCGGCCAGACCAAACTGCTTCAGACCATCCTTGAGTGCCGCCGCATCGAATTCCTTCACGCCGACAAAATCAATCTTGGCAACGGCCGGTCGCTCATCGACGACGACAACGAGAACGCCGTCTTCGGCCTCGATTCGAACATCGTCGAAGAAGCCGGTACCAAACAGCGCCTTGATGGCCCCTTGGGCCTGCTCTTCGGTAAATCGGTCACCGACATGGACAGGCAGGTAATTGAACACCGTACCAGCCTCGGTCCGCTGGATGCCCTCGACGCGAATATCCTTCACAACAAAAGGTTCGAAGGCCAGCGCGGGTGCAGCCACGAACAGGGCAGCTAGCAACCCGGGAATAAGCGTACGTTTCATTGGAATTTAGCCAGAGATCAGGCGATTGATATCGTTATAAAAGGCGAATGCCATGAGCATGACCAGCAGCGCGAGGCCCACCTGCTGCCCGATTTCCATCACGCGTTCAGGCACCGGTCCGCCCCGCAGAATTTCGATCACATAATACAGTAAATGCCCGCCATCCAGCACCGGGATGGGGAGCAGGTTCAGCACCCCGAGGCTGATGCTGATCAGCGCAAGAAACTTGATGTAGTGATCGAGTCCCATCTTGGCAGACTGCCCTGCATAGTCCGCGATCGTGACTGGCCCGCTCAGGTTTCGCCATGACAACTCGCCGGTCAACATGCGACCGATCATCGAGAGGCTGAAGGTACTCATCTCCCACGTTTGCCGCACGGCGCGCCCGAATGCCTCGATCGGCGGATGCGACACTTTGACAAACATCGACTCGGCACCCCCCGGCGGGCTTTGCACGCGGACGCCGATACGACCCACCTGCTCCCCCCTGACTTCCTGCGCCTTCGGTGTTACCTGCAATTCAAGCGTGCGCCCCTCACGAACGATCTCGAAACGCAGGTTCTTGCCGGCAGCGGCGCTCACCTTGTCCACCAGCGCCATGAAGTCGTCGATCTTTTCCCCATCGATGCGGACGACGACATCCCCTGCCAGCAAACCTGCGTTCGCCGCCGGGCCATCGTCGACAATCGTTCCGAGAACCGCGGGAATCTTCGGCCGGTACGGCCTGACACCCAGCTGCACCATCGGATCCTCCCGCCCCTCGTCAACGACGATGCTATCGAGCGGCAAGGTATAGACGGCCCGTTCGCCAGCGGCGGTGCGCACGACAAGAGCGGCCGTCGGTTCGTTCATGACGGCCTTGAGCAGCACCCAGCGCCAATCCTGCCAGGACTGAACGGGCTCGCCGTCGACCTCGAGAATTTCGTCGCCATTGGCCAGACCTGCGGTCGCCGCAATCGATTCGGGCGCCGAAATCTCGACACGCGCACGCAGCTCGTCAACGCCACCAACGAACACCACCCAGTACAGCAGCACGGCCAGCGCGAGATTCGCCAGCGGCCCGGCGGCGACAATGGCAAAACGGCGCCATACCGACTGGGTATTGAACGCACGATGCAGCAACTCGGCGGGCACTTCGCCTTCGCGCTCATCGAGCATCTTCACATAGCCGCCCAACGGAAACGCGGCGATCACCCATTCAGTCTTGTCTCGGCCCCAACACCATTTGACCAGCGGCTTACCGAAGCCGACCGAAAAACGCTGCACTTTGACGTTGCACCAACGCGCCACCGAATAGTGGCCCAACTCGTGAATGAGGATCAGTAGCCCCAGACCGAAAACGAATGGGACGAGGTATTCGAGCAAAGCCATCAAGTCTCCCGGGATTTCACAAGCGCATCGGCGCGGACTCGAGCTTCGGCATCGACCGCCTCGATTTGTTCCAGCGAACCGTCCCCCGCGCCCGCCATCGCCTGCATGACCTCACCGATGATACCGGGGATTTCCATGTAGCCGGTGCGCCGCGCCAGAAACGCATCGACAGCGATCTCGTTGGCGGCATTGAGCACGGCGGGCATCCCGCCCTCGGCACGCAGCGCCTCATAGGCCAACGCAAGACACGGGAAGCGCGCCAAATCCGGGGGCTCGAAATCGAGACGACCGATCTTGCACAGATCAAGCGCCGAGACGCCGGACGCAATACGCGCCGGATAGGCCAGCGCATGCGCGATCGGCGTGCGCATGTCCGGATTGCCCAACTGGGCCAACACCGACCCATCGACGTAATCGACCATCGAGTGAATCACGCTCTGGCGATGGATGACCACCTCGATGGCGTCCGCGTCGACACCGAAAAGCCAATGCGCTTCGATGACTTCCAGCCCCTTGTTCATCATGGTCGCGGAGTCGACAGAAATCTTTCGCCCCATGGACCAGTTCGGGTGCGCGCATGCTTCTTCCGGCGTCACCGCGCTCAGCGTTGCCGGATCGCGATCGCGAAAGGGGCCGCCAGAGGCGGTCAGCAACACGCGCGCGACACCATGGCGCGCGGGCTGGCGGTCGAAACCAGCGGGCAGCGCCTGAAAGACTGCGTTGTGTTCGCTATCGATCGGCAACAAGGTCGCGCCGCCCTTTTGAACCGCATCCATGAACAAGGCGCCGGACATGACCAGCGCTTCCTTGTTGGCGAGCAAGACGCGCTTGCCCGCCTGCGCCGCCGCCAGTGTCGGCCTCAAGCCGGCAGCACCGACAATCGCCGCCATCACGGCGTCCACCTCACTCGCCTCGGAGACGGCGACCAAGCCTGATTCGCCCACGAGCACCTCGGTGCTCAAGCCGCGCTGCGTCAACATCGCCGCCAGCCGTTGGGCGGCCTCATCATCGGCAACAACAGCGCACCTCGGCGTGAACTGCGCGCACTGTTCGGCGAGCCGCTCAAGGCGCGAACGCCCCGTCAGCGCGAAGACACGATATCGGTCAGGATGCCGGGCAACGACATCAAGCGTACTTTCACCAATCGAGCCGGTGGCCCCAAGTACCGTAAGAGTCTGAATGTTTGCCATTGAAATACTTGAAAGTGATGCGCCCGGCAGCACGCGCGCGTGAAGGCTGCGGATATCCGCTCGAGCACGGCGGGTGCGCTAGCGCACCAGCAAGGCGAACAGTGCCACCATGGGCAAAGTCGAGGTGAGGCTGTCGATCCGGTCGAGCACACCACCATGTCCGGGGAGCAACTGACTGCTGTCCTTGATGCCGGCCTGACGCTTGAGCATGGATTCAAACAGATCGCCGGCAACACTCACACCCGTGAGCACAAGAAGCGCCAGCACGACGAAGATCCAATGCATGACGGAAAGGCTGGCGCCGGCCGAAACCAGCACAATCAGCCCGTAGATCACGACCGCGACAAGCGCGCCCATCACGCCTTCCCAGCTCTTCCCGGGGCTGATGGCCGGTGCGAGCTTGCGTCGTCCCCAGGCGCGGCCGCTGAAATAGGCCGCGATGTCGGCCACCCAGACAATGGCCATGGCCCCGAGCAACCACCACGGATCGATACCGCGCAGATAGACCATTGCGATGGCGGTCGGCAGCATGACGATGAGCCCGGTGAGCGCCGCGAACACACCGCGCCCCAATGGCCACAAGCGTGCGAGCCAGACAAACCCGATCGCCATCCAGAAGACAGCCGCTGCAACAAATACGGCGAGAAGCAACGCGTGCGCAAGGTCAGGCGTTGCGCGATCGATCAACAGCGCAAGGGCCGCGGACAGGAGCGCCACCAAAGCACCGTAGGCAACCCGGCATTTCGCCCCCCAGCGGCACAAGCCCGCCCATTCCCACGCGGCAGCACCGGTAATCGCCGCCACAAAGGCAATCCACCCATCGTCGGAAAAGGCAAAGACAGCCGTGCTGAACACCAGGAGCATTACCAGCGCGGTAATGACTCTCGTTTTAAGCATGGCCCTTGCGGTTCGCGTCATCGACGCGCTTGTCTGCCGGCAACTGCTCGCTCGTGCGTCCAAAACGACGCTCACGCTCGCCATACGAAGCGAGCGCCGCGTCGAATGCGGTCGAGTCGAAATCCGGCCAGAGGGTATCGGTGAAATACAGCTCGGTGTAGGCCAGCTGCCATAACAGGAAGTTGCTGATGCGCTGCTCGCCACCCGTGCGGATAAACAGATCCGGTTCAGGCGCAAACGCCATGGACAAATGCGGGCTGAGCGCCTCTTCGGTGATTTCCTGCGGCGCATCACCTGCGGCAATGAGCGTGTTGACCGCGTTCAGAATATCCCAACGCCCGCCATAGTTCGCGGCAATGGTGAGCTGCAGCGCCGTGTTTTCTGCGGTCATGGCCTCGGCATCACAAATCATCCGCACCAGCGCATCGTCGAATTTCGACCGATCGCCGATGACGCGAAAACGGATACCGTTTTCGTGCATGCGCGCAATTTCCTTCTTGAGCGAACGCATGAACAACTGCATCAGAAAGCTGACTTCGTCGGCGGGACGCCGCCAGTTCTCCGAACTGAACGCAAACAGCGTGAGATAACCGACACCGCGTTCGATGCAGCACTTGATCGTTTCGCGCACGGTTTCAACGCCACGCGAGTGACCGGCCACGCGCGGCATGAAGCGCTTGCGGGCCCAACGTCCGTTGCCGTCCATGATGATGGCAACGTGGCGCGGTACGGGCGCACCGTCGGGAATGGTGCGCGTCGAACTGGTAAAGGAAGAATCGGCCATGGGCTGATGAAATCCGGCTGGCCGCTCAGACCTGCATCAGCTCCTGCTCTTTCTGCTCCAGAAGCTTGTCGATTTCGGCGATGAAACGGTCGGTGAGTTTCTGCACCTCCTCCTGACCACGGCGCTCGTCGTCTTCCGAGATGTCCTTGTTCTTGACCGCGTCCTTGAGCGTGCCGTTGGCGTCACGTCGCTGGTTGCGTACCGCCACGCGGGCGCCCTCGCCTTCCTGCTTGACGACCTTGGTCAAATCGCGACGTCGCTCCTCGGTCAACACCGGCATCGGCACACGGATCAATTCACCGACCGACGCCGGGTTCAGGCCCAGATCCGAATCGCGGATCGCCTTTTCGATCTTGCCCGCCAAGGGCTTTTCCCACGGCTGGACGCCAATGGTGCGCGCATCGATCAAGGTCACGTTCGCGACCTGGTTGATCGGCACCATGCTGCCGTAGTACTCCACCTCGACATGATCAAGAATACCGGTGTGCGCACGCCCCGTTCGAATCTTTGCCAAATCGTGCCTGAGCGCCTCGAGCGACTTCTGCATTCTGGCTTCAGTCGCTTTTTTCAACTCACTGATCATGTCGCTTGTCTCCTCAACAGTAGACCAACGTACCCTCATCTTCGCCCATCACGACACGCTTGAGCGCACCGGACTTGAAGATGCTGAACACGTTGATCGGCAATTTCTGATCGCGACACAGCGCAAACGCGGTCGCATCGAGCACTTTCAGGTCACGCGTGATCGCCTCATCAAAACTGATGCGGGCGAAACGCTCGGCCGACGCGTCGATTTTGGGGTCGGCGGTGTAAATGCCGTCGACCTTGGTCGCCTTGAGCACGATCTGCGCACCGATTTCCGCGCCGCGCAGGGCTGCCGCCGTATCGGTCGTGAAAAACGGGTTGCCGGTCCCGGCGCCAAAGACCACCACACGACCTTCTTCGAGGTATCGAATGGCCTTGCCGCGAATATACGGCTCGACCACCTGATCAATCCGCAAGGCGGATTGAACCCGCGCATTGAGCCCGGCGCCACGCATGGCATCTGCCAGCGCCATGGCGTTCATGACGGTCGCGAGCATCCCCATGTAGTCGGCGGTGGCGCGATCCATGCCGGACGCAGCCCCCGCCATACCGCGAAAGATGTTGCCACCGCCAATGACCACCCCGACCTGTACACCCAGCCGGCTCACCTCCGCCACTTCAGCAACGATGCGCGAGACGACATCACGATTGATGCCATAGGCGTCATCGCCCATCAGGGCTTCACCGGAGAGCTTGAGCAGAATGCGCTGGTAGGCGGCGGTCATGACGGCGGCTCCGCGTGTTACTTCTTGGCTGCAGCGGCCTGGGCGGCCACTTCAGCGGCAAAGTCGTCGACCTTCTTCTCGATACCCTCACCAACGATGAACAGCACGAAACTGCCCACCGAAGCATTTTGCGCTTTGAGCAGGGCTTCGACGGTCTGCTTGTCGTTCTTGACGAAGGGCTGACCGAGCAAGGTGACTTCCTTGAGGAACTTATTGACCGTACCTTCGACCATCTTTTCGACGATCTCGGCGGGTTTGCCCGACTCGGCAGCCTTCTCGGCCGCGATACGACGCTCGGTCTCGATCAGTTCGGCCGACACCTGGTCCGCCGACAGCGCCTTGGGCTTGCTCGCTGCGATGTGCATGGCCAGATCACGACCGAGGTCTTCCTCGCCACCAACCACATCGATCAGCACACCGATTTTCGCGCCGCCGTGAATGTAGCTCGACACGGTGCCCTTGGCATCGATACGGGCAAAGCGACGGATGGACATGTTTTCGCCGATCTTGCCAATCAACTCCGAGCGGATGACGTCAACCGTCTTGCCGCCGATTTCAAGACCGGACAGCGCGGCAACGTCGGCCGGATTGCGCGTGGCAACCAGTTCAGCCAGTTGGCCGCCAAGTGCCAGAAAGTCGTCGTTCTTGGCAACGAAGTCGGTCTCGCAGTTGAGTTCGACCATCGCGGCCAGCTTGCCGTCGTCGGAAATGTAGGTCGCGACGATGCCTTCGGCGGTCACGCGGGTTGCTGCCTTGCTGGCCTTGTTACCCAGCTTTACGCGAAGGATCTCTTCGGCCTTGGCCATATCGCCATCGGCTTCCGTGAGGGCCTTCTTGCACTCCATCATGGGCGCATCGGTCTTTTCGCGTAGCTCTTTGACCATGCCTGCGGTAATTGCCGCCATGATTACTCCTGAATTCTGAATTGGTTACGAAATGGTGATCAGGCTTCGCCTTGCTCGGCCTCACCTGCTTCCTCTTCGACTTCGACGAACTCGTCGGAACCGGCAGCCACGATTTCCTGAATCGTCTGGCTACGGCCCTCGATCACGGCGTCGGCCACGCCACGGGCGTAGAGACGGATCGCGCGGCTGGAGTCGTCGTTGCCGGGGATCACGAAATCCACGCCTTCGGGCGAGTGATTGGTGTCGACCACGGCGATGAGGGGGATGCCAAGCTTCTTGGCTTCCGTCAGTGCAATCTTGTGATAGCCGACGTCAATGACGAAGATCGCGTCGGGCAGTCCACCCATGTCCTTGATACCGCCAATGGCCTTGGTGAGCTTCTCGATCTCGCGAGTCGTCATCAGCGCTTCTTTCTTGGACAGGCGCTCGATGGAGCCGTCCTCGACCATGGCTTCGAGATCTTTCAGACGTTTGATGGACTGCTTGACCGTCTTGAAGTTGGTCAGCATGCCGCCAAGCCAGCGCTCATCGACAAAGGGCATACCAGCGCGACGTGCTTCTTCGGCGACGATTTCACGCGCCTGCCGCTTGGTACCCACGAACAGGACGGTGCCCTTGTTGGCAGACAGCTTGCGGATGTGCTCCATCGCCTCGAGGTACTTCACCATCGTCTTTTCGAGGTTGACGATGTGAATCTTGTTGCGCTGGCCGAAGATGAACGGGGCCATGCGCGGGTTCCAGAAACGGGTCTGGTGACCAAAGTGGACGCCGGCTTCGAGCATCTGGCGCATCGTGACAGTCATGTGTTTCTCCTAAAAGGGTTGAGCCTCCGCCCGGGCGCGACCGTAGCCGCAAACTGCCCCCTCAAGGACAGACCCTTTTCGCCTGATCCCGGATTGCTCCAAATCAGGCTCGATCCCGAGCGTGTGGATTCAAGTCAATGTCTTGCCTCATCACCATGATCAGGCAAGCTCACGATTATAGCAGTGGGAAATGACAAGCCTCAAGCCGAAAAGAGCAATCAGATTGCCGTCCGAGTGCCCTTGCGATAGCCTCTTGCCTTTACCGACCCCCCGCGACACACACTGATCAATGAGTATTAATCTGAAAACGCCCGACGAGATCGAGGGCATGCGCATCGCCGGCCGCCTGGCCGCCGAGGTGCTCGACTACATCACCCCCTTCGTCAAAGCCGGCGTAACGACCGAAGAACTCGACACCCTGTGCCACGACTACATGGTGGATGTTCAGGGCTGCATTCCCGCACCGCTCAACTACGCACCACCGGGCTACGCCCCTTATCCGAAATCCATCTGCACCTCGATCAACCATCAGGTGTGCCATGGCGTCCCCGCCAACAAGGCGCTCAAGAATGGCGACATCGTCAATCTGGACATCACCGTCATCAAGAACGGTTTTCATGGCGACACCAGCCGCATGTTCAAGGTGGGAAACAAGGTCTCCATTCTCGCCAGCCGGCTGTGCCAGATCACTTACGAGTGCATGTGGCTGGGGATCAACCAGGTGAAGCCTGGCGCGCGACTGGGCGACATTGGCGCGGCCATTCAGCGCCATGCCGAAGGCAACGGCTTCTCCGTGGTGCGTGAGTTCTGCGGCCATGGCATCGGGCTGAATTTTCACGAGGATCCGCAGGTGTTGCACTACGGACGCCCCGGCACCGGTTTGATCCTTGAAGCCGGCATGACCTTCACGATCGAACCGATGATCAACGCCGGCAAGGCCGCCATCTCGGAATTGCCCGACGGCTGGACCATCATTACCAAGGATCGCAGCCTGTCCGCGCAATGGGAACACACCATTCTGGTCACCGAAGACGGCTACGACGTCCTCACCCAATCCGCCGGCACGCCCGAACGCCCGGGCATCCTCGAAAACGCCCCTGGCTGACCCCATGCCCGAATCGATTCGCCCCGCCGTCACGGCAATCCGCGACACCCTGAAGCAGAAAGAGGCCGCACTGGCCGAAAGCTACCGGACGCGCCGGCTCACCAGAAACTATCTGCATGGACGCACAGCCGTGGTCGACGAGGCCATCGTCAGCCTGTGGCGCGTCTGCGAGCTCGACGAGCGCTGTGCGCTGGTTGCCACCGGTGGATATGGGCGCGGCGAGTTGTTCCCGTACTCCGACGTCGATCTCCTGATCCTGCTGCCCGACACACTCGGCAGCGGCACCGAAGCCGCGCTCACCCGCTTCGTTGGCGCGCTATGGGATATCGGCCTTCAGATTGGCCACAGCGTGCGCACCGTGGACGAGTGTATCGAGGTCGCCGCCGACGACATCACCATTCAGACCAACCTGCTCGAAACCCGGCTGCTGCTCGGGCAGCACGCACTACTCGACGACTTGCTCGCGCGGCTGAAGGCATCACTCGACGTCGATCGTTTCTACCAGGCCAAGCAGCTCGAGCAGGAACAACGTTATGCCCGCTACGAGCAGAGCCCCTACGCGCTCGAGCCAAACTGCAAGGAAAGTCCGGGCGGGCTGCGTGACCTGCAAGTCCTCGGCTGGATCAGCCGCGCCGCAGGGCTGGGCAACAGCTGGCGCGATCTGGCGCACCATCGCATGATCACCGCCAACGAAGCCAACGAGCTGCGCTCGGCCGAACGCTTCTTGCAGCACGTGCGCATCCGGCTGCATATGCTGGTCGGGCGTGCCGAAGACCGCCTGCTGTTCGACCATCAGGAAAAACTCGCCCAGGCCTTCGGCGTCAAACCGACCGAGGGCAAGCGCGCCTCCGAAGTGCTCATGCAGCGCTATTACCTCTCGGCAAAAAAGGTCATGCAACTCAACACCTTGCTGTCGATGAGCTATCGCGCCGAATTCGCATCCAGAGAAAAACCGGTCGCCATTGTTCTGAACGAGCGTTTCCAGACCGTTCGCGACCTGCTCGACATTCGCGAGGAAGATCTGTTCGAAAAAGCGCCGGAAGCCATGTTCGAAGCGTTCCAGATATTGCAGCTACGCTCCGAACTGACCGGCATGAGTGCGCGACTGCTGCGCTCGATGTGGATCAACCGACGCCTGATCAATGCCGCATTCCGTGCCAACCCGATCAATCGCGCGCGATTTCTCGAGCTGTTGCAAGCCAAGCGCGGCATCGTCAGCACCTTCCGGCGCATGAACCAGTACGGACTGCTGTCGAACTATCTGCCCCCCTGGCGCAAGATCTCCTGCCAGATGCAGCACGACCTGTTCCATGTGTACACCGTCGATTCGCACACATTGCTGGTGCTGCGCAATCTGCGGCGTTTCACCATGGGCGAGCATGCTCACGAGTATCCGCTCATGACACAGCTCATCCAGGCGTTCGACAAGCACTGGCTCCTGTACGTCGCCTCACTGTTCCACGATATCGCCAAGGGGCGCGGCGGAGATCACTCCAAACTCGGCATGGTCGATGCCCGACGCTTCTGCGAGCAGCATGAGCTCGACCCGGACGACACGGCATTGGTCGAATGGCTGGTGGAAAACCATCTGGTGATGTCCCAGGTGGCGCAGAAGGAAGACATCTCCGATCCGGATGTCGTGCAGCGATTCGCAGAAAAGATGGGTACCGAGCGACGTCTCACCGGCCTCTACCTGCTCTCGCATGCTGACATTCGCGGCACCAGCCCGAAAGTATGGAACGGCTGGAAGGCGCGGCTGCTCGAAGACCTCTTTCATGCGTCGCGCAGATTGCTCCGTGGCGCCTCGCCGGAACAGGCCCTCGGCCTCGACGATCGACGGCAAGACGCCCAGCGGATGTTGCGCTACCACGGGCTGCGCCCGGGTGTGGAGACCGATCTGTGGAACAAGCTCGACTCGGTTTACTTCATGCGCCACACCGCCGAGGAAATCGCCTGGCACACCCGCCATCTGTACCACCGACCGGAAAGTGGCGCGCCCGTGGTGCGCGCACGCCTGAGCGAGGGCGGCGAGGGGCTTGAAGTGATGGTGTTTTCGCGCGACCAACGCGACCTGTTCATGCGCCAGTGCGGATTCTTCGGTCGCCTCGGCTACACCATTCTCGACGCCAAAATCCACACCACGCGCCACGGATACGCCCTGGACAGCTTCATGCTGCAGTACCCTGGCGAACACAAGCATTACCGGGAGCACATCGCGCTCATCGAGCACGAATTACCCAAGGTGCTGGAAGGCGAGGTCGACATCGACCGGCCGGCAGATGCGCGGCTATCGCGTCAGGTCAAACACTTCCCCATTACCCCGACGGTGCGCTTGCGTGCCGACGAAAGCGGCAAGCAGTACATTCTCACGCTGACGGCGGCCGACCGCCCGGGCCTGCTCTACGATGTCGCCGAGACACTCGCAAAGTTCGGCGTGCACCTGCATACGGCAAAGATCGCCACGCTGGGCGAACGGGTGGAAGACGCGTTTCTGGTGACCGGGCGCGGCCTGTCAAGCGACAGTCACGTGCTGCAAATCGAGCGGACGCTACTCAAAGCCCTGCAGATCTGAACCGCGGGGCCTGCGCCCCGCGTCAGCTCTCGGCCGTGCACAAGCCATCAAGAAGGCTGCGCACGCGGCCCATGGCCTCTTGCAGCACCACCTCGACGCTGTCGAAGCTGATACCCGCCGCACTGGCGGCCCGGCCCGCAGCATAGTTGGCGACCACGTTGATCGCGGCATAGGGCAAATCGATTTCGCGTGCGAGCACGGCCTCGGGCATGCCGGTCATGCCCACCACATCGGCACCATCGCGCTCGAGCCGGTCGACCTCGGCCGCGCTCTCCAGCCGCGGTCCCTGCGTTGCGGCATACACGCCACCATCGAAGATGTTCACACCCACCAGGGCCGCAGCCGCGAGTAGGCGCTTGCGCAGCGCGTCGTCATAGGGGTGAGTGAAATCCACATGGCGTACCGGCCGGTCGCCACCGTCAAAATAGGTGCTCTCGCGGCCCGACGTGTAGTCGATGATCTGGTCCGGCACGACGAGGACGCCCGGCCCCAAATCGGCACGAATACCGCCCACCGACGCCACCGAAACCACGGCGCTCGCATTGACGTGCTTGAGCGCCCACAGATTGGCCCGGTAGTTGACCAGATGCGGCGGAATCGTGTGGCCATAGCCATGGCGGGCGAGAAAGACCACCTCGTCGCCACAAACGCGACCGAAGGTGAGCGCCCCGGACGGTTCGCCGTACGGCGTGCGTACCACTTCGCGCCGGGTCACCTCGAGCGAGGCCAGTTGCGTCAATCCACTCCCACCGACGATGGCCAGCATGCCCACATCTCCTGCGCACGGATTTCAAGAAGGCGCCGATTCTATCACGCAGCCGGCGACGCCAATCCGACGCACGGTGGCCTTGTCATGCTGCAACGCATGATCGCGTGTTAGAATCCGCCCCTTTTCAAATACTTCCGGCGCTTTTCATGTCCCGCTCCATTCGCAACATTGCCATCATCGCTCACGTCGACCATGGCAAAACCACCCTGGTCGACCAGCTCCTCCGCCAGTCCGGCACCTTTGCCGCCCACCAGGCCGTCTCCGAACGCGTGATGGATAGCAACGATCTCGAAAAAGAGCGTGGCATCACGATTCTGTCGAAGAACTGCGCCATCCAGTACGGCGACACCCACATCAACATCGTTGACACCCCGGGTCACGCCGACTTCGGCGGCGAAGTCGAACGCGTGCTGTCGATGGTCGACGGCGTGCTGCTGCTGGTCGACGCCGTTGAAGGCCCGATGCCGCAGACCCGCTTCGTGACCCGCAAGGCGCTGGCCATGGGGCTCAAGCCGATCGTGGTCATCAACAAGATCGACCGTCCGGGTTCGCGCCCCGACTGGGTCATCAACCACACCTTCGATCTGTTCGACAAGCTCGGCGCCACCGAAGAGCAACTCGACTTCCCGGTCGTCTACGCCTCCGCGCTCAATGGCTACGCCATGCTCGACGCCGACAAGCCGGGCACCGACATGAAGCCGCTGTTCGAAGCCATTCTCGAACACGTCCATCAGCCGGATGTGGACGTCGACGGCCCGCTGCAACTGCAGATCTGCTCGCTCGACTACTCCACCTACATCGGCCAGCTCGGCATCGGCCGCGTGCGCCGTGGCCGCCTCGCGCCGAACCAGGAAGTGGTCGTGATGTACGGCGACGAAAACCGCGGCAAAGCCAAGATCGGTCAGATCCTCACCTTCACCGGTCTCGAGCGCAGCCCCGCCGAATCCGCCGAAGCCGGCGACATCGTGCTGGTCTCCGGCATCGAGCAGGTCAATATCGGCGTCACCCTGTGCGCGCCGGACGCCCCCGACCCGCTGCCCCCCATCGCCGTCGACGAGCCGACGCTGACCATGAACTTCATGGTCAACACCTCGCCGCTGGCCGGCCGCGAAGGCAAGTTCGTCACCAGCCGCCAGATTCGCGAGCGTCTTGAAAAGGAACTGCTCAAGAACGTGGCGCTGCGCGTGAACTACACCGACGACTCGGAAGTGTTCGAAGTCTCCGGGCGCGGCGAACTGCACCTGACGATTCTGCTCGAAAACATGCGCCGCGAAGGCTACGAACTGGCGGTTGGCCGCCCGCGCGTGGTGTTCAAGGAGATCGACGGCGTCAAGTGCGAGCCGTACGAGATGCTCACGGTCGACGTGGAAGAAGATCACCAGGGCGCCGTCATGGAAGAGCTCGGCCGCCGCCGCGGCGAACTGCAGGACATGCAGCCGGACGGCAAGGGTCGCGTGCGACTCGAATATCGCATTCCTGCCCGCGGCCTGATCGGGTTCCAGGGCGAATTCCTCACCAACACCCGGGGTACCGGCCTCGCCAGCCACGTGTTCGACGACTTCGGCCCAATGTCCGGCTCGATGGCGGAACGACGCAACGGCGTGCTCATCTCGCAGAACGACGGCGCCGCCGTCGCCTACGCGTTGTGGAACCTGCAGGACCGTGGCCGCATGTTCGTGAGCCCGGGCGATGCGCTGTACGAAGGCATGGTGATCGGCATTCACACCCGCGACAACGATCTGGTGGTCAACCCGATCAAGGGCAAGCAGCTCACCAACGTGCGCGCCTCGGGCACCGACGAAGCCGTGCGCCTGGTGCCGCCGGTCAAACTGACGCTCGAATCGGCCATCGAGTTCATCGCGGATGATGAAGTGGTCGAGATCACGCCCAAGTCGATCCGTCTGCGCAAGCGCTACCTCAAGGAACACGAGCGCAAGCGCGCCGGCCGCGGCGCCGACTGAGGCGCATCGCCCATGAAAAACGGCGCCCACGGGCGCCGTTTTTCATGGCTCACGCACCATCATTGCTTCTATTTCGACTGGCTCTCCAGCGAGCGGGCGGCAAGATACTTGGCAAAGCCGTCTGCCACCTCGGGGTGGCGCAGACCGAATTCGACGGTGGCTTGAAGATAGCCGAGTTTCGAACCGCAGTCATAGCGCACGCCGTCGTACTGGTGCGCCAACACCGCCTCCTCCTTGAGCAGCGAGGCGATCGCATCGGTCAGTTGCAATTCGCCACCGGCGCCGGGCTTGAGATTGCGCAGGTGATCGAAAATACGCGGCGTCAGGATGTAGCGCCCCACCACTGCCTGCGTGGTCGGCGCCTTTTCCGGCGCGGGTTTTTCGACGATGCCGGTCATGCGCTGCACCTTGCCTTCCTGCGTTTCGGTACTGACGATGCCATACGCCTTGGTCTCTTCGCGCGGCACGTTCATGGTGCCGAGCACCGAACAGCGGTGGTAGTTGTACACATCCACCATCTGCTTGAGCACCGGATCGCCGCCGGGGTTGTCCAGCAGATCGTCGGCCAGCATCACCGCAAAGGCCTCGTCGCCCACCACCGGCGCGGCGCACAACACGGCATGCCCGAGGCCGAGCGCTTCGGACTGGCGGATGTAGATGCAATGAACGTTATCCGGCACCGTGTTGCGTACGATCTCGAGCAACTCGGCCTTGCCGCGCGCTTCGAGTTCGGTCTCGAGCTCATAGGCCTTGTCGAAGTGATCCTCGATGGCGCGCTTGGTGCGCCCGGTGATGAAGATCAGGTCGGTGACGCCGGCGGCCACTGCCTCTTCCACCGCGTACTGCATCAGCGGCTTGTCGACCACCGGCAGCATTTCCTTCGGACTCGCCTTGGTGGCGGGCAGGAAACGCGTGCCCATGCCGGCCACCGGGAAGACCACCTTGGTCACACCTTTCATCACAAATCCTCTCCTTGAAACAGATCGTCCTGGGTACCGGGCGCGGGTGGCGGCGTGGAATCGCCCTCCCCCTCAAGCAGGGCGCGCAGCCCGGCCTCGTCCAGTATCGTGACATTCAATTGCTGCGCTTTGTCGAGCTTGCTGCCGGCCGCTTCGCCGGCCACGACATAATCGGTCTTCTTCGATACCGACCCGGCCACCTTGCCGCCCGCCGCTTCGATCAGCGCCTTCGCTTCGTCGCGCGTCAGCGACGGCAACGTGCCCGTCACCACCAGCGTCTTGCCCACCAGCGGCCCGTCCTGATGCCGCGCCGGCTCGTGTTCCGGCCAATGCACACCGGCCGCGCGCAACTGCTCGACCACCTCGCAGTTGTGTGGTTCGGCAAAGAATTCGTGAATGCTCTGTGCCACCACCGGCCCGACATCGGGCACGGCCTGCAAGGCCTCGACATCCGCCGCCATCACGGCATCGAGACCGCCGAAGTGGCGTGCCAGATCACGCGCGGTGGCTTCGCCGACATTGCGGATACCGAGCGCGAAGATGAAGCGCTGCAACGTCGTCTCGCGGCTCTTCTCGATCGCAGCGACCACGTTGGCCGCTGATTTTTCCGCCATCCGCTCCAGGCTCGCGAGGCCCAACACGCCGAGTTTGTACAGATCCGCCGGCGTCTTGACGATGGCGTTGTCCACCAGTTGCTCGATCAGCTTGTCGCCCAGGCCCTCGATATCCATGGCCTTGCGGCTGGCGAAGTGAATCAGCGACTGCTTGCGCTGGGCGGCGCAGAACAGCCCGCCGGTGCAGCGCGCCACCGCTTCGTCTTCGCCACGCACGGCATGCGAACCGCAGATCGGACAATGTGTCGGCATCACAAAATCGCGCTCGCTGCCATCGCGTCGTTCCGACACCGACGACACCACCTCGGGAATCACGTCGCCGGCCCGGCGCACGATCACCCAGTCGCCGATGCGCACATCCTTGCGACGCACCTCGTCTTCATTGTGCAAGGTGGCGTTGGTGACCGTCACGCCGCCGACGAATACCGGTTCGAGCCGCGCCACCGGCGTGAGCGCGCCGGTGCGACCAACCTGGATGTCGATGTCGATCAGACGGGTGATCTCTTCCTGCGCGGGATATTTGTGCGCCACCGCCCAGCGCGGCTCGCGGCTGACGAAGCCGAGTTCTTCCTGCAAGGCAAAATCGTTCACCTTGTAGACCACGCCGTCGATATCGTAGGGCAGCTCGGGGCGCATCTGCTCGATGCGCTGGTGAAACGCGATCAGCCCGTCCGGGCCGGCCACCACGCAACGGTGCTCGCACACCGGGAAGCCGAAGTCAGCCATCGCATCGAGCATCTGCGCATGCGTGTCTGGTTTGCGCCAGCCCTGACTCTCGCCCAGGCCGTAGGCGAAGAACGACAGCGGCCGCTGGCGCGCGATGGCCGGATCGAGCTGGCGGATGGCGCCTGCCGCGGTGTTGCGCGGATTGACGAAGGTCTTCTCACCCGCCGTACGCTGGCGTTCGTTGAGGGCCTCGAAGGCGTCGCGGCGCATGTAGATCTCGCCGCGCACTTCGATCACCGGCGGCGCGTCGCCGTGCAGACGCAGCGGAATCTGGCCGATGGTGCGCACGTTGTGGGTCACGTCCTCGCCGGTCTGACCATCACCGCGCGTGGCGGCCTGCACCAGCACGCCGTGCTCGTAGCGCAGGTTGATGGCCAAGCCATCGAATTTGAGTTCCGCCGCGTATTCGACCGGCACGTCGTCCGCGTCCAGCCCCAGTCCCTTGCGCACGCGGGCGTCGAACGCCAGCGCGCCCTGCGCGCTCTTGTCGGTTTCGGTGTTGATCGACAGCATCGGCACCCGATGCGACACCGGGCGCAGTTCAGGCAATGCCGCGCCGCCCACGCGCCGGGTCGGCGAATCGGGGGTGATCAGCTCGGGGTATTCGTGCTCAAGCGTCTGCAATTCGGCAAACAGGCGGTCGTACTCGGCGTCGGGAACCGACGGCGCGTCGAGCACGTAATATTCGTGGTTGTAGCGCTCAAGCGTCTCGCGCAGCGCCTGAGCGCGCTGCGCCGTGTGTTGCGGAACAGCCATCGGTGTCAGGCGGTGAACAGGCGCAGGGCCAGACGGCTACCTGCGGGCAGGCCGTAGTCGTGCATCTGCCCCTGAAACTGTTGAATCTGCTGGCGGATCATGCGTGCGGCGTCGGGGCCGAATGCGCTGCGGTTGTCGTCCACCACGTCGGCATCGAGCGCCTCGGCCAGGTGGTTGGCCGTCTGCATCATGCGATCGAACACCACGCCGCCATCGGGCACGCGCGGTACGTCGACGATCATGGTCAAACCCTGGGTCTGCATCTCGCGCAGGCTCTCGGGCGTGAGCAATGTCGGCTCGAGGTTGCCAAGGACGAACAAGCTGTTGCCCTCGTCGTCTTCGGCATGGAACAGGCCATCGGCGCGCAAACCCATACCCAGCGCTTCGACCAACCCACGCAACTTGGTGCCCGCAAACGGCGCCCCCCGGCTGACCAGGTTCACGCCGATCTGCACATCCACGCTGGCACAGAAGCGGTCGAGCTCTTCGGCTCGCCCCAACACGCCGGCACGGGCCGGCGCCGCGGTCGGAATCGCCATGAACTGATCGGCGGTGCGGCTGACGCCATCAACAAAACGGGTGAAGTCCGCATCGTTGATCGGCCCGCGGCGGTCCACCAACTGCATGGCCGCGCAAAACCAGTGGTAGCGCTCGCTGCCGTGTTGACTGACCGACACCCAGGCGTTGCTCTTGTCGTCGAAGGCAAACCAGCCGACAGGTTTGGACAAGCCGTCCAGATGCGGCCCCTGCGCCTGCCACAACTGCCCCGCCTGAATCGGCTCGATGGACTCGATGCGCACCACGCAATCGACCCGCTCATCGACCTCGGGCGGCAGTGACGGCGCCTGACGACCCGCCTCTTCGGCGACGGCAGCGGGCGCCACTTCGGTGGGTACATCATCGGGCACTTGGGTCGGTGGCGCCGGCATATCGGCCTCGCCGGGCACATCGCGGGTACCCGGTTCGAGCAGCACGTCGTGGTGCTCCGAGCGGAAGGTCTTCTCGGCATGTTTCTGTGCCTTGCGCTCCTGCCACTTGTTGTACACCAGCACGCCAACCACAGCGAGCGTACCGGCGCCGATCAAACCCATCTGCAAATCACTGATCGCCATGTTTTCCTTGCTCTTTGATCACGCGGGGGCGGCGTCCGCCATCCGCAGTGCCTCTTCCATGTCCACTTCCACCACGCGCGAAACCCCCTGCTCCTGCATCGTCACGCCCACCAGTTGCTGCGCAATTTCCATGGTGATCTTGTTGTGACTGATGAACAGGAACTGGGTCTGCGATGACATACGCCTGACCATGTCGCAGAAGCGTCCGGTATTCGTATCGTCCAACGGTGCATCCACCTCGTCAAGCATACAGAACGGCGCCGGGTTGAGCTGGAACAGTGAAAACACCAGCGCAATGGCCGTCAGCGCTTTCTCTCCGCCCGACAGCAGGTGAATGGACGCATTCTTTTTGCCCGGCGGCTGGGCGACGATCTGGATGCCGGCGTCGAGAATCTCCTCGCCGGTCAGTTCCAGCCGCGCCTGACCGCCGCCGAACAGTTGCGGGAACAGCGTCGAGAATTGCTTGCTGACCGTATCGTAGGTGGCCTGCAACTGCTCGCGCGTTTCCCGGTCGATGCGGCGGATGGCGTCTTCGAGCGTACCGATGGCCTCGCTCAGGTCCGCATGTTGCGCATCGAGATAGCCCTTGCGCTCGCGCGCTTCTTTCAACTCGTCGAGCGCCGCGAGGTTGACCGCCCCCAGCGCCGCGATCTGTCGGCCCAGACTGCCCACGTCCCGCTGCAATGCGTTCTCGCTCACCCCGGCCAGATGTGGCGTGAGCGCGGCTTCGTCGGCCTCGGCTTCATCGAGTCGCTCCTGCTGCTGCGACTCGGCCAGCTCGGCCGCCTGCACCGCGAGGCGCAATTCGCCCACGCGATCGCGCAGCGGCGCGGCGGCCTGCTCGACACGCAGGCGCTGTTCTTCCGCCGTCTTCAGCGCCGCCGTCGCTTCGGCGAGTGCATCGCGGCGGCCGGCCAGCGCATGCTCACGCGTGCCACGCAATTCAAGTGCCTGCTGCAAGGCCGAGACCCCTGCCGCCGGGTCGACGGCCGCCAGTTCGGCACGCCGCGCATTCTGTTCGTTCGCCAGCCGGGTGGTTTGCTCCGCAGCCAGCGCGAGGTTGCGGGCGATATCGTCGAGCTTGCCCTGGCATTCGCGGCACGAGAACGCGGCCTCCTGCACTTCGCGTGCAAGCGCCTGCAGTTGCGACTGCGCTTCCTTCAAAGCCGCCTCGCGCTCGCTGCGAACCTGATTGGCGTGTTCCGCGCGTTCGCGCAGCGCCTCGATCAGCGCCTCGCAGCGTTCGAACTCGGCCGAGGCATCGGCAAGATGCGTCTTCTCGGTCGCTTCGCTCTTGCGCAGTTCTTCCAGATCGCCGGACAAACGCGCTTGCTGCTCCGCCGCGCGCTCTTGCGCCTGCGTGAGTTTGAGCAAGGCCAGTTGCTGGTCGTGCAGTGCGGCTTGCCGGGCCTGCTGATCGCGACGCGCATCCGTCAGCGCCGCTTGGCGCTCGCCCAGCGCCTCTTCGAGCGTCGCAACCTGCTCGCGCACCGTGTCGTGGCGTTCGCTCGTTGCCTCGATCTGCGCTTCCAGCGTGTCAATTTCACGCGCGCGCTCGATGACGCCATGGGTGCGGGCATCGCCGACAAAATGCACAAAGCTGTCGCAGGTCAGGCTCTGCCCGGCGGCGTTCATGAGCGTCACGCCCGCCGGCAGATGGTCGCGTTCGGCAACCCAGCCGTGCAGATCGTCGACGGCGAACACGCCGTCGAGCCAGGCCTTGAGCGTGTTTGACCAAAGCGGATCGCAGTGCACGCGATCCGACAGCGGGGTGAGGCCACCGAACCCCGCCCCCTCGGCCGCCACAGCGCTTGGCCAGGCAATGGACAGCGTCGCTGGCGGCGGTGTCGCGAGCGCTTGGCCAAGTGCCTCGCTGTCGGTGGCGGTCAGCGCAGCGAGTCGCTCGCGCAGCACCGCTTCGAGCGCAGCGGCCCAGCCTTCATCCACCGTCAACGACTGCCACAGCGGCACCGCGTCGGCGAGGCCGTTGGCCGCCAGCCATTGCCCCAGTTCGCCTTGCTGCTGCACCTTTTGCTGCAGCTGGACGAGCGCCTGACGACGGGCACGCAGTTCGGTCAGTTCGCGCTGGGTATCGCGCTCGAGCGCCAGCGCGGCCTTGAGTTCGTCCTGCAGCGACGGCAGGCTGGCCTGCGCCTCCGCCACTTGGTCGGCGAGCAGACCGAGCGCCTCTTCGAGCGCCGCCACCTGCATCTGCTGCTCGGCCACATGCGCCGCGTCGGGTGCTTCGATGGTGCCGCCTTCGCGTTCGAGCCGCTCGCGCCGCTGGGTAAGCGCATCGAGCGCGCGACGGGCGCTGGCGCACCGGGCGTCCTCCACCCGCGCCTGCTGCTCTGTCTGCGCCAGTTCGCGGCGCGCGGCCGCCGCCGTGGCATCCGCCGCGCTGAATTGCGCTTCGGCGTCGGGCACGCCGTCGCCCGCCGCCTCGTGACGCGCGTCGGCTTGCGCCTGACGCAGCTCGGCAGCTTCAAGCAAGGCGCGCCAACGCCCTTGCTCGTTGTTGAGTTCCAACTCGCGTGCGAGCCAGTGCGCCATCTCGCCGTCGAGTTGTTCGACACGTGCTGACAGCCGCTGCTGGTTTTCCGCCAGATGGCGGGACTCGGCCTCGAGCCGGCTCACTTCGGCCGAGGCGCCATACAAGTCGTTTTGCGCCACATGCACGGCGTCGGAGGCGGCCAGATGCGTCTCGCGAGCCGTTTCGATGGCCTCGGCGAGTGTCTCGAGTTGCGCGCTGTCGGTGTCGAGCTGGCGCGTGGCTTCGTTGAGCGCCTCGCTGGCGCGGGCGCGTCGCTCACGTGCTTCGTTGCGTTTGAGCAGCCACAGTAGTTGCTGCTTCTCGGTGTGTTCGGTGTGCAGATCGCGGTAGCGTTCGGCCACGCTGGCCTGCTTTTCGAGTCGCTCGACGCGATCGCCCAACTCGAGCGTGATGTCGTCGAGGCGCAGCAGGTTTTCGCGCGCGTCGGCGAGCCGCCCTTCGGTCTCGCGGCGGCGCTCGCGGTATTTGGTGACGCCGGCCGCTTCTTCGAGAAAGCCACGCACTTCTTCGGGCCGCGCCTCGATGATGCGCGAAATCATGCCCTGTTCGATGATGGCGTAGGCGCGCGGGCCGAGGCCGGTACCGAGGAACAGGTCGACCACGTCCTTGCGGCGCACCAGCACGTTGTTGATGTAATAGGACGAGTTGCCGGTGCGGTCGAGAACGCGCTTGACGGAAATTTCGGCATACGGCGACCACTGGCCCGCGGCCTTGCCGTCGGCGTTGTCGAACACCAGTTCGACGCTGGCGCGCGACACCGGCTTGCGGGTGGTGGAACCGTTGAAGATGACGTCCTGCATCGAGGCGCCGCGCAGCGCCGAGGCGCGGGTCTCGCCGAGCACCCAGCGCACCGCGTCGATGATGTTGGATTTGCCGCAGCCGTTGGGCCCCACGACGCCGACCAGTTCGCCCGGGCAGAGCACGGTCGTCGGATCGACGAAGGTCTTGAAGCCGGCAAGTTTGAGTCGGGACAGTCTCACGTGGGCGCGATCTGAATTCGAGGGGTCCGGGCGGTGAAAAGCTCACCTCGAGGCCGGTCTGGACAAGCGCGCTATGATAGCATCTTCGCCGTTCCCGACCGCGCCATACACATGCAACTTATTGCAAGTCGCCGGCGCCCAATTCAGCCGCGTCCCTGCCCGTGAATCCCGACCTCGACCGACTCCATCCCTACCCGTTTGAAAAGCTGCGCAAGCTCTTCGAGGGCATTGAAACACCCGCCGACCTGGCGCCCATTCGCCTGTCGATCGGCGAGCCGCGTCATGCCACGCCGCGCATCGTCACCGAGGCCATGGCGGCCAATCTGGACGGGCTGGCCGTCTACCCGCTCACGGGCGGCACCGAGGCCTTGCGCCAGAGCATCGCGCACTGGCTCGAGCGCCGCTATCAGCTACCGGCCGTGGATGCCGCCACCCAGGTGTTGCCAGTCAATGGATCGCGCGAGGCGTTGTTCGCCTTCGCGCAGTGCGTGGTCGATCGATCGCGTCCGGGCGCCACGGTGCTGTGCCCGAATCCGTTTTATCAAATCTATGAAGGCGCCGCGCTGCTGGCGGGCGCCGAGCCGGTGTTCATCAACACGGTGGAGGCCAACGATTTTGCCTTCGACCTGCGTCGTCTGGATGCCGACACGCTGCGTTCCGTGCAACTCGTCTATGTGTGCTCGCCAGGCAACCCGACCGGGCACGTGATGACGCAGGACGAATGGAACGTGCTGTTTGCGGCATCGGACGAATTCGGCTTCGTCATCGCCGCCGACGAGTGCTATTCGGAAATCTATTTCGACGAAGCCGCGCCGCCGCTGGGTGCACTCGAAGCGTCCGTGGCCGCTGGCCGAAGCGATTTTCGCAATCTGGTGAGCTTCTCCAGCCTGTCGAAACGTTCCAACGTGCCGGGCCTGCGTTCCGGTTTCGTCGCCGGCGACGCACGCATTCTCAAGCAGTTCCTGCGCTATCGCACCTACCACGGCTGCGCCATGGGCACGACCATGCAGGCGGCTTCGGTGGCGGCATGGAACGACGAGGCCCATGTGCAGGAGAACCGCCGTCTGTACCGCGACAAGTTCGAGCGCATCATCCCCATGCTGGCGCCGCACCTGGGCATCCGCAAACCGGATGCCGGCTTCTATTTGTGGGCACGCACGCCGGGGTCGGATACCGACTTCGCGCGCGGCCTGCAGGCTGCATATAATGTGACGGTTTTGCCCGGCAGCTATTTGGCCCGCGAGGCGGATGGCGCCAATCCCGGCGCCGGTTTCGTGCGTATCGCGCTGGTTGCCACACCGGAAGAATGTATCGAGGCTGCCGAACGCATCGTTGCGTATTGCAAGCAGTCCGCCTGAATTTCATTGAGATAAGAGAGACCCATACCCATGCAAGCGCTTGAGCAAATCATCAACGACGCCTTTGAAAACCGCGCCAGCCTGTCCCCCACCGAGGCCCCGGCCGAAATCCGCGACGCGGTTGAGGCGGTGATCGCCGGCCTCGACAACGGCAGCCTGCGTGTGGCCGAAAAGAAGGATGGCGACTGGGTGGTCAATCAGTGGATCAAGAAAGCCGTGCTGATCTCCTTCCGCCTGCGCGACAACGCGATCATGCCGGGCGGTTCGACCAACTACTTCGACAAGGTGGCCACCAAGTTCGGCGACTACACGCCCGAGCAGTTCCAGCAAGGCGGCTTCCGCGTCGTGCCGCCGGCCACCGCGCGCAAGGGCAGCTTCATCGGCAAGAACGTGGTGCTGATGCCCTCCTACGTGAACATCGGCGCCTACGTTGATGACGGCACGATGGTCGATACCTGGGCCACCGTCGGTTCCTGCGCCCAGATCGGCAAGAACGTGCACCTGTCGGGTGGCGTTGGCATCGGCGGCGTGCTCGAGCCGGTGCAGGCCGGCCCGGTGATCATCGAGGACAACGTCTTCGTCGGCGCGCGTTCAGAAGTCGTTGAAGGTGTCGTTATCGAGGAGAACGCTGTCATCTCCATGGGCGTGTACATTGGCCAGAGCACCAAGATCTACGATCGCGAAACCGGCCAGTACAGCTATGGGCGTGTTCCGGCTGGCGCCGTGGTGGTGCCGGGCAGTCTGCCGTCCGCCGACGGCAAGTACAGCCTGTACTGCGCGGTGATCGTGAAACGCGTCGATGCGCAGACCCGCGCCAAGACCGGTATCAACGAGCTGCTGCGCGGCGCCTGACCCCTGACAGCGACAAACATACGGGCCTGCGCAGGTGCGCGGGCCCGAAAGAGGAGCTGACGACTGTGGAAGAAGCCAAGCCGATGATTCTGGACAAGCTGTTCACGCTGATGGCCGAGAAGAAAGCCTCGGACATCTTCATCACTGCCGGCATCCCGATTCACATCAAGATCGAGGGGGAAACGATCCCCATCAATCAACAGACGATGGATCCAGCCATGATCCAGCGCATGGCGTTCGAGATCATGGCGCCGGAGCAGATTGCCCGCTTCCAGCGCGACAAAGAGATGAACATGTCGTTCGGTCGGCGCGATCTGGGCAACTTCCGCGTCAACGTGTTCTGGCAACGCAGCAGCGTCGCCATCGTGGTGCGTTTCATCCAGGGCGACATTCCCACGCTCGATTCGCTCATGCTGCCCGCCGAACTGGGCAACGTGATCATGGAAAAGCGCGGCCTGGTCCTGGTGGTGGGCGCCACCGGGTCGGGCAAGTCGACCACCATGGCCTCGATGATCGATCATCGCAATCGCCACCGCAATGGTCACATCCTCACCATCGAGGATCCGATCGAATACCTGTTCAAGCACAACAAGTCGATCATCAACCAGCGCGAGATCGGCATCGACACGCAAGACTGGCATTCGGCGCTCAAGAACGCCATGCGTCAGGCGCCCGACTGCATTCTGATCGGCGAGATCCGTGATCAGGAAACCATGCAGGCCGCGCTCGCCTATGCGCAGACAGGTCATCTGTGCCTGGCCACGCTGCACGCCAACAACGCTTACCACGCGCTCAACCGCGTCGTTAACTTCTTCCCGCTCGAGAACCGCCCCCTGCTCTATCTCGATCTTGCGGTCGCGCTCAAATGCATCATTTCGCAACGCCTGGTGCGACGCCCCGACGGCACGCGCCTGCCGGCGCTGGAAATGCTCATGAACACCCGCCACGTGGCCGAACTCATCGACCGCGGCGAACTGTCGGGCATCAAGGAGGCCATGGAGCAGTCGCTGGCGCCGGGCTCGCAAACCTTCGAGCAGGATCTGTTCCGGCTCTATCGCGAAAACATCATCACGCTCGAAGAAGCGCTGGCACACGCCGACTCGCCGACCAACCTGTCGTGGCTGATCAACAACTCGCAACTGAGCAAGAACTCGGCCAAGGACAGCGGATCCGAGAAGAAGAAATCGGACATCATCGACTTCGAAGCAACGCAGCCCGATGGTGCCTCGTTCAGCGAATTCACCTTGAATCTCGACCAAGGCTGACTGACTCCCGCATGCCCCAATCCGATTCACCGACGCGGGCACTGGCCTGCGAGCTCATCCGGCGCGAGTCGGTCACCCCCGAGGACGCCGGTTGCCTCGAACTCATCAGCGCGCGACTCGAGCCGCTCGGCTTCACCTTGGAGCGCATCGACCGCAACGGCACCTGCAACCTGTGGGCGCACCGGGGCAGCAGCGCGCCCACGATCTGCTTTGCCGGCCACACCGACGTGGTGCCGACCGGTCCGGTCGAGCGCTGGCAGTCCCCGCCGTTCGAACCGAGCGTGCGAGACGGCCATCTCTACGGGCGCGGCGCGGCCGACATGAAAAGCTCGCTCGCCGCCTTCGTCACCGCCATCGAGGCCTTTGTGGCGGCACATCCCGACCACTCGGGCCGCATCGCGCTGCTGCTCACCTCCGATGAGGAAGGCGATGCCACCGATGGCACGGTCGCCGTGGTCGAAGCCTTCGAAGCACGCGGCGAACGGCTCGACTACTGCATCGTCGGCGAACCGACCTCGGTGACGCGACTGGGCGACATGGTCAAGAACGGCCGCCGCGGCAGCCTCTCGGGCACCTTGACGGTCAATGGCCAGCAGGGGCATATCGCCTATCCGCATCTGGCCCGGAACCCGATCCACCTCGCCGCGCCGGCGCTTGCCGAACTGGCCGCCACCGTGTGGGACCAAGGCGACGAGTACTTCCCGCCCACCAGTTGGCAGATGTCCA
Source organism: Rhodocyclaceae bacterium (assembly GCA_050293885.1). Classification (GTDB taxonomy): domain Bacteria; phylum Pseudomonadota; class Gammaproteobacteria; order Burkholderiales; family Rhodocyclaceae; genus Nitrogeniibacter. The sequence continues at coordinate 115,648 of JBNKNO010000001.1, read as the reverse complement.
ACATCCACGCTGGCACAGGGGCCAACAACGTCATTCCGGGCTCTATGGAAGTGATGTTCAATTTCCGCTTCTCCGCCGCGTGCACCGACGAAGGCCTCAAGGCCCGCGTGCATGAGGTGCTCGACCGCCACAAGCTGGACTACCGCATCGACTGGCGCCTCTCCGGCCAGCCCTACCTCACCCCGCGTGGCACGCTGGTCGAGGCGATCGGCAAAGCCATCGACGCCACCTGCGGCATGACCCCGGAAATCTCGACCACCGGCGGCACCTCCGACGGCCGCTTCATCGCCCGCATCTGCGACCAGGTGATCGAATTCGGCCCGGTCAATGCGACCATCCACAAGATTGACGAGCGGATCGCGCTCGATGCGCTCGAGCCCCTCAGCGACATCTACCGCCGCACCCTGGAAAACCTGCTGACGAGCTGAGCATGAACGACCACACCGACCACCCGGACCACGACGACGATCACGAACACAGCGGCCCGCTGGTCGAGCTCGTTACCCTTCGCGACTGGCTGCGCTACGCGATCACGCGCTTCAACCGCGCCGGACTGTTCTTCGGCCACGGCTCGGACAATGCGTGGGACGAGGCCGTGTATTTGCTGCTGCACACCCTCGCGCTGCCGCTCGATCGGCTCGAACCCTTTCTCGACGCCTGCATTCCCATCGAGGAGCGCATCGAATTGCTCGAGGTGATCGAGCGCCGCGTCACCACGCACGAGCCGGCCGCTTACATCACCGGCGAAGCCTGGCTGGGGCCGTATCGTTTCAAGGTCGACCCACGCGTGATCGTGCCGCGTTCCTACTTTGCCGCGCTGCTCGCGGAAGGTCTGGCGCCGTGGGTGGACGACCCGACGCGCATCATTCACGCCGCCGACATCTGCACCGGCTCGGGCTGTCTGGCCATCCTCATGGCCGACGCCTTTCCCGCTGCCACCATCGACGCGGTGGACCTGTCGGCCGATGCGCTCGATGTCGCGCGTGAAAACGTGGCCGACTACGGTCTGCAGGAGCAGATTACGCTTCATCAGGGCGACACCTTCGCGCCGCTGGGCGACAAGCGCTACGACCTCATCATCAGCAACCCGCCCTACGTGACTGCCGCCGACATGGCCACGCTGCCCGACGAATACCGGCATGAGCCGGAGATGTCGCTGGCTTCGGGTGAAGACGGGCTCGACGTGGTGCGCAAGCTCATCGCCGGTGCCCGCGAACATCTCACGCCCGAAGGCCTGCTGCTGGTCGAGGTCGGGTACAACCGCGACATCGTCGAGGCCGCGTTCCCCGAGCTGCCGTTCACATGGATTGCGGACGAACACGCCGACGACAAGATCTTTGTGCTCCATGCCCGGGAGCTTCCGTGACACGCCGTGTATCGGCCACAAGCCCTGCGCACACGTTGAAATCTACGGAATCCTTGTGACATGAAGCTCGCATGGCGCCACCCGGGTTTGCGTCCGAAGCTGATCGCGGTGGTTCTGCTCGTACAAACGATCACCATTGCCTTCATCGCCACCGTTGGCTGGCAACTGGCTGACCGCAGTCTGAGCAGCAACATCGAGCTCATCAACAGCCAGATCAAACCACTGCTGGCGTCGGCACTTGCCCCGCCGGTCGGCACGAACGATCTGGCCACCATCGACGACATCGCCAGTCAGGCGCTGTTGAGCGACGGCCTGCAAAGCATCGCCGTGATGAACAGCAGCGGACGAGTGCTGACCCACGCGAGCCGCGTTTCCGCCGCGCCTGAAGGCAGTATGGTCGCCGACGAAATCGCGCTACGCGTCGGCGATGCCACAATCGGCACGGTTCGCTACAGCTTCGGCACCGACCGCGTCAATGCGCTGCGTTCGTCCTACGTCACGCAAACGCTCATTGCCAGCGCGGTGGCCATCGCCTTGTCGTGTGCGCTCATGGCGCTCGTCACCATCGGACTGACCGGACGACTGAAGAAACTGCGCGACGCCGGCAAGCAGTTCGCGCGAGGCGAGTTGGACGTACGCATCGATGATCCCGGCAGCGACGAAATCGGCGATCTGGGGCGCGCCTTCGATCGCATGGCGGAAAAGCTCGCCGACCAGTTCCATCGTCTCAAAGCCAAGGATGACCGGCTTTCACTGGTCGTTCAGGGCAGCAGCGATGGTGTCTGGGACTGGGACCTGCTCGCCAACGAAGTGTACTTCTCGCCACGTTTCCGCGAACTGCTCGGCTATCACGACGACGCCGAGTTCCGGCGTGGATTCTTCTTCTCGACCGCGCTCCACCCGGACGACCGTGACCGCGTGCTGGACGCACAATACGGTCATCTCGAGAAAAAGACGCCCTTCGACGAAACCTACCGGCTGCGCTGCCGGGACGGGAGCTACCGCTGGTTCCGCGGCCGCGGCCAGGCGCGCTGGGACAAACATGGCAAGGCCTACCGCTATGCCGGCTCGATCACCGACATTCACGCCCAGAAACTCTCCGAAGCCGCTCGGCGGGAGAGCGAAGAGCGACTGTACTACGCCATCCGCGGTTCGTCGGACGGCATCTGGGACTGGAACCTGCGCACCGACCGCTACTACCTCTCGCCACGCTTCAAGCAACTGCTCGGCTATCGTGACGACGAACTGGCAAACCGGCGCTCGGTATTCGTCGCGCTGATTCACCCGGACGATCGCGCGCGCATCGAAGCGAGCGTCAACCGCCACTTCAAGACGCACGAGACCTACGACGTCACCTACCGGCTGCGCCATCGCGACGACAGTTATCGCTGGTTCCGCAGCCGCGGAGAGGCCGTGTGGGATGCCGATGGCGAGGTCGTGCGTTTTGCCGGCGCCAGTGGCGACATCACCGAGCAACGCCAGGCGCAGGAGAGCATTCGCGCATTGCTCACCGAAAAGCAGGCCATTCTCGACAACGTGCCGGTCGGCATCGTGTTTGCCGAGGACGAGCACATTGCCGCAACCAACCAGCGATTCGGCGAACTGTTCGCCTGTGCGGCCGACGAGGTCGTCGGCCTGCCGCTGACCGAGCTGTTGGGTGATGCGCATGAAGCGCTGGCGAGTGCATCGCAGATCACCCGCGAGCTCGAGCTCACGCGGCGCGACGGTTCGCGTAACTGGTTCTACATCACCGGACGTCTCGTCAATCCCGACCGGCCGGACGACGGCGCCTTATGGATTTTCGCCGACATCGCCTCGCTCAAGGCAGCCGGCGCGGCACTGCGCGACGAGCGCGACCTCTCCGACGCCATCATCCGGAGCCTCCCGGGGGTGTTCTTCCTGCTCGAATCGAGCGGCCGCATCGTGCGCTGGAACCTCAACCTGGCGCGCGTCACCGGCCGCGATCTCGACCACGAAGCCAATCTGCTGGTACGCAACCTGTGCCACGCCGACGATCGCCTCGCGTTCCAGAACGCGCTCACGCACGCGCTGCGCACCGAGCAAACCACGGTCGAGGCGCGCTTGCTGGGCCCCGACGATCACGCCGTTCCTCACGTATTCACCATCATTCATGTCGAACTGCGCGGCATCAGCCATCTGGTCGGCATCGGCATCGACATCAGCGATCGCCTCAAGGCCGAGCAGGAAATCCGCGCACTCAACAATGCCCTTGAAACCCGCGTGCGCGAGCGCACCGCCGAACTGACCGTCGCCAACAAGGAGCTGGAATCATTCAGCTACTCGGTGTCTCACGACCTCAGTTCGCCGCTGCGCGGCATCGACGGATTCTCGCGCATGCTCGAAGAAGATTTCGCCGATCGTCTGGACACGACCGGCCTGGGGTATCTGCGCCGCATTCGCGCCGCCACGGCACGCATGCAGAACCTGATCGACGACCTGCTCAAACTCTCTCGCATCACCCGCGATGAAATGCGCCGGGAGGATTTCAACCTCAGTGCGCTCGCCACCGAAATCGGCGACTACCTGCAGTCGGAATTCCCCGACCGCGAGGTCACGTTCCAGGTCGATGAAGACATCCGCATTCACGCCGACCGCAATCTACTACGCATCGCGATGGACAATCTGCTGCGCAACGCCTGGAAATTCACCGCGAACAATCCCGTTGCAAACGTGCAAGTGGGCTGCTTGCACCAAAATGGGCAGCCGGTGTATTTTGTCAAGGACGATGGCGCCGGGTTCGATATGCGATACGCAACCAAGCTTTTTGGCGCTTTCCAGCGGCTTCACCGGGATAGCGACTTTGCCGGCACCGGCATTGGTCTGGCCACGGTCAGCCGCATCATCCACCGTCACGGCGGTCGAGTGTGGGCAGAAGCCGCGGTCGATAGCGGTGCCACCTTCTACTTCACCCTTGGTTAGGAAAACTCACAAGAATGCCAACCGAGCGACCGATTCTGCTTGTCGAAGACAATCCTGATGATGAAGCGCTGACGCTCCGGGCGTTCAGCAAGAACGACATTCCCAATCCCGTGGTGGTCGCGCGCGACGGCGTCGAAGCCCTGGATTACCTGTTCGCGACCGACAGCCGCGATGGACGAAACACCAACGCCATGCCAGCCGTCATCTTGCTCGACCTCAAGCTCCCCCGCATCGATGGGCTGGAAGTGCTCAAACGCATCCGCGCGCACGAACGCACCGCGCTGCTGCCGGTGGTGGTACTGACCACCTCGAAAGAACAGCAGGACATCCTCGAAGCCTATCGCCTGGGCGCGAACAGCTACATTCGCAAACCCGTCGACTTCGAGCGTTTCATTCAGGCCGTCGGACAGCTGGGGGTCTATTGGCTCTCACTCAACGAACCGACCGAACCCGGCGCCGGGCTGCCCGACTGACGTACGTCGCCAGAGCGCATAAAAAAAGGCGCCAAACGGCGCCTTTGTCATGTCTATCGAGCGCCGAGCTCAGGCCGCCTCGTCAATCCAGGCCTGCTGAATCGCTTCGAGAATGCGCTCACCGCAGTGCGTCGGATCGTCGTCGAAGTCGGGCAAGGCGAGCACCCAGTTCATCAGATCGACAAAGTTGATCTGGGTCGGATCCACGTCCTCGTGCGCATCCGACAACTGAATCGCGATCTCGTCCACATCGGTCCATTTCATCCGTGATTGCCCTCGCTGACCATGTTGATGGTGTATTTCGGGATTTCGACCACCAGCGGTTCATCGGTCACCAGCGCCTGACACGACAGCCGTGAGTTAGGCTCCAGGCCCCATGCCTTGTCGAGCAGGTCTTCCTCTTCGTCCTCGGCGTCCTTGAGCGACTCGAAACCCTCGCGCACGACCACGTGACAGGTGGTACAGGCGCAACTCTTCTCGCAGGCATGCTCGATTTCAATGTCATTGGCAAGCAGCGCATCGCAGATGCTTTGCCCCGGGCTGGCCTCGATCACCGCGCCCTCGGGGCACAATTCCACATGCGGCAACACCACAATCTGCGTCATCTCAAACCTTCAATTCGTTCACGTTCTGACCGGCCAGCGCCGACCGGATACTCTTGTCCATTCGACGGGAAGCAAACGCGTCTGTCGCGCGCCCGAGCGTGTCCAGACACTGGCGCAACACCTTGCCATCGTCCTGCTCGACGGCAGCCGCCAAGGCCGCAATCCCGTCGTCGATTTGTGCGCGTTCATCCGCGCTGAGCAGTTCGCCATCGGCAATCAGCGCCTGGGTCACCACCTCGATCATCCGCTTGCCTTCAACCTGCAACTCGCGCACGGCACGCGCGCGGGCATCGTCGCCAGCGTGCTCGACCCCGGACTGCAGCATCTCGGAGACTTCCTCGTCCGACAGCCCATAAGAGGGTTTCACGGTGACATGCGCTTCGACACCGGCCGACATCTCGCGCGCCGACACCGACAGCAACCCATCCGCATCGACCTGGAAGGTCACGCGAATGCGCGCGGCACCGGCCGTCATCGGCGGGATGCCCCGCAACTCGAAACGCGCCAGCGAACGGCAGTCCGACACCAATTCGCGTTCGCCCTGCACCACATGAATCGCCATCGCCGTCTGGCCATCCTTGAATGTGGTGAATTCCTGCGCCTTGGCGATCGGGATGGTGGAGTTGCGCTGCACCACCTTTTCAACCAAACCGCCCATGGTTTCCAGACCCAGCGAGAGCGGAATCACATCCAGCAGCAGCCAGTCGTCTTCGGCGGTTCGATTGCCAGCCAGCACGTTGGCCTGCATCGCCGCGCCCAGCGCCACCACCTTGTCCGGATCGAGGTTGGTCAGAGGTGCCTGGCCGAAATAGTCGCCCACGGCGCGCTGCACATGCAGCATGCGCGTGGCGCCGCCGACCATGACCACGCCCTTGACTTCCTCGACGCTCAAGCCGGCATCGCGCAGCGCCTTGCGCACCGGCGCAAGCGTCTTGCTGATGAGATTCTGTGTGGCTTGTTCAAAGGCCTCGCGGGTGAGCACAAGATCGACCACTTCCCCACTCTTGAGCGTGGTGGTGATGCGCGTCTGCTCCTCGAGGCTCAAGCGTTCCTTGGCGGCACGCGCCAAGGTGAGCAATTGGCGCGCGTCGGACTCCGACAACGGCGCCAGTTTCGCCTGCTCGAGAATCCAGCAGAACACCCGATGGTCGAAATCGTCACCGCCCAAGGAGGCGTCCCCGTTGGTGGACATCACCTCGAAGACGCCCTTGGACAAGCGCAGGATCGAAATATCGAAGGTGCCGCCGCCCAGATCGTAAATGGCGTAAACGCCCTCGGCCGCGTTGTCGAGCCCATAAGCCACCGCGGCCGCGGTCGGTTCGTTGAGCAGGCGCAACACGTTGAGCCCGGCCAGGCGAGCGGCATCCTTGGTGGCTTGCCGTTGGGCATCGTCGAAGTAGGCGGGGACGGTAATCACCGCACCGACCAAGTCTCCGCCGAGACTTTCCTCGGCCCGCTCGCGCAAGGACTTGAGGATTTCCGCCGACACCTCGACCGGACTCTTCTCGCCGGCCGT
>JBNKNO010000001.1:81415-108300 GCA_050293885.1 Rhodocyclaceae bacterium | reverse complement strand
CAGCGCGCTCTGCGTCCAGCTGCGTGGCGAGCATGGCGTTGACCTCACGCGCCTGGCCCACAAGCCGGCGATGCAGGTGCTCGAGATCGGTCATGTCGGAACCGCTGCGCGCCTCCTCGACCGCTTCGCGCCATTCCATCTGCTCCATGAGGAACTCGGGCGCCATGGCGGTGTTGGTTTCGATGCCCACATCCACGCCTTGCAGTTCCAGCAGATAGCGCGCGCGCGCCAGCGGTTTGCGCAGCGTGCGGTAGGCCTCGTTCACCTGGGTCGCCCATTGCATGGCCACGCGTTTTTCCGCATCCGAGCGATGCGCATGGCGATCGGGGTGCACCTGCGACTGGCGCTCCAGATAGGCCTGCTCGAGGCGGTCGATATCGACACCGAAACGACGCGGCAAGCCAAACAGCGCAAAGTAGTCCTGGTGCAGATCGCTGCTGGCGCTGCCCACCTCACTCATACGTTGAAGCTCTCACCGCAGCCGCATTCGTCCTTCACGTTCGGGTTGTTGAACTTGAATCCCTCATTCAGCCCCTCGCGCACGAAATCCAGTTCCGTGCCATCGAGGTAGGCGAGACTTTTCGGGTCGATCAACACCTTGACGCCGTTGCTCTCGAAGACGATGTCGTCTTCAGCCATTTCGTCGGCAAACTCGAGCTTGTACGCCATGCCGGAACAGCCCGACGTCCTCACGCCGAGGCGAATACCGACCCCCTTGCCCCGCTTTTCGATATACCGCGCCACATGGCCGGCGGCGGACTGACTCAAGGTAATTGCCATGCTGCTACTCCTTACTCGGCGTCGCCGCCCGTGCGCTTGCGATAGTCGGCCACGGCGGCCTTGATGGCGTCTTCGGCCAGAATCGAACAGTGAATCTTCACCGGCGGCAGCGCCAACTCCTCGGCGATGGCGGTGTTCTTGATATCCAGCGCTTCGTCGAGGGTCTTGCCCTTCACCCATTCGGTCACGAGCGAGCTCGAGGCAATCGCCGAACCACAGCCGTAGGTCTTGAACTTGGCGTCTTCGATCACGCCCTGACCATTGACCTTGATCTGCAGCTTCATGACGTCGCCACAGGCCGGTGCGCCCACCATGCCGGTCGCCACACCTTCCTCGCTTTTCTCGAAGGAACCGACGTTGCGCGGGTTCTCGTAATGATCCAGTACTTTTTCGCTGTAAGCCATGACTATTTTCTCCTAAGCCTCAGTGGGCAGCCCACTGAACGGTGTCCAGATCCACCCCTTCCTGCACCATCTCCCACAGCGGCGAAAGCTCGCGCAGCTTGGAGATCTTGTTGTGCAGCAGGTCGATGGTGTAATCGATTTCTTCTTCGGTCGTGAAACGCCCGATGGTGAAACGGATCGAGCTGTGCGCCAGCTCGTCGTTGCGGCCCAGCGCCCGCAGCACGTAAGACGGCTCCAGGCTGGCCGAGGTACAGGCCGAGCCGCTCGACACCGCCACATCCTTGATCGCCATGATCAGCGACTCGCCTTCCACGTAGGCGAAGGAGATGTTCAGGTTGTGCGGCACGCGGGCTTCGATGTCGCCGTTCACGTAAGTCGCTTCGATATCGGTCAGCCCCTTCATCAGGCGGTCGCGCAGCATGCGGATGCGCTCGTTCTCGGTCGCCATCTCCTCGCGAGCAATGCGGAAGGCCTCACCCATGCCGACGATCTGGTGCGTGGCCAGCGTGCCCGAACGCATGCCGCGCTCGTGGCCGCCACCGTGCATCTGCGCGATCAGGCGCACACGCGGCTTGCGGCGCACGTACAGCGCGCCAATGCCTTTCGGACCGTAGGTCTTGTGCGCCGAGAAGGACATCAGATCCACCTTCAGCGCCTGCAGATCGATAGCCACCTTGCCGGTCGCCTGCGCCGCATCCACATGAAACACGATGCCACGCTCGCGACAGATCTCACCGATCTCGGCGATCGGCTGAATCACGCCGACCTCGTTGTTGACCAGCATCACCGACACCACCGTGGTGTCGTCGCGAATGGCCGCCTTCAAGGCGTCCAGATCGACCAGGCCGTTCTCCTGCACGTCGAGGTAGGTGGCCTCGAAGCCTTGGCGTTCCAGCTCGCGCACGGTGTCGAGCACGGCCTTGTGCTCGGTCTTCACGGTGATGACGTGCTTGCCCTTGCTCTCGTAGAACTGCGCCGCACCCTTGATGGCGAGGTTGTTCGATTCGGTCGCGCCGGAGGTCCACACGATTTCCCGCGGATCGGCGTTGACCAGTGCAGCCACTTGCGCACGGGCATCTTCCACCGCCTTCTCCGCTACCCAACCGTATTCATGCGAACGGCTCGCCGGGTTGCCGAAATGCTCCACCAGATAGGGGATCATCTTGTCGGCTACGCGCGAATCGACCGGCGTCGTCGCCGAATAGTCGAGATAAATAGGAAACTTCATTTTTTGCTTTCTCCGTCTCGGCACCACCGGGTGCACTCTGAATCTTTCAAACCGCCATGGCCGTGAGGCCACGCAAGGCGCCCACTTCTTTTGACAGCGCCACGACAAAATCCTTCATATCTTCGGCCGTCGTTCCGCGGCCCACACTCACACGCACCGCATTGCGCGCCAGTTCGGGCGACACATCCATCGCCAGCAGGGTTTTCGACGGCTCCGGATCGGCGCTGGAACACGCCGAGCCGCTGGCGCAGGCAAAGCCCGCGCGATCCAGCTTGCCGACCAGCGTTTCACCATCGATACCCTCGAAGGCGAAAAAACTCGTCCCCGGCAGTCGCGCGGCCGCTTGCCCGAACACCGTTGCGCCCAGCGGGACAATCGCCTGCTCCAGCGCGTCGCGCAGTGCTCGCTGACGTTCCGCATCGCCTTCACGACGCGTCACCGCCAATTCACACGCGACACCAAAACCGACAATGGCCGCCACGTTTTCGGTACCGGAGCGCAAGCCGCGCTCCTGTCCGCCACCGGCAATCAGCGGCGAGAGTTCGACCCGTTTGTCGACAATCAGCGCACCGGCACCGAGCGGCCCGTAAATCTTGTGCGCCGACACCGTCATGGCATTGACACCGAGCGCGCGAAAATCCAGTTCCAGCTTGCCCAGCGCCTGCACCGCGTCGGTATGAAACCAAGCCCCGGCCTTGCGCGCAAGCGCGGCCAGTTCCGCCACCGGCTGAATCACGCCGGTCTCGTTATTGGCCAACATGACCGATACCAGGCGCGGCCCGGCCTTGAGGCCGTCAGCGAACGACGCCCGATCGACAACACCTTCGCTATCGACCTCCAGACGCTGCACTTGCCAGCCTTGTCGCTCCAACTGCCGCGCCGGCTCGCGCACGCAAGGATGCTCGATGCGGCTGATGGCCAGTGTCGCCGGCTTCATGTTGGCTGCCGCGCCCTTCAGAAACAGGTTGTTGGCTTCCGACCCGCCACTGGTGAACACCACCTCGGTCGGATGCGCGCCGACAGCGGCCGCCACTTGTGCGCGCGCGGTATCGATAGCGGCACGTGCCTGGCGGCCATATTCGTGACGGCTCGACGCATTGCCAAAGCGCCCGCCGAGATACGGCAGCATCGCTTCGCGCACCGTCGGGTCGAGCGGTGTCGTCGCGTTATGATCGAGGTAGGTCGGCGCAAACATGGGGCGTTCCGTTCAGGCGGCGACCGACGCTCCATCGGCACATGCCTTGCGCTGATCCTTGAGGACAGCGACTTTCGCTTCACGCGCATGCTGCTCTTTGACCAGCCCGTGCAGCGTGACCGAATCCAGATAGTCGAACATGCGCTTGTTCAGATTGGTCCACAAATCGTGGGTCATGCAGCGATGTTCGTCATGGCAATTGCCCTTGCCACCGCACTGGGTCGCGTCGAGCGGCTCATCGACGGCGACAATGATGTCGGCCACGGTGATCTCGCCCATCTCTTTCGCCAGGCAATAGCCGCCACCCGGCCCACGCACGCTCGAGACGAGCTCATGGCGGCGAAGCTTGCCGAACAGTTGCTCGAGGTAGGACAGCGAAATGCTCTGGCGATCGGCAATGCCGGCCAGCGTCACAGGGCCGCCGTCCTGACGAAGCGCGAGATCGATCATCGCTGTCACCGCGAAACGGCCTTTGGTGGTCAGTCTCATTGCATGTCCTCGCTGGTCAATACCTGAATAATTAAGTCGACTATATAGTACCCGACTAAATCAATCAACAATTAGTCCGACTAGTCGACCATCTTGCTCAAGCGCTCGGCGTCGAGGTTGTCGCAACGCTTTTCCTCATCGCCCAAAGCGACGCCTGCCGACTCAAGATGCTTCAACAAGGCCTCGAGACGGCGGTCGGTCGACACCGCGTGATCGAGCAGTCCATGAAAGGCCTTGGCGAGCGGATCGTCCATGTCACGCGTGACGCCATAGGCCGAAAAGCCCATCTGCTCGGCTTTTTGTGCCCGCTCGTCGTCCTTCACGCGATCGAGCACACGCGCCGGATTGCCCACCGCGGTAGCGCCTTCCGGCACCGGCTTGACCACCACGGCGTTCGAACCGATCTTGGCGCCGTCACCCACGGTAAAGCCGCCCAGCACCTTGGCGCCGGCGCCGACAACGACACCGCGCCCCAGCGTCGGGTGACGCTTTTCGCCGCGATAGAGCGAGGTACCGCCCAGCGTCACGCCTTGGTAGATGGTGCAATCGTCGCCGACTTCCGCCGTCTCGCCGATCACCACGCCAAAACCGTGGTCAATGAACACGCGTCGACCGATCACCGCACCGGGATGAATTTCGATACCGGTGAGCCAACGGCCGATGTGACTGATGAAACGCCCGAGCCAGTACCAACCGCGCCGCCATGCGCCATGGCCAGCCCGGTGAAAGATGAGGGCATGCACGCCGGGATAACAAGTGAGCACCTCCAGCGTCGAACGTGCCGCGGGGTCGCGGCTACGCACACTGGCGATATCTTCACGCAATCGGCTGAACATGAATCACTCCATCGTTGAGACTGCGCGGCCACGGCATCGTGACCGCCAAATAATGTCCGACGATTTTAATCGACTTTCCGCTCCAACGCACTGAGGATGCCGCGCAGAATCCCGACCTCCTCGCGCTCGAGCCGAATCCGGCCGAACAGGCGGCGAATGCGTGGCATGAGCTTGCGCGGGTTGGCCGGATCGTGGAATCCGCTGCGGATCATGGCGCCTTCGAGGTGGCCGTAGAAGCCTTCGACCTCGTTGAAACTTGCCGCCTCCGCCAGCCCGTCCGGCGCATCCCCCAACTCGCTCATGCGCCAACGCATCTCGTAGCAGAGAATCTGCACCGCAGCGGCCAGGTTGAGGGAGCTGTAGTCGGGATTGGCGGGAATCATGACCGGCAACTGACACAGCGCCAGCTCCTCGTTCGACAAGCCGCTGGTCTCGTTGCCGAACACCAATGCCACGTCGCCCTGAGCGGCGTAGTCGGCAATCGTGTCGACCGCCTCGCGCGGCCATTGCATGGGTAGCGTCAGCAGACGACGGCGGGCGGTCATGGCCGCGCTGAATACGGTGCCGGCCAACGCGTCTTCAAGTGAATCGACGATCTGTGCATTCTCCAGCACATCGCTTGCACCGGAGGCGCGTGCGGTCGCGACCTCGCTCGGGAATGTGTGCGGCGACACCAGCACCAACTTGCTCAGCCCCATGGTTTTCATGGCGCGCGCAGCCGCGCCGATATTGCCGGGGTGGCTGGTGCGTGTCAGCACGATGCGAACACGGTCGAGCAGACTGGGTGCATTCATATTAGAATTCTAGGTTTTAAATTTTCTGCGAACAGGGCTTCGAACCTGTCGCCAGGGACCGCAATGCACCCCACGCTCACTATCGCCGTCAAGGCCGCGCGCCGCGCAGGCAACACCATCAACCGCGCCGCCAACGACATCGACCGCATCCGCGTCGAAACCAAGGCCGCCAACGACTTCGTCACCGAGGTCGATCGTGCGGCCGAAGCGGCGATCATCGAGACCTTGCTCGACGCCTTTCCGGGGCACGGCATTCTAGCAGAAGAGTCCGGCCAGTCCGCCGGCGACCCGAACAGCGAATTCCAGTGGATCATCGATCCGCTCGACGGCACCACCAACTACATTCACGGTTTTCCGCAGTACGCGGTATCCATCGCCCTGGCCAAGAATGGCGTGGTCGAACAGGCGGTCGTCTACGACCCCTCCCGCAACGAGCTGTTCACCGCCACCAAGGGCGCCGGCGCCGCGCTCAACGAGCGCCGCATTCGCGTCTCGCGCCGGACCAAACTGGCCGAATCGCTGATCGCCACGGGTTTTCCGTTCCGCGAATTCGATCATATCGATGCCTATCTGGCGACGTTCAAGGACATCTGCCAGAAAACCGCCGGCATCCGCCGTCCCGGTGCCGCCGCGCTCGATCTGGCCTATGTGGCCTGCGGTCGCGTCGATGGCTTCTGGGAGATGGGCCTGGCGCCGTGGGACATGGCCGCCGGCGCCTTGCTGATTCAGGAAGCCGGTGGCCTCGTCAGCGATCTGTCGGGCGAATCGGGCTACCTGAAAACCGGCAACGTGGTCGCCGGTGCCCCCAAGGTGTTCACCCAGTTGCTCCCCATCGTCCAGGCGCACCGCCCCGCCAACATCAGCGCCTGAGTTCGACCACACGCATGGCATCGACCCCAAGCCGTTCGCCGGATGGGCATACGCCCATGATGCAGCAGTACCTGGCCCTCAAGGCCGAGTACCCGGCGCTGCTGTTGTTCTATCGCATGGGCGATTTCTACGAGTTGTTCTTCGAGGACGCCGAGAAGGCCGCGCGCCTGCTCGACATCACGCTCACCACGCGCGGCAAATCGGCTGGCGAGCCGATCAAGATGGCGGGCGTGCCGCATCACGCGGTCGAGCAATATCTGGCGCGACTGGTCAAACTCGGCGAGTCGGTGGTGATTGCCGAACAAGTCGGCGATCCGGCCACCACCAAGGGGCCGATGGAGCGCGCGGTGTCGCGCATCGTCACCCCCGGCACGCTCACCGACGCGGCGCTGCTCGACGACCGGCGCGATTCGCTGCTGCTGGCGCTACACCTCAATCGCGGCCAGCTCGGCCTCGCCTGGCTGAATCTGGCCAATGGCGAATTGCGTCTGCTCGAATGTGCGCCCGAGCAATTGCAGGCGCAGTTCGAGCGCCTGCGCCCGGCCGAGGTATTGGTCTCCGACGCCCTCAATCTGCCGCTCATCCAGTCGCTCTCGCGCAGCCTCAAGCGCCTGCCCGACTGGCAGTTCGACGCCGACAATGGCCGTCGTCAGCTCACCGAGCACTTGGGCACGCGCGACCTGTCGGGTTATGGCGCCGAGTCGCTCGGCGTGGCCCTGGCCGCCGCCGCCGCGCTCTACGACTACGCCAGCGGCACGCAGCAGCAAAGCCTGCGGCACGTGACCGGCCTGCGCGTCGAGAGCGAATCGGAGTTCATCCGCATCGACGCGGCCACCCGCCGCAATCTCGAACTGACCGAAACCTTGCGCGGCGAAGCGGCGCCCACCCTGCTCTCTTGCCTCGACACCTGCGTCACCAGCATGGGCGCGCGCTGGCTGCGCCACGCCATTCACCATCCGCTGCGTGATCGCGACGCCATCGTGGCACGCCACACCGCAGTCGCTGAACTGCTCGGCGATGCCGGTGACGGCGCCGGCGCTGCAATTCGCGCGCAACTCAAGGGCGTGGCCGACGTCGAGCGCATCACCGCCCGCATCGCCCTGCGCTCCGCCCGGCCGCGCGATTTGTCCTCGCTGCGCGATTCGCTGTGCGCCCTGCCCGACTTGCTTGGCCTGCTCGACACCGCGCAAGCGCCGCTGCTGGGCACCTTGCGTGAAGCGCTCACGCCGCCGCCCGAGAGCAGCACGCTGCTGCAGCGGGCCATCGCGCCGGAACCGTCCACCGTGCTGCGCGACGGCGGCGTCATCGCCGAAGGCTTCGATGCCGACCTGGACGAGTTACGCGGCATCCAGAGCAACTGCGGCGAGTTCCTCATGGCACTCGAAACACGCGAGCGCGAACGCACCGGCATCAGCACGCTCAAGGTCGAATACAACCGCGTGCACGGCTTCTATATCGAAGTCGGCCGCGTGCATGGCGACAAGGTGCCGGACGACTACCGCCGCCGCCAGACGCTCAAGAATGCCGAGCGCTACGTGACGCCGGAGCTCAAGGAATTCGAAGACAAGGCGCTGTCGGCACAGGAACGCGCACTGAGCCGCGAGAAGGCACTGTACGAGCAGATTCTCGATGTGCTCGCGGCCGACATTCCTGCGCTTCAGCAGGTGGCGCGCGCGCTCGCCACGCTCGACGCACTGGCGGCCTTTTGCGAAGCGGCGCGGCGCTACGACTATCGCTGCCCGGTATTCACCGACCAGCCCGGCATCCGCATCGAAGGCGGTCGTCACCCGGTCGTCGAGCAGCAGGTGGACGCGTTCATCGCCAACGGCTGCCGACTGGCGCCGACGCGACGCATGCTGATGATCACCGGCCCCAACATGGGCGGTAAATCGACCTTCATGCGCCAGGTGGCGCTGATCACGCTGATGGCGCACATCGGCAGCTTCGTGCCCGCCGACGAGGCGCACATCGGCCCCATCGACGCCATCTTCACCCGCATCGGCGCATCGGACGACCTCGCCTCCGGGCGCTCGACTTTCATGGTCGAGATGACCGAAGCGGCCGCGATTCTCAACGGCGCCACCGAAAACTCTCTGGTGCTGATGGACGAAATCGGCCGCGGCACCTCGACCTTCGACGGCCTCGCGCTGGCCTTCGCCATTGCCCGCCATCTGCTCGACAAGACCCGCAGCCTGACGCTGTTCGCCACCCACTACTTCGAGCTCACCCGCCTGAATGTGGACTACCCCGAGTGCGCCAACGTGCATCTCGATGCGGTCGAACACGCGCATCGCATCGTGTTTCTGCATGCGCTCGAAGAAGGTCCGGCCAGCCAGAGCTACGGTATCGAGGTGGCAGCGCTGGCCGGCATTCCGGCCGCCGTGGTGCGCGACGCACGCCGTCGCCTGCGCGCGCTCGAGAATCGCGAGGTCGGCAGTGAGGCCCAGCCCGACCTGTTCGCCGCGCTGCCGGCCGACGAACCCGACGCCCCGAGCCACCCCGCGGTTGCCGCACTGACCGAGCTCGACCCCGACAGCCTGAGCCCCCGCGAGGCCCTCGAGCAGCTCTACGCCCTCAAGCGCCTCGCTGACGCGCCATGATCCGCGCCGGCCTGGTCGCCGGTCTGCTGATGTTCAGCCAGTGTGCCGCCGCGTGGCATTTTGCCATCGTCGGCGATACGCCCTACTCCACTTTCGAGCGCCGTCATCTGCCCGAGATGCTCGACGAGATCGCGCGTACACAACCGGCCTTCATCGTGCACGTGGGCGACATCAAGGGCGGTAGCGAGCGCTGCGACGACAGCCTGTTCGACGACCGCCTCGCGCTGTTCAACGCCGTGTCGGCGCCGCTCATCTACACCCCGGGCGACAACGACTGGACGGATTGTCGCCGGCCCAGCAACGGCGGCTACCGCCCGAGCGAACGGCTGGCGAAACTTCGATCAGTATTCTTCGGTACGCCGCAGTCGCTGGGGAAGCAGACGCTCGAACTCACGCGCCAGCCTGGCGTACCGGAAAATCAGCGTTGGCAGCGCGACGGCATCGTGTTCGCCACGCTGCACATGGTCGGCAGCTACAACAATGCGAGTGATCGCGCCGAGATGTCCGGGCGCGACGCCGCGACGCGCCAGTGGATGGATGCCGCCTTCGACGCGGCGGATCAATCCGGCGCACGCGCGCTGGTGCTCATCGCGCATGGCGATCCGCACTTCAAGGCTTACGCAGCGGGCCACGCGCCCTGGCCGTTCATCCCCTTTCTCGACCAGTTGCGCGCTCACCTCATGCGCAGCCCCCGCCCGGTGGTATTCGTTCATGGCGACAGCCACCGGCAAACCGTCGACCATCCACTGCTCGACCATGCCGGTGCGCCCATCGCACATTTCACGCGCATCGAGTCCTTCGGCTATCCGTTCATGGGCTGGGTGCGCGTGGACGTCGATCCCGATGCCGCATCACCGCTGCGCTTCGAGGCTCACACGTGGTCGCCGCACGCCCCCCGACAACCCTGAACCAGAGACCGCCATGGAAAACCCCATCGACATTCGCGAAGAAGGCGGCGTGCGCTACCTGCACTTCGGCACCGACTGGGTGCAAGGCGCGATGCGCATCCGCACGCCCTTCGCGCTGGAACTCCCCTACACCCGCGAGATGATGGCCGGCCTGCTGTTCCACGAATCGCCTTGGCCGCGGCGCGTGCTGTCCATCGGCCTGGGCGCCGGCTCGCTCGCCAAGTTCATTCATCGCAAACTGCCCGAGGCGCACCACACCGTGGTCGAGATCGAGCCCCGGGTGGTGGCCATCGCGCGTAGCTGTTTCGAGTTGCCAGCGCCGGATGCGCGTCTGGAGATCGTGATCGAAGATGGTTTGAAGTTCATGGCCGACACACAGGCGCGTTGGGATCTGATCCTGCTCGACGCCTACGATCACGACGTGCGCCCCGGCCCACTCAACGGTCTCGACTTCTATCGCACGCTGAAGTCGCACCTCACGGCCCAAGGCGTGCTGTCGGTCAATCTGTTCAACCGCGCGCGCCGCTACGACACATCGATTGCACGCATCAGTGACGCCTTCGACACGCGCGCTCTGGCGTTCGAGTCGACGGACAAGGGCAACCACGTCGCGCTGGGCTTCGCCGGCGATGCCGTGAGCACCGATGAACCGACGCTGCGCAAGCGGGCCGACACGTTGCGCGCCGAGCTCGGGCTGGACTTGCGTCCGGCAATCGCCCGCCTGCTCGATGCCGGCGGCGCCAAAGGCGGGCGCCTGCAGCGTTAGCGCTGAAAAGACTTACTGCGCCGGCGCCTCGGGCGGCAGCCACAGGCACGCGCCCTTGCTGGCCTTGGCGATGTCACCCAGTACCGCCTCGTGCGCGGCCAACTCCGCGTCGCTGGCGCGCAGCACGCGTAGCGGTGGCCGATTGCTCAAGTCGACGCCCGCAGCGACATCGAGCGCCGATTCGCTGTCGTCGTCCAGACCGATGATCAGGCTTTCCTGACCACGCGTCATCGCCAGATAAACTTCGGCCAGCAACTCCGCGTCGAGCAAGGCGCCGTGCAGCGTGCGCCGTGCGTTGTCGATATCGAAACGTTCGCACAAGGCGTCGAGCGAGGCCTTCTTGCCCGGATTCAATTCCTTCGCCATCTTCAAGGTATCGACCACACCGGCGCACAGCGCGCCGAGCCGGGGCCGTTCGAGCAGGCCGAGTTCGTTATCGAGAAAGCCCACGTCGAAGGCGGCGTTGTGAATCACCAGCTCGCCGTCGCGCACGAAGTCCTCGAACTCGGCGACCACATCCTTGAAGCGCGGCTTGTCCACCAGGAACTCGTTGGTGATGCCATGCACTTCGATGGCGCCGGGGTCGATCTCGCGATCCGGGTTGATGAACACGTGGTAGTGCTGACCGGTGAGCTTGCGGTCCACCAACTCCACGCAACCGATTTCGATCACGCGGTCGCCATTGCGCCATTCCAGGCCCGTCGTTTCCGTATCCAGAACGATTTGTCGCATTCGTGCTCCTGCTGCCGCGTTCACAGCTTGTTAGCCGCGACGCTTGTTGCGGATGTCGTCGACACCCTTGCGCGCCAGTTCATCGGCGCGTTCGTTGTCCACATGACCGGCGTGGCCCTTCACCCACACCCATTCGACGTCGTGACTTGCCTGCACGGCGTCGAGTTCACGCCACAGATCGGCATTTTTCACCGGCTGCTTGGCGGCCGTCTTCCAGCCGCGTGCCTTCCAGCCGTGAATCCACTCGGAGATGCCCTTCTGTACGTACTGGCTGTCGGTGTGCACCCGCGCTTTCACTGGCCGCTTGAGCGTTTCGAGCGCGCGGATGACGGCCAGCAGCTCCATGCGGTTGTTGGTGGTGTCGGGCTCACCGCCGTACAAGGTTTTTTCGTGTTCGCCGGAACGCAGAATCGCCCCCCAGCCACCGGGCCCGGGATTCCCACTGCAGGCCCCGTCGGTAAAGATATCCACCACTTCAGTCATTCAGTTTCCTGTAACGATTCACGGCGCGCCCACCGCGCTGTACCACTGGCGCCAGCGCCTTGGCACGCACGCGGCGGCTACGCCACTTCGGCTGAATCAAGCGCATGCTGTGCACCCGCTTGATCGCTTGCACCATATAGACACCGCCGCACACCGGCCACCAGCGACCACCGGCGGCGTCCATGAAGCGGAAACGCTCGATCCATTTCGTCTGGCCGATCGGCGGCGCATAGGCGCCGAACGCCCCGGCACGCGCCTCGAAGCTCAATAGCTTCAACCAGTCCTTGAGGCGGCGCACGGTGAGGTACTGGCCACGCCAGGGAAAGTCCGTGCGCTGCCGTTTGAGCAAACGGCGAACGCCCCACAAGCTGACCGGATTGAAGCCGGAGATGATGACCTGACCTTCCGGCACCAACACCCGCTCGACTTCACGCAGCACCTGGTGTGGATTGTCGGAGAACTCGAGCACGTGCGGCAACAGCACGAGATCAACGCTCGCTGACTCGAACGGAAGCGCCTCGGGCTGCGCAAGCACATGCCCCGTCTGCCCGACCATCGCACACACCAGACGCCCCGGAATGCGGTTGTTGCGCAGAAAATCGAGCTGCGTCATGCCGACTTGCACGGCATGGTAACCGAACAGATCGGCTACCATGGCGTCGAACCGTTCGCTCTCCCAGGCCAGCACATACTGGCCGGCAGGGGACGCGATCCACTGATCGAGGTCCTGCTCGGGTGCGGCGCTGGAAGACAAATTCGATTCTGGAGACATGGCGATGCAGATTGTTCCTATCCCTGCGTTCAACGACAACTATATCTGGTTGATGCACGACGGCCGTCATGCGCTGGTGGTGGACCCGGGCGATGCGGGGCCGGTACGGGATTTTATCGCGCAAAACGATCTGACGCTGGCCGCAATTCTGATTACCCACCATCATGGCGACCACACTGGCGGCCTGCCCGCCTTCGCCGGCCAATGCCCGGTGTTCGGCCCAGCGGCCGAAGCCATTGCCGGCATCACCCATCCGCTGCGCGAAGGTGAGCAGATCAACGTGCCGGAACTGGGTGTGCGCTTCGATATTCTTGAACTGCCCGGGCACACGCTCGGCCATATCGCCTACGTGAGCCCGGATCTCGTGTTCTGCGGCGACACGCTGTTCAGTGGCGGCTGCGGCCGCCTGTTCGAAGGCTCGCCGGCACAGATGAAAAGCTCGCTGGAAAAACTGGCGGCCCTGCCCCTGCATACGCGCGTGTACTGCACCCATGAATACACGCTGGGGAATCTTGCCTTTGCGCAGGCGGCCGAACCCGACAATCCGGAACGCGATGCCTGGCTGGCCGAGTGCAAGCGCCTGCGTGAGGCCGGGCTCCCCACGCTGCCGTCCACTATTGGAAAGGAACGCGCCATCAATCCCTTTTTACGCGTGGAAAAACCGAGCGTCACCGAAGGACTCAGCAGCTTTGTGGGCCATGTACCGAAAGATCCGACGCATGCCTTTGCGGCACTACGCGCCTGGAAAGACAACTTCTGAAGCGGGGCCGCAGGCTGCGGCCAGGTGATCAGGCCGGCGCTTTGGCGATATTGGACTCGCCGACAACGACACGATTCCGCCCGGCCTTTTTGGCCGCGTAGAGCGCCTGGTCGGCGTTGTCGAGCAGACGCGCAGTAACGGTGGTTCCATCTTCGGGCGCGGGATACGCCGTCGACACGCCGACACTGACGGTCAAGGTCTGCCCAATTTCGGAATACGCATGGGGAAGTGCCAGCGCGGCAATGCCCTTGCGCAGTTGCTCTGCCACGCGCCGGGCGCCAATGGCGTTGGTTTCAGGCAACACGACGACAAACTCTTCGCCGCCGAAGCGTGCCACCAGATCACCCGGTCGCTTCAGTTGGGTCTCGAGCGCCTTGGCAACGGTAATTAGGCACTCGTCACCGGCCTGATGCCCGTAGCCATCGTTGTATTGTTTGAAGAAATCGACATCGACCATCAACACCGACAAGGGCAGTCGATTGCGCCGCGCGCGCTGCCACTCACGCTGAATCGTCTCGTCGAAACAGCGCCGATTGGCGATACCGGTGAGTCCGTCGACCGACGTCAGACGAGTGAGCTCACGATTGGCTTCGTCGAGGCGACGGGTCAGCACGACAAGCGAGTAGCGCATTTGCGCCAGACGCTGCATGGCGCGCACTTTGGCCGCCAGCACGACTTCGGAAACCGGTTTGACGAGATAGTCGTCGCCGCCGACCTCGATACCGCGCTCCAGATCCTTGTCGGCTGTTTTTGCGCTCAGAAAGATGATGGGCGTCCACTCACCGTCCTTCTCCAATTGACGAATACGGCGCGCGACCTCGAACCCATCGAGGCCCGGCATGATCACGTCCAGGAGGATCATGTCGGGTTTCCAGCTTTTGAACTGTTCCAGCCCGGCTTCGCCGGAGGTGGCGTGACGCGTCTCCAACCCGAGCTTCTCGAGTTGGTGAGCCACCACGGTGGCACTGGTCATCGTATCTTCAATCAGCAAGACTTTCATTCGTCAAAGCGTTGGAGCCGGATTGCATGCATTATTGCACCGATCGGCATAAGTCATGCCGGGAACAATGCTTGATTTCTCCCGCAAAATTGCCGTTTTACGGTTTTTAACCCTTCTCCCGGAATCGCCGGCCGAATGCACAACCCAGCACGATCCTTCATCTTGCGACTGACAACGCTCCTCCTGGCAGCAACGTTGACCTGTGCAACGGGCAGCGCACAAGACGCGGGCGGCCTCGGCCTGAGCACCACGGCGCCACGAATCACACCACCGCAGGACGATGACGAACCCATCGTCACCGTCGATCTCACTCACGAGGCGGCCGATCTGTGGGATCGCATCCGACGCGGTTTCGGCATGCCCGACCTCGGCACGGCGAGCGTCACGGAACGTCAAATCCAGTACCTGAGCCATCCGGCCGCACTCCAGCACTTGTTCGAACGCAGCTATCGCTACCTTTACCACATCGTCGATGCACTCGAAGCCCGGGGCTTGCCCACCGAGCTCGCGTTGCTCCCGATGGTCGAAAGCGGCTTCGACCCCATGGCCTACTCGCGCTCACGGGCCGCCGGTCTGTGGCAATTCGTGCCCTCGACGGGGCGCTACTTCAACCTGCGACAAAACACCTGGATCGACGAGCGACGCGACATCGTGGCCTCCACCGAAGCCGCACTCGACTATCTCGAACGCATCTACGACATGCAAGGCGACTGGCACCTCGCGCTGGCCTCGTACAACGCGGGCGAAGGGACCGTTTTGCGGGCGCGCAAGAAGAACGAAGCGGAAGGCCTGCCCACCGAGTACGAGTTCCTGCCACTACGGCAGGAGACGCGAGACTATGTACCCAAGCTGCAAGCCCTGAAGAACATCATCGCCCGACCGGAATTGTTCGGGATCGAGCTGCCGCATGTGCCCAATCGCATCTATTTCGATCAGGTCGCCAGCCCGCCCGGCATCGACCTGGCGATGGCAGCCGAGCTCTCGGGTACGCCGCTGGACGAAATGGTGGCGCTCAACCCGGCCTACCGCAAGCCGGTCATCCCGGACGGCATGAACCAGCTGGTGCTGCCGGCAAAGAATGTGAGCGCATTTCGCACCCGTCTCAAGGATGTGAAACCACGCTGGAAAACCTACCGATTACGCAAGAAGGACCGCCTCGGCACCGTTGCCCGAAGTTTCGGCATCACCCTCACGCAGCTCCTGCAGATCAATGGCCTGCGTTCCAGCCGCGACGCCAAACCGGGCATGTCCTTGCTGGTACCGGCGGGCGCCGACATCAACTCGGTACTCCCGCTCACCGAATTGCTACCCGATCTGCCCAGCGACGAGGAAATGAAGCGCGGCGGGACGAAGAAACGCCGAAAGAAGCACTGAAGAGGCCGCTAACGACGCCGCCCCCAAACTCGATGTTCGGCGACGTGAGCTGTTCAGCGGCCTTGCGCCGCGTCTTCCGCCCGGTAGCAATGAACGTAGGCGCCATCGCCCAGCAGGGTTTGCCGAGGATAACGTTGCCGGCAGCGATCATCGGCCAGCGAGCAACGCGGGTGAAAGTGGCACCCCTTGGGCGGATCGGTTGGCGAAGGCAATTCCACAACGCCATCGGGTACGCTGGAAACATGTTCGGGCCCGGGCGATGCGGTCGTCAGCACGGCATCGAGCAGCATGCGCGTGTAGGGGTGGCGCGGCTGGCGCAGCACCTGCTCCGTCGCGCCGAACTCGACGATCCGCCCGAGGTACATCACCGCCACCTCGTGAGCGAGAAAGTCGACCACGGCGATGTTGTGGGTAATGAACAGGTAAGCGATGTTGTCGCTGCGCTGCAAGTCGCGCATCAGGTTCAGAATCTGCGCCTGCACTGACACATCGAGTGCACTCGTCGGTTCGTCGCACACGATCACCTTCGGCGAAACCGCCAGCGCGCGCGCCAAGGCAATGCGTTGACGCTGACCGCCGGAGAACTCATGCGGGAATCGATCGCGCGTGGCCGCAGGCAAGCCGACGCGCGCCAGCAATTGCGCGATCGCGTCATCACGCGCATCCGCCTCCTTGACCACGCCGAGCGATTTCATCCCTTCCGCAATGATGTCGCCGACCCGCATGCGCGGGTTGAGGGACGCAAACGGATCCTGGAAGACCATTTGCACCTGCTGTCGCAAGGCGCGCAGCGCCCGCCCTCGTTTGCCCGCTTGTTCTTCGCCGTCGAGCTTGACCGAGCCGTCGGTCGGCCGGATCAGCTGCATCAGCGCTTTGCCCGCGGTGGTTTTGCCGCACCCGGACTCCCCCACCAACGCGAGCGTGCGGCCCGGCGTCAGTCTGAGCGACACACCGTCGACGGCCTTGACCTGACCGACCACCCGCTTGAGCACCCCCTTGCGCACCGGGAAATGCACTTTCAGGTTTTCGACCACCACACTGCCGTGCTGCGCCGGCGCCGCGACCGTGCTGTCCGGCGTCGCAGGCGAGGCCACACGCTCGGCGACCGACGCGGTTCTCGCGTCATCTGCGTACAAGTGGCAACGTACCTGGCGGCCATCGACGGCATGCCAGTTCGGCAGTGTCGAACGGCAATGGACGAGCGCCTCGGGACAACGCTCGGCGAAACGGCACCCCGTGAAGGTCTGATCGAGACTGGGCACGATGCCCGGCAAGGTTTCGAGCGCAGCGTCGCGTCGCTCGGCGGTCGGCACCGCCGCGAACAGCTTGCGCGAATAGGGGTGCAACGGTTGCTCGAAAAAGGCATCGCGGGCACTGGTCTCGACCAGTTGCCCCGCGTACATCACGCCCACCTGATGGGCCATGCGCGCCACCACACCCAGGTCGTGGGTAATGAGCAGCATCGCCATGCCGCGCTCGCGCTGAAGTTGCGCCAGCAAATCGAGCACTTGCGCCTGCAAGGTGACATCGAGCGCGGTGGTCGGCTCGTCGGCAATGAGCATGTCGGGGGCACCCGCCAGCGCCATCGCGATCATCACCCGCTGCTTCATGCCGCCGGAAAACTGGAACGGATAGTCATCAACCCGGGCCGAGGCATCCGGAATGCCGACCGCCGACAGCAGGCGCACCGCCTCGTCTCGCGCCGCCGCACCGCGCATGCCACGATGGCGCGCCAGCACCTCGCCGATTTGCGAAAGCACGGTCATGACCGGGTTCAGGCTGGTCGCGGGCTCCTGGAAGATCATGCCCATGCGGCCACCGCGCACCGAGCGCATCTGCGCCTCCGACCGCGCCATGAGGTCCATCCCGCCCTGCGCCACCGCGCCAGACACGATCCGCCCCGAGGCCGGCAGCAGTCGCATCAAGGCCAGCGCGGTCATCGACTTGCCACATCCGGACTCGCCGAGCAACGCCATGGTCTGCCCCGCGCGCACATCAAAGCTCACGTCATCGACCGGTCGAATCGAGCGCTCACCCACAATCTCAACGCTGAGATTTTCAACGACCAGTTGCTTCTTGTGTTCGGACATGGAAATCGCGATGTACCCGGAATGTCGGCAAGCTTAAAACAAAACGGGCCGCAACCGCGGCCCGCTCGGATGTCTCTGACCCATTCGGTCAGTGATGATGACCGCCAGGCCCATGCACGTGACCGTGAGTCACTTCTTCGTCGGTTGCCGGACGCACGTCGGAGATCGTCAGGTCGAAAACCAGTGCAACCCCCGCCAACGGATGATTGCCGTCGACGACGACCTTGTCATCGGCGATGTCGGTAATGCGATAGAGGATTTCCTCTTCGCCGTCTTCGGTCACGCGCTCGAAGCTCATGCCGATTTCGATGTTCTCGGGGAACAGGGTGCGCTCTTCGACCAGCAGCATCGCTTCGTCGTAATCACCAAAGGCATCTTCGGGCTGCAACTTCAGGGTCAGCTTTTCACCCTTGGCTTTGCCATGAAGCGCGGTCTCGATCTGCTCGAAAATCCCGTCGTATCCGCCATGCAGATAGATCAGCGGCTGACTGCCGTCGTCGATCACGTTCCCATCCGGATCACGGACGGAATAATTAAGGGTTACGACGGTGTTTTTTGCGATTTCCATTGGCCTTTTCCGATTCGAGTTCCCTGACAAGCGCGAGCACTTCGGCGACATGCCCTTTGGGCGTGACCTCATACAACGCGTGACGGATGATGCCGTCCTTGTCGATAACGAAGGTCGAACGTAGCACACCCTTGCGCTTGACGCCATCGACCTCCTTTTCACGCCAAACGCCATACAGTTTGCACACTTCCGCATCGACATCCGACAGCAGACGGACCGACAAACCGTGCTCGGCCTGGAAATCCGCGTGGGTCAGGCAATCGTCCGGGCTGATGCCCATGACAACACAGTCGAGCGCACTGAACGCGTCTTCATGATCGCTGAAGTCCGCGCACTGGCGGGTACAAACCGGGGTGTTGTCACGCGGATAGAAGAACAGCACGACATGGCGATTTCCGAGCACGGTCGCCATGTCGAACGTCTCCATGTCGCCGTCGGGCAAAGAAAACTGAGGTGCGGTATCTCCGCTGCGCAGCATGGGCTCACCTTCAAGGGCAAAGGAAACGAATTGGGTCGCGGCGCGCACTGTACTGCCAGCAGAGTCATTCGGCAACAACATTCTTCCCCCCATGTTCCCGGATTGGAAAAGCACGTTCAGACGGCGTTAATGAACGAATAGACCACGCAGAGACGCACCACAAGCCGAGAGACGAAAAACTCGTGGTTTGGTTCCGCCCGGCGTGAAATGAAACACCAACAGGATCGGGGACGGCACACTTGCATCCGGCATGAATATGTACAAAAATACAGATACTCACGGAGCCCGTTCATGACCGATAGACTCACCGCCCGCCAGCAGGAAATCCTTGATTTCATTCGATTGACGCAACAAGAGGAAGGGCGACCGCCGACGCGGGCGGAAATCTGTTCCGCTTTCGGCTTCAAATCCCCCAACGCCGCAGAAACCCACTTGCGTGCGCTCGCGGCCAAAGGCGTCATCACCGTCGAGAACGGTCGAGCGAGGGGTATTCGCCTGACGGAAGCCTCCGGGCTACCACTGGTCGGGCACGTCGCAGCTGGCAGCCCGATACTTGCCCAGGAACACATCGAACGGCACCATCCGATCAACCCGGAGCTGTTTTCGCCACGGGCCGACTATCTGCTCCGGGTGCGGGGACTGAGCATGCGCGATGCCGGCATTCTGGAAGGCGACTTGCTGGCGGTTCATCGCACCAGCGAGGTACGCAACGGGCAAATCGTGGTGGCACGCATCAATGACGAAGTCACCGTCAAACGATACCAACGCCAAGGCACGCAAATCGAACTGATCGCCGAGAATCCGGACTTCGAGCCCATTCACGTCGACCCGAGCGCCAATGATTTTCACATCGAAGGGCTGGCCGTTGGCCTGATTCGGAACGAAGGGATTTTCTGAGCCGGCTAATCTGCGCACACCACCGACTGTTTTGCAAAGAAAAACGGGAGCTCGATGAGCTCCCGTTTTGATGTTGGCGGAGTGGACGGGACTCGAACCCGCGACCCCCGGCGTGACAGGCCGGTATTCTAACCAACTGAACTACCACTCCACACCTTTCGGTGCGATCGACCCATGCCAACGGGTCAAATAAATGGCTGCCGATCGTCTCCGGCAGCCATCGTGCAACTTGGCGTCCCTACGGGGATTCGAACCCCGGTTGCCGCCGTGAAAGGGCGGTGTCCTAGGCCTCTAGACGATAGGGACCTTCTTTGGTGGAGGTAAGCGGGATCGAACCGCTGACCTCTTGCATGCCATGCAAGCGCTCTCCCAGCTGAGCTATACCCCCGAAAGAGCGCGCATTATAGCAAACAACCTACGGTGCTCAAGCATCCATCGGGATAAAAAAACGCCCCCGTCAGATGGCTCGATTCGCTGAGCGCTCGAGGGCGACAACGAAAAAATCAGTGGCGGAGTGGACGGGACTCGAACCCGCGACCCCCGGCGTGACAGGCCGGTATTCTAACCAACTGAACTACCACTCCACACCTTTCGGTGCGATCGACCCATGCCAACGGGTCAAATAAATGGCTGCCGATCGTCTCCGGCAGCCATCGTGCAACTTGGCGTCCCTACGGGGATTCGAACCCCGGTTGCCGCCGTGAAAGGGCGGTGTCCTAGGCCTCTAGACGATAGGGACCTTCTTTGGTGGAGGTAAGCGGGATCGAACCGCTGACCTCTTGCATGCCATGCAAGCGCTCTCCCAGCTGAGCTATACCCCCGAAAGAGCGCGCATTATAGGTGGCAGACACATGCATGTAAAGACCTTTGTGCGACGCAACGCTCACGACGAACCGTCGCGCAGAACCTTGCCGGGGTTCATCACCCCTTCGGGGTCGAAGGCCGCCTTGATCCGCCCCATCAGCTCAAGTTCCACGGCCGACTTGTAGCGCAGGATTTCATCCCGCTTGAGCTGACCGAGACCATGCTCCGCCGAAATCGAGCCGTCAAAACCAGCCACCACATCGTGCACCACGCGATTGAGTTCCCCCGTGTGTGCAATGAGCACCTCGTTTGCCGCAGGGTTTGCGCTCGACAAGTTGTAATGCAGATTGCCATCGCCGACATGTCCGAAGACAACCACGCGGGTTCCCGGCACCGCCTCCTCGACCGCCAGACCAGCGCGCTCGATGAACGCGGGAATGGCACTGACCGGTACGCTGATATCGTGCTTGATGCTGAAACCCTCGATGCGCTGTGCTTCCGAAATGTTTTCGCGCAAGGCCCATAGCGCCTGCTCCTGCGCGACGCTGCTTGCGATCACCGCATCGAGCACCGACTCCGCCTCGATCGCATCGCCAAGTATCACTTCAAGCATGTCCGTGAGCGGTGCATCGGCATCCACGTCAGCGACTTCGACAAGCACCGACCAGTCGGCGGCTTCGGCCGTTGGCATACGCGCGCCGGGTATGTGCCGCATCACGACATCGAGCGCTTCGCCGCCAATCAATTCAAAAGCACTGACACGCTCACCGAAGCGCGTTCTGAGCGTGTCGAGCAGCACGAGCGCCGACTGCGGCGAGGCCACCTGCGCCCAGGCCACGACGCGTTGGCGCGGCTGCGAAAAGAGCTTGACGGTCGCCGCGGTGATCAGGCCGAGCGTCCCTTCCGCACCGATGAACAGTTGCTTCAGGTCGTAACCGGTGTTGTCCTTGATCAAACGACGCAGCCCATGCCAGATACGCCCATCGGGCAGCACCACTTCGAGCCCCATCACCAGCTGGCGCATGGTGCCATAGCGCACCACATGCACCCCGCCGGCATTGGTCGAGATGTTGCCGCCAATCTGGCAGCTACCTTCGGAAGCGAGCGACAAGGGAAACAGACAACCGACCGACGCCGCCGCCTGCTGGACCTGGTCCAGCGTGCATCCCGCCTCGACAGTCGCGGTGCGATCCAGCGGATCGACGCTGCGAATGCGGTTGAGCCGCCGCAAACTGACGACGACGGACCGATCGTCGTCACGCGGTGTGGCGCCGCCACACAGGCCGGTGTTGCCGCCTTGCGGCACGATGCTCACGCCATTGCGGTGGCAAAGACTGACGACGCGTGCGACTTCCTCGGTTGTCGCCGGCAGCACGACGGCGCGCGCCGTCCCCGAATAGCGGCCGCGCCAATCGAGACAATAAGGTGCCATCTCGGACTCATCGACAAGCACATGGGTCGTACCGACGATGTCGTTCAGCGCGTCGATCAATTCAGCGTTACGTGGCATCGTCATGCTCCTGACCGAGTGCGTAGCGGATGGCCGGCATGACGCGGGCAACCGCAGCTTCACCCTCGGCAATCGACTCGGCCGCACGATGGTAGTCCATGGGCCCCACCTGCCCAACGCGGGGAGAAATCTGCACATCGGCGGGATCACCCGCCATCCGGCTTCGCGCGATGCGCACCTGCATGATATTGATACTCGTGGTCAGCACATCGAGCATCGACGGCAGCACCTCGCCGGGGGGCGCCTTGTCGCCATTGAATCCGACCCGTTCAAGCAGACGCTGCGCCCAGCTCTTTTCAGCCTCTTCCTCGCTCACCTCATCGAGTCCGTGGTGCAAGCGTCGACGCGCGCGGCCAACAATGTCGGACCCAAGATCGACCGCAAGCACCACGTCAGCGCCCATGGCGCGGCACAGGGAAACCGGGACAGGATTGACGAGTCCGCCATCGACCAACAGGCGCTCACTCTCAACTACCGGCGCAAACAGTCCGGGCAAGGCAATCGATGCGCGAACGGCCTTGGCAACACTCCCCTCACGCAACCACACTTCCCGACCGGTTTGGAGTTCGGTGGCGACACAGGCGAAGGGAAGCTTGAGTTCCGAAAAATCCAGATCGACGAACTCGCGCTCGAAGTGCTGAATGATCTTCTCCCCCTTGATCAGCCCACCACGGAAACTGACGTCGAGAAAGGAAACGACGGAATGCCACCCGAGCTGTTCGACCCAACTGGCGAGTTTGTCGAGATTTCCCGTCGCCACGGCAGCGCCGACAAACGCGCCAATCGAGCATCCGGCAACGACATCGGGAAAAATGCCTTCGGTCTCGAGCGCGCGCAGCACGCCAATGTGCGCCCATCCACGCGCAGCCCCACTCCCGAGCGCAAGCCCGATACGCAAAGACCCATCGGCCGAGCGGGCCGGTGAAAGTTCATGCATGGCCAGTCCTTGGATTACAGAAGAGTCGACAGCGCGCCAGCACATGACGCTGCGCACCATGATGACATAGAGCCAGACAAGCGTCGCCGAGGGGCTCAGTCGTTGACGAGTTCGGCGTACAGGTCGTGCACGTCGCAATCAGTCACGCGGACGCGCGCAAATTCGCCAACCTCGAGATGCTGACCCTCGGGAATGATGACCAGACCGTCAACGTCCGGCGCGTCGCCTTCGGAGCGAGCGATGGCCCCCTCTTCGTCGATATCGTCCACCAACACGGTGATCTCGCGCCCGATCTTTCGTTCGAGCCGCTGCGTGCTGATATCTTCCTGAAACGCCATCAGTCGTGCTCGACGGGATTCACGCACCGCATCGGGCACCGCTTCGGCGATATCGTTCGCGACGGCACCATCGACAGGCGAATAGGCGAAGGCGCCCACGCGGTCAAGTTCCGCCTGTTCGAGAAAACGTAGCAAGGCTTCGAAATCCGCTTCGGTCTCGCCCGGAAAGCCCGTGATGAACGTCGAACGGATCGTCAGATCAGGACAGATGCTGCGCCATTTGCGCACGCGTTCCAAAACGTTCTCGGCGCTGGCCGGACGCTTCATGGCTTTGAGAATGCGCGGGCTGGCGTGCTGGAACGGCACATCGAGATACGGCAAAATCTTGCCTTCCGCCATCAGCGGGACGAGGTCGTCCACACTGGGATACGGATACACATAATGCAGACGTACCCAGATCCCCAACTCACCCAACGCCCGTGACAGTTCCAGCAGGCGGGTCTTGATTGGCTTGCCGCCCCAGAAACCCGTCCGGTACTTCACATCGACACCATAGGCGCTGGTGTCCTGCGAAACCACCAGCAACTCCTTGACGCCCGCGTCCGCCAGTTTTTCGGCCTCTGACATGATGTCGCCGATCGGACGACTCACCAGATCGCCGCGCATCGACGGGATGATGCAGAAGGTGCAGCGATGATTGCAGCCTTCCGAAATCTTGAGATAGGCGTAGTGCCGGGGCGTGAGGCGAACACCTTGCGGTGGCACCAGATCGATGAAGGGATCGTGCGGTTTGGGTGCGTTCTGGTGGATCGCGTGCATGACCTCGTCGGTGGCATGCGGACCGGTCACTGCAAGCACATCTGGATAGGCGTCGCGAATTACGTCGGCTTTGGCGCCGAGGCAGCCGGTCACGACCACACGGCCATTCTCTGCCATCGCTTCGCCAATGGCATCCAGCGACTCTTCGACCGCTTCGTCGACGAAACCGCAGGTATTGATGACCACCAGATTGGCGCCATCATAGTCTGCTGAAATCTGATATCCCTCCGCGCGAAGGCGCGTCAGGATGTGCTCGGAGTCGACCGTTGCCTTGGGACATCCGAGCGAAAGAAAGCCCACTTTCGGAGCATCAGCGCCACTCATGCGCTGCGCCCCGACAACCACACCATGCAAATCACTTCTTGCCGGGCCCCTGCTTGGACGAGGACTCGGGCTCGCCTTGTTGCGCACCTTCGGCGGTCCCGTAGTTGGGGAACTGGAAGCCGGTGAACAGATTGCGTGTCTGACTCTCCATCTGCTCCTGCATTTGCGTGAGCATTTTCTTGCTCTGCTCCATGTACGCGCCCATCATGCTCTGCATGGCCGGCCCCTGGAAGTTCAGGAACTGAGCCCACAAATCCTGGCTGATCGGGCTGTTTTCACCGTAGACAGAACGGGCCTGATCCTGAAGCTTGTGCTGCATGTCGGTGAAGGCCTTGATGTTGTTCTCAAGGTACTTGCCCATCATGCCCTGCATCGCATTGCCGTAGAAACGGATCATGTGCGCCAGCAAGTCGCTGGTAAACATTGGCGCGCCGCCAGCCTCTTCTTCCAGAATGATCTGGAGCAGGATGCTGCGCGTCAGGTCATCGCCGGACTTGGCGTCGATCACCTGAAAGTCGTCATTGCCGAGCACAAGATCCTTGACGTCGGCCAACGTAATATAAGAACTGGTGCGGGTGTCGTAGAGCCGACGGTTCGGGTACTTCTTGATGAGTCGTACTTGATCGGGCATTACCTTTGTCTCCACACGGCGGATGAATCTTCCGCTTCTTAATTAATTATATCGCAGTGCGCAAAGAAAAACCCCGCCTGTTGGCGGGGTTTTACGTGATTAATTTCGCAGCGCGGCGTTAATCACTGCATGTAGAGGCCACCGTTGATGTTGATCGTCGCACCGGTAACGTAGCCGGCCAGATCAGACGCCAGGTAGGAACACAGCGCACCGATTTCTTCGGGCGCACCCAGGCGCTTCATCGGCACGGTATCGGTAATCGCTTGACGAATGTCGTCGCGGATGGCCATGACCATCTCGGTAGCGATGTACCCCGGGGCGATCGCATTGACCGTCACACCCTTGGTGGCCAGCTCTTGCGCCAGCGCCTTGGTGAAGCCGATCACACCCGCCTTGGCTGCCGAGTAGTTGGTCTGACCGCCCTGCCCCTTGACACCATTGACCGAAGAAATATTGATGATGCGGCCCCAGCCACGCTCGGCCATTTTCGGTGAGATGTGATGCGTCACGTTGTACAGGCTATCGAGGTTGGTGGCCATCACCGCCTTCCACTGCGACTGGTCCATCTTCGGGAAGAACTTGTCACGGGTGATACCGGCGTTGTTGACGAGGACATCGACCGGGCCGACTTCAGCTTCGATCTTTTCGACCATCGCCTGGCAAGAATCGTAGTCGGAGACATCGCCTTCGGCCGCCACGAACTTGAAACCCAACTCTTGCTGCTTGGCCAGCCACTCGTCCTTCTGCGGAAAACCCGGCAGGCAGTTCGCCACAACCGTGTAGCCATCCTTTACGAAAGCTTGAGCAATTGCCGTACCCAGACCACCCATTGCGCCAGTTACCAATGCCACTTTATTCGTCATCGTCGATACCTCATCAAAATAATCAGGAAAGAACCACGGAGACCGCCTTCACACTGATTCGGTTTGCCAAGGCTTGAAACTACCCAACAAGCCGAACCACCGACAGCGGTCGCCCAATTCATTCATCGCCGAGCAGCTCCGGGAGGACTCCCCCCAATCGCCGGCAACTGCCCGACCGAGCGGGCTGGCCATCATGGTGAATGCAGCTTTCCCTGCATCACCTATCGCGCCATTATAAAGTGAATTTCAAAAAAATGCTGCATTGCAGCAAGTTTGCCACAAAAAAAGTGGCGCTCGCGTGCGCCACTTTTATCCGCCCAATGCAATCAGAACATGTGTTGGCCGCCGTTGATCGAAATATTCGCACCCGTAACAAACGCCGCCTCCTCCGAAGAGAGGTAGGCCACAAGGCCTGCGATTTCCTCCGGCTTGCCGAGACGGTTGACGGGAATCTGGGGCAAGATCTTGCTATCGAGAATCTCTTGCGGGATCGCCGTCACCATCGCCGTACCGATGTAACCCGGCGAGATGGTGTTGACTGTCACGCCGCTACGAGCAACTTCGAGTGCGAGCGCCTTCGTAAAACCATGCATGCCGGCCTTGGCCGCCGAGTAGTTGGTCTGACCGAACGCGCCCTTCTGGCCGTTGACCGACGAGACGTTGATCACGCGCCCCCACCGCCTTTCGACCATGCC
>JBNKNO010000001.1:80483-81350 GCA_050293885.1 Rhodocyclaceae bacterium | reverse complement strand
CTGCCTTGGTCATCTTCTTGAAGGTCATGTCGCGCGTAATGCCGGCGTTGTTGACCAGCACGTCGACGGGACCGTTGGTGTCTTCAACATCCCTCACACACGCGACAGCGGAATCAAAATCCGAGACATCGCACGGAACGCCGCGAAATCCATACCCCATGTTGTTCATTGACTGAAGCCAATCTTCGGCTCTGGAACTGCCCGGCGAATGCGTCGTGATGACCCGGTATCCCAGGGCCGCCAACTTGATGCAGATCGCTTCACCCAAGCCTCCCATACCGCCTGTAACAAGTGCGATTCGTGCCATTTGCCTATCTCCTCTCTCTCCTCGTTGAAGGGGTCGTCATGCCCTGGCAGCCCCCCTTCAAAGTCCGCCAGGCTGTCACTGCATGACAAGCACTACGACGACTTCTCCTTGACGTATCGGCCGGGCGCCGGCTCGATCGGTTCGAACTTCGTGCTGCCAAGTCGTCCGCGCGCAGCAACCGGTTTGCCTGAACGGGGCTTGAGCCACTCTATCCAGTCCAGCCACCAACTGCCCGGCTTCTCTTGCGCGGTCTCGAGCCATTCCTCCGGCGCAGAGCATGCCGCGTCACTGACCCAGAACGAGCGCCGATTCTTGCTCGCCGGATTGATCGCACCGGCAATGTGGCCACTGGCACCAAGCACGAAACGCGTCTCGCCACCGAGCAAATTGCGTGCAAGATAGGCGCTATGCCAGGGAACAATATGATCCTCGCGCGCTGCCAGCAGGTATGCAGGCGCATCGACCTTGCGCAGGTCGATCTTCTCACCCAGCATTTTCAGACGGCCCGGTACTCGGAGCTTGTTTTCCAGGTACATGTTGCGCAGATACCACGCCAGGAA
>JBNKNO010000001.1:74289-80446 GCA_050293885.1 Rhodocyclaceae bacterium | reverse complement strand
AGCAGATCGAAGGCCCGTGGCGCATCGCCCTTGAGGTAGTTGCCGACGACGTATTGCCAGACGAGATCATTGGCCCTCAGTGCGGAAAACACATTGGCCAGCTCCTGCCCAGGCAACAAACCGCCCTTGCCGATGGTTGCCTCCCGTGCCGCAACGCCCGCTTCGTCAACCAGACAACCGATTTCGCCGGCGTCGGAAAAGTCGAGCAAGGTCGTCATCAAGGTGAGGCTCTCGACCGGATCTTCACCACGGGCGCGAGCAACGGCCAGCGCCGAGGTCAGAATGGTGCCGCCCACACAGAAACCCAGCACGTTCGGCTTCTTGACCCGCGTCACGCTGCGCACGATGTCCAGCGCCGTCAACGGCCCCTTTTCAAGGTAGTCGTCCCAAGTGGCGCGCGACTCACTCTCCGTCGGGTTCTTCCAGGACACGAGGAAGACGGTCACACCCTGCTCGACAATGAACCGCACCAGCGAATTGTGCGCTTGCAGATCCATGATGTAGAACTTGTTGATGCACGGCGGAACGATCAGCAGCGGCTTTTGCGCCACCTTCTCGGTCAGCGGTGAATACTGAATCAGCTGCATCAGATCGTTTTCGTAGATGACCGCACCCGGGGTCGTCGCGAGATTGCGACCCACCTCGAAGGCCTCGTCATCCGTCATCGAGATCCGACCTTTTTCAAGATCCTTGAGCAGGTTCTGAATGCCGGCGGTGATGCTCTCGCCCTTGGTATCGAGCGCCGTCTTGATGAACTCGGGATTGGTCGCGGCAAAGTTACTCGGTGACAGCGCATCGACGTACTGGCGCGTCAGAAACTGCACCCGCGCCTTGGTGCGACCGTCTTCGAGCGGCAGCTCGCTTGCAACGCGGTTCAGGAACTCCGAGTTGAGCAGGTAGGCCTGATGAAGGTAGTCATAGACCGGGCTTTCGCTCCAGGCCTCTGCCGCAAACCGCCGATCGCCGGGGGGAGGCGACACATGCGCGCCGCCCTCTTCACGGCTGCCACCCTGCATCATGTGCGACCACAGGCTGGCATGGCGCTCGGCAAACTCTTGCTGAAATGCAGACAGCTTGTCAGCTTCTGGCGCAAAACCTGCCGCCGCGCTACCTTGCTGTGCGCCGGCAGCCTGCTTGCCGATGAAATCGAAAAACTGACGGGTGAACTGCTCACCCATCTTGATCATTTCCTGTGCTCCGGGGAACACAGAATCCTTTGGGTCCGACATCCCTTCTCCTCACCAGCCCGTAAACCACTTACCCCTCGGGTACAGGGCCGCTACAATTTGCCCATGTACATCGTTGCCCTCGCCTGGCTCTACGTCGCCCTCATGGCGGCCATCTCCGACACAACAATCGTGGGTGGCACGCTGACATTCATTTTCTATGGTGTATTGCCGCTCGCCCTGTTTCTGTGGCTCTTCGGCACACCAGAGCGCCGTCGCCGACAGCGAGTACGGGCGACAGAAGACGACTGCAAGGCACAGGATGGCGTCAATTCCGGCAAGAATCAATAGCCACCGGCGGCTTCAGCTCAAGCCAGCCAGATGAGCGCCGCCATGCGCCCCGTCACGCCATCGCGGCGATACGAAAAAAACCGCGCAGAATCAGTGTAAGTACACAGATTTCCGCCATGGATGCTGCCGACGCCTGACCGTTCGAGCCGTCGCCTCGCCAAGGCATACAGATCCGCCATCCACTTCCCCTCTGCCGCCCCACACGTGAACGCAGCGGCGTCTTCCGTGTTGTTCTCGCAGAATGCCTCTCTCACCTCGGCGCCAACCTCGAAAGCACCCGGCCCGATGGCAGCCCCCATCCACGCCATCACATCTTTTGGCGCCACCGCCATGGACGCCAGCGTGCGCTCCAGCACGCCGCTGCACAGCCCCCGCCAACCCGCGTGCGCCGCCGCGACGACGCTACCCGCGCGGTCGCAAAACAAGACCGGCAGACAATCCGCGGTCATGACGGCACAAGCGACGCCCCGGTCGCGGCACACCGCCGCATCGGCTTCTCGACCGGCCTCGGTATCCGCTGCGTCCACCACGCTCACACCATGTACCTGCGACAGCCACCGCGGCGCGGCGGGCACATGCGACCTCAGGATCTCCCGATTCCGCATGACCGCCTCAACTGAATCGCCAACGTGATCACCCAGATTCAAGGACGCGTATGGCCCGCACGACACGCCCCCTTGGCGTGTCGTCATCAGCGCGCCGACCGAAGCCGGTGCCGGCCAGTCGGGGCGGATGACATCAAGCACCATCGGCGGCGGCCCCGGCGTTCAGGGCGTCGCAAAGCTGTTGCATGTCATCGGGCATGGGTGCCGACCAGCACATCTCTTCTCCCGTCGCCGGATGCACCAGCGCGAGCCGCCTCGCATGCAAGGCCTGACGAGGGAAAGCTTGCAACAGCGCATTGGCGCAGCGCTTCTTGCCATACACCGGGTCGCCGACAAGCGGATGGCCGAGGTGTGCCATGTGAACGCGAATCTGATGGGTGCGGCCCGTCTCGAGCTGGCACTCGACGAGCGTGCAGTCCGCGTATCGCCGCTCGATCGCATAGCGGGTCACCGCATCTCGCCCGGAGGAAACGACCGCCATGCGCGTCCGCTGGGTCGGATGACGCCCGATCGGCGCGTCGACACGTCCGCCGCTGACAATCTGCCCGTGCGCCAGCGCAACGTACTCCCGACTCACCGTACGCGCCTGCAACTGCCGAACCAGATGGGTCTGTGCGGCCAGCGTTTTCGCCACCACCATCAAGCCACTGGTTTCCTTGTCCAGACGATGAACAATGCCGGCACGAGGAACAGTTGCGAGCAATGGGTCGTGGTGCAGCAGACCGTTCAGCAAAGTGCCATCCCAATTGCCGCTACCCGGATGCACCACCAGACCGGCCGGCTTGTTGATGACCAGTATCGCTTCGTCCTCGAAAACGATATCGAGCGCCATCGCCTCCGGTGCAAAAGCCGTGACTTCCGGCTCTGGCGTGGCATCGACTTGCAGCAACTCGCCGCCGCGCACCTTCTGTTTGGGCACGCAGGCGCCGCCGTCGAGCAGCACACGACCGTCACGAATCCAGCCCTGAAGCCGGTTGCGTGACAGATCGGGGAATAGTTCGGCGAGCGCCTGATCGAGCCGCATCCCCGCACACGAATCCGGTACGGTTTGCACCGCATCGAAGTCAGCTTCGATGGGCTCTGCGCTATAATCCGCGCGTTCGATCACGGAACCTCAATTGATGGCCAAAATCATTCTGCGTAGTTTAGCGGCAATCGCCACCGTCCTGCTGGTGGGCTGCAGCAGCACGCCTTCGGATTACGATGAAACTGCCGGCTGGAGCGCACAGCGCATCTACAGCGAAGCCAAAGACGAGCTGACCTCTGGCGCCTACGAACGGGCCATCACGTTATTTGAAAAGCTCGAAGCGCGTTATCCCTACGGGCGATATGCGCAGCAGGCCCAACTGGATGTGGCCTACGCCTATTTCAAATCGAACGAGCCGGCATCCGCCATCGCCGCCTGCGACCGCTTCATCAAACTGCACCCCAATCACCCGAACGTGGACTACGCCTACTACCTGAAGGGTTTGGTGTATTTCAACGAAGACCTCGGCCTGTTGGGCTCGCTTTCCAACCAGGACTTGAGCGAGCGCGACCCCAAAGCCTCGCAGCAGGCCTTCGACACCTTCCGGGAACTGGTCAAGCGCTTCCCCGAAAGCCGTTACGCCGAGGATGCCAACCTGCGCCTGCGCTACCTGTTCAACTCGCTTGGCGCGTACGAGGTTCACGTGGCCCGCTTCTACCTCAAACGCGGTGCGTTCCTGGCCTCGGCCAATCGCGCACAGGCGGCGCTGACCAACTATCCCGGCGCGCCCGCTACCGAGGAGGCGCTGTACATTCTCACGCAGGCATACGAGGCACTGGGCATGACCCAGCTTCGCGATGACGCTCGCCGCGTGCTCACCAGCACTTTCCCGCAAAGCGCTTACCTCACCGGCGACGTCGGCAAAGAAACGCCTTGGTGGCAATTCTGGTGAGCCGCCCATAGCCGATGGACGCCGTCGTTCGTTCGGCCATGCACAAATGGCCGAACGTCCCTGATCTGTTTGGATGGCTGTCACTCGATGCGCGGGGCCACTGGCGCCTGCAAGGTGAGCGACTCACACATACCGGGCTGACCGAGTTCATCGGCCGAAACTACCAAACGGATGAACACGGGCGCTGGCACTTTCAGAATGGGCCGCAGCGCGTCTTTGTCACGCTGGAATACACGCCCTGGATCGCCCGTCTGATGCCTGACGGGGCGCTTTTCACACACACCGACCAGCCCATCGTCGCGCAAGCCTGCCTGCTTGACGAAGCGGGTCACCTCATCGTTGTCAGCGAATCCGGCCCCGCCCTGCTGGACGACCGGGATCTGCTGGAGGCAACCACCCGCCTCACCCTCGCGGACGGCACACCAGCCAATCCGGACGCCTTGCTTGCGCATGGCGCCGAACACACGGAAGTCGGCCTGCAACTTCCGTCCGCCTGGCTGCCGTTGTCACACATCCTTCGCGCCGAACTGCCGGCACGATTCGGCTTCGAGCCCGATCCGCAGCCGCCTCAAGCTGTCTGATCACCCGCGACCGTAGGTGTCTTCGAAGCGGACGATGTCGTCCTCTCCCAAGTAGCCACCAGACTGCACTTCGATCATTTCCAGCGGCAACTGGCCGGGGTTTTCCAGGCGATGCACCGTGCCGAGTGGAATATAGGTCGACTCATTTTCCGACAGCAGAAACGTGTCCTCGCCGCGCGTCACCTTTGCCGTCCCGCTGACCACAATCCAGTGCTCCGCGCGGTGGTGATGCATCTGCAGACTCAGCGACGCGCCAGGATTGACCACGATGCGCTTGACCTGAAAACGCTCCCCGCTATCGATCGAGTCGTAGTACCCCCACGGGCGATGAATCTTGCGATGGACGGATGCCTCGCTGCGCGCCTCCGACTTCAGCCGGCTCACCAGTTTCTTCACATCCTGCGTGCAGCGCTTGTCGGCGACCATCACCGCATCGGGCGTTTCGACAACCACCACGCCCTTGAGCCCCAGGCAGGTCACCAGACGCTCGCTGGCGAACACCAGCGTATCCTCGGTCCCTTCGAGCATCACGTCGCCATGCACGACATTCCCCGCGCCGTCCTTGTGCGCAACGTCCCAAAGCGCATCCCACGCACCCAGATCCGACCACCCCGCCGCCATCGGAACCACCACGCCGTCAATCCCCAAGGCCGGGCGACTGGCCAGATGCTCCATCACCGCATAGTCGATGGAATCGGACGGACAACGCTCGAACGCCGCCACGTCGATGCGCACGAAATCGGCATCCTGGGACGGCGCTTTCACGGCATCACGGCACGCCGCGAGAATCGCCGGCTGCAACACCTCGATGGCCTTGAGCCACACGCTTGCACGCATCATGAAGATACCGCTGTTCCACAGGTATTCGCCGCTATCGACATAGCGCTGCGCCGTCGGCGCGTCGGGTTTCTCGACAAACGCGGCAATCCTGCGCACGCCGGGGCCGCATTCATCGCCGCATTGAATGTAGCCATATCCCGTTTCCGGCCGTTCGGGGATGATGCCGAAAGTCACCATCGCGCCGTCCAGCGCCATTTTCTCGCCAGTGGCAACCGAACGCTTGAATGCTTCGCGATCGCGAATGACATGATCGGCCGGCATGACCAGAAGCACCGGATCAGCGTCGGCAGCACACGCAAGCAAGGCGGCCAGCGTCAGCGCGGGCGCGGTATTGCGACCGAAGGGCTCGAGCACGACACGATCACTCGCCCGGCCGCAGGTGCGCAACTGTTCGGCAGTAATGAAGCGGTACTGCTCGTTGCACACGACGATCGGCGAAGCCACCTCCCCGGCGAACCCGTCAAGCCGTTTTGCCGTGCTCTGCAACATGGTTTCGTCACCATCGAGCGCAAGCAACTGCTTGGGGTACTGTTCGCGAGACAACGGCCACAGGCGCGTCCCGGAACCACCGGAAAGAATGACGGGCTGGATCGACATGCAAAACTCCATGAAACAAGGCGAGAGCGCCGTGAGGGGGCGCAACAGTCGAAATGATAACGGATTAGGCCTTGCCGATTCGTGATGCAATGCGTCGT
>JBNKNO010000001.1:69152-74118 GCA_050293885.1 Rhodocyclaceae bacterium | reverse complement strand
GGCGCGCTCGGCAGGATTCGAACCCACGACCCCCTGGTTCGTAGCCAGGTACTCTATCCAACTGAGCTACGAGCGCATTTTTCCCACGACATCGATCTGAAAACCAGACTTTTCAGATCAAAAAAAGCCGCGAAACGCGACTTTTCGGATGTATTTTTGGCGCGCTCGGCAGGATTCGAACCCACGACCCCCTGGTTCGTAGCCAGGTACTCTATCCAACTGAGCTACGAGCGCAACCTAAACGAAGATTATAGCTAGGTTACAACCTTCGGTAAAGCTTCCAAAGTGGCGGAGACGGAGGGATTCGAACCCTCGATACCGGTTTTGCCGGTATGCTCCCTTAGCAGGGGAGTGCCTTCGACCTCTCGGCCACGTCTCCGTACCACAGGGCCGCGATAATACGGGTTTCGCTGCCCCGGGTCAAACAAGATCAGGCGGCCTGTTCATCCAGGTTGAATGCCCTGTGCAGCACGCGTACAGCGAGCTCCAGATACTTCTCGTCGATGACCACCGAGATCTTGATTTCAGAGGTGGAAATCATCTGGATGTTGATTCCCTCTTCCGCCAGGGTACGGAACATCTTTGACGCCACCCCGGGGTGCGAGCGCATGCCGACACCCACGATGGAGACCTTGGCCATGGCGCGATCGCCCTCGATGCTGCGCGCGCCGATGTGCTCGCGCGATTGCTCGAGCACGGCCACTGCCTTGTCGTAGTCGCCACGACTCACGGTGCACGAGAAGTCGGTCGAGCCATCATGGCCGACGTTCTGGATGATCATGTCCACATCGATATTGGCATCGGCAATCGGGCCAAGGATCTGGTAGGCGATACCCGGCTTGTCCGGCACCCCCAGAACGGTCAGTTTGGCTTCATCACGGTTGAAAGCGATGCCGGAGATGATCGGCTGTTCCATAGTGTCTTCTTCCTCAACGGTAATCAGTGTGCCCTCGCCCCCTTCTTCGAAGCTGGAGAGTACGCGGAGCTTGACCTTGTATTTGCCGGCAAATTCAACCGAACGAATCTGCAGCACCTTCGAGCCCAGACTGGCCATCTCGAGCATTTCCTCGAAGGTGATCTTGTCCAGCTTTCGTGCTTCGGGAACGATGCGCGGGTCGGTTGTGTACACACCATCCACATCGGTGTAGATCTGGCACTCGTCTGCCTGAAGCGCAGCGGCCAACGCCACTGCCGTGGTATCGGATCCGCCACGGCCGAGTGTGGTGATATTGCCGACTTCGTCGACGCCCTGGAATCCAGCGACCACCACCACGTTGCCGGCATCCAGGTCACGCCGCATGTTGGCTTCGTCGATACTCAGGATGCGCGCCTTGGTGTGCGCACTATCCGTCAGGATACGAACCTGACCACCGGTATAGCTCTTGGCATCGACGTCCGCTGCGTGCAAGGCCATACACAGTAGACCGATAGTGACCTGCTCACCGGTCGACACCACCACATCAAGCTCTCGTGGCGTTGGCTGGGTGGTAATTTCCTTGGTCAGACCGATCAAGCGGTTGGTCTCACCACTCATGGCGGAGACCACCACCACCACTTGATGCCCCTGCGCACGAAAACGCGCGACACGCTGCGCGACGTTCTTGATGCGCTCCGGACTTCCTACCGATGTCCCGCCATACTTTTGGACTATGAGTGCCATAGCTTTCCCTGATGATTCGTGAGCCGACGAACGGCATGTAAAACGCAGTATTGTACCGAAACGCAAGCGGGCATTGGCACTGAGCGCAATCGCCGCCGAAAAACCCTCACCACATAGTCATTGCAGGTAAATGACAGATCGTGAAAAAATGCTTGTGTTATTTCAGGGATGGTGAATATACTTTTCCCACCGTATGACCAAAGTAATAAAAAGAACTTCGATGTCAGGATCTGGTCATATCCTTGTAAAATAGTGTAGCGGAGAGGAAATCAGCATGAAAAGTACAGACAAGAAAGTGGATGTTCGCGAGATTCGTCGCAAGCTGGGTCTCAACCAGTCGCAGTTCTGGTCACAGATCGGCGTCACCCAAAGTGGTGGCTCGCGCTACGAGAGCGGACGCAATATTCCCCGACCGGTTCAAGCCTTGTTGCGCCTCGTTCATATCGAGCAGGTAGACATCAACAAGGTCCGCCGCGAGGATCTCGAAGTTTCCGACTACCTCAAGAAGAGTAACCCGGAGATGTACAAGAACCTCAAGAAAGAGGCGCGCGCAGCACGCAAGACCAAGAAGTAACGGCTAGCGGTTGCGCACGATCAAGGGCTGACGCGAACCGTCAGCCCTTTTTCTTTGATGCGCTCTCCATAGGCTTCAAGCATCCGAGGCGTGAGCGCATCGACGCGACCCGCCTCCGGCTGCATGGATTCGCGTGCAACGCCGTATAGCAGCACGCCCTGAAGTTTCTCCAGGCCGGCCGCAACCAGGCAATCGAGGTAGGCGCGCATCTGCTCATCGGATGGCGGCTCGCCATCCCATGCAAACAGACAGGTCTGCACCCAGGTCGGGCACAACTCGGCACATACACGCAGATTCCGCGCGACCCGCGCCGGATCAGTCCGGACGCCATTGATTCGTTCGATGTCGGCGCGTGCCCCGGCGTCGACCTTGAACCACACTTCCCCGCCCGCGTCGCCGATGAGGCGAAGCCCACGACGAACCGCGGCGCGATGAACCAGGC
Organism: Rhodocyclaceae bacterium; assembly: GCA_050293885.1. Classification (GTDB taxonomy): domain Bacteria; phylum Pseudomonadota; class Gammaproteobacteria; order Burkholderiales; family Rhodocyclaceae; genus Nitrogeniibacter. Next base: position 71,442 of record JBNKNO010000001.1, on the reverse strand, counting down.
TGCCATTGGTAATCAGGCGGATCGGCACCTCTGACAGTCCGGCGGCATCCCGCAGCGACACCACACGACGCACGATCTCGTCAAACTCCGCCGCACTGGTGGGTTCGCCATTGCCGGAAAATGCAATGTCCTGCACAACACGCAGCCCCTCGGGCACGTGCCGTTCAAGATAGTCGCCCGTGGTGAGCGCATCGAGAAAGCCCGCCAGCTCGTGCGCCAGCACCGACAAATCGATCGGCGGCGCGGCGCCACGAACGAGATCGGGCACCTGACAATAGACGCAGTGCCAGTTGCACGCATTGTTGGGGTTGAGATTGATCCCGACGGAGACACCACCCGCGCGACGTGACAGCACCGGATAGACATAGGTCATACCGGCGAAATCGCGACTGTGATCGTTGACTCGAAGCGTTTTCATGCGCGCCCTGTTGAATGGTCGAAGCCGCCTGCTGCGGGGTCGAATGATATAATCCGCCACCTTTCCCAGGGGGTTTGAATGCGCATTACCCGTCGTCTGGAGTTCGATGCCGGACACCGTATTCCCGATCATGCCAGTCAGTGCAAACATCTGCACGGGCATCGGTACGTCATCGAAATCACCCTGACCGGTGACATCATTCACGCCGCCGGCAATCCGGCCAACGGCATGGTGATGGACTTTGGCGAGATAAAGCACATCGCCAAGCGTCATCTGGTCGACCAATGGGATCACGCCTTCCTGGCATTCCGCGACGACACCCCGATCGTGGATTTTCTCGGCAGCCTCCCCGACCACAAGACGGTGCTGCTCGATGCCGTTCCGACCGCCGAGAACCTCGCACTCATTGCGTTCCGGATTCTTGATACGCAGTATGCCGACACCTTCGGCAACCACCTGCGACTCGAGCAGGTACGTCTGTTCGAAACACCCAACTGCTGGGCAGACGCAACGCGCGAAATGATCTGAGCGATATTGCACCGCAACGAAGCACAGGCCGCTTCGAGCGCGCACCGATAAGGTGCAACCCCATCATCAAGCGCTGTTTCTCTCCAAAAAGCCCTGTATTTTCAACAGCGTCGCGGGCTGGCACGAACCATGCGATGAGTTGACTCAGGGGCATGACGGCCGCGAACCGGCCACCACCCGCACTTCGATCGCGTCAGCGCATTGAGACAACGCCACGGCGTTCTCGGCGCCCGGCACGCTGACCACACTTCGAAGATGCAGTGGCCGATTTCCACCGGCATGCGATCACGAAAAAACATACGGTGAATCGCATGGGCGCAGCTTTTTACAACGAAATGCACACGGCAGATGGCCGCGTGCGGCCTCACTACAGTGGTTTTGCCGACTGGCTCGACCATACGCCGCCCGAGCGGATCGCACGACGACGGGCCGAGGCAGATCTGGCTTTTCATCGTGTCGGCATCACCTTCGCGGTGTATGGCGAAGATGAAGGCACCGAACGGCTCATTCCCTTCGACATCGTGCCGCGAATCATCACGGCGCAGGAGTGGGCGAAACTGGCCGCCGGCCTCAAGCAACGCGTCAAGGCGCTCAACGCCTTCCTGCGCGACATCTACCACGATCAGGAAATTCTGTCGGCCGGTCGCATTCCTGCGCATCAGGTGCTCGAAAACGGACAGTTCCGCAAAGAGATGCGCGGGGTTGACGTACCCGGCGACATCTACGCGCAGATTGCCGGTGTCGACATCGTGCGCGCTGGCGAAGGCGAGTTCTACGTGCTGGAGGACAATCTGCGCGTGCCCTCCGGCGTCTCGTACATGATCGAAGACCGCAAGATGATGATGCGGCTGTTCCCGGAATTGTTTGCCCGGCACAAGGTCGCGCCGGTGTTGCACTATCCCGATCTGCTGTTCGACAGCCTGCGCGCGGTCGCCCCGCAAGGCGTGGAGCATCCCACCGTGGTGGTGCTCACCCCCGGCGCTTTCAACAGTGCCTATTTCGAGCACACCTATCTGGCCCAGCAGATGGGTGTCGAGCTGGTCGAAGGGCGCGATCTGTTCGTGCACGACGACACCGTGTGGATGCGCACCACGCAAGGCCCGGAGCGCGTCGACGTGATCTACCGCCGCATCGACGACGACTTCCTCGACCCGCTCGCCTTCCGTGAAGATTCGATGCTCGGCGTGCCGGGGCTGTTATCGGCGTACAAGGCCGGCCGGGTCACACTCGCCAACGCCATCGGCACCGGCGTCGCGGACGACAAGTCCATCTACCCCTACGTCCCCGACATGATCCGCTTCTATCTGGGGGAAGAACCGCTGCTCAACAACGTGCCGACCTACA
>JBNKNO010000001.1:59697-69110 GCA_050293885.1 Rhodocyclaceae bacterium | reverse complement strand
TGCCGGAACTGGTGGTCAAGGAAGTTCATGGCGCTGGCGGATACGGCATGCTCGTCGGCCCGGCGTCCACCCCCGACGAAATTGCCGCCTTCCGCAAGCAACTCGAAGCCCATCCCGAACGCTACATCGCCCAGCCGACGCTGGCGCTCTCCAACTGCCCCACGTTTGTCGACTCGGGGATTGCCCCGCGCCATATCGATCTGCGCCCCTTCGTGCTGTCGGGCGACGAGATTCGCATGGTGCCGGGCGGCCTCACCCGGGTGGCGCTACGCGAGGGCTCGCTGGTCGTCAATTCGTCGCAAGGCGGCGGCACCAAGGACACCTGGGTGCTGGAAACGTGAAATCCATCAACACAGAAAACGACGAACCGAGGAAGTCATCATGCTGAGTCGCACCGCCGACCACCTGTTCTGGATGTCGCGTTACATCGAACGTGCCGAAAACCTGGCTCGGTTGCTCGATGTCACCTGGCAGATGTCGATGGTGCCGCAGTCGATCGAGTCCGCCAACCAGAACTGGCACGCCGTCATTCTGCTCAACAGTCTCGAGGAGGCGTTCTTCGCGCGCTACGACGAAGCCACCGCCGCCAACGTCCTGCGCTTCATGATCAGCGACACCGACAACCCCGCCTCGATCCATGCCTGCCTGCGGATGTGTCGTGAAAATGCGCATGCGGTGCGCGGCACCATCACCTCCGACATGTGGGAAACCCTCAACGCCACCTGGCTGGAACTGGGCTCACATCGTTTCGACCCCGGTGTCGCGGCCGGCCCGAGTGAATTCTTCGAGTGGGTCAAACTACGCTCCTCGCTCGTGCGCGGCGCCACGCAAGGCACGCTGTTGCAGGATGAAACCTTCAACTTCATCCGCCTGGGCACCGTGCTGGAACGCGCCGACAACACCGCACGACTACTGGACGTGAAGTACCACGTGCTGCAGCCGGGCAACGAAGAAGGCACGACCGACTTCTATCAGTGGGGCGCACTGCTGCGCTCGGTGTCGGCCTTCGAGGTCTATCGCAAGACCTACCGCGCGGTCATCAGCCCGGCGCGCGTGGCCGAGCTGCTCATCCTGCACCCGAGCATGCCGCGCTCCTTGCTGTTCTGCATGCGTGGGGTCGTCAAGAGCCTGGAACTGCTCGCCAACAATCAGTCGGGCGAAACCCAACGTCGCGCGGGGCAGATGTACAGCGAGTTGCGCTATGCACGAATCGAGGACATCCTCACCCGTGGGCTGCACGTATTTCTCACCGACTTCATGCAACGCGTCGAAGCACTCGGGAATGGCGTCCAACAGGACTTTCTCGACTCCATGCAAACTGCTTGAACCCGATCCATGCACGACGAAGCTTGCCAGCACACTTTCGTCACGAACACCCCCCTACAATTCGCGCTCTAACGCACCACCTTTTCGACGGAGTCTGCCGTGTCGATCCATGTCGCTCTCAACCATGTCACCGAATACCGCTACGACCGCCTGGTTGAACTCGGCCCGCAGGTCATCCGCCTGCGGCCCTGCCCACACGCGCGCACGCCCATCCACGCCTACAGCCTCAAGGTCACGCCGGGCGACCACTTCATCAACTGGCAACAAGACCCGCAGGCCAACTGGCTGGCGCGGCTGGTGTTCGAGGAAAAGACCGATGTGCTGCGTATCGAAGTCGATCTGGTGGCCGAGATGTCGGTCATCAACCCCTTCGACTTCTTCCTCGAACCGCACGCCGACAAGATCCCCTTCGACTACGAAGCCTGGCAACGCCACGAGCTGACGCCCTACCTCTACAAACTGCCGCTCACCGATGGCAGCGCACCGCTGTTCGAGGCCTACCTCAAGAGTATCGACCTGACGCCGACCCGCAGCGTCGACTTCCTGGTCGCCCTCAACAGCCGCCTTGAGCAGGATCTTGCCTACACCATCCGCCTGGAGCCCGGCGTGCAGACGCCTGAGGAAACCCTCAAGAAGCGTAGCGGCTCGTGCCGTGATTCGGCCTGGCTGCTGGTGCAGTTGTGCCGGCACATCGGGCTGGCCGCGCGCTTCGTGTCCGGCTACCTGATCCAGCTCACGCCCGACGTCAAGGCGCTTGACGGCCCGGTCGGTGCCGAAACCGACTTCACCGACCTGCATGCCTGGGCCGAGGTCTATCTGCCGGGCGCCGGCTGGGTGGGGCTCGATCCCACCTCCGGCCTGTTCGCCGGCGAAGGTCACATCCCGGTCGCATGCACCCCCGAACCGGCCTCCGCAGCCCCGATCAGCGGCGGCGTCAGCAAGAGCGAGGTCGAGTTCGGCCACAGCATGTCGGTGTCGCGCATTCACGAGTCGCCGCGCGTCACCAAACCCTATACCGACGCGCAGTGGGCCGATATCGAAGCCCTCGGCCATCAGGTCGATGCCGACCTCGACGCCATGGACGTACGCCTCACCATGGGCGGCGAGCCCACCTTCGTGGCCGCCGACGATCCTGATGGCGACGAGTGGAACACCGAGGCCATGGGGCCGACCAAGCGTGTTCGCGCCGCCGAGCTCTACCACCGCCTCAAGGACAAGTACGCCCCCGACGGGCTGGTCCATTTCGGCCAGGGCAAGTGGTATCCGGGCGAGCAACTGCCACGCTGGTCACTCAACTGCTTCTGGCGCCAGGATGGCGAACCGCTGTGGAAGAATCGCTCGCTGATTGCTGATGAGAAGAAGGGCCATGGCGCCACCGAAGCGCACGCCAATCAGTTTCTCGAACGGTTTGCCGTCCATCTGGGGCTCGACCCCAAGTTCGTGTTCGCCGGCTTTGAAGACACTTTCTACTACCTGTGGCGCGAACGGCGCTTGCCGGACAACGTCGATCCGCACGACTCTCGGCTCGACGACCCGCTCGAACGCGCGCGCCTGATGCACGTCTTCGACCAAGGTCTGAAGACGCCGGCCGGTCACGTGCTGCCGATCATGAAGAACCCCGCCGGCCAGTGGGAGACCGGCCCCTGGTTCCTGCGCGCCGAGCGCTGTTACCTGATTCCCGGCGACTCACCGATGGGCTATCGCCTGCCGCTGGACTCGCAGCCCTGGGTCGCCAAGGCAGAGTACCCGTACAGCATCCCGCCCGACCCGATGGCGCCGCGTTCGCCCCTGCCCGCCCATGCCGACATTCGCGCGCAACTGCGTGGCGACATGCCGATCCGCTCAGCGGCCGCGGCATCGACAATGGGCACCGGCGACACCCATGGCGAAGGCACCGCGTCCACGGCCCGCCCGGCCCCGGGACAGTCGGCGCACTGGATCACCCGCTACGCCATCTGCGCCGAAGCACGCAAGGGCGTGCTGTACATCTTCATGCCGCCGGCGGACACGCTTGAGGACTACCTCGAGGTGGTGAGCGCCGTCGAAGCCGCCGCCGAAGATATCGACATGCCGGTCATGCTCGAGGGCTATCCGCCGCCGAGCGACCCGCGCCTGACCCACTTCAGCGTCACCCCGGACCCCGGCGTGATCGAGGTGAACATTCACCCCACCGCACGCTGGGACGATCTGGTCGAGCGCACCACCCATCTGTACGAAGCAGCGCGCCTGTGCCGGCTGAGTAGCGAAAAGTTCATGCTCGACGGCCGCCATTCGGGCACCGGCGGCGGCAACCACTTCGTGCTCGGCGGACGCACGCCAGCCGACTCGCCCTTCCTGCGCCGCCCCGACCTGCTCGCCAGCCTGATCGCCTACTGGCACAACCACCCGAGCCTGTCCTACCTGTTCTCGGGCCAGTTCATCGGCCCCACCAGCCAGGCACCACGCGTGGATGAAGCGCGCAACGACAGCCTCTACGAGCTCGAGATCGCCATGCGCCAGATGCCGGCGCCAGGCAGTCATGCGCCCCCTTGGCAGATCGACCGGCTGCTGCGCAACCTGCTCATCGACGTCACCGGCAACACCCACCGGGCCGAGTTCTGCATCGACAAGCTGTATTCGCCCGACGGACCCACCGGCCGCCACGGGCTGGTCGAACTGCGCGCCTTCGAAATGCCGCCACACTCACGCATGAGTCTTGCCCAGCAATTGTTGCTGCGCGCGCTCGTGGCCCGTTTCTGGGACACCCCGTATCGCCCGGAACGCCTGGCGCGCTGGGGCACGGAGTTGCACGACCGCTTCATGTTGCCGCATTTCATCGAGCAGGATTTCCGCGACGTGATGGACGAACTCAATGCGTTCGGCTATCCCTTCGAAGCCGACTGGTTCGCCGCCCATCTGGCCTTCCGCTTCCCGGCGCACGGCGAATTTTCGGTGCGCGGCATGCATGTTGAACTGCGCAACGCACTCGAACCCTGGCATGTGATGGGCGAAGAAGGCGCGCCGGGCGGTACCGCACGTTACGTCGATTCGTCGCTCGAACGGGTTCAGGTCAAGATCACCGGCATGGCGCCCGATCGCTACCAGCTCACCTGCAACGGTGTGCCGGTACCGCTACAGCCGACCGGGGTGGTGGGCGAATTCGTGGCCGGCGTGCGCTACCGCGCCTGGCAACCGCCCTCTTGCCTGCATCCGCTCATTGGCGTGCATGCGCCGCTGGTATTCGATCTGGTGGACACCTGGTCGAGCCGATCGCTGGGCGGTGCGCAATATCATGTCTCGAATCCGGGCGGCCTGAGCTTCGAGCACTTCCCGGTCAATGCCTACGAGGCCGAGAGCCGTCGTCGCTCGCGTTTCTTCGGCTTCGGCCATACGCCGGGCAAGGTCTCGCCAACCAAGGTCACCGTGAATGCCGAACATCCCTTCACACTCGACCTGCGTCGACCATGAACTGATCGCCATCCCGGCAAAATTTAGTTGAAAGGGGCCGGTTTTTTGCCGAAGACCAGTTAAGATCGAACACCTGCGCCGCATTTGCGGCGCAGTGTTTTCTCATACCGACGCACGATGGCCCGTACGCTACTTTCGATATATTCGCACCCCCCCAATCGTCACGACGAAATGATGGGGGCCGACGGGGTCATCCGCCCCCACTGGCGTGCGCTTTTCGAGCATCTGGACAGCACCTCGCCCGAGGCGATGCGCCAGCGGATCGACTTCGCCGAACGCTGCATTCTCGAAGACGGCGTTGCCTACAACGTCTACGGCGATCCAGATGGCCAGGATCGCCCCTGGGCGCTTGACCCGCTCCCCTACGTGCTGTCCGCCGACGAGTGGCACTACCTGTCCGAAGGCATCGCGCAACGCGCCACCGTGCTCAATGCCATGCTGGCCGACCTCTATGGCGAACAGCGCCTGCTCGCTGACGGCTTGTTGCCGCCCTCGCTGGTGTTTGGCCAACACGGCTATTTGTGGCCATGCGTGGGCACCCAGCCCCCCGGCGGCGTGTTTCTTCATCAGTACGCGGTCGACCTGGCCCGCTCGCCGGACGGTCAGTGGTGGGTCATCGCCGATCGCACCCAGACCCCCACCGGCTCGGGCTACGCGCTGGAAAACCGGCTCATCGTCTCGCGGGTTTTTCCGCGCCTGTTCCGCGACATGCACATCGAGCGCCTGGCGAGCTTCTACGCCGACATGCAGTCGAGCATGGAGCACTGGGCGCCGACCGATCCGGGCGAGCGCCCACGCATCGTCGTGCTCACCCCCGGCCCCTACAACGCCACCTACTTCGAACACGCCTATCTGTCGCGCTATCTGGGTTACCCGCTGGTCGAAGGGCAGGATCTCACCGTTCGCGGCGACACCCTGTACCTCAAGACACTCACCGGGCTGCAGCGGGTGCACGCCATCATGCGCCGGGTCAACGACGACTTCTGCGACCCCATGGAATTTCGCGGCGACTCGGCCCTCGGCATCCCGGGACTGATGCATGTCGTTCGCGCCGGCCGCGTGTTCATCAGCAACGCGCTCGGGAGCGGCCTGCCTGGCTCACCGGCCCTCATGGGCTTTCTGCCGGCCTTGGCCAAGCATCTGCTCGGCGAAGAGCTCTCCTTGCCCTCGGTCGCCACCTGGTGGTGCGGCGAAGAACCCGCACAGGCCCACGCGCTCAAGAATCTCGACAAGCTGGTCATCAAGCCGGCCTACCCCACGCAGCGCATGGAACCGGTCTTCGGCCATGCGCTCAAGGGCGCGGCACGCGAGGAAATGGCCGCACGCATCCGCGCCCGGCCACATGCCTACGTGGCCCAGGAATGGGTCCACCTCTCGCAAACGCCGGTGTGGAGCCGGGCGCACGAACGCCGCCTGCTGGCCCGCAATGTCGGCCTGCGCATGTACGCGATCGCCACGCCGGATGGCTACAAGGTCATGCCCGGCGGTCTGGCACGCGTTGCCGGCAGCTCCAACGCGCTGGTGCTCTCCATGCAAAGTGGCGGTACCGCCAAGGACATCTGGGTGCGCGCCGAAGGTGCCGTCGACCCCTTCAGCCTGCTCAAGAAAGCGGTCAAGGTCGGCGATCTGGTGCGCAGCGGCAGCAACCTGTCTTCACGCGTGGTCGAAAACCTGTTCTGGCTCGGTCGCTACAGCGAACGGGTCGATGCCACCGCGCGCCTGCTGCGCACGGTCATTTCGCTGCACATCGACAACGCCGGCGATGTCACCCCGCCGGAAGCCGCCCTGCTCGACGCCGGTGAGCGGGTGCGCGTGCTGCCGCAACCGACCGAGGACGAGGAAACACCCGCACCGACGCTCGAAGAGCGACTACGCGACGCGGTGTACAACGCCGACGCGGAAAACAGCGTCGCCGATGCCAGCCGGCGATTGATGTGGTCGGCCTCGCAAGTGCGCGAGCGCCTGTCGCTCGACCACTGGCACTCGCTCAACCGGCTGCAGCGCGACCTGCAACACCGGCAAGTACAGAATGCCGAACTGGGCGACATGGTGCTGCTGCTCGATACCGTGCTGCAGGTTTCTTCATCGCTCACCGGCTTTTCACTCGACAACATGACGCGCGATACCGGCTGGCGCTTTCATGTGCTCGGGCGGCGTATCGAGCGCGTCACCTTCCTGTGCGAACTCATTGCCAGCTTCCTCGCCCTGCACCGCGAGCGCGATAGCGACAATCTGGAATGGCTGCTGCAACTGACCGACAGCATCATCACCTACCGTTCGCGGTATGCCCGCACACCCGAGGTGCTATCGGTCGTCGACCTCATCGTCGTGGACGAGAGCAACCCGCACGGCGTGTCCTTCCAGGTCGTCGGGATGCTGGCCGAACTGGCAGCACTCGACAACGAACTCGGCGATTTGCCGATGGAGAATATTCGCCACGCGGGCCACGCCGTACAAACCTTCGACCTGAGCCAGTTCGAGGGCAATCCGCGACAAGCCGCCACGCAGTTGGCCGATGCCCTGCGCACGCTTGAATCCGCCGCACACGAGCTTTCCGACAAGATCGCGATGCGCTTCTTCACCCATGTCGATAGCGTCAGCCACCTGATGCTGGCGAGCTGAACATGGCCCGATACCACGTCCTGCACGAAACCCGATACGACTATGGCGGCGCCGTGTCGCTGTCACAACAAATGCTGCATCTGGTGCCACGCCCGTCGGACTGGCAAACCTGCACGCACTACGAACTGCACGTCGACCCCGAACCCTCGTGGCGCCAGTGCGGCCATGACGCCTTCGGCAACCCGGTCGAATGGATGGCGTTCTATCAGCCGCACAGCGAGCTGCACGTGCGCTCCGAAATGGAAGTGGACGTGCGCGCGCGCGGCACCATCGATCTTGCCGACGCCATCGCCTGGAATGAACTCGCACAGCGGCTCGTCTACCAAGGCGGCGTGCCGCCACTTGCCGATGATCTCGCCGCCAAACATTTTCTCTACGAGTCGCCCAATGTGCGCGTCAAGAACGAACTGACCGCCTATGCCAGCGACTGCTTTCCTCCCGGCCGCCCCGTACTGCAAGGCGTGCAAGCACTGATGGAGAAGATCCACGACGAATTCACCTTCGACCCGGAAGCCACCACCATTGCCACGCCGGTGCTCGAAGTGCTCGAAAAGAAGCGCGGCGTGTGTCAGGACTTCGCCCATTTCATGATCGGCTGCCTGCGCGCGCTGGGCCTGCCGGCACGCTACATGAGCGGCTATCTGCTCACCCACCCGCCCCCGGGGCAACCGCGCATGGTCGGCGCCGATGCGTCCCACGCCTGGGTCTCCGTCTATGCACCGGACACCACGGCGCGCTGGGTGGAATTCGATCCGACCAACAATCTGTTGCCGAGCACGCAGCACATCACGATCGGATGGGGGCGCGACTTTGCCGACGTCTCGCCGCTGCGCGGCATCATCCTGGGCGGCGGTGGCCACGAGCCGGAGGTTGCGGTCACGGTCACGCCACTCGATGCACCCGAGTCATTCAATATCGAGTGACGAATCCCGCGTGCATGGCTAGAATCGGGCCGTGTGCGCCACCGACGTTTGCGGCCCTCACTCCAGCCACACCCTCCACACCAGGATTCCGGGCGTGAACAAGCAGCTGCAACTGTTCATCAATGCGCTGATCGACAGCATTCGTGACCTGACGCCCATCGTGGTGGTCATCGGCTTCTTCCAGCTCGTCGTCCTGCAACAGCCGATTCCCGATCTGGGTGAAATTTTCGTCGGTGCCATCCTCGTTGTTCTCGGACTCACCTTCTTCATCCGCGGACTCGAGATGGGGCTGTTTCCCATCGGCGAAAGAATGGCCTACGCCTTTGCGCGCAAAGGCTCCCTGCTGTGGCTCATGGCCTTTGCCTTTGCACTCGGATTCGGCACCACGGTGGCCGAACCGGCGCTCATCGCGGTAGCAGCCGAAGCCGCGCAGATTGCCGCGGAAGCCGGCTTCATCGAACACGGCAAGCAGGCCATGGACGACTACGCCACCGGCCTGCGCTACACCGTGGCGGTCTCCGTCGGCTGCGCCATCGTGCTCGGCGTGCTGCGCATCATCAAGGGCTGGCCGATCCAGAACCTCATTATCGGCGGCTACCTCGGCGTGGTCATCATGACCGCATTCGCCCCCGCCGAGATCGTCGGCATCGCCTATGATTCAGGCGGCGTCACCACCTCGACCATCACCGTACCGCTGGTCACCGCGCTCGGGGTCGGGCTGGCCACCTCCATCCGGGGCCGCAACCCGATGGTCGACGGTTTCGGTCTGATCGCCTTCGCATCACTCACGCCGATGATCTTCGTCATGGGCTACGGGATGCTGTTCTGATGATCGACCGGCTGCTCAACTTCAGTCACAGCGTCGCGACCACGGCGCTCGACGTACTGCCCATCGCCGCCATCATCTTCGGCTTCCAGTTGCTGGTCATCCGCAAACCGATCCCTCAGCTCAAAAGCGTGCTCATCGGCTTCGTCTATGTGCTCGTCGGTCTCGCGCTGTTTCTCCAGGGGCTGGATCAGGCGCTGTTCCCGCTCGGCAAGCTCATGGCGAAACAATTGACCGACCCGGTCTTCCTCTTCGGCGGCCTCGAGCAC
>JBNKNO010000001.1:12761-59393 GCA_050293885.1 Rhodocyclaceae bacterium | reverse complement strand
CCTACGACTCCGGCGGCGTGACCACCTCGACCGTGACCGTCCCGTTGGTGACCGCGCTCGGCCTCGGCCTCGCCGGCACCGTCCCCGGGCGCAGCGTCATGCTCGACGGCTTTGGCCTCATCGCCTTTGCCAGCCTGTTCCCCATCATGACCGTCATGGCCTACGCCCAACTATCCGAATGGCGGGCCCGCCGCCAACTCGCGGCACAGGCCGAAGAAGAAAGGAGATACTGACCCATGCACTTCAAACTGCTGATCGCACTTGTCGAAGACGACAAGACCGACGCGGTCATGAAAGCCGCCCGCGAGTCTGGCGCTACCGGTTGCACCGTCATCAACCAGGCGCGCGGCGAAGGGCTGCAGAAGACCAAGACCTTCTTCGGCCTGTCGCTCGAAACCCAGCGCGACATGCTGCTGTTTCTGGTCGAGGAGCACCTGAGCCGGAAAATTCTCGAAACCATCGAGATCAAAGGCGAGTTCGATGCCAAACCCGGCACCGGCATCGCCTTCCAGATCGATGTGGAAGACGCGGTGGGCGTCACCCGTCAAATGAAGGAACTCACGAACGCCGTGGAGGAGAAAATATGAGCACGAATGACATCGTGCGCGTCAGCGACGTCATGCAGGCGGGCATCCACACCATCGACGGCATGGCCACGATCACCGAAGCGCTGCAGGAAATGAAACGCCTCCGTGTCGAGGGGCTGATCGTCGACAAACGCCACGACGACGACGAATACGGCATGCTGCTGGTCTCCGACATCGCCCGCCGCGTGCTGGGTGAGGACCGCTCACCGGAGCGCGTCAACGTCTATGAAATCATGGCCAAACCGGTCATCACCGTCGACCCGGCCATGGACATCCGTTACTGCGCCCGCCTGTTCAACCGTTTCGAGCTGTCACGCGCGCCAGTGGTGGACAACGGCAAGGTCGTCGGCATCGTCAGTTTTACCGATCTGGTGCTCGAAGGCATGTACAGCCACATCTGACGCCGGCAAAAAAAACCCGCCGACAGGGGCGGGTTTCACGATTTGGCGGAAGCTCAGGGATTCGAACCCTGGATACCTTGCGGTATGCCGGTTTTCAAGACCGGTGCATTCGACCACTCTGCCAAGCTTCCGGAGCACCTGCCACGATGAGCAGACGCGGCGCGAGTATAGCGCATGCACCGGTTTTCGTCAGTCCCGCTCGAACAGCGCAATGGATTCCACATGCGAGGTTTGCGGAAACATGTTGGCGATGCCGGCACCCGCCAGGCGATAGCCCTTGTCATGCACCAGCACGCCGGCATCGCGCGCGAGCGTGGCCGGGTTGCACGAGACATACACGATGCGACGCGGCGCATCGGCGCCCAGCGCCCGGACCACGGCAATTGCACCTTCACGCGGCGGATCGATGAGCAGTTTGTCGAGCGGCCCCAGAGCCTCGATGCTGTCTTCCGTCGCCTCGAACAGATTGGCTTCGTAGAATGCACTCAGCGCCGCCAAGCCGTTGGCTGCGGCATTTTCCCGGGCGCGCCGGACCAGCGCATCACTGCCCTCGACACCCACCACGTGTGCGCCCCGCCGCGCGATTGGCAGGCTGAAATTGCCCAACCCGCAAAACAGATCACCAACGCGCTCGCCGGGCTGCGGATCGAGCAATTGCATGGCTCGCCGCAACAGCAGACGATTGATATGGACGTTCACCTGGGTGAAGTCCGTGGGCGCGAAGGCGTAGCGCAGATTGAATTCCGGCGCGGTATAGGTCAGTGCCGGCGCATCGACCGGATGCAAGCGATAGGCCGTCTCGGGGCCGTCCGGCTGCAGCCACACCTGAATCCCGTGTGTTTCGGAGAACTGCCGGAACAGGCGCTCGTCCGAAGGGGTGAGCGGCGCGAGAATGCGGAACACCAGTACCGTCACATCGTCACCCACTGCCAGCTCGATCTTCGGCAGCCGGTCGGCCACCGACGACTTCCCGATCAATTCGCGCAACGGCATCAGCAGATCGGATATCCGCTGCGGCAGCACCTGACACGACCGTATATCGGCAATGTAGCTACTGCGCCGCGCGTGAAAGCCGATCAACATGCCCCCCAGGCGCTCAACCCGCCGCACGCTCAAGCGCGCGCGGTCGCGATAGTGCCAGGCGGGACCGACGATGGCCGGGTAGACGATGCCGGGCCGCAGCCGGGCCTGATGCCACAAGGCGTCTTCGAGGACGCGCTGCTTGACGGCAGCCTGGGCGGACGCATCCAGGTGCTGCATGCTGCAGCCGCCGCACTCGGCAAAGAACGCGCAACGTGGCACGACCCGTAACGCGCTGGCCTCGATGACACGCTCCACCTGAGCGCACGCGAAGCGTGGTTTCTCGCGAAACACCGAGTAGCCGACCTGCTCGCCCGGCAGCGCGCCCTCGACGAACAGGGTCTTCCCCTCGGGCGAACGGGCAACGCCCTGACCGTCGTGGTCCAGCGATTCGATGCGAGCGATTGGCATGAGTCAGCGCAAATGTGAAAAGGCGCTATTTTAGCGGCCAAAAGCACAACGGCAATCCTCTGCCCCCTCCCGCGCATGGCGCCAAACGGCTAACATTCACCCATGGACACACGACTGCTGGGCGAGCTCACGCCCAAGGAATTCCTGAGCAAATATTGGCAGAAGAAGCCGCTGCTGATCCGACAGGCCGTGCCGGGGTTTGAAGGCCCGATCACCCGCGATCGGCTGTTCCAGCTCGCGCGCGATGAAGACGTCGAATCGCGGCTCGTCAGCCATGGCCCGGATGGATGGGCCGTGCGCGAAGGCCCCCAGCGCGTCAACGATCTGCGTCGAAAAGCCTATCCGTGGACGGTGCTCGTCCAGGGTGTGAACCTGTGGGACGAGGCCGCTGACGCGCTGATGCGCCAGTTCGACTTCATTCCTCAAAGTCGTCTGGACGACCTCATGATCAGCTATGCCATCGATGGCGGCGGGGTCGGCCCGCACTTCGACGATTACGACGTGTTTCTGCTACAGGGCATGGGGCAACGACGCTGGCAGATCAGCAATCAGGCGGATCGCACCGTCATCGAAGATGCGCCGCTCAAGATCCTGGAGCGTTTCAAACCGGATCGGGAGTGGGTACTCGAGGCCGGCGACATGCTCTACCTGCCGCCGGAATGGGCGCACAACGGCGTGGCCATCGGCGAGTGCATGACCTACTCCATCGGCTTTCGCTCACCGAGCGCCAACGAGTTGGTCAGCGAGTTCTTCGCCTATCTGCAGGAGCGCGTTTGCGTGGACGGTTTGTACCGCGATCCGGACCTGAAATATCAGCGAAACAGCGCCCGGATCAGCGGCGACATGGTCGATCAGGTGAGCGAAATGATTCGCCAGGCGCGCTCGAAACGTCGCGACGTGGCCGATTTTCTCGGCCACTACCTGAGCGAGCCCAAGCCGGGCGTGTTCTTCGATCCGCCCGAAACACCGCTATCGAAGCGGCAATTCAACGCCCGCGCCCAAAAGCACGGCGTGCGCCTCGATGTGCGCAGCAACCTGCTCTTTCACAAGGGAAACTTCTATCTCAATGGCGAAAGACAGCCCGTCGCCAAGCAGGACCGCGACGCACTGCGCCAACTCGCCCACGAACGGCGGCTTGATGGCGACCGCTATGGCGCCCTGAGTGCGGACGGCCGCGCGTCCCTGTTCGCATGGTATGGCGATGGCTTCGCCCATGCAGCGCCGTGAACGATGGACGAAAAGGAACACCGCCAGATCGATACCTGGGCCGACGGCTACGCCGCCTGGGCCGAGTTGCTCGACGGCACGACGCGGACACTGATCGTCGTCGATCATGATCTGAGCGGCATCCACCTCGAGCGCAACGACTTGCCGGACCGCCTGCTGCGATGCCTCCGGCGTCTGCCCCCGGACGCGATCAGACTGGTGGTGCGCGACACCCGGCAGCTGCTCACCCACATGCCCCGCACGCGCCAGCTGCTTGTCGACTACAGCCATATCGCGAGCGTGCGCGTCGCCGCAGCGCACCACGCGAGCGCACTCGATCGCAGCCTCGTCGTTTGCGACCAACAAAACAGTTTCGTACGCCCGCAGTTCGACCATCCGCGGGCACGCCTCATGCTCAACGATCCGGCCGATGCGGGGCGCTATCTCCCACAACTTGAAACAATTTGGGCAGCCGCCAGCAACGCCAACATCGGCGCGGTTCTTGGCCTTTGAGCCGGTAAACATCTGTTGCGCGCCCGCAACGCTGCATCCAAATCACCAATCTCGCATGCTAGTATTGCTGCCCGATGCTGCACTTGCACATCACACAACAACACAAGTTTATTGCTTGAGAGGAATCAGACCCATGAAACAATCTCTCCTCGTCGCTGCGCTCGTCGCACTCGCCGTGTCCGCCTGCGGTCAGAAGGAAGAGTCCGCACCCGCCACCAGCGCCGTCGAAGCTGCCAAGGAAGCGGCAAGCGCTGCGACCGAAGCCGCGAAAGAAACCGCTGCCGCAACCTCGGAAGCTGCCAGCAACGCGGCAGAAGCCACCAAGGAAGCTGCAGGCGACGCAATGGAAGCCACCAAGGAAGCCGCCGGTGACGCCATGGAAGCAGCCAAGGAAGGCGCCTCCGCTGCAGTGGAAGCCACCAGCGAAGCCGCTGCCAACGCCAAGGAAGCCGCTGGCGAAGCCGTCGAGGCCGCCAAGGAAAGCGCAGCTGACGCGGTCGAAGCCGCCAAGAAAGCTGCCATGGAAGAGCAGAAGTAAGCGTTTCGCGCTTGCTGGAAAAGGCCGGCGACAAGCCGGCCTTTTTTATTGACTGACCACGAACTCAGCCACCGACCACCAACCAGTCCGACCCCGCCTGCTGACTGGCCAAACGCATCTCGGACGCACGCGCACCAAGCGCACCCGCCATTGCGGCACACACCAACGCCGGTCGGTTGTTCTGCTCACTCAGATGCGCGCCGAGCACCTGTTGCAAGCGCGTATGCGCAAGTCGGGCCAACAGGTCGGCGGCCATATCGTTGTCCAGATGCCCGTACTCCCCCGCAATCCGCTGTTTGAGAAAATGCGGATACGGGCCACCACGCAACATCGCAAGATCGTGGTTGAACTCGAGGACCAGGCCCTCGCAGCCACTGAGCGCGTCAAACATGTGATCGGTCACACGGCCGGCATCCGTGAGCACGCCAAGACGCGCGGCGCCATCACTGATGACGAACTGAACCGGTTCGGCTGCATCGTGGGGCACTTCGTATGGGTGAATCAGCAAATCGCCGATCGCGACGGAGACGCCACGTTTGATCCGCCGCTGCGAACCGATCAGCCGCTGCCGACGCGAGACGGCATCCAGCGTGCCGGCGGTCGCGTAGATGGGGCAGCCAGTGCGCCGTTGCAGCGCCGCAAGCCCAGCGACATGATCACTGTGTTCGTGGGTCACAAAGACGGCGTCGAGCTGCTCTGGCACGACACCGACGCGTGCGAGCCGCTCGGCCAGTGCCCGCACGCCAAAACCACAATCGATCAGAACCCGGGTCGTCCCGGCGTGCACCAGAAGCGCGTTGCCCTTGCTCCCGCTGCCCAGCGAGACAAACCGGATCACGACGTAATTACTTCAACTGCCCGTGCAGTAGCTGGATGATTTTGGCCGAGGTGTCGGAGGTATCGACGCCGCCTTCACGGGTCAGCACACGCACGCGCGCGGTGTCGTTGCCGGCATCGGAGACCTGAATACGGTACTCGCTGCCGGCCTCGGCGGTTTTCTTGTCATCGTCGCTGCGCCAGAAGGCCAGACTGGAGAGCCAGCTCTTCTCACGCTTCGATGCATTGTCGACTTGCGGGTCGATGTAGCGCACGAAATACACGCCGTCGGCGCGGTTGCGATCCTGCACGGTGAAACCGATGCGATCGAGCGCCAGGCCCACACGGCGCCAGGCACGTGCGTAAGTGTCATCCACCTTGAGGGTGGTCGCGCCATTCTGCTTTTCGATGGCGGCGCGCTCGGCGCGCGGTGCCACTGCGGCCTGCGACTCGGCGTAGGCTTCCTCAGCGCCCAGATAGACCATCATGCGGCGAATCATCTCCGCCTCGAGCTCCGGATCGGCCGGACGCGGCTGCCAGATAGTCGTGTCCTCGGACTCATTCTGGTAGATCTCGACCATGCCGCGATGGCTGACAAAGACGTCGAGCGTTCCGGCCTTCTCACCCGGCTCGATGCGCGTGCGGAATTTGTCGCGCTCCGGCACCGAGTACAGACCATCGAGCACACGGCCGATGGTCTGGCGGATGAAGTCCTGCGGCAACTTGGCGCGGTCCTCGGCCCAGTCGGTTTCCATCACGCCAATGGACGGCGAATCGATATTGAGCACGAAACCCATCTCGATCCAGAAGTTGCGCAGCTTGGGCCACAAGTCATCGGCATTCATGCCGCTGATGACCAACCAACGCTCGTCACCCGCGCGCTGGACACGGATGGTGTCGGACTTGACCAGCACATCACGCCCTTCGCCTGCGCCGGGCTTGAGCTTGCGCTCCTCGGTATAGGTGGACAAGGTGGCCGAACCACGGCTACCGGTTTCGGGCAGCGCATAACGATCGGATTGCGAGGGCTCGGTCAGATCCGGCGGCACCTCGAGCGTCGGGGCGGAACCGGCGCTCTTGTAGTCGATTTTCTTGGTTTCGAGCGCACTGCAACCGGCAATGGCCAGGCTGAGCACACACGCAAAAAAAGTCGCGAAATGATGTCGCACCATCGTGATGGATACCTTTAGTGGATTAGCTGATCAGACCTGCGTCTCGCATGGCACCGCGGACGCATTCGTGATTCGAGGGGTCGAGCGGCGTCATGGGCAGGCGCATGGCGTGACCCACCAAGCCCATTTCCGCCACCGCCCACTTCACCGGAATAGGGTTGGCTTCGCAGAACAGATGCTTGTGCAAACCGAGCAGACGGCGATTGATGGCACGCGCGGTCGCCACGTCGCCGTCCATGGCGGCAACGCACATGTCGTGCATCATCTTCGGGGCAACGTTGGCGGTCACCGAAATGCAGCCGTGCCCGCCCATGAGCAGAAACGCCAAGGTGCTCATGTCGTCACCCGTGTAGAGCGCGAAGTCGGCCGGCGCACGCGCGACCAGATCGCAAATACGCTCGATGCTGCCGGTGGCGTCCTTGATGCCGATGATGTTCGGAATCTGCGCCAGACGCAGCGCGGTATCGTTCGACAGATCGGCCACCGTACGACCCGGCACGTTGTAGAGCAGGATCGGCAGATCGTCGGCTTCGGCAATGGCCTTGAAGTGCTGGTACAGCCCCTCTTGCCCCGGCTTGTTGTAGTAAGGCACGACGGACAGACCCGCGTCGGCACCGGCCTTGCGGGCAAAACGGGTCAGTTCGACGGCTTCGGCGGTGGAATTGGCGCCCACGCCTGCAATCACGGGCACGCGTCCGGCAGCGTGGCCGACCGTTACGCGAATGAGCTCGCAGTGCTCGTCGATATCGACCGTCGGCGACTCGCCCGAAGTACCGACGATGACAATGCCGTCGGTGCCCTGATCGACATGAAAGTCGATCAACTTGCGCAGGCTGTCGAAATCGAGACTGCCGTCGTCATGCATGGGCGTGACGATGGCGACAATGGATCCGGTAATCATTTTGAGGGGATCAAAAAAGCAAAAGCGCATTGTACCCGAATCATCGGGCACAACACGCTGCAGCGCACGCGCCAGAACCGCGCGTGAAGCGCCCCGCAACCCACGGGTGCGAGGCCTTCAAATGTCGGCCAATGCCTTGATATGCGCAACGACTGAACGGGCGAGCGACGAAAGCGCGTAGCCGCCCTCGAGCATGGAAACGATGCGCTCGTCGCAACACTCTTCGGCGATCATCCGCAGCTGCTCGGTAACCCAGATGTAGTCGGATTCAACCAAGCCGAGCGAACCCATGTCGTCTTCATAATGCGCATCGAATCCGGCTGAAATCAGAATGAGCTGCGGATTGTGCGCGCGCAGCGCGGGCACCCAGATATCCGTCACGATCTGGCGAAAGGCATCGCCACGCGTGCAAGCGGGCACCGGCACATTGACCATGTTCGGCGAGGGATTGTCGGTGCCGCTATACGGATAGAACGGATGTTGAAAGATGCTGGTCATGAGCACCCGCGGATCGTCACGGAAGATGTCTTCCGTGCCGTTGCCATGGTGCACATCGAAGTCGACGATGGCGACGCGCTCAAGACCATGCGCCGCCATGGCGTGATGCGCTGCGATGGCCACATTGTTGAAGAAGCAGAAGCCCATCGCCTTCGAGCGCTCGGCATGGTGACCTGGCGGGCGAATGGCGCAAAACGCGTTCTGCACCTCTTTGGCCATGACCAGATCAACCGCCATGATGCCGGCGCCGGCCGAACGCACGGCGGCCTTCATGGTGCCGGGCCCCACCGCGGTATCCGGGTCGAGGTGACGGATGCCATGATCGGGTACATTGGTGAGCAGGTTTTCGACGTGCTCGCGCGGGTGAGCTCGCGACAGCTGCTCGACCGTCGCTTCAGGCGCATCTTGAAAACTGAGGAACATATCGAGACCGGCGGCAATCAACCGATCATTGATCGCCGACAAGCGATCGGCGCATTCGGGGTGATGGGCCCCCATATCGTGAAGCCAGCAGTCCTTGTGAGTAACGAACGCCGTGAGTGACATACTCCCCCTTTGCCTTGCAAACGGTTCCTCGAAAACCGGGGAGCTGCCCAAAGCAAGCTCCCTCCTCGCCGAGCCATCAAGTTGCTGGCCCTTTTTTCCGTTCCATTATCCACTCAACACTCAAAAATCCCAACCGGCAGACCATGACTTCTGAGCAGGCACATCAACTTCTCGACCGGGCCGGCCAAATTCTGCTCGGCAAGACCAGCCAACTTCGATTGGCCCTGTGTTGCATGCTGGCCCGCGGCCACTTGCTGATCGAAGATGTCCCCGGCGTCGGCAAGACCACGCTGGCCCATCTGCTGGCACGCCTGCCCGGCCTCGCGTTCCAGCGCATCCAGTTTACAAGCGACCTGCTGCCGGCCGACATCCTTGGCGTATCGATCTTCGACCGCCAAAGCAATGCCTTCCATTTTCACCGCGGCCCCATCTTTGCCCAGTTGATTCTTGCCGACGAAATCAACCGCGCCACGCCCAAAACGCAAAGCGCCTTGCTCGAAGCCATGGAAGAGGGTCAGATCACGGCCGACGGCAACACCTATGCCCTGCCCTCGCCGTTCTTCGTGATCGCCACGCAGAACCCCAGCTCGCAGGTCGGCACCTTTGCCTTGCCGGAAAGCCAGCTCGACCGCTTCCTCATGCGCATCGAACTGGGCTACCCCGACCCGGCGGCAGAGCGCGCCCTGCTGCTCGGGCAGAATCGCCGCGACCTGCTGGCTGAACTGACGCCCGTCATCGACGCAGAGACGCTTGCCGCCATGCAGCACGCGTGCGCGCAGGTGTACGTGGCCGACACGCTCGCCAACTATGTGCAGTCGCTGCTCGTCCATACGCGGCACAGCCCGCAGATCCCGATCGGGCTCAGCCCACGTGCGGGGCTCGGGCTCGTGGCCGCGGCCCGCGCGTGGGCGTGGCTCGACGGTCGTGACCACGTGGAACCGGAAGACGTACAACGGATCTTCCCGGCGGTGGCCGGCCACCGCATCGGCCTGGGGCAGGACGTGAGCCGTGCCGAGGCGGCGGCGCGCGACATTCTCTCGGCCGTGCCGGTCGACGGATGAAATCTCGCGCGCGCGCGATCTCGCCGCTCGGCTGGTTGCGGCGGCGCCTCGACCGCTGGTTGTTCCGTATTCGCCCGGCCGAGGCCTATCCGATCACCTTGCGCCAGCGGCGCATCTTCGTGCTGCCCACACGCGCCGGTCTGGGCTTTGCGGCAACCCTGTTCGCCATGCTGCTGGCCTCGATCAACTACTCGCTCAGTCTTGGTTTCGCGCTCACGTTTCTGCTGGCGGGGGTCGGCATTGCCAGCATCTTTCATGCGTTCCGCAACCTGCTGCGTCTGGAGATCAACGCCGGCGCAACCCATCGTGCCCATGTCGGCGAATCGGTGGGTTTCGAGATCCTGCTCAAAGACACGACCGGCCGCGAACATCCATCACTCGTCGTTCGTTGCGGCAACACCGCGCACCGGCTGAACATCGCTGCCCACACCCGCGGCTGTGTGACTATCGCGCATCGCGCCACCGAACGCGGCTGGCACGACATCGGTCGTGTCGTCATCGAAACCACCTACCCACTCGGGCTCGTGCGCGCATGGAGTGTGCTCACACCGGCTCAGCGCGTCCTCGTCTATCCCGCACTCGAAGCCAACGCCCCCCCACCGCCGACGGCGGACGGCGAGCAGGACAGTGCCGGGCAGCATCATGGTGACGATGATTTCTCCGGCCTGCGGGCGCATCAGCCGATCGACTCGCCGCGCCGCATCGCCTGGAAGGCCGTCGCCCGCAGCGACACACTGATTTCCAAGGATTTCGTCGGCTCGCGCGGCGCCGGACTGTCGTTGGACTGGCGTCGCCTGCCCGGTGGCCTGGGCGTCGATGGCCGACTGAGTCGCCTGGCGCGCTGGGTGGTCGACGCGGCGCATGCCGGCCACGCCTATTCGCTGAGCTTGCCAGGCACGCAGCTCGGGCCGGCGCGCAGCGCGCAGCATCGCGACGCCTGTCTGGAAGCCCTTGCCCTGTTCAGCACGGAAGGCAAGCATGGTTAGGCACGCTGACCCGCTCGGCAGCACAACGCCACGCTGGATGCTGGCAACGGCCGCCATCACGCTGCTGCCCCACCTGTTCTTCGCGCCGCCGTGGTTGGGCGCGCTGGCCACCGTCGTGCTCGGCTGGCACGGCATCCGTCTGTGGCAACAGCTCGGGCCGCCCCACCGCTGGCTCGTCATTGCGCTCGCGACGTTCTCCGGCGCGGCCATCTTGCTCAACTTCGGTACGCTGCTGGGCAAGGGGCCTGGCGTCTCGCTGCTCATCCTTCTGCTCAGTCTCAAACTGCTGGAAAGCCGCACCACACGCGACGCTCACGTCCTCGTACTGCTGTGCTTCTTTCTCCAGCTCGGTTTGTTTCTCGATACCGAGTCGGCGCTGACCGGCATCGGCGCCATCGCCGGCGCATTGCTCGCCACCACCACGCTGGCGAGCCTGGCGGTAGCGCGGCCCGCCCCGGCTCCCTTGCGACTGGCCGGCACGCTGCTGCTGCAAGCCGTGCCATTCATGGTTGTGCTCTTCATCCTGTTTCCGCGCATTCCGGGGCCGCTCTGGGGACTGCCTGCCGACGCCTACAGCGGGCTCACGGGGCTATCGGACAGCATGGCGCCGGGCAGCATCAGCCAGTTGAGCCAGTCCGGTGACATTGCGTTTCGGGCGCAGTTCGACGGCGCGATGCCGCCACCGCCACTTCGCTATTGGCGCGGCCCGGTGCTGACCGACTTCGACGGCCGTCGCTGGACCGACACCCGCCCCTCGCCGAAGAACACACCGAGCTACACCCCCAGCGGTCGATCCGTGCACTACACGCTCACGCTCGAAGCGCACAACCGCCCTTGGCTGTTGGCGCTCGACTATCCGGGCCCCGGCATTGTCGATGCGCTGTACACCCGCGACTTCCAGCTCGTTCGCCGCCAACCGGTTCGCCATCGTCTGAAATACGAAGCCACCGCCTTCCCCACGACCCCGGTTGGCGTCGCGGAATCGCCACGCACATTGGCCCGCGCGCTTGCCCTGCCCGAGCAGAGCAATCCACGCACGCGGGCGATCGGTCGTCAGCTTGCCGCGACACATCGCCATGCCGCGGCCATCGTCGACGCGGGTATCGCCTGGATGCGTGATACCCGACTCATCTACACACTGCAGCCACCGCCGCTGGGTGTGCACACCGCCGACGAATTCCTGTTCGATACCAAACGCGGCTTCTGCGAACACTTTGCCAGCAGCTTTGCCATTCTGATGCGTGCGGCGAACATCCCCGCACGGGTGGTGACCGGCTATCAGGGCGGAGAACTGAACCCCTACGACGGCACCCTGGTGGTGCGCCAGTCTGACGCCCATGCGTGGACCGAAGTATGGCTGCCCGACGAGGGCTGGCGACGCGTCGACCCGACCGCCGCCAGCGCACCGCGCCGTATCGACAACGGCTTGGCCGCAGCCTTGCCGGCGGGAGAGCCCATCCCCTACCTCGTGGCCACCGACTTGCGCTGGCTGCGGGCGCTGCGGGATCGCTGGGAATTCCTCGACAACGCCTGGAATCAATGGGTGCTCGGCTACGACCAGCGTCGACAGCGCGATCTATTGCAGCGCCTCGGCATGACAGAACCGGACTGGAAACGCCTCGGTGCCAGCTTGCTCGGCATCAGTGGCCTGCTCTTCGGCGCACTGCTGTGGTGGGCGCATCGACACACCCGGCCGCGCGATCGGCTCACGCGTATTTGGTGTCGATTTGAAAAACGACTGGCGCGTGCGGGCGTCGCACGGTTGCCCTGCGAAGGGCCCGCCGACTATGCTATGCGAGCAGCACAGGCCTTTCCCCGATGCGGCCACGAGATCCGACAGATCGCCCGGCGTTACGCCGAGTTACGCTACGGACGCCCTTGCGCCACACACACGGGTATTCGTACCCTTGAAGCACAGATAGACAGGTTCAGAATCAAATGCAATTGAACAAGCTTGCCCGACAATGGCTGTGCCTCGGCGCACTCATGGTGCTCGGGTCTGGCGCGCAGGCGCAGAATTCCTACGCGGATCACCCCGACGCCCTGGCTTTTGCCACACGGATGGAAACCGATCACGGCGTCGCCGCCCGCGATGTGCTGACGACGTTTTCTCATCTTTTGCGGGACGACCGGGTCATCCGCCTCATCACCCCGCCCGACAAGCCCGGCGTGCGTTCCTGGGCCCGCTACCGCGCCCGCTTCATCGAACCGGTGCGCATCGACAGCGGCCTCGAATTCTGGCGTGACAACGCGGCCACGCTGGCCCAAGCCAGCGAGCGCTATGGCGTGCCGGCCGAGATCATCGTGGCCATCATCGGCGTCGAAACGATCTACGGGCGCAACACCGGCAACTTCACCACCGCCTCAGCGCTGGCGACACTGGCCTTCGACTACCCGCCACGCGCGCGCTTGTTTCGACAAGAGCTCGAAAATCTCTTTTTGCTGGCCCGCGAACAGGGGCGCGACCCCCTCGCCTACGAGGGCTCGTACGCCGGCGCCCTCGGCTATCCGCAGTTCCTGCCCAGCAGCGTTCGTCGCTATGCGGTCGACTTCGATGCGGACGGCGTGATCGACCTGGAGCGCAGCACGGCCGACGCCATTGGCAGCGTGGCAAATTATCTTGCCGCCCATGGCTGGGAGACGGGCGGCACCATCGCGATTCGCGCCCACGTCGAGGCGCCTGAAAAGGCCGCCGAGTTGATTGACGCCGGCATCGAGCCTGCCTTTTCAGCGGACGATTTCTCCGCACACGAAGTCCTGCCGCTCCGCGCGATGTCGCCCGACGAGCACGCGGCCCTGATCGATCTTGAAACACCGGATTCACCGACGGAATACTGGCTGGGGTTCCGGAATTTCTACGTCATCACTCGCTACAACCGCAGCAGTTTCTACGCGATGGCGGTGTTTGGTCTGGCGGAAAGCCTGCGCGCCGCCCATACGGAAACAACGCTCAGTCTGAAGACGCCTTAGCGTCGGGGGATATTGATCCGATGGGCCACGTCGCGCGCATGGCTGGTCGTCGAGGCGCGGGGAACGAACCGAGTACGACTCACCGGCCCGACTCCCTCAGCCGCTAGAGCAAGGCGTCCTTGGGCATGCCGCGCCGCTTGAGAATGCGGCGTAACTGGCCGAGCGCCTCGAGCTGAATCTGCCGCACGCGCTCACGCGTCAGACCCAGCTGGCCCGCCAGTTCCTCAAGCGTGTAGATATCCACCTCATCGAGCCCGTAGCGATGACGAACGACCAATCGTTGCTTCTCGTTGAGCATGTCGATCCACTCGCGGATCAGTGCTTCGACCTCGACACCATGAATGCTCGACTCCGGACTCTCGGCGTTGTCGTCACGCAGGGATTCACCGATCGACAATGACGGATCGATGTCGAGCGGCGCATCGAGTGAAGCGGTGTGTTCATTGAGCGCCAGCATGGCGCGCACCGTCTCCTCGGGCTTGTCGAGTTCGCGCGCCACCTCTTCAACCAGTCGATCCTTGTTGCCCGCCGCTTCCACCTTGCGGCAAGCGCGCAGCACCTGGTTGAGTTCCTTGACCACATGTACCGGCAACCGGATGGTGCGCGACTGATTCATGATCGCGCGCTCGATGTTCTGCCGAATCCACCAGGTTGCGTAGGTGGAGAAACGGAAACCGCGCTCGGGATCGAATTTTTCGAGCGCGTGCATGAGCCCGAGGTTTCCCTCCTCGACCAGGTCGAGCAGCGGAATACCCCTGTTCAGGTAATGCTTTGCGATATTGACGACCAAGCGAAGATTGCGCTCGATCATGATCTGGCGGGCCTCGAAATCGCCCTTGCGCACTCGTCTGGCCAGCGCGGCTTCTTCCTGCGCGGTCAGCAGCGGATTGGCACCGATGTCGTTGAGGTAGAGCTGGGTGACGTCGCTGAGGAATTCGCTCTCGAAGGACTTTGCCGGCGTTTCGACAAACGCCTCGACTTCAGGCGGCAGATCCGGCGACTGATCTTCATCATCGTTCAAGGCCGGATCGTACATTGTCACTTCCCTCTCATCGTTTGGGTAGAAACCTCAACGGATCCACGGGTTTTCCCCGTCGGCGAATCTCGAAATGCAACTTCGGTCGATCCGCATCCGTGCTGCCCAGCTCGGCAATTTTCTGGCCCTTCGTTACCGCTTGCCCCTCTTTGACATTGAGGGATCTGTTATGGGCATAGGCGCTGAGAAAATCAGCGTCGTGCTTGATGATGACGAGTTTTCCATAGCCACGCAAGCCGGCGCCGGCATAGACCACGCGACCGCCAGCGGAGGCACGCACATCGTCACCCGGCTTGCCGGCAATGTCGATTCCCTTTGTGTTGCCGTTGCCGAAACCGCTGAGTACTTTGCCGGATGACGGCCAGATCCATGCGGCGGAAGACGCCGCTGCCGGTGCCGCGTCAGGCGCTGCCGTCTCGGACGCCCCCCCGGTCGCGGCAGGCGCCGTTGGTGCAGCACCCGGCTTGCTCTTGGCTGCCGCCCAGGCGGAATCCGAATAAGGCTCGACGCGCGCTACGGGTCCGCTCTTGACCAGCGGCTTGCTCGGCGCGCTCGCGGCGGGTTTGCTCGCCGGCGCCGTGCTGGTCGGCGTGGACGCGATACTCGGCCCGCTGGGCGCAACCGGGGTGACCGTGACACCGGCGGTTGGCGCACCCGCAGGTGGCGACACCCGAATGGTCTGGCCGACGGAGATCTGGTCGGGATCGGTCAGATCGTTCCACGCGGCGACTTCCTGCCAGGTATGGCCGAATTTCTGTGCGATCCGATTGAGCGTATCGCCCGTCTCGACCACGTAGAAACGCTCAACGGGCGCCGCTGTGGCCTCAGTGCCACCCGTGACGACGGGCGCCTCTTCAGGCCCCAGCGTACGGTCACTGACCGGTGCTGTCGCGGTCGTCGTACACGCACCGATACTCATGATCAAGCACGCAGACACGGCAAGTTTCAATAACACTTTCATTGTCATTCCGTCCCCCCAAGCAGGGGCACAAATCGTACGGCATCGAGCCGTGTTTCACGGAAGGCATTGCCTTGTCGTTCTACCAGAATCAGCGATTGCTGACGAGCGCCAACCGGCACCAGGGCGCGACCGCCAGGCGCCAACTGCGCCTTGAGCGCCTCGGGCACACCTTCTGGCGCAGCCGCCGCCACGATGATGGTATCGAACGGCGCCGCCTCGGGTAGCCCCATCATGCCATCAGCGTACTTCAGCCGAACGTTGGGCAAGCGAAGCTGACGAAGGTTCTCGCGAGCGCGGTCGAGAAGACCACGAAGCCGCTCGACGGCATACACATCGGAACACAGATGCGAGAGCACCGCCGCCTGATAACCGCAGCCCGCACCAACCTCGAGCGTTTTTCCCAACTCTCGCCCCTGACGGAGGATTTCCGCCATGCGGGCGACGATGAAGGGCTGCGATATCGTTTGCTGATAGCCCAGCGGCAGCGCCGTATCTTCATAGGCGCGGCTTGCCAGCGCCTCTTCGACAAACAAGTGTCGAGGCACCTGATTGAGGGCATCGAGCACCTTCTCGTCGCGAATGCCGTGCTGGCGAAGGCGCTCGACCATTCGCGCCCGCGCCCGGGTCGCCAGCGCCGTCACCGATGCCGGGCTTCTCAAGCCACTCACGCCAGCCACTCCGACACCGAAGACAATTGTGCGCCATGCGTCAGATCGATCTGCAACGGCGTGATCGACACGAAGCCATGCTCGACCGCTTGAAAATCAGTGCCTTCGCCGGCGTCCTGCGCCGCGCCCGCCGGGCCAATCCAGTACAGCGTTTCACCGCGCGGGGACTGCGTCTTGATGACGGGCTCGGCTTTGTGGCGGCGGCCCAGCCGGGTCACACGCATACCTCTGATGCCTTGGCGCGGACCATCCGGCACATTCACGTTGAGCAACACCGGCGCCGGAAACGGCCGCGCCTTGAAGCGCTCGGCCAGATCACGCGCCACACCCGCCGCCGCCGAAAAATCGTCTGGATTGTGGCTGACGAGAGAAATCGCCATCGAGGGCACGCCAAGCAGGTAGCCCTCGGTCGCAGCCGCAACCGTACCCGAGTAGATGGTGTCGTCACCCATGTTGGCGCCGTGATTGATCCCCGACACAACCATGTCGGGCAACTCGTCGAGCATGCCGGTCACGGCCAGATGGACACAGTCGGAGGGCGTGCCATTGACGTGATAGAAGCCGTTGCTCGAGCGACGCAGCGACAAGGGGCGATCCAGCGTCAGCGAATTGCTCGCCCCCGATCGGTCACGCTCGGGGGCCACGACGGTAACCTCACCCACTTCACTCATGGCCCGCGCCAGCGCCTCGATGCCAGGGGCAAAGTAACCATCATCATTGCTGATCAGAATACGCACGATCGCAGCGTCTCACTCGTCGGATACCAGTCGGGCCGGAAAGCCCAAACGGCCCGGCAGAACAGCGCTCGAGTTTAGCACAGGGACCACCCGTGGCGCGCCGCGACACAGGGCGCCAAGGGATCGATCAATCCGCGACACATGCAGTTCATTCACAAAGGATGAGACGCCCGCTTCAATCCGCGATCATGCGAAAAACGGGCACTTGCGCCGCCCCGCTCATCATGTCTCCACGCGCAGCAATTCAACGAGCAGACGCGTTTCGGACGATGGCGGTAATGATGTCGATATCGGCATCCTTCGCGGCGCGGGTGATGCGTTTTGCGGGTCTTTTTTGCGCCGGCACCGAGCGCTTGGCGACGACGCGCTTTTGCGCGGCCTTGCGTGGCGCAACCGGCGACGTCGGCTCCGCCGCCTCCGGGCTCACCAGACCGATATCCACCGCCGCCGACGATTCGGACGGCGCCTCGACGGGTGCTGCCGCAACCGGATTCGCCTCGCGAATGACGGCCGCCAGCGGCGCTGAGGGAAATTCAGGCGACGGCTCGGCAACCATCGGCTTCGAAGGCGCCACCGCCGCCAGCACCTCACCGCTCTCGCTGTCCCCTGAAGCTGCCTTGCCGGCAGCCGGTTGGTGCATCGACACGGCGCCTTCGATGTGAACGGCCGCCTCACGCCGAGCTTGGGGTGATTGGGGCGCGAAGAGCCACACAAGCGTGCCGCATGCAAGCGTCAGCATGGCCACCGCAACCGGCCACCGGACATGCCTTCGCGGCGTCGACGGCGCCCCTTCGGCAAGCCCGCTAAGGATGCTTACGGACCCGACTTCCGGGGGCGGAGACTGAGGATTTGAAATCAGACTGGGGAGCGCTGGTGCCCGAACTGAGGACTCATTCATGTTTTTTCGAAAAAATATGCCAACGGAAAATTCATTTGTCTTAAGATACATCCTTTTTAAGTACGCGATCAGCATTTTTTGATGTGTCGCGCACACCGCCAGAACACCGACGACTCGCCCCTCGTGATTTTCCTCGCCCTTTTCTGCTACTTCCTGCTGTTCGCCGCTGCCGCTTCGTTACTGCTGTTCGCACCTGCACGCGCTGCCACAGCCCGCTTCGCCGAACGGGTCGGGAGCGAGCTGAGGCTGAGCGCATTGGCCACGAGACAACGGCTGTTGATCACGCCTCGTCGCACCATTGCGTCTGCCTTCGCCGCTGTTTTCGGGCAACTCAAGGGCCATCGCAGGCTCGCTCTCGGCACACTGGCGTTGATCCTGCTCCCATCGCTTGCCGTTCTGTCCGCCCGCTCGAAGACCGTTTTCGACTTCGGCGCCGACTCAAGCCAGCCCGATCGACATATTGCGCTGTTGCTCGAAGGCGAGCAGCTTGCCCCGCCCCCCGCGCTACCACCCGAAACGTTCACCACGCGGGAAGTCGAGCTGGTGCGCCCGGCCACTGCCTGGGCCAGCCGGGACTGGGACTTGCTCGACGCCACTTTCCGCCAGCGCTTGCTGACCGTATTCAAGCTGATGCGCGAACAACATGGCTATGACATGGTGCTGCTTGAGGGCTACCGCAGCGCGGAGCGCCAGACTGCCCTCGCAGCGATTGGCAAGCAGGTCACTCAAGCGGGTGCCGGCATGAGCTTCCACCAGTACGGTCTGGCCGCAGACAGCGCCTTTCTACGCGAGGGCGCGCTGATCATCAGTGAAAAGGATCCGTGGGCCATGCGCGGCTATCAGCTCTATGGCCAGCTGGCCGCGGCTGCCGGTCTCACGTGGGGCGGCGACTGGCGGATGCGTGATTACGGCCATGTCGAACTGCAGCGTGCCGGCGTTCTGGCGCGCCAAGACCGCTGACGACACAGCAGCCCATTCCAGAAAATCGACAGGAACAAGCATGCCCCGACCCTTTATTCTGCTTGGCGACAAGACCTCGCATGGCGGTGTTGTGATCAGCGCATCGCAAACCAGCGACTGCGACGGCAAGGGAATCGCCCGCGTCGGCGATCAGGTGACCTGCCCGAAGAAAGGCCATGGTCGCGTCACGGTGATCGCCACAGGTGATCCGACAGCCATCGTCGACGGCAAGCCGGCAGCACGCCATGGCGACAAGACCGCCTGTGGCGCGACCCTCATCGCCAGCCAGTCGCTGACGACCGACTGACGCGCGACCGAACCCCCGCATGCTGCTACGTATCGCGCGTCTCGCCTTGCTGCTGTTGATCACCACCGTGGTGATCTGGGCGCTTGTGCTTGGCTGGTGGCAATCCAGCGGCCACGCGCCGAGCAAATCGGAGAGCCTGCTCTACCTGATCGCGTTGCCACTCGCCATCGTCGGTGGATTCTTGCTGCTCAATGGCTTCATCCACGGCTTGCGCAACCCACCGGAAAGCAAAGCGGCTGACACGGCGAAAGAGGGGCCGGCACCGGTCGAGCACACCGACGCCGCTGAACGGCAACTGCAACTGAGCATCGTTGCCCACGCGCTGATGACCGCAGCGGGCAACGACGCGCCATCAGTCATCGCGGCGGCCGGTGAGGGCAAGGCACCCAAACCGGATGACGAGCTCAAGGATGACGACGGCTTTCCCGTGTTCGCCGCGCGCACAACGGGGCTTGACGTTGCCACTTTCACCGAGTCGATCTCCCCGTTTGCACAAACGCAGGATTGGGCAAACGGCTTGAGACGCAGCCTCGCACTCGCCGATCAGGTTTTGGCCGAATTGCTGGTGACGGTGCACGAGACGATCGATGCGCACCCCGCCGTATCGCCCGAACTGCGCCTCGACTGGATCATGGACCGTCCGCTCGAGGCGCCCACGCGCGAGGCGCTCACCCGCTGGTTGCATGAAACCCATCTGAGCGCTTTTGCGTCCACACCCTTTCAAACGAACCTGCATACCGCAACGGACGATGTGAGCGCTTTGCAGTTGATCGATTCTCTTGCGCTCGGGCTCAACCGGGAGGAGACGCCGACCATCGCCATCGTGCTGACCAGCGCGTCGAATCTCGACGAGGCGCAAGTCGCGCGCTGGCAGGCGGAACGACACTTGTTCACGGCCCAGCACCAAGTGGGTCAGATCCCCGGCGAAGCGGCCGCCGGCATCGCCCTCGTCACAACGCAAACAGCCAATCGGTTCGGGCTCGAATCGGGGCCACAGGTGAGCCGCTTCAATATCCACCATCGCGACAAACCGGCTGACGCCGGCGGAAAGATCAGTGCGGCGCTGTGCGCGCAATTGTGCGTCGACCTGCTGCGTGTGTTCGCGATCGAACCGAGCGCGGTGGCGGCACTTACATCCGACTGCGATCACCGCGCCACACGCCAGGCCGAAGCCCTCGGCGTCATCGACGAATCGTTTGAAGCACTTGAGCCATCGCAGGACTACGCCCCACTGGGTTCCGTCTGCGGCAGTGCCTCACCCGCCAGCGCGCTGGTCGCCCTGATCTGTGCCGCCGAAACCGCGGTTGAAAAGAACGCGCCCGTGCTGGCACTGAGCGTTCAACACCCCACCTTGCGCGCGGCGGCACTCCTGCAAGTACCGCCCCCATCCGAATCCACGCTTTAAAACCCTACTGAACGCATGTCACGACTTCGCTCCCTGCTGCTCGATTCACGCACCCTCGCCTTCATCGGCGTTGCTGCGCTGATCGGTTTCTTCTTTCTCGGTGCAAGCACACTGAAACTCGCACTCGTCTGGGCGGCCGTCGCCACGGGCGTCATCCTGTTCATCTGGTTGATCGTTTGGCTGTGGCGTCGACGCAAGGCCCGCAAGGCTGAGGAAGCGCTCGATAACATGCTCGACGAGCAAGCGGAAAAAGCCGCCAAGGCGGCGCCGGACGACAGTGCCCGCGCCGAAGTCGAAGGTCTGCGCAAGCGCATGCAGGAGGCGGTCAAAACCATCAAGACCTCCAAGCTCGGTCAACTGTCGGGCCGCGCCGCGCTTTACGAGTTGCCCTGGTACATCGTCATTGGTAATCCGGCGGCCGGCAAGAGTACGGCGGTCGTCAACTCGGGGCTCAAATTTCCCTTCGCAGACGGCAGCAGCAACGTCATTCACGGCATTGGCGGCACGCGAAACTGCGACTGGTTCTTCACCTCCGAAGGCATTCTGCTCGATACCGCCGGCCGATATGCCGTCCATGAAGAAGATCGCAGCGAGTGGCTCGGCTTTCTCGACCTGCTCAAACGTCACCGCAGCAAGGCGCCGATCAACGGCGTCATCGTCACCGTGAGCATCGCCGAGCTGGTCGGCAACCGGCCCGAATTTGCCATCGAGCTCGCCAAAAACCTGCGGCAGCGCGTACAGGAGCTGACCGAGCGTCTCGAAGTCTTCTCCCCGGTCTACGTGATGTTCACCAAGGCCGACCTCATTACCGGTTTCAGCGAGTTCTTCCAGGACGTCGACTGGAACGAGCGCGACCGGGTCTGGGGCGCCACGCTGCCCTATCAGATCGAAGGCCCCAACGACGCCATCGCGCAATTCGACACGCATTTCGACACCTTGTACGAAGGCCTGCGCGAGATGAGCGTGGCGCAGATGTCGCTGGCACGCGGCGGCACCATGCCACCGGGTCTGCTCGCTTTCCCGCTGGAGTTCGCCGCCATCAAACCGGCCTTGCGTGGCTTCATGGCCACCTTGTTCGAGGACAACCCCTTCCAGTACAAACCGGTGTTCCGCGGTTTCTACTTCACTTCTGCGGTGCAGGATGGCGAGTCCCGCAGTGCCTCGGCCAAGCGTGTCGAAGACCGCTTCGGCCTCAGTGGCGATGGTCCGGCGTCGACGCGCATTGCCTCGTCCAACGGATTCTTTCTCAAGGATCTGTTTTCACGCGTCATCTTCGCCGACCGCAATCTGGTCCGCCAGTACGCATCGCGCCGCAAGACCCAGTTGCGTTACGCCGGTTTCATCACTACCGTCGCACTGCTCGGCGCGGTCCTGGCCGGCTGGAGTTGGTCCTACGTGAACAACCAGTCGCTGGTCAGCAACGTCCAGGCCGATCTGGACAAGGCCGTGCAGTTACAGGCGGACCGAATCGATCTTCAGTCCCGCCTCGAAGCGCTCGACATCCTCCAGGACCGCATCACCCAACTCGAGCGATTCGAACAAGAGCGGCCGCTGTCGATCAACCTCGGTCTGTTCCAGGGCGACGCGCTGACAAACAAACTCAAGGCAGAGTATTTCGCCGGTGTGCGCAACATCATGCTCACACCGGTCACCGAAAACCTCGAAGCCTTCCTGCGCGAGGTCAACGCCAACGCCGACAAGCTCAAGCCGATTGATCGCGCCCAGAGCACTGCCCAAACCACCGGCGGCACCTACACGCGCGCAACCGCAACCAACGTCGAGGACGCCTACAACGCGCTCAAGACCTACTTGATGCTCACCCGCCGCGACCGTGTCGAAGCCGGCCATCTGTCGGATCA
Organism: Rhodocyclaceae bacterium; assembly: GCA_050293885.1. GTDB lineage: Bacteria > Pseudomonadota > Gammaproteobacteria > Burkholderiales > Rhodocyclaceae > Nitrogeniibacter. Next base: position 36,876 of record JBNKNO010000001.1, on the reverse strand, counting down.
GCTCACCCGCTTCTGGCGTGGCTGGCTCGAAGCCAATCGCGGCGCCATGAGCCGCGAGCAAATGATCCGCAGCGCCGAGCGGATTCTGTCCTTCCACCTCGCGCACGCCATGGACCCGCAATGGCCGCTGATCGATGCCAACCTCGCCGTGGTCGACGGCACGCGTGAGAACCTGCGCCGCGTCGTTCAGGGCATGCCGGCGGTCGAACGCGTGTATGCCGACATCAAGGCACGGGCCTCGACGCGCTTCCCGCCCATCACGGTCGCTGCGCTGGTTGATGAGCGCGACGCAAAACTCATCACGGGCGCCTACGCCATCTCTGGCGCGTTCACCGAGCAGGCATGGAAGGAATACGTTCGCGAAGCCATCAAGGACGCCGCCACCAACGAACTGCAAAGCACCGACTGGGTGCTCCAGACCTCGGTGCAGGACGACCTGACCCTGCAGGGCAGCCCGGAGCAGATTCAGAAATCGCTGATCGCGATGTACAAGAAGGAGTACGCCAGCGAATGGCGCGCGTTCACCCGCGGGATCAGTATCGCTGGCTTCGGTGATTTCGACGCCGCAGTCCAGGGCATGAACCGCCTGGGCGACCCGCAGACGTCATCCATCGGACGCCTGCTCAAAACACTTTTCGACCAGACCGCCTGGGACAACCCATCCTCGGTCAATCGCGGCTTGAAAAAGGCCCAGACGGGCTTCGTCGAGTGGTTCAAGCGGTCCATCCTGCGCATGCAGCCGAGCCGCGTGCAAATGGATGTGAACATCAAGGCCGGCAACGCCGGCGTCGCCATGGGCCCGATTGGCGAGTCTTTCTCCGGCATTGCCCGCATCGTCGCCGAGCGCGACAGCGCCGAGCCCCTGGGCACCATCTATCTCAAGCAGTTATCGAAACTGCGCTCGCGCCTGAATCAACTCAAGAATCAGGGCGACCCCGGCCCCGGCGCCATGCGGCTCATGCGCCAGACCATCGAAGGCACCGGCTCCGAACTGGCCGACACCCTCAAATTCGTCGATGAACAGATGCTCGCCGGTGTTCCCGATGCACAACGCAAGATCGTCCGCCCGCTGCTGGTCCGCCCGCTGCTGCAAACCTATACCGCCATCATTCGCCCGGCAGAACGCGAGCTGAACAAGACTTGGCTGGCACAGGTCTTCGACCCCTTCAACCGGAAACTGGCGATCAAGTACCCCTTCGACGCGAACGCCAGCATCGAGGCAGCACCCACGGAAATTGCGGAAATATTCGGCCCCCAGGGCGCGATCGCAAAATACGTCGAAACCGCCATGGGCCCCCTCGTCGTCCGTCGTGGCAGCACCCTCGTGGCACGCACCTGGGGCGATCTGGGCATCGCCATCCAACCGGACTTCCTGCGCGGCTTCGCGCGCTGGGTCGCGCCGCTGGACGGCGGCGCGGCGGGAAGCGCCGGTGGCGCGCCACAAACCGTGTTCCAGCTCATGCCCCACCCCGCCCCGGGCACAACCGAGTTCGTCGTCGAAATCGACGGCCAGAAACTGCGCTACCGCAATACCGCCGCCCAATGGGCCAACTTCGTGTGGCCCAACGCCCAAGGGGCACCTGGCGCCAAGGTGCAGGCCACCACCTTCGATGGCCGCACGGTCGAACTGGTCAACTTCCCCGGGCGCTACGGTCTTGAAAAGCTCATCAACTCGGCACAGCGCCAGCGCCGCCCCGAGGGTACTTTCCAACTGGCCTGGACGAAAGAAGACGTCACCGTCAAGCTTGACCTGCGCATCATCAGCAGTGCGCAAGCGCAGGCCGCGAGTGAAGAAAATCCGCGCGAAAGCCTCGATACGCTCGCACTGCCCCGCGCCGTGGTCGGGCAGCCCGAGTCATCCGGCGGCACCAACGCGCCGGCCAGCGCAACCGCCACAAACGCCGCCGAGGAGCGCAGCTGATGGCGAACATCCCGGCATCCACGGCCATCTACTTCGGCAAGGTCCCATCCCGCGGCGATTTCATCAAGGGCAGTGGGCACACGCAGTTGATCGCCATGCTCGATCGCTGGCTCTCCCAGTCGATGGAGCAAATGACCACCGATCCACACTGGAAGGCGGCCTATGACGCAGCTGCGCCATTGCATTTTGCGTTCATCGGACCGCGCAGCCGCGTCTCCGTCATCGGCCATCTACGCCCCAGCCACGACGCCTCCAACCGTCGCTTCCCGTTTCTCACCGCGGCCACACTCGACACGGCTGAAGGTGCCCTGTTCCGCCACGCGCCGGCGTATTTCTCGCAACTGTGGGGGCGCTTCAAGCGCATCGTCGAGCAAACCTGTGCCGCGCCGGAGCCCACATCCGCGCTGCAGGTACTGCAATCGGTCGACTTGCCCAACGAGATCGCGTCCGCTTCGCAAGGCGATCCGATGGGAATATTCATGCGCACGCATACGCTCGCCCGCCTGGAAACCCTCCTCGACGCCGAAGACCGTCCAACCGACGTACGCCGCATCTTTCTGGCGCTCGGCTTGCTCCTGCACCCCGTGCTGGGCAGTGCGCAGGTCAACATAGAAAAGGGACTGAGCCTCCCGCTGCCCGCGGATCCGATGTATCGGGATCTCACCGCCGGACTGTGGATGTCACTGGTGTCGGGTTTTCTGCTGCGCACCTCTGCCGAACTGCAGATACTCGTCGGCGCACACGACGACCGACACCGCATGGTTATCGGATTCAATGGCGCAACAGCGAGCCCGCTGATCAGCTTCCTCTCGCCTGACGCCATGACCCGAAACAACATCGAACTCGACGACCCGGAGTGGGTCGAGACCCATCCCGAGCTCACGCATGACTACGGCGTCGCAAAGCTGTCGAGCTACCTGTGTCATCCCGACACCTCGCTCGCATCCGCCGTCCATACGTTCAACGAAGTTTTCATTGGAGAATGAGTATGCGATTCGCTCGACTCCTCGCACTCGCCGCCGTGGCGCTAACCACGTACCCGTCTGCGGCACTCGCAGCACCCGCTGCGCCGGGGCCGCAAGTGCGGGTCACCGGCACGGTGCCCGACGAAGCGACCCGCGCCGAAATTCTCGCTCGGCTGCGGCAAATCTATGGCAGCCAGCATGTGATCGACGCCATCGAAGTCGGCGGTGTGGTACCACCGCCGAACTGGAAGAAGCATGTGAGCAACATGCTCACCAAAGATCTGAAAGACATCCGTGGCGGGCAGCTCAAGATTGACGGCACCCAGGTGGAACTGCGCGGCAATGTACCGAACGAAGCCTTGCGTCAGCAGATTGCCAGCCGCGTGGCGACCGCACTGAACCCGACCTACACGGTCAACAATGCGCTGGTGGTGGTCGAACAGGCGCAAGACGTAATCGACGCCACCCTGGCCGATCGCACCATCGAGTTCAAGAGTGGCTCCGCCACGCTGACCGCATCGGGCGTCGCCGTGCTCGAAGAAATGGCCATGGCCATCAGCAAGTTCGATGGCGCGGAATTCCAGGTGGTCGGCCACACCGACAACAGTGGCAGCCGCATGGCCAACGTTGCGCTGAGTCTGTCGCGCGCGAATACGGTACGCGACTATCTGATCGGCAAGGGCATCGACGGCAGGCGCATCACCGCACTGGGTGCTGGCCCCGACAAACCGGTCACCACCAACGACACACCGGAAGGCCGAGCACGTAACCGCCGCATCGAATTCCGCATGCTCAAGTAGGCAACTGCTGCGGCATTCAACCTGCCATGAACGGAACCGACCCCGGGTGCCGCGGTTCCGGGTAGGGGTGGCGCACATTCAGTGCGATGGAACAGCCGTCCCCCTGGGCTATGCGCACATGTTCGCGGCGAAACTCGCGGGCATGTTTGAGCCCACAGGAGTGGGCAATCATGTCCACTTCGTGGCCGATGTTGCGACAGTAGTTGGCCACCCGCAAATGCTTCTCTTCCACTACCAATCCTCGATGAAGCTTGGCGTTGTGGGTGGTGATACCGGTCGGGCAGGTATTGGTATGGCAGCGCATGGCCTGGATGCAGCCGAGCGAAAACATGAAGCCGCGGGCTGAGGTGACAAAATCGGCGCCCGCCGCCAGCGCCCAGGCCACCCGGGCCGAGGTCACCAGCTTGCCGCTGGCCACCACCCGCACGCGATCGCGCAAACCGTACTCGATCAGCGAGTCGACCACGCGCGGCAGCGCTTCGTCGATGGACAAGGCCATGTGGTCGGCGAGCGCCTGCGGTGCGGCCCCCGATCCCCCTTCGCCACCATCCACCGTGATGAAATCGGGTGCGAATTCCTTGCCACGGATGCAGATCGCCTCGCACAGCTCACCCATGAAGTACCAGCCGCCGATGGCCGATTTGATGCCCACCGGTTTGCCGGTGTATTCACGAATCATGGCCACATAGTCGAGCAACTGATTGACGTCACTGATTTCCGGATGGCGATTCGGGCTGATCGACGCGACCCCCACCTTGATGCCACGAATGCGGGCGATTTCTTCCGACACTTTCAACGCCGGCAGCATCCCGCCCTTGCCGGGCTTGGCCCCTTGCGACAATTTCAGTTCGAACGCGCGAACCGTCGGCAGTGCCGCGATTTCGCGCAGTCGGGTCTCCGACAGATGCCCGTCCTCATCGCGAAAGCCATACTTGGCGGTGCCGATCTGAGCGACCAGATCGCATTCGCCCTCGAGGTGATAGGGGCTCACGCCCCCCTCTCCGGTATTGAGCCAGCAACCGGCCACCTTGGCGCCTCTGGACAAGGACTGCACCGCCGGGCGTGAAATGGCGCCGAAACTCATGCCGCTGATATTCAAGACAGAACCGGCCATGAACGGCTCGTCGCAGTAGCGCTCGCCAATACTCAGCGCAGGCGTCAGCAACTGGTCTTCCTTGAGCACGGGAAATGGTGAGTTCACGAAGATGAGTGCGCCCGGGTCGCGTATCTGATACGTGGAGCCGAAGCCGATGGTGCCGCCCTCATCCTTCGCCAGACGGTAAACCCAACCACGGGTTGCCCGGTTGAAGGGCATCTCCTCGCGGTCACCGAGGAAGAAATACTGCCGGAAGTACTCACCCAACTGCTCGAAGAAATAACGCAGATGACCGACCACCGGGTAGTTGCGCAAGATGGCGTGTTGCTTCTGGGTGATATCTTTCAGATACCAGAAAACCAGCGCGGCGAGCAGAACAACCACCACGATCACACCCAGACTGACTGAAAAGACTGTCGTCACCCCGCCCATATTTCCCCCAAGTTTCGGCTACGCCACGAGATCTTATACCTTACGCTCGGCAAAGCCCCATCTTGACGCCATTTCCGGCCAAGCCAGGTGCTAGAATGCCACCTCGATACAGCCAACTGAAAGACGAATGGAATCCATCGAGCAACTCCGGGTTGAAATCCAGCGCACCGTGGCGGCCGCGCTGGCCGAAGACATCGGCACCGGCGATTTGACCGCACGCCTCATTCCCGACTCCGCCGAAGCACGTGGCCGCGTCATCACGCGCGAAGATGCCGTGTTGTGCGGCACCGCCTGGTTCGACGCGGTATTCGCCACGCTGGACCCCACCTCCACCATCCTCTGGCATGTGCAGGACGGTGAACGTGTCAGCGCCGGCCAAAGCCTGTGCGACGTGGTCGCGGGTGCACGCGCTTTGCTCACGGCAGAACGTACGGCCCTGAACTTCCTGCAACTGCTCACCGGCACGGCGACGCTCACCAGCCGCTATGTGGAGGCCGTTGCAGGCACTGGCGCCAAGATCGTCGATACTCGCAAGACCTTGCCCGGCCTGCGTCTGGCGCAGAAGTATGCGGTCGCGGTCGGTGGCGGCACCAACCACCGCGTGGGTCTGTACGATGGCATTCTCATCAAGGAGAACCACATCATCGCCGCAGGCGGCGTCGCCCAGGTACTGGCCGAGGCGCAACGCATCGCACCATCGAACGTATTCATCGAAATCGAGGTGGAAAACCTCGATCAACTTCGGGCTGCGCTCGACGCCGGCGCGCGGATGGTATTGCTGGACAACATGACGCTCGACGAAATGGCCGAGGCCGTGGCACTGAGCGGCGGTCGTGCCGAGCTCGAAGCCTCCGGCGGCATCAATCTCGAACGTGTGCGTGCCATTGCCGAAACCGGCGTGGATCGTATTTCGATCGGCGGGCTGACGAAGGACATCCGCGCCATTGATCTATCGCTCCGTCACGTCGAAGACTGACCGGCAAAAGAGACGCCCCGGAGAAAACCATGCTGTTTGCGCTTTACTATGTTTTCGCCCTGACGGTGCTGATCCTGCATTTCACCGGCACCCTGGCGCGACGCAATCTTGAATGGCTGTTGTATGTGGTGGCCCTCACCGTATTTCCAGCCGTGCTCTACCTCTAAAAAAATGGCACCGTGCAGGTGCCATTTTTTCGCCCACGCCCGCCCCTTACTGCTTCTGCACCACCACATCCACCAGCGCCGACAAACCACGATGGCCTTCGCCTTCGTCGATCGCGGATTCATGCGTTCGAAGCACCAACAACGCGTGTGCTGAAAACGCCTCGAGCAGCATCTCCTCGGTGTAGAGATTTTCCAGCGCTGACGGCCCGCCGGTGCCATAGTCGAGCTGTTTGGGCGTATAGCCTTGCAAGAGCAACAGGCCACCCGGTTTCAGGGTAGCCATCATGCGTTCGAAAAGCGTCTTGCGGCGAACCGGATCGACAAACTGGATGAAGATCGCCGCCACCGCATCGTAAGCGTCCGCTGGCCAACCCCACTCGAACACATCCGTTTCGATCAAGTTGATCTCGACCGATCGTGCTGCGGCCAAGGCACGCGCCTTGGCAATGGCGCTGGGGGCGAATTCGAGCGCATCCACCTCATGCCCCTGCTCGGCCAGAAAGACACTGTTGCGCCCCTCGCCATCGGCCACGCTGAGCACCCGGCTGCCTGCCGGCAGGCGATGGGCCTCGCGCACGAGAAAGTCGTTGGGCGCCTCGCCAAAGACGAAGCCATCGCCCGCCGAGGCGTAGCGTGATTCCCAGAAAGCGCGGGGATCGTCGGGCGTTGTCACGTCAATCGGTCACGTGCGCACGGATGAAATCCTTCACCCGGTTCACATCGACAGGCATCACTTCGCAGCGCTGCGGCAGGCCTTCGAGATGATCGAAACCCACCGGGCGCGGCGGGGCTTCGCCCAGCGCTTCGCGAATGGTTTCCTCGAACTTGGCCGCCTGCGCGGTTTCGAGCACCAGCATCGGGACGGCATCGTCGCGCAAACCGGTCGCAACCTTGAGTCCGTCTGCCGTGTGCGTGTCGACCACAATGCCGTACTGGTCCCGCGTGGCCTTGATGGTCGCCAGACGGTCGGCATGGCTGCTGCTGCCGGAGACGAAGCCGAAGTCGGCGACCTTGTCGGCAAACGGCGTCTCGTTCAGATCGAACGCACCACCGGCATCCACTTGCTGCCACAGTCCGCGCACGGTATCTCCGTTGCGGCCAACCAGATCGAAGATGAAGCGCTCGAAATTGGATGCTTTGGAGATATCCATCGACGGGCTGGAGGTAACGTGGGTCTCGCTCGAGGTGCGCGGGCGATACACGCCGGTGCGGAAGAACTCGTCGAGCACGTCGTTTTCATTGGTGGCGCAGATCAGCTTGCGGATCGGCAGGCCCATGGTGCGGGCAATGTGGCCGGCGCAGATGTTGCCGAAGTTGCCCGAGGGCACGGCCATATCCACCTGCTGGTCGTTGCGCGTGGTGGCACCGAAATAGCCGGCAAAGTAATACACCACCTGCGCCATCACGCGCGCCCAGTTGATGGAATTGACTGCGCCGATCTTGTACTGCTTCTTGAAGGCGTGGTCGTTGGAGACCGCCTTCACGATGTCCTGCGCATCGTCGAACATGCCTTCGACGGCGATGTTGAAGATGTTGTCGTCTTGCAGTGAATACATCTGCGCGCGCTGGAAGGCGCTCATGCGGCCATTGGGCGAGAGCATGAAGACGCGCACGTTGTGCTTGCCGCGCATGGCGTATTCGGCGGCCGAGCCGGTGTCGCCCGAGGTGGCGCCGAGAATGTTGATCTGCTCGCCGCGCGCATCGAGTACGTACTCGAACAGATTGCCGAGCAACTGCATGGCCATGTCCTTGAAGGCCAGCGTCGGCCCGTTGGACAGTTCGAGCAGACCCAGACCACCGCGATGGTTGTCGCCCTCGCCGGCCTCCAGCCAGGTGATCGGCGTGATCTTCGTCGCGTCGCTGCCCGGGCGGGTGTTGCAATACACCTGCGCGCTGTAGGTCTTGTTGCAGATTGCGCGCAGATCGTCGGCCGGAATGTCGTCGATGAAGCGCGACAGGATCTCGAAGGCCAGTTCGGCGTAGGAGAGCTTGCGCCAGGCGGTGAGTTCGGCGTCAGTGATCTGCGGATAGCTTTCCGGCAGGTAGAGACCACCGTCCGGCGCAAGGCCGCCAAGCAGAATGTCGCAGAATTGTTGGGCGGGCGCCTGCCCGCGAGTTGAGAGATAACGCATGTTGCAGCCATCAAAAAAGGTAGGCGGCCGGCGGCGAATCGCCACCGGCCGTGAATGGTTCAATCAGCGGTCGAGTTGTTCCATGCGCAGACGCGTCACCTGACCGCTCACCACCGGCAGCGCTTCGATGGCGGCGATGGCCTGATTGGCGTTGCCTTCGAGCGTCACATGGGTGAGCAGGATCACGTCGGTCTGCGATTCGCCTTCGGCCGGCTCTTTCTGGATGAGCGCGTCGATGGAGATTTCGTTGTCCGCCAGAATGCGGGTGATGTCGGCCAGCACGCCCGGCTTGTCGTCCACACGCATGCGCATGTAGAAGCCGCAACGGCACTGCTCGATCGGCAGCACCTTGAGGTCTTCGAGCTGATCGGGCTGGAAGGCGAGATGCGGCACGCGATGCTCCGGGTCGGCGGTGTGCATACGGGTGACGTCCACCAGATCGGCAATCACCGCGCTGGCGGTCGGCTCGTCGCCTGCGCCCTGGCCGTAGTAGAGCGTCGGGCCGACGGCATCGCCCTGCACCAGCACGGCATTCATGGCGCCTTCCACATTCGCCAGCAGGCGGCGCGCCGGAATGAGCGTCGGATGCACGCGCAGCTCGACCCCGTCCTCGCGCTTGCGGGCGATGCCCAGCAGCTTGATGCGGTAGCCGAGTTGTTCGGCATAGGCGATATCGACGGCATCCAGCTTGGTGATGCCTTCGATGTGCGCACGCTCATACTGCATGGGCACACCGAAGGCGATGGACGCCATGATGGTGGCCTTGTGGGCGGCGTCGTTGCCCTCGATATCGAAGGTCGGATCGGCTTCGGCATAGCCGAGCGCCTGCGCTTCCTTGAGCACAGTGTCGAACGGCAGCCCCTTGTCGCGCATCTCGGACAGGATGAAGTTGGTGGTGCCGTTGATGATGCCGGCCAGCCACTGGATGCGGTTGGCAGTGAGGCCCTCGCGCAGCGCCTTGATGATCGGGATGCCCCCGGCCACGGCGGCTTCGAAGGCCACCATCACGCCCTTGCGCTGGGCGGCGGCGAAGATCTCGTTGCCGTGCATGGCCAGCAGCGCCTTGTTGGCGGTGACCACGTGCTTGCCGTTTTCGATCGCCGCCAGCACCAGTTCCTTGGCGATGGTGGTGCCGCCAATGAGCTCGACGACGATGTCGATCTGCGGATCCTTCACCACCGCAAACGCATCGTCCACCAGCGTGGCCTTGCCTTGCGTGACCGCACGGGCGCGATCCAGGTCGCGGTCGGCCACGGTGGTAATGCAAATCGGACGCCCCGCGCGACGGGTAATCTCTTCAGCGTTACGGGTCAGGACGGTCCAGGTGCCGCCGCCAACAGTGCCGATGCCCAGCAGGCCAACATTGATCGGTTTCATTGCAGTGGTTTCATGTTTGGATTGTGGAACACACCCCCGAACGCGTTTCATTCGGGGAACAAGCTTCCGGCCGTCGCGGCCTGCCCAAGGGCAAACCGGCGACGGCCGGGGCATATTCTACCTGCTTCGCACGATTCAGCCGCCCGAATGGCGCTTGCGGTATTGATCGAGGAAGCGCGCCAGGCGGCCGATGGCGTCGCGCAGGTCGTCTTCGTGTGGCAGGAACACCAGCCGGAAGTGATCCGGCGCCTGCCAGTTGAAGCCCGAACCTTGCACCAGCAGTACTTTTTCCGCCTCCAGCAGTTCGAGAATGAACTGCTGATCGTCCTCGATCGGATACATCCTGGGGTCGAGCTTCGGGAACAGGTACAGCGTGGCCTTCGGCTTCACGCAGCTCACACCGGGGATCTGGGTGATCAAGTCATGGGCCAGATCGCGCTGGCGCGTCAGCCGGCCATCCGGCGCCACCAGTTCGCCGATACTCTGATAGCCCCCCAGCGCGGTCTGGATGCCCCACTGCCCCGGCACGTTCGAGCACAGGCGCATGGAGGCCAGCATGTCGAGGCCTTCGATGTAGTCGCGGGCATGGCGCTTCTCGCCCGACACCACCATCCAGCCGGCGCGATAGCCGCAGGCGCGGTAGTTCTTCGACAACCCGTTCATGGTCACGCACAGCACGTCGTCGGCCAGCGAGGCGATCGAGGTATGCGTGTGGCCGTCGTAGAGCATCTTGTCGTAGATCTCGTCGGCAAACACGATCAACTGGTGCTGGCGGGCCACTTCGAGCACGTCGCGCAGGAAATCGTCCGGGTACAGCGCACCGGTCGGATTGTTCGGGTTGATGATGACGATGGCCCGCGTATTAGGCGTGATCTTGCGGCGGATGTCGGCCAGATCGGGGATCCAGTCCGCACCTTCGTCGCACACATAGTGGGTCGGCGTACCGCCGGCCAGGCTCACGGCGGCGGTCCACAGCGGGTAGTCCGGCGCCGGCACCAACACCTCGTCACCATTATTGAGCAGCGCCTGCATGGTCATCACGATCAGCTCGGACACGCCGTTGCCGATGTAGATGTCCTCGATCTCCACCCCCGCAATGTTCTTCTGCTGGGTGTAGTGCATGATCGCCTTGCGCGCCGAGAACAGGCCCTTGGAGTCGGAATAGCCCGACGCGGCACGCAGGTTGTGGATCACGTCCACGACGATCTCTTCGGGCGCCTCGAAGCCGAACGGCGCCAGATTGCCGATGTTCAGTTTGGTGACGCGATGGCCTTCGTCTTCGAGCAGCTTGGCGCGCTCGAGCACGGGGCCGCGGATGTCGTAGCAGACATCGGCCAGCTTGTGGGACTTGCGCACCGCCCGCATGGCGGCCGCGTCGGCGCGGGCGGCGCCCTGCGCGCTTCCTACCGATTCTGCCACCTTGAGTTTGGGCGTCGTGCTCATTTCAATTCCCCTTGCTGGAAACACCGGCCCACTGCGTTCGCGTGACTGCGTGATCGCGGTGAATTTGGCCAGTAAAACAAAAGATTGTAATCTACTCTGGCCTGCCATCACGGGCAACTCCAACAACATCGCGGCATTCATGAAACTTCATCACGACGACATCACCGACCGCAACGTCATCACCGGTTATGCGCACGACCATGTGCTCATCAACGGCGAAGCCCATCACGGGCATCTGGTGGTGATGCCCGAGCGCATCGAAACCGGCTGGGCCGTGAACGGCTTCGATGGCCTTTCCGACGGCGACGTCGCCGTACTCGCGCAGCTCGGCGTCGAAATCGTGTTGATCGGCACCGGCATGCGCCAGCGCTTTCCCTCGCCGCACATCATGCGCCCGCTTATCGATGCCGGAATCGGCATGGAAATCATGGACGTACCGGCCGCCTGCCGCACCTACAACATTCTCGTCGGCGAGAACCGCAGCGTGGCGGCTGCTTTGCTTTTCGACGGCGTCTGAAAAGCGCTCGTTTGTCATCGCGGGACGTTGTCGATTACCCTGCTGGAAACCCCTTCTGAGCAGGAGTCTCGATGAGCGCAACAACCGCCCCCGACATCACCTTGCCGACCACCGGCGAACAGGAGATCAACCTCGCTTCGCTGACGGGTCAGACCGTGGTGGTGTATTTCTACCCGAAAGACAACACTCCCGGCTGCACCAACGAGACCCGTGATTTCGGCGCGCTGCACACCGAGTTTGCCAAGGCCGGCTGCCTCGTGTTCGGTGTCTCGCGCGACAGCATCAAATCGCACGAGAACTTCAAGGCCAAGCTCGAACTGCCGTTCGAACTTATCTCGGACGCGGATGAAGCGCTGTGCCAGGCCTTCGATGTCATCAAGATGAAAAACATGTACGGCAAACAGGTGCGCGGCATCGAGCGCAGCACCTTTGTCATCGATACCGCCGGCAACATCTGCCAGGAATGGCGCAAGGTCAAGGTTGATGGTCATGCGCAGGCCGTACTCGACTTCGTTCAAACGCTCTGAGTAGCCAGTCTGATATCAAGGGAGGTCGCAGCCACGCTGCGGCGGGACAAGCCAGCCACACATCCGGAGCCTGCATGGTCACCAAACGGGGATCCAAAACCCACAAAAACAAGCTGTTCGTTCTCGACACCAACGTGCTGATGCACGACCCCACCAGCCTGTATCGCTTCGAGGAACATGATCTGTTCATCCCGATCATGACGCTCGAAGAACTCGACGGAAACAAGAAAGGCATGTCGGAAGTCGCGCGCAACGCGCGCCAGGCCAGCCGCATGCTCGACGAAATCGTGCGCGCCTGCCCGGACGGCATCGAGGAAGGGATCAAGCTGACCGACGCCTCGCGCGGACAAGCCACCGGCACGCTCTATCTGCAAACCGAGGCCATCGACCTGCACCTGCCGCCGGGCCTGCCCACCGGCCGCGGCGACAACCACATCCTGGCGGTCGTCACCTTCCTCGCCAAGCGCTTCGTCAAGCGCCCCGTCATCCTCGTCTCGAAAGACATCAACATGCGCATCAAGGCCCGCGCGCTGGGCCTCGAAGCGCAGGACTATTTCAACGACAAGGTGCTCGAAGACACCGACCTGCTGTACACAGGCTCACGCGAGCTGCCGGCCGATTTCTGGGAAACCCATGGCGCGGATCTGGAATCCTGGAAGGAAGAAGGCCGCACCTACTACCGTCTCAAGGGGCCGCTGGCGAGCGAGTTGAGCCTCAACGAGTTCATCTTCGACAGCAAGGACAGTGGCGCTTTCGACGCCTGGGTGGTCGAGCAGGAAGGCTCCTCGGTAGTCCTCGAAACGCTCACCGACTTCTCGCACCAGAAGAACAACGTGTGGGGCATCACCTCGCGCAACCGCGAACAGAACTTCGCCCTCAACCTGCTCATGAACCCGGAGATCGACTTCGTCTCCCTGCTCGGTCAGGCCGGTACCGGCAAGACCCTGCTGACGCTCGCCGCCGGGCTCACGCAGGTGCTCGATGCCAAGCGCTACAGCGAGATCATCATGACCCGCGTGACCGTGCCGGTGGGCGAGGACATCGGCTTCCTGCCCGGCACCGAAGAGGAGAAGATGGCGCCGTGGATGGGCGCGCTCGAGGACAACCTCGACGTGCTCAACGGCACCGTGGACGAAGGCGGTGAATGGGGCCGCGCAGCCACCCGCGACCTGATCCGCTCACGCATCAAGATCAAGAGCCTGAACTTCATGCGCGGGCGCACCTTCATCAACAAGTACCTGATCATCGACGAGGCGCAGAACCTCACCCCCAAGCAGATGAAGACGCTGATCACGCGTGCCGGCCCCGGCACCAAGGTGGTGTGTCTGGGCAACATCGCACAGATCGACACGCCCTACCTCACCGAGGGCAGTTCCGGCCTCACTTTCGTGGTCGACCGCTTCAAGGGCTGGCCGCATTCGGGCCACATCACCTTGCAGCGCGGCGAGCGCTCGAGGCTGGCCGATCACGCAGCCGAGGTGCTGTAAACGCGACACCTGTGCCATCGAGGGCGCGTGCGGATGCCCTCGATGTCACCGTATTTGTTGAGCGAAATCAGTATCGCACCGACAGGCGCCTCTATAATCCGGGGATAACTTTCACGGAGGCCAAATGACGACAGCAGCAACCGTGCTTGCCGAAGCCAGCACGGACTTTCTCAAGCGCTTTGCGCCCTTCGATCATATGGAGGACGACGCGCTGAAATTTCTGGGCGAGCGGCTACTGCTCAGCCACTTTGCCAAGAGCAGCACCATCCTGTCGCCCGACATGGGGGCGCCGCGCTATTTCTACATCGTCCAGCGCGGCAAGGTGCAAGCGCTCCAGCGCGGCAACATCGCCGTTACCGAATATTCGTCGATGACACTGGGCCCGGGTGAATGCTTCCCCATCGGCGCCATCTCGGCCAATCGACCGACAACCAACAGTTATGTGGCGATCGAGGACAGCTTCTGCTACATGCTGCCTGCGCAGGACTTCCTGGAGCTGATGCGCATCAGCCCAACCTTCCATCTGTTCTGCACCCAGTACATCGCCAGCCTGCTCAACCAGTCGCGCCTGCAGTTGCAGACCACCTTCTCGCAACGCGCGGCCGAACAGCAAACGATGACGACGCCGCTTGGCCATCTGATCAAGCATGAACCCGTGTCCGTCACCCCCGACACACCGACCCGCACAGCGCTCGAGACCATGGCCGAGCAGCGCATTGGCAGCATTGTCGTCGTCAATGACGCGAATCAGCCCGTGGGCATCCTGACCCAGAGCGACCTGCTGCCACGCGTGGTGCTGTCCGAGTTCGACCTCGGCCACCCCATTTCCGAAGTCATGACAACCCGGCCACACGTGATGTCGATGACCGCCACCGCCTACGATGCCGCGCTCGAAATGGCGACCCATGGCGTGCGCCACCTGCTGGTGGTCGACAGTCATGACCAACTCAAGGGTGTCATCTCCGAGCGCGACCTGTTCGCCCTGCAACGCATCAGCTTGCGCCAGATTCGGGGCAGCATTGAAGGGGCGGAAAGCGTCGAGGCGCTGCAGCGCGCCAGCCGGGACATCCGCCAGCTCGCGCTCAATCTCATCGCTCAGGGTATTGGTGCCGAACAGCTCACGCGCTTCATCTCGGCGCTCAACGACGCCCTCACCTGCCGCATCATCGACCTCGAACTGGCGCGTCACGACCTGCACGACATCACCTTCTCCTGGGTGGCTTTCGGCTCCGAGGGGCGCCACGAGCAGACGCTGTCCACCGACCAGGACAACGGCATCATCTACACCGCGAGCGACGCAGACAAGGCCACGGTCAAACAGAAGCTGATCGCCTTTGCCAAGGACGTGAACGCGGCGCTCGACGCCTGCGGCTTTCCGCTGTGCAAGGGCAACATCATGGCCAGCAACCCGGAGCTGTGCCTGACGCTGGAGGAATGGCAGCATCGCTTCGGCGCATGGATTCGCGAACCCGACCCCAAGGCCCTGCTCAACGCCTCCATCTTCTTCGATTTCCGTGTGCTGTACGGCAGCGAGAAGATCGGCGACCAGTTGCACCACTGGTTGCTCAAGACCGCCAAGGGCAATTCCGCTTTCCTGCGCATGATGGCGCACAACGCACTGCAGGTGGCGCCGCCGCTGGGCCGCATACGCGACTTTGTCGTTGAAAGCGACGGCATGATCGATCTGAAGAAGTCCGGCGCACGCCTGTTTGTCGACGTCGCCCGCATCTTCTCGCTGCGCGCCGAGGTGGCGTCGTCCAGCACCGTGCAACGCCTGCGCATGGCGGGGCAGAAAACCGGCATTGCGGACGAAGAAATCGACGCCATGGTCGCCGGCTTCCACTTCATCCAGTTGTTGCGCCTGCGCGCCCAGCATCTGGAAACGGAGCATGACGCACCGGATGACAACAAGATCAACCCCGATCACCTGAACGAAGTGGATCGCCGCATCCTCAAGGAAGCCTTCCGCCAGGCACGCAAGCTGCAGCTGCGGCTCAAGCTGGACTATC
The DNA here is from genome assembly GCA_050293885.1 of Rhodocyclaceae bacterium. Lineage (GTDB taxonomy): Bacteria > Pseudomonadota > Gammaproteobacteria > Burkholderiales > Rhodocyclaceae > Nitrogeniibacter. The sequence continues at coordinate 21,027 of JBNKNO010000001.1, read as the reverse complement.
AGTTGTGATAGACGCCATGCACCGCTTGCCAGACATGCCGGCCGACCTGCCGGCAATGCCTCATCCAGAGTCTTGCCAATGAATTTTCTGACCAAAATGTTTTCGGGCGACCACCCAGCCGCCATGCTCTCCGACGATCTGCGCGAACGCCTCGAGCGCTGGCTGGAGCAGCCGGCTGTCCCGCTGGAGAGCCGTCACACCGACATCCGCTATGTCGTCGTCAACACCGAGGCGACCGGACTCGGCCTGGATGAAGCACAGTTGCTGACCATTGCCGCCATCGGTATCGACGGCGGCATACTCGCTCATCGCGACGCGCTGGAACTGTCGTTCGATGATCCCGCGAGCACACTCGTCGCCCTGCTCGAGTTCATCGGCAGGTCACCCGTGGTGTTCAACGCCGACTTCAATCGTCACCTGCTGGAGCGGGCCTTCGACAAGCATCTCGGCTTCGTTCCCGAACTGGAGTGGATCGACAACTACTGGCTGCTGCCTTGCCTGCTCGGCGAGCAGCACGAGCGCCCGGTGCGTCTCGCCGACTGGATGAAATCGATGAGCATCGAGCCCTTCCAGCGGCACCGGGCGCTGGGCGACGCGTTCGCCATTGCCAAGCTGTTTCTCGTCGCACAGTCGCGCGCGACCCTGCGCGGTCACCCCACGGCACGCAGCCTGATCGAGCTGGTAGGCACCCGCAAACGCCTAGAGCGATCGATCTGACGACACCTGCCCAGAAAGGCAGGTGTTCGCTACCGCCGGGTTTCGTCGCTGCCGCCCAGCCACCGCGTCAGCGTCGCCCGATCGGGCAGATGGCTGGCATCCCAACAGGCATAGCGCACGCCGACTTGTGACAGCAGATGGCGCTTGAGCTCTGCGGCGGGCACTTCGCGCCCGGGTTTGGTCAGATCCACCGCCGCCAGCACTTCGAAGTCCTCGTTGCAAATCACGAAGTCGAGCCGCATGTCTTTCTGAACCCGCTCGCGGCCGACCACGCGCCGCAGCGAGCCGCGGGCAAAAATTTCACAGTCGGGCAATCCGGTGCGCAACCAACGCCATACCACCTGGTGAGAACGCTCGAGATAGCCCCGCCCCGATCCGCTCACCGGCGTGGCGTCATCTTCGGGCAAGGATGGCGGCGCATCCTCCACCGGCACGTCGGGCGCATTGATCTGCGTGCTCGCACTCACCGCGCCTTCGGTCGTTGCTGCGGGCTCGCCGGCGCCCCCCATCAACCCCGCCTCGTGCATTTCCATCAGAAAGGCCTGCTCACGGGCAAGCTCGTCCTCACGGTGTGAGACTCGCCGGCGGTGCAAGACGTACGCCAGGGACGCAAACACAACAACGACAAGCAGCAACAGCAACCAACTCATGACGGCTCCATGGTCAGAATGCCGATGCGTGGCGGCACCCGTGTGGATGTCTGCACCCCGCATCTCGTGGCGGATCGAGTCAAAGCATACCGCGCCTTGGCATTCGTATCACCTCAGGCGCACCACTGTCGGATATGGCATTGCCATTTCACGCGCCATCGGGCCACCGAAGAACGCGCCACGCGCACATCGACAAGACACAAGTTTCCCATCAAATCAGTGCTTTACCAAGCACAAACAGATGCGTATCATCGCGCCGATGCGCTTGTCCACCTTCATCCCTCTGATCATCCTGCTGTTTGCAGCGGCTTTGCCGGCGCGCGCGCAATCGCCCGTGGGCAACGACGTGCCGGTGGAAGAACGCAATCCCTCGGTGCAAGCAACCCGCCTGCCAGCGGGCTCGGAAGTGGTGGTGCATGGCCTGAGCTATCTCGACACGCCCTACCGCTACGGGGGGCAGTCTCGCGACTCGGGTATCGATTGCAGCGCTCTGGTTCAGCAGGTGTTTGCCGAAGCACTCGAGCTCAAACTACCGCGTACCACGCGCGGCTTGTCGCGAACCGGCCAGAAGATCTCGCGCAAGGATCTGCAGACCGGCGATCTGGTGTTCTTCAATACCCGACGGCGCGCGTATTCGCACGTCGGCATCTACGTCGGAAACGGGCGTTTTCTGCACGCCCCGTCAAAAGGCGGCAAGGTGCGTATCGAGCGTTTGAACGTGCGCTACTGGAGCAAGCGCTTCAACGGCGGCCGACGCGTGATCGAGCCCCCCACCCAATTGACCGCGGCCTCGCCGTCCCAACGCACACACGCAGCCACCCCGTCACCCCTGTGAACGGGGGCAATCCCGGCACCGGCTGTTTTCCCGCTTGTCCAGCGCTTGCTTGAGCGCGCATACCGAGCGCCGACAACACACCAGTTCCACCCCGGCACGACTCGCTGCCTCGCGAAAACGCAGCATCACGTTGTGCCCGAGAAAATCCGTAAACAGGATCACCATCTCGACCCCCACGGGCAGATCCGCCGCGCGTCGCTGATGGGCACGGTCGCGCCCGGTCACGTGCGCGGTGATCCGGATGCCGAATTCGTCCAGCAGTCCGGGTATGTTTCCCAGTCGGTCAGCACCGACAAGCATGGCGTTCATAAGTCACTCCTATTGAGAACAGTTCTCAATAACGATACACCAAACAAGAATGGTTTGCGTTTGCGAATAGTTCTCGTTACACTTCGACTCGAATTTTCCAATCGCCGTTGAGGCCTCGAAGGATCGACCAAATGAAACGTCTGACGCTCATCTCCGCCCTGCTCGCCACCGTTGCCACTGCGCCGCTGCATGCCGAGGAACAGGTCGTCAATCTGTACACCTCCCGTCACTACCAAACCGACGAGGTGCTGTACCAAAACTTCACCAAGGCGACCGGCATCACCGTCAACCGCATCGAAGGCAAGGACGACGCGCTGATCGAACGTATCCGCAACGAAGGCGAAAACAGCCCCGCCGACGTGCTGATCACTTCCGATGCCTCCCGCCTCGGCAAGGCCGACAGCCTCGGCCTGCTGGCGCCGCTCGACTCCGACATCCTCAAAGCGCGCATCCCCGCCAGCTTGCGCACCGATCACTGGTTCGCCTTCTCCACCCGCGCCCGCGTCATCGTCTACAACAACAAGCGCGTCAAGGCCGAGCAAGTGCAAAACTACGAGGATCTGGCCGATCCCGCGCTCAAGGGCAAGGTGTGCACGCGTTCCGGCAGCCATCCGTACAACCTGTCACTGGGTGCCTCGCTGGTGAAACGCCTGGGTGCAGACGCCACCGAGGCCTGGGCCAAAGGCGTGGTCGCCAACTTCGCCCGCCAACCCAAGGGCGGTGACACCGACCAGATCCGCGCCGTCGCCGCCGGTGAATGCGGCGTGGCGATCGCCAACTCCTACTACTTCGCGCGTCTGATGAACTCAGAGAAGCCGGCCGACAAGGCCGTCATCGACGCAGTCACCCTCGTGTGGCCGAACCAGAACAACGTCGGCACCCACGTCAACGTCTCCGGCGGCGCGCTGGTGAAGAGCGCACCGCACAAGGCGGCGGCAAAGGCGTTCATGGAATACCTCGCTTCGGATGAAGCGCAACGCTATTTCGCCAACGGCAACAACGAATGGCCGGCTGTCCCGGGCGTGAAGGTCAGCAACCCGGCGCTGGACAAGATGGGCACGTTCAAGGCCGATCCGCTGCCGGTCGCCGAACTGGCCAACGGCGTGGCCGAAGCGCAGAAAATGTACGACCGCGCCGGTTACCGCTAAGCGAACACGCGCACGCAAGAAAACGAAAACGCCCCGACTCGGTTCGGGGCGTTTTTCATGGCGCGGCGTCTTGAGCGAACGATCTCAGCGCTTGCGGCTTCGCCGTTGCCGGGCGATCTGCGCCGACAGCAGGATGACCGGCACCAGACCCACCACCACGATGGTGAGCGCCGCGGTCGAGGCTTCCGCGAGTCGCTCGTCGGCGGCCAGGTTGAAGGTCTGCGTGGCCAGCGTATCGAGGTTGAACGGGCGCATCACCAAGGTGGCGGGCAACTCCTTCATCACATCGACGAACAGCATCAGCCCGGCGGTCAGCAGGCTGCCACGCAGCATCGGCACATGCACCTGGCGCAGCGTCTTCCACAGGCTGGCGCCGAGGTTGCGCGCGGCCTCGTCCATCGACACCGTGATGCGTGCCAGGCCGGTATCCACGGTGTGCAGGGCCACGCTCAGGAAACGTGTCAGATAGGCAAACACCAGTGCCGCCATCCCCCCGGTGAGCAACAGGCCGGGGCTCGCGCCGGTGATGGCCTTGATCGTATGGGCCAGCCAATTGTCCAGCTGAGTGACCGGAATCAGCACGCCGACGGCAATCACCGTGCCGGGCACCGCATAACCGAGGCCGACCAACCGATTGAGAAAGGCTGTGAGCGGCACACGTGCGAGCCGGTTGGCGTAGGCCAGCAACACCGCCAGCACCACACCGATCACGGCAGTCACGCTGGCCAGCGCAAAGCTGTTGCCCGCCAGCGATAGAAAGCGCGGGCCGAACTGGGCGTCGCCCTCGTTGATCGCCATTTTCAGCAACAACAGTGCGGGCAGCAGAAAACCGAAGAACAGGGGCAGGAAACAAGCCGCGAAGGCGCCCCATCCGGCCAGCGCAGACAGGCGCTGTGCAAACGCCGGGCGACGCTGACGCGAGGTGTCGTTGAAGCGCGCGCGCCCCCGGCTGAGGTGTTCGAGCATCAGCACCAGCACCACGAACGACAGCAGCATGGCCGACAGCTGCGCCGCCGCGGCGCGGTCGCCCAGCGAGAACCAGGCGCGGTAGATGCCGGTGGTGAAGGTCTGCACGCCGAAGTAGGCCACCGTGCCGTAATCAGCCAAAGTCTCCATCAGCGCCAGCGCGGTGCCGGCGACGATAGCCGGCCGGGCCAGCGGCAAGGAGACGCGGAAGAAGCAACGCCACGGCCCCAGCCCGAGCGAGCGCCCCGCCTCCATCGCGCCCGACGCACGCTCTAGAAACGCGGTGCGCGCCAGCATGTAGACGTAGGGGTAGAACACAAAGCCGAACATGGCGACGGCACCGCCGACGGTACGCACATCGGGGAACCCGTAGTCACCCGCCTCCCAGCCGAACCAGCCACGCAGCGCACTTTGCACCGGGCCGACAAACTGAAGAAAATCGGTATACACATAGGCCATGACATAGGCCGGCACGGCAAGGGGCAAGATGAGCGCCCATTCGAACATCCGCCGACCCGGAAAATCGTGCATCACGGTCAGCCAGGCGGTGGCCACGCCGATGACGGCCACGCTCACGCCGACCCCCAGACACAGAATGACGGTGTTGAGCAGGTACTCGGGCAACACCGTGTCGATCAGATGCGACCAGGTGTCGCCGGTGCGCCAGTCGGCAAGCGAGGCAAAAATCGAGGCGATCGGCACCGCAGCCAAGGCCGCCACGACGAGGGCGGTCAGGGTCAGCCAGCGATAGTCACCCAACGAGAAAAAGCGGCGGGTCATGCGCAAGTCGGTTCGTCCACGGCGTCTGTTGTCATCCGGGCGAAATCCTGCTCATTGGCCCGTCTCATGAAAAAAGCCCGATGAACGCGCGTTCCGGGCGATACGCAAATTATAATGGATCGCATTCTCCCCAACGGTGCCGCGGCCTTCGTTTCATGACTTTGCTCGATGTCAGCCAGCTGACGCTCGGCTACGACGACCTGATTGTTGTCGATCAACTCGATTTTTCGCTCGACGAAGGCAGCATCGGCTGCCTGCTCGGCCCGTCCGGTTGCGGCAAGACCACTGTGCTGCGCGCCATTGCCGGTTTCGAGCGCGTGCGCGGCGGCGCCATTCGTATTGCCGACCAACGGGTGAGTGACGCGCAAACCCACACAGCACCGGAGCATCGGCGCATCGGCATGGTGTTTCAGGACTACGCCCTGTTTCCCCACCTGACCATTCGCGACAACATCGGATTCGGCCTGCACGGCCTGGGCACGACCGACAGCCGCACCCGTGTCGACGAGATGCTCGAGCTGATCAGTCTGACGCAGCAAGCGCATCGCTACCCGCACGAGTTGTCCGGCGGCCAGCAGCAGCGCGTGGCACTGGCGCGGGCGCTGGCGCCGTCGCCTCGCCTGCTGCTCATGGACGAACCCTTCTCGAACCTTGATGTGGAACTGCGTGAGCGCCTGTCGCTGGAAGTACGCAGCATTCTCAAGGCCACCGGCACAACCGCGATTCTCGTCACCCACGATCAGAACGAAGCCTTTGCCGTCGCCGATGTCATCGGTCTGATGCATGATGGTCATTTGCAGCAGTGGGATTCGCCCTACAACCTCTATCACAAGCCGGCCAATCGTTTCGTGGCCGACTTCATCGGCCAGGGGGTGCTGATTCCCGGCCGCATCACCGGCGAAGATCGCGTGCAGATCGCGCTGGGCACCCTGCGCAGCGACATGCCCATGGACTGCGGTCCGCTCGGCGTGTGCCCGCCCGGCGCCGATGTAGACGTGCTGCTGCGCCCCGACGACGTCGTCCATGACGACGCCAGCGAGCAGACCGCGATCGTGGTGCAAAAGGCCTTTCGCGGCGCCGACATTCTCTACACGCTGCAACTGGACAACGGCGGCAAGCTGCTCTCGCTGGTGCCCAGCCACCACAATCACGCCATTGGCGAGCGCATCGGCATCCGCCTGATCGTCGATCACGTGGTCACCTTCTATGAACCGGCCCGCCTGCCGGGCGGCGACTTCGACGCATGATCCCGTGGCTCACCGAGCCGGTGTTTCCGCCCGTCGAGCGCGCGCTCACCGAGCCCAACGGCTTGCTCGCCGCCGGTGGTGCACTCAGCCCGCAGTGGCTGCTGTCCGCCTACCGCAAGGGCATCTTCCCGTGGTTCAGCGACGGCGAGCCGATTCTGTGGTGGAGCCCCGACCCACGCATGATCCTGCGCCCCGGCCAGCTGCGCATCACCCGCAGTTTGAACAAAACGCTGCGCCGAGGCGTGTTCGAGGTGCGCTTCGACACCGCCTTTGCCGACGTGATTCACGCCTGCGCGCGCCTGCGGGCCGACACCAGCGGCACCTGGATCACGCCGCACATGATCGCGGCCTACCGCGATCTGCATGAACTGGGCTACGCGCACAGTGTCGAATGTTGGCAAGACGAACAACTCGTCGGCGGGCTTTATGGCATCGCACTCGATCGCGCATTTTTTGGCGAATCGATGTTTTCAACCGTCAGCGATGCCTCGAAAGTCGCGCTGGTCGGCCTTTCCGACCACCTTGAGCAGCGCGGATTTGGCGTGATAGATTGCCAGATGACGACCGCTCATCTGCGCTCGATGGGCGGCATCGAGATCCCGCGAGCCCGGTTCGCGCGCGAGTTGGACGACTTGATCGGCCCGAGCCCGGCGCCGCAGCACTGGGCGGCCGGGAACGCCGAACCAGAATGAGGACGCAGGCCCGGAACCCATGAAGCAGGACTATCCGTACGCACTCATCCAGTTCTATGTGACTGGCCCCTACGACTGCTCCTACCTGCCGGATCAGCGGGCCCGTTCGCAAGTCGCCACCCCCAACCACATCATCGACACCCCGGTCTATTCCGAACTCGTACGCAACGGTTTTCGGCGCAGCGGCGTGTTTACCTACCGCCCCTACTGCGACCACTGCCGCGCCTGCGTGCCGGTGCGTATTCCGATCGATCGCTTCACCCCCACCCGCTCGCAACGTCGCGCCATACAACGCCATCACGGCATGAGCGTCACCGAGCGGCAACTGGCTTACGACGACGAGCACTACGATCTCTACCAGCGCTATCAGGTCGCTCGCCATGCTGGCGGCGGCATGGATCAGGACAGCCGCGAGCAATACGGCCACTTTCTGCTGCAAAGCCATGTCGACACGCGACTCATCGAGTTTCGCGAACAAGGCGTGCTGCGCATGGTGTGCATCATCGACTGGCTCACCGATGGCCTGTCGAGCGTCTACACCTTTTTCGATCCGGAACAGACGCAAGCGAGCTATGGCACCTGGGGCGTGCTGTGGCAGATCGAGGCCTGCCGCCAGCTCAGCCTCCCCTACCTGTACCTCGGTTACTGGATTCACGACAGCCGCAAGATGGCCTACAAGGCCGGATTCCACCCCCTCGAAGGCCGCATCGCCGGCCAATGGCGCACGCTCACCGACGCCGATCGGGCCTAAGCCGGACTCACGCGGCTACGCGCGCTGACGCAGCGCAACAACTCGGGCATGCGCTGGAGTAAAATGCGCCGCTATGCTCTACGACCTTGCCCGCCCGCTGTTTTTCGCGTTCGACGCCGAAACCGCCCACGAACTGTCGCTCGCGGCGCTGTCGCGCGCCGGACGTCTGCT
>JBNKNO010000001.1:4492-12429 GCA_050293885.1 Rhodocyclaceae bacterium | reverse complement strand
CCATCGAAAACGCGGTCGATGATTACCTCGCCTGTCTCGAAAAGGTCTATCCGCTCGCCCACTACGTGACGGTGAACATCTCGTCGCCCAACACCAAGAACCTGCGCGCATTGCAGGGCGCCTCGGAGCTCGACGCCCTGCTCGGCCCGCTCAAGACCGCCCAGGCCCGGCTGGCCGACACCCACGGGCGCTATGTGCCGCTGGCGCTCAAGATCGCGCCGGATCTGGACGACGCGCAGATCACCAACATCGCCGATGCCCTGCGCCGTCACCGCATCGACGCCGTCATCGCCACCAACACCACCATCGCCCGTGACAAGGTGCAAGGCATCCGTCATGGCGACGAACAAGGCGGCCTGTCGGGCGCGCCGGTGCGCGAAGCGAGCACGCGCGTGATTCGCGCGCTCGCCACCCAACTGGCGGGCGAGATTCCCGTCATCGGCGTCGGCGGCATTCTCAGTGGTCGCGATGCGGCCGAGAAGATCGACGCCGGCGCGGCGCTGGTGCAGATCTACAGCGGTCTCATCTATCGCGGCCCGGCGCTGGTGCGCGAATGCGTTGCGGCGACCGCGTGAGCATGCCGCGCCATGCGCCTGACAGGCATATACCTATAACCGTGGCAGGGTTGAGCCCCGTGCGGGCGCAGGCGATAATCCCGGACTTGGACAAAATCGGCTGAACATGAGCAGCTATCTTTTCGTCATTCTCGGGGCCGTGCTGGTCAACAACGTGGTGCTGGTGCGCATTCTCGGCCTGTGCCCGTTCATGGGGGTTTCCAAAAAGCTGGAAACCGCCATCGGCATGGGCGCGGCGACCACCTTCGTGCTCACGCTGGGCAGCGGCACCAGTTACCTGATCGACCACTACCTGCTGGTGCCCAACGATCTGGTCTACCTGCGCACGCTGTCCTTTATCGTCGTCATCGCCGCCATCGTGCAGCTCACCGAACTGGTGATCCACAAGACCAGCCCACTGCTGCACCAGGTGCTGGGCATCTATCTGCCGCTGATCACCACCAACTGCGCGGTGCTCGGCGTGCCGCTGCTCAACGTCGGCCTGCGTCACAACCTGCTCGAATCGCTGCTGTTCGGCTTCGGCAGCTCCATCGGCTTCACGCTGGCACTGATCCTGTTCGCCGGCATTCGCGAGCGCCTCGACGGCGCCGACGTACCCGCCCCGTTCAAAGGCACCGCCATCGCCCTGATCACCGCCGGCCTGATGAGCCTCGCCTTCATGGGTTTCGCCGGACTGGACCGCTATCAGTGAGGCTCATGCGCGATATTCCTGACTTGCCCGTGCAGCACTTCGCCAAAGGCATGCGCGCATGCTGACCGCCATCCTCGTCATGGCCGGCATTGCCATCGTGCTCGGCGCCGCGCTCGGCTACGCCGCCATCCACTTCAAGGTCGAAGGCGACCCGCTGGTCGAAAACATCGACGCCATCCTGCCGCAAACCCAATGCGGCCAGTGCGGCTTTCCCGGTTGCCGGCCCTACGCCGAAGCCATTGCCAATGGCGAGGCCGACATCAACCAGTGCCCACCGGGCGGCGAGGAAGGCATTCGCCATCTGGCCGACCTGCTTGGCCGTGAATTCAAACCGCTCGACGAAGAACACGGCGTCGAGAAACCCAAATCCGTGGCCGTCATCGACGAGAACACCTGCATCGGCTGCACCCTGTGCATCCAGGCCTGCCCGGTCGATGCCATCGTCGGCGCCGCCAAGCAGATGCACACCGTCATCGAGAAGGATTGCACCGGCTGCGAGCTGTGCCTGGCGCCCTGCCCGGTCGATTGCATCACCATGGAGCCGTTGCCCGAAACCGTGAAGAACTGGAAGTGGAAGTACCCGGTCATCCGTCTCGAGGAAGTCGCATGATCGCCGGCTTGTTCAAGTTCCACGGCGGCATCAAGCCCGACACCCACAAGAACGAATCGGCCAACGCGCCGATCCGCCGTGCGCTCTTGCCCGAACGCCTCATCGTGCCGCTGCGCCAGAGCGCGCGCACCACGGCGCGTTGCATCGTCGAGACCGGCCAGAAGGTGCTCAAGGGCGAACGCATCGGCGCGCCCGACGAAGCACTGGGCACCGCCGTGCATGCGCCGACCTCGGGCACCGTACTGGGCATCGAGTTGCACACCATGGCGCACGCCTCGGGCCTCGGCACACGCTGTGTGGTCATCGAACCGGACGGCGAAGATCGCTGGATCGAACGACACGCGTTTGACGCTGACAAGGCGACGCGCGACGAGAAACTCGCCTGGCTGCGCGAATGCGGCGTGGTCGGCCTCGGTGGCGCCACCTTCCCCAGCCACATCAAGGTTGGCCGCGGCACGGGCATCGACACCCTGATCCTCAATGGCGCCGAGTGCGAACCGTGGATCACCTGCGATGACCGCCTCATGCGCGAACGCGCCGAGAGCATTCTGGCCGGCGCCGTCATCCTGCGCGATCTGGTCGGCGCCACGCGCATCATCGTCGGCGTCGAAGACAACAAGCCCGAGGCGATCGCCGCGCTCGGACAGGCGCGCGATGGGGTCGACGCCGACATCACCGTCACCGCCATCCCCGCCCTCTATCCGGCCGGCGGCGAGAAGCAGCTCATTCGCGTGCTCACCGGCATCGAGATCCCGCACGGCAAGCTCGGCGGCGATTTCGGCGTGCAGTGCTTCAACGTCGGCACTGCCCACGCGGTGCATCGCGCCTTCGCATTCGGCGAACCGCTCATTTCGCGCGTGGTCACCCTCACCGGCAATGTGCGCACGCCGGGCAACGTCGAAGCGCTCATCGGCACGCCGATCGCCGAATTGCTCGAACAGGCTCAACCGGGCAAAGACACCAACCGCGTGCTGCTCGGCGGCCCGATGATGGGCTTCGAGCTCCCCGGCGGCGACGTGCCGCTGGCCAAGGGCACCAACTGCGTCATTGCCTGCTCGCCGACGCTGTTCCCGCCGCCGCCGCCGGAGGTCAACTGCATCCGTTGCGGCGCCTGCGCGCAGGCCTGCCCGGCCGACCTGCAACCGTTCGAGTTGTACTGGTTCTCGCGCGCCCGGAATTTCGGCAAGGCGCAGGAATACCACCTGTTCGACTGTATCGAATGCGGTTGCTGTGCCTACGTGTGCCCTTCGCACATTCGCCTGGTCGACTACTACCGCTTCTCCAAGAGCGAAATCTGGGCACGGGAACGCGAGAAGGCCGCCTCCGACGCCGCGCGCGACCGCTTCGAGTTCCGCAACGAACGGCAGGAGCGCGAAAAACGCGAGAAGGCCGAGCGCCTGGCCGCCAAGGCTGCCGCCACCAAGGCCAAACTCGCCGAAGACGCTGCCAAGTCGGCCGAAGCAAGCGCAGCGCCGTCGGACAAACCCGCCAGCGCGGACGACGCCAAGCGCGCCCTGATCGCCGCAGCGCTCGAACGCGCCAAGCAGCAAAAGGCGCAAGTCGAAGCGAAGAACACCGAAGACCTCGGCCCCGCGCAAGCCGCTCAGGTCGCCGAAGCCGACGCGCGTCGCCAGGCCGACGTGGCCGCGACGCCGGGTGGCACCGCCGAGCCACCGACCGATAGCCAGAACGAAGCACCGGAAAACCACTGATGCTCACCTCCCCCTTCGTCCGCAAACCCGCCAGCGTGCAGCAGGTGATGTTCACCGTGCTGGTCGCGCTGTTGCCGGCGGTTGGCCTCTACGTGTGGCAATTCGGCCCCGGCATCGTGGTCAATCTGGCCATCGCCTCGATCGCGGCCATCGCGGGCGAAGCCTTTGTGCTGTGGCTGCGCAAGAAGCCGGTGCTGACCTACGTCAGCGACCTCTCGGCGGTGGTCACCGCCTGGCTCATCGCTTTGGCGTTTCCGACCATCATTCCCGCGTGGATTCTCGTTCTCGCCACGCTGCTGGCCATCGTCGCCGTCAAGCACCTCTACGGCGGGCTGGGCCAGAACCCGTTCAACCCGGCGATGGCGGCCTACTGCCTGATGATCGTCGCCTACCCCTCGGCCATGTCGCAATGGCCGGCGGCCGGCTGGATGGATCTGAGCACGCACCTGCACCTCATTGCCGGCGGCAGCCTCGACGCCGTGACCGGCGCCACGCCGCTCGATGCCCTGCGCACCGGGCTGCGCGGCGACACCCCGGTGGCCACCGTCCTCACCGGCGAGGCGTTCGGAACGGCTGGCGGCCGCGGCTGGGAATGGATCGGGCTCGGTTACATCGTCGGTGGCGCCTTGCTGCTGTGGCGCCGGGTCATCACCTGGCATCTGCCCACCGCGTTTCTGGTTGCGCTGGTGGTGATCTCGGGCCTGTTCTGGCTCGGCGATTCCGCCCGCTTCGCCTCTCCCCTGTTCCATCTGGCCAGCGGCGGTACGCTACTGGCCGCCTTCTTCATCGTCACCGATCCGGTCTCGGGCGCGACCACCCCGCGCGGCAAACTGCTGTTCGCGGCCGGCATCGCGATCATTGCCTACCTGATCCGCAACTTCGGCGCCTATCCGGACGGCATCGCCTTTGCCGTGCTGCTCATGAACCTGTGCGTACCGCTCATCGACATGAAGACCCAGCCACCGGTATTCGGGCACAAAGGCCAGTGAGGGCAAGGACATGAGCACCGAATACACCGCCGTCCGCACGGCCGCCCGCACCGCCGCCATCCTCACCTTGTTTGCCGGCCTGTTCACCGCCGCCATGGCGATGACCTACCGCATGACCAAGCCGGACATCGAGGCCGCGATTGCCGAGGTCAAACACAAGCTGATTGCCGAAATCCTGCCGCCCGACAGCTACAACAACGCCTTGCTCGACGATGCGCTCAAACTGCCACCCACCGACGCGCTCGGGCTGGACGAAGGCGGGCTGGTGTATCGCGCGCGCGAAAACGGCCAACCGGTGGCGCTGATCGTCGAGGCCCACGCCAACAACGGCTACGGCGGCACCATCGGCCTCATCGTCGCGGTGCGCAACGACGGCAGCATTTCGGGTGTGCGCGTCACCGACCACAAGGAAACGCCGGGCCTGGGCGACTACGTCGATCGCAAGAAAGACCGCAACAAGGCCAGCCCGTGGATCGATCAGTTCGAGAACGCCTCCTTCGATCGGACGCCGCAGACGGCCTGGCAAGTCAAGAAAGATGGCGGCGCCTTCGATTTTCATACCGGCGCGACCATCAGCGCACGCGCGGTGACCGCCGCCGTGGCGCGCACACTCGGCTGGACAAACGCCCATCGTGACGCCTTGTTCGCCACGAAAACCGGCACTCTCTTCAATGATGGCCGTGCAGGAGGAAACGCCCAATGAGCGAATTCCATCGCGAAAACTGGATCAACGGCCTGTGGAAGCAGAACCCCGGACTGGTACAGCTGCTGGGGCTGTGCCCCATCCTGGCGGTGAGCACCACCATGGTCAATGCGGTCAGCCTCGGCGTGGCAACCATTCTGGTCATGGCGATGGCGAACTTCGGCGTCGCCGTTCTGCGCAACTTCATTCCCTACGAGATCCGCATCCCGGTCTTCATTCTCGTCATCGCCTCGCTGGTCACGGTGGTCGACCTGCTGTTCAACGCCTATCTGCATGGGCTGTATCTGGTGCTCGGCATCTTCATTCCGCTGATCGTCACCAATTGCATCGTGCTGGCGCGCATCGAGGCCTTCGCCGCCAAGAACAACCCGGTCGCTTCCATCTTCGACGGCATCGCGCAAGGCGTCGGCCTGTTGTGGGTGTTGGCGGTGCTGGGCGCCATGCGTGAGTTCATCGGCGCCGGCACGCTGTTCGGCGGCATCGACCTGATCTTCCCCGACGCCAGCGCCATCAACGTGCTCGACGGCGACTACCCCGGTTTTCTCATCGCCGTGCTGCCGCCCGGTGCGTTCTTCGCCCTCGGCTGCCTGATCGCCGCCTACAACTGGATCAACCAGCGCGCCAGCGAGCGCAAACACAACGCGCCGGCCGCCGTGCCGCCGCCCGAGGACGCCGTCGCGGAGGCCTGAACATGGCACGCCCCATGACCCGCGATGCCATCGCGCAGATGTTCGCGCGTTTCGCTGCCGCCAACCCGGCGCCCCAGACCGAGCTCGAATACGCTTCGCCCTACCAGCTGCTGGTGGCCGTCGTGCTCTCGGCGCAGGCCACCGACAAGAGCGTCAACCTCGCCACGCGCGGCCTGTTCGCCGCCGCGCCGACGCCCGAAGCCATGGTCACGCTCGGCGAAGAAGGCATTGCCGCACACATCAAGACCATCGGCCTGTTCCGCAACAAGGCCAAGAACGTCGCCGCCCTCAGCCATCTGCTGCTCGAACGCCACGGCGGCGAAGTCCCGGACACCCGCGAGGCGCTGGTGGCGCTCCCCGGTGTCGGCCGCAAGACCGCCAACGTGGTGCTCAACACCATCTTTCGCCAACCGGCCATGGCCGTCGACACCCACATCTTTCGGCTCGCCAATCGCACCGGACTGGCTGCAGGGAAAACCGTGGACGAAGTCGAGCAACGCCTGCTCAAGCGCGTGCCCAAGGACTACCTGCTCGATGCGCACCACTGGCTGATTCTGCACGGCCGCTACATCTGCACGGCGCGCAAACCCAAGTGCGGCGAATGCCTGGTGCGCGACGTGTGCAATTTCCGCGACAAGACCGACATCCCCCCCGACTCCCCCATTTCAGGCTGAGCCCATGTTCGATCCAAGCCGAGACCAGGCCCGACAATTCTTCATCGACGCGTGGAAGAAACACCGCGAAGGCAGCGTCATGACGCCCATGGAAAGCCTGTTCGTGGACATCGCCGGTTTGCACCCGGAATATCACGCGTTTCTCGAAGACCCGGACGCCATCGACAAGGATTTCTCGCCGGACGACGGGCAAATCAACCCCTTCCTGCACCTGTCGCTGCACTTGGCCGTCGAAGAACAACTGTCCATCGATCAGCCCCCCGGCCTCAAGGCCGCGTTCGCGCAGCTTCAGCTTCGCTCGGGCAATCGTCACGATGCCCTGCACGAAGTGCTCGAATGCCTCGGCGAAACCATCTGGCGGGCGCAACGAGACCGGCAACCGCCAGACGGTGCCGCGTATGTGGACGCCGTCAGAAAGCGCGCCGGAATATAGGACAGATTTCGACCCGCCACTGACAAATCAAGACGCCACACAAGCAAAAAGGCGGGCACTCACGCCCGCCTTTCTGCCGTTTTCCGTCCCGATGATCAGCGCTTGACGCTCAAACCTTCCTGAGCAGAGAAATACGCAGCCAGATCGGCCATGTCTTCAGCCGTCAGATTGGCCACCTGACCACCCATGATCGGGTTCTTGCGCTTGCCCGACTTGTAGTCGATGAGCGCACGGACGATGTAATCCGCATTCTGCCCCGCCAGTTTCGGAAAGTTGGGCGCCCGGCTCACACCCGTCTCGCCGTGGCACGCGGCGCACAGCGCAGACTTTTCCTTGCCGGCCACCGGATCTCCGCCCGCAAACGCCGGGGAACAGGCCAGCGCGATCGCGATACTGGCAATCCACTTCTGACTCATTATTTCTTACCCCCATAGTAGGCAGCGAGATCGGCCATGTCCTGATCGCTCAGACTAGCCGCAATGCCCTGCATTGTCGGGTGGCTACGGTCGCCATTCTTGTATGCCTTGAGCGCCGCGACGATATAGGCCGGATGCTGACCACCCAGCTTGGGTACGTGATACACAGACGGGAACGCAGTGCGATATCCCGGGATGCCATGACAGCCCACACACATGGAAATTTTTTGTTTTGCGGCCTCGGCGTCACCCTTGGCTGCCCATGTTGATGCGGACGCAGCCACCAGCATCGCTGCAACGATAAACCGTTGTCCCTTCATGAAAACTCCTCTGTCGGGTTGGGGGGGAATCGGAAACGGCCGGTCGATTCTAAGGGCTGCAAGCGCCAAGATGCAAACGATTCTCGCTTCGCTGCGATGCACAATTTTCTTTTCGGAATCAGTAG
>JBNKNO010000001.1:0-4486 GCA_050293885.1 Rhodocyclaceae bacterium | reverse complement strand
TGATTCTAAGGGCTGCAAGCGCCAAGATGCAAACGATTCTCGCTTCGCTGCGATGCACAATTTTCTTTTCGGAATCAGTAGCTTCTAATACGCCGACGGTACTGCCCTGCCAACAGGGGAATAATCGCGAGCCAGACAGTGTGCGAATACAAATCGCCGATGAAATTCATGTACCGCCTTCCATCCTATGCGGCGATGCGCAAAAACCGCCCGGTAAGGCGGTTTGTCGCAAATGGAGAGCTCGACGCTATCGTCGCTTGCCCCGAGACCAACCCAACGCGCTCAACGCACCCATCACGAGCGCAAGACTCGCCGGTTCCGGCACCGCGACCGCCTGCGCGAACGCGAGGCCCAGCTGGGCATGCGCGGCGGTGGTCGGGTGGACGCCATCCCAGAACAGGTAGGTGTCTTGCACCGTAGGGTCGAGCACGCAGGCAAGGTTGTCCAGGCAGGCTTCAGCAACGTTGCTGAAGCCGAAATCCGCCGGACTGGTGACGACATCGCGCAGGAAGTTGAAGGTATCGAAAGTGACGATGCTGGCGTCGGGCAGGCTGAGGCCGAGCGTCATGACTTCGGTGTCGAGCAGGCTGTTGAAGGTCTGCGAGACAAAGGTCATCTGTGCCTGCAACGGCGTACCGACAAATTCCGCCGTGAGGCCAAGATCGGGCAGGTTGGGCAGGAAGAAATTGCGGGCACCCAGCGCATACAGGTCGCTGACGATGGTCATGAGATTGGCGACCGATTCGGGCGGAGTGAGGCCGGCTTCGAAATAGTCGTTGGGCCCGCCCCACACGCCGTAGAGCGCATTGGCGTCGGCAGCACCACCGCCGAGCGCGGCGGCGAACATGCCGACCTGGGCCTGCATGCCGGTACCGTTGAGGCCCAGATCCGAGCGGAAGTTGTCGTTGCCGTTGATATCGGCGCCGGTCTTGGCGCCACCGAAGGCGAAGTCGGTAAGTGTGAGGCCGAGCGTATCGGCCATGGTTTCGGCCGCGACCGGGCCATTGCTGAACCGCCCATTGACATAAGGCGGCGGCGGAAACAGGCCGCCGCTGAGGGCGAACACATTGCCGTTGTCGGACAGGCTATCGCCGAAGAAGACGAGTTGCGAGTAGTTGCTCACCAAGGTGCCGGCGTGACTGGCGAACGAGGCGAACACAAGGCAGGCACCGGCCAGTGCCAAACGCGCTTTGAACATGAGGTTTCTCCTCCATTATTATGTGGACGCGCCGCGCCCCTGCCACGCGACTTTTTCTAAACTAGCCGCTCGGCCCGAGGAAATCAAACGATCGTTCGTATCGCCACACCTCAGCGGATGCGATTCCCTATAATGGCTCGTTCCAGATGGCATTCGAGATAGCACATGCGTTTTGACGGCAGCGACACCTACGTCGCCACGGACGATCTCAAGCTGGCGGTCAATGCCGCCATCACGCTGCAACGCCCGCTGCTCATCAAAGGCGAGCCCGGCACGGGCAAGACCATGCTGGCGGAGGAGGTGGCCAACGCGCTGGGCGTGCCGCTGCTGCAGTGGCATATCAAGTCGACCACCAAGGCGCAGCAGGGCCTGTACGAGTACGACGCGGTGTCGCGCCTGCGCGATTCGCAACTGGGCGACGACCGCGTCAAGGACATCGCCAACTACATCGTCAAGGGCGTGCTGTGGCAGGCTTTCGAGCAGGATCGGCCCTGCGTGGTGTTGATCGACGAGGTCGACAAGGCCGATATCGAGTTTCCCAACGATTTGCTGCGCGAGCTCGACCGCATGGAATTCCATGTGTACGAGACGCGCGAGACGGTACGCGCCAGGCATCGGCCGATCGTGTTCATCACCTCCAACAACGAAAAGGAGCTGCCGGACGCCTTCCTGCGCCGCTGCTTCTTCCACTACATCCAGTTTCCGGATCGGGACACCATGCAGGCCATCGTCGATGTGCACTTCCCGAACATCAAGCAGGAGATGCTCAAAGAGGCGCTGGAGGTGTTCTTTGGCCTGCGCGAGATTGCCGGCCTGAAGAAGAAGCCGTCCACCTCGGAGCTCATCGACTGGCTCAAACTGCTGGTGGCCGAAGACATTCCGCCCACGGCGCTGCAGTCGAAGGAAGAGGCGGATGCCCTGCCCCCCTTGCACGGCGCCTTGCTGAAAAACGAGCAGGACGTGCATTTGTTCGAACGCCTGGTGTTCATGAATCGACGCAATCGCTGAGGGAGCAACGATGTCGAAACTCGCTATGTTTGCCTTGGGCACCGCGCTATCGCCCATTGCCGCCGTTTATGGACTGGGCAGCTTCGTCGCCGCGCGCCAGCCCGAGTCCCCGCCCCTGCCGCTCAGCGCCAACGCCGGCCTCGTGCTCGGCATCGGCGCCCTGCTTGTCTTCGCGGCCTGCGTGTGGGGGCTGCAGCACGCGTTTGCCGAAAAACTGCGGCACCGGCGCGAGGAAACTGACTGACACGGGTTCCGACCCCCGCGCGCAGGCGCTATGCTTGCAGCACATGGTCATGAGGGCAGCACCCAGTGGACGGCATCTTCATCAGCTACCGACGCGACGACTCGGCAGGTTACGCCGGGCGTCTGTACGACCGACTCGTGAGCCACTTCGGTGCCGAGCGCGTGTTCATGGATGTCGAGCATATCGAGCCGGGCACCGATTTCGTCGTGGCCATCGAAAAGGCGGTCGAGTCCTGCCGGGTGTTGATCGCGCTCATCGGCGACGAGTGGCTGGACATCACCGACGCGCAAGGCCGACGACGCCTCGACGACCCCAACGACTTCATCCGCTTGGAAACCAGCGCCGCACTCAAGCGCGATATCCGCGTGGTGCCGGTGCTGCTCGACGGCGCCGCCATGCCCAATCTCGACGACCTGCCGGAAGACCTGCAGTCACTGGTGCGACGACAAGCGGTGGAACTGACCCACAAGCAATGGGATGCCACCTCGGGCGAATTGATCCGCACGCTGGAGAAGATTCTCGACACCCCCGGCGCGGACACCCCACCGCCCACCGCCCCGGTCGCCGAAGCCCCCGCGCAAGACACGGCCGCCACCACCACCGCCACCCGCCGCACGCCGCTGTGGCTCGGGCTGGGTATCGCCGCCGTGGCCGTCGGCGCCTGGCTGACGAGCAGCCTCATGGGCGACGACCCCACCACGAACCCACCGGTGGTCGCGCCGGCCCCAACGGACACGACGCCCCCCGAATCCACACCGCAGCCCGTCCTCGCAGCACCGACGAGCTCACTGGACTTTGGCCAACTGAGCACCGGCGAACGCAAGCTGCTGGAGTGGCGCATCGACAACAGCGGCGCTGAACAATCCGGTGTCACACTCACCCTCGCTGGCGAAGATGTCGCGCAGTTCGCCATGCCGGTGGAAACCTGCTCCGGCAATCTTCGCGACGGCAGCAGCTGCAGCGTATCGGTGCAGTATCGCCCCACAGCAGCCGGTGCGCACTTGGCCACGCTTACCGCCAAAGGCGCACACAACACCGTCGCACTCACCCTGACCGGGCGCGCGGTCACCCCGCCCCCCGTTGCGCCCCCCGCCCCGAGTGAAACGGCGCCACAGGTCAACGCGGCGCCCACGCCGGCACCCGCGCCCACACCTTCTCCCGCGCCTGCAAAGCCTCAGATCGCCGCCCTCAGCGCGTTCCCCGAAGACGGGGGCGCCAAGGTGTGCTACCGGGTCAGCGGGGCAGACACCCTCCACCTCAACCCCACCCCCGGGCGCCTGAGCAACACCACCGGCGCCTGCGTGAGCGTCAAGCTCGGCAACAGCACGCGCCTGACGCTGGTGGCCGAAAACGCGGGCGGCAAGATAACGAAGACGCTGACCGCCGAACCGGCCGCACCCGCCGTTGCCGCCCCGACCAACCAGAAACTGCCCGCCCCCGGCGACACTTGGGTCTATCGCATGCGCGGCAAATGGGCCAACAGCCCCAAGCGCACCGTCGCGGTCACCGTTGACAAGGTCGAAAACGACCTGATCTACGAAACCATGACGCAACTGGCTCCCGACCGTCGACCCGGCGGGAGCAAACGTTCGAGCAACGCGTCAGCCGCGTTCGTCGAGTGGGTGTGGCTGGGCTGGGAGTTCTCGCCCTGGTTCGCCACCTCCGGCGCCCTTCGCGAGGGACAATGGGCGGGCATTCGCACCCCCGAAATGAATCGCCAATGGGGCAACTGGCGCACTCACGCCAAGCTCGTCGGGCGCGGCAACGTCACGGTGCCGGCCGGCACCTTTCAGACCGTTGAAGTCCTCGTCCTGTCGCAACGCCGGCAAAGTGGCAGCCAGATCGAGGCCGAGATCGAACCCACCAACGTGAAACTCACCCTGTGGTATTCGCCCAAAGCCAAGCGCTACGTAAAAATGGAGCGGATCGTCCTCGCCGCCGCCGGGCCTGAGATCGAACGCGACGTGATCGAACTGATCGAATACAAGACGCACTGATCACGCTCACCCCATGCTCATCGACTTCTTCCTGCACCT